>NZ_RJUF01000198.1 GCF_024343775.1 Lacihabitans soyangensis | reverse complement strand
ATGGTAGAAAAGAGTATGAAGATTTTGTTGATATCGATAAAAATGCCAAGAATTCACGAATTTTCACAAACCAAATCTGAACTATACCTAATTCGTGCTTTATTCGTGAATTCGTGGCAATAAAGTAGATTTTACATTAAAAACACAGAGTCTCAATTTAGGAACTGGGTGTTCGATAAATCTAATAAGAATCTTCACTATAATTATATGATGGTAGAAAAGAGTATGAAGATTTTGTTGATATCGATAAAAATGCCAAGAATTCACGAATTTTCACAAACCAAATCTGAACTATACCTAATTCGTGCTTTATTCGTGAATTCGTGGCAATAAAGTAGATTTTACATTAAAAACACAGAGTCTCAATTTAGGAACTGGGTGTTCGATAAATCTAATAAGAATCTTCACTATAATTATATGATGGTAGAAAAGAGTATGAAGATTTTGTTGATATCGATAAAAATGCCAAGAATTCACGAATTTTCACAAACCAAATCTGAACTATACCTAATTCGTGCTTTATTCGTGAATTCGTGGCAATAAAGTAGATTTTACATTAAAAACACAGAGTCTCAATTTAGGAACTGGGTGTTCGATAAATCTAATAAGAATCTTCACTATAATTATATGATGGTAGAAAAGAGTATGAAGATTTTGTTGATATCGATAAAAATGCCAAGAATTCACGAATTTTCACAAACCAAATCTGAACTATACCTAATTCGTGCTTTATTCGTGAATTCGTGGCAAAAAAATAGATTTTACATTAATAACATAGAGCCGACATCTAGAAACTAGGTGTTATATAAATCTAATAAGCACCCTCATTTCATCCTAAAAACCTTCTTATCTGCCTTTGCCTTAAAAGTAGCCACTTCTTTCAAGTTTGATTTTTGGGTGTTAACCAACGTTATGTTTCGGTTTCTTTCGCCTGAAATCTCGAGCAATGTTTCTGATTTAGGTGAGAAGTTTATGTGGTTAAAACTGATATTTTTGCTGTTTTGAATTTGTCCAACTGTCGTGTTTTTTGAAAAAATACCTACATTCTCAAAACTGATATTCTCGGCTTCGATACAAATTAGCCCTTTGTTTGAGGTGAAGTTTGAGTTTTTGATATTGATATCTTTGATGTTCATTTCGGGCAAGCCTCTTAGCATAATGGCTGTTTCGGCACCTTTGCAGTTTACGTTTTCTATAAAAAATGATTTGAAAGATGGTGTGCTTTCGTCGAGTTTTTCAGCTTTGATTTCGGGTAAAGTAGTGTCGTCTCCATCCAGCGGTACGGTGTCTTTGGCCATGTAATACATGTCAAACAATATGGCTTCGCCAGGAATATTGTTCATATTGATGTCAGAAATGTAGATATTCTCCACCACACCGCCGCGACCACGAGCCGTTTTAAAACGCAGACCGATGTCGGTTCCGAGGAAGTTGTTATTGTTTACATACAGGTTTTTTACACCGCCAGACATTTCGCTGCCAATCACAAAACCACCGTGTGCATGAAAAACTGTGTTGTTTCTGACAATGATATTTTGGGTTGGTTTGCCACGTTTACGACCTTCTTCATCTCTTCCAGATTTTATACAAATTGCGTCGTCACCGGTGTCAAAAGTAGAGTTTTCTACTATACCATTTGAACAAGATTCCAAGTCTAGTGCATCGTTGTTTTGGCCAAACCAAGGATTTTTTACATTTACATTTCTAATCGTAATATGCTCACAAAGAAGCGGATGTAATGTCCATGCAGGAGAATTTAGGAAAGTAATTCCTTCGATAAGTACATTTCTACAAACCGACAAACTAATGAAATTTGGTCTAAGAAAATCTCTGATTTTTTGATAATCTTCCAGCGTTTTTCCTTCAGTTTTTTTGTTTGTCCAAGCCATGTTTTCGTTGCCATATTTTGAGGTTTCTGAAGGATACCAAGTATCTTTTTTGTCGTTCAAAACTCCGCCGGAAGCTACGAGGTTTTTCCATTGGGTATCTGTAAGTTTAGATTTTTTTACTTGTTTCCATACTTGTCCCGCTCCGTCCATAGTGCCCTGGCCAGTAAGGGCCACGTTGGTGAGGTTTACACCCCAAATAGGTGCCTGACAACGATAGGCGGTGTTGCCTTCCCAAGTGGTTTCTACAATTGGATAGTCATTGCGGTTATCGCTGAACTGCAGAACCGCCCCTTTAGCCAGATGTAGATTGATGTTGTTTTTTAGAACAACCGGTCCTGTAATCCATAAACCTGAAGGAATCAAAACTGTACCGCCGCCTTTTTCTGTGGCGATATCAATGGCTTGTTGAATGGCTTTGGTATTTAGAAAAAGGCCATCGCCTTTGGCTCCATATCTTGTTATTTCAAACGTATCTTTTTTGAAGGCTGGGGTATTTATTTTGGGCAATTGATACTCCAAAGTGTTGGGATAAACCGATTTTTTTAGCCAGTTTCTGAGTGGTAGAGATTGTGCCATAAGATTCTCGGCTACCATTGAGGACATCAATTTGGCTCCGTAGTTTGACAAATGCGTGTTATCAACAATTCCATTCGGAAACTTATCGTAAATGCCGCCCGCGTAGTGCATAAATACATCTTTAGATGCCTCTTCACCAAGATTTTCGATAAGTTTCTGACTTAAAGCGTGCATATCTATTAGGTCTACTTGGTTTTTTTTGGCTACTTCTTTTACCACTTGTGGATATTCTCCATGTTGGTCTACAAATTTATGGTCATCGTTAAATTTCCTTCTTGACATAGGTGTAAGAAGAACAGGAATAGCCCCTTTTGCCTTTACTTCGTCTATGTAGCGTTGAAGATTGGCTCTGTAGGCCACTTGTGGGTCGGAGTATCTGGTAGAATCATTGCTTTTTTGGTCATTATGCCCAAATTGTATGAAAACATAATCGCCTTTTTGTAATTGTTCATGCACCTTGGCCCAATGTCCTTCATTTCTGAAACTTTTGGTGCTTCTGCCATTCAGTGCATGATTTTGAATTAGAACTGCATCGGTAAAAAACTCATGGAAAACTTGCCCCCAGCCTGTTTCGGGTGCATCATAAGGCTTTTTATTCGCCATGGTGGAGTCGCCAATCATAAAGATTCTGATTTTTTCAGAAGGGAAATTGAAGCCGAAAAACAAAATGCTAAGTACAAAAAGGTATTTTTTCATAATGCACCTCACTCCCCGCCCCCTCTCCACAGGAGAGGGGAATTACGGGATTAAAATATTGATTTTGTTGTAATTATCTCAGTTCGTTCAAGTTTAAGAAATCCATATCGGTAAAGTCTTTGTTTTCGCCTGCCATTCCCCAAATGAAGGAGTAGTTGGCCGATCCTGCACCGGAATGTATACTCCAAGGTGGAGAAATGATGGCTTGGTGATTCTGCACCCACATGTGTCTGGTTTGGTCTGGCTTGCCCATAAAGTGCATGATGCCTTGATTTTCAGGTACATCAAAATAGCAATAAACCTCGCTACGACGGTCGTGCACATGAGGAGGCATGGTGTTCCAAATACTTCCGGTTGCTAAAACTGTCAAACCCATTACCAATTGACAACTCATGATGCCGTCATTGTGTATGTATTTGTAGATGGTGCGATTGTTTGAAGTTTCGGGTGAACCCAAAGTTACTGGCGAAGCCTCTTCTTTCGAGAATTTCTTATTTGCAAATGTCTGATGAGCAGGAGCTGACAGAAGGAAAAAGCATGCAGGATTGGAAGCATCCTTTGAAGAAAAACTAACTTTCTGTGTGCCTTTTCCCAAATAAACGCAGCTTAATTTATCTGCTTCGAAAACTTCACCATCAGCTTCAACTGTACCAGGTCCAGCAACATTGATAATACCAATTTCTCTTCTTTCCAAGAAATAACTGCTTTTCAGAGCATCGTAAGTATCCAAAGTAATAGCTTTTGTAACTGGTTTAGCTCCACCCAGTACCAATCTGTCATAATGCGTATAAGTGAGTTTTATTTCATCGTCTGAGAACAAACTTTCCACCAAGAAATTTTCTCTTAACTCAGCGGTATTCATTCTTTCCACTTCACGTGGGCTACTTTCGTATCTTGAAATCATATATTTAATGTGTTAATTTTTAAAGTGTTAATTAGCTAATTTGTTAATGTGTCTCTTCGAGACCTTTGGTCGCAATTTCATTCAGATTTTCATCTGAATTCATTGTGCTCAGTGACCGTTCCTATTCGTTCAGCATCTATCCATCCGTTGTCTGGGCGGAGCCGAAGACAAAAGAATGTGTCACTTCGAGACCTTTGGTCGCAATTTCATTCAGATTTTCATCTGAATTCATTGTGCTCTGTGACCGTTCCTATTCGTTCAGCATCTATCCATCCGTTGTCTGAGCGGAGTCGAAGTCAAAAGGATGTGCCGAAGACAACTCATCTTCCCATCCAACCACCATCGACTGTCAAAATAGTGCCTTGCACGTAATTTGACATTTCAGAGGCTAAGAAAACAGTTGGGCCTTTAAAATCTTCGGGTTCGCCCCATCGGCCTGATGGTATGCGACCAAGAATAGATGCACTCCGTTCGGGGTCAGCTCTGAGTGCTTCGGTGTTATCCGTGGCTATGTATCCAGGTGCTATGCCGTTCACGTTTATACCTTTTGAGGCCCATTCGTTGGCAAATGATTTTACCAAACTACCGATGGCTCCCTTGCTGGCCGCATAGCCTGGCACATTTATTCCTCCTTGAAAAGTGAGTAAAGATGCTGTGAAAATGATTTTTCCGGAACCATTTTTAATCATTTCTTTACCTATTTCCCTTGTTATAATAAACTGAGCATCAAGGTTTATGGCTATTACTCGGTCCCAATATTCATCAGAATGTTCGGCTGCAGGGTTACGCATTATAGTGCCAGCATTGTTCACCAAAATGTCGATTTTAGGATGTTCGTCTTTTGCTTTTTCGAGAAATGCGTATATTGATTTACGGTCAGAAAAATCTGCTTGATATGGATAAAATTTCTGACCAAGTTTCTCTACTGAATTCTGAATTTCACTTCCTTTAGAAGGCATCGTAGCAGAAACTCCGATGATATCTGCACCCGCTTCGGCCAATCCTTCGGCCATGGCTTTGCCAATACCTTTGTTGCAACCCGTTACCAAGGCAGTCTTGCCCTCTAAACTTATTTTAATCATCTTTTTTCTAAATATTTTGTAAGATTACCAAGGATTATCCTCGAATACAAACATTGGTTTCCATTAATTTATGCAATCGTTTTCAGGATTTTTATATTACCGCGATGTCGCTAAGACGCAAGGGGTGCTTAATTTTTTATAGGTTTAATCGACATTTTAAGGTCGATCAACTATTGGTTCATATTTTGAAAGTGGATGTTTTTTTGGTAATTTTCGATTCAAATTATTCTAAAGTTGGAAGTAATAACCCTCAAAGACATAGCAAAAGCTTTAAATCTCTCCACATCAACCGTGTCGAGAGCATTGAGGGATAGTTACGAAATCAATGAAAAAACCAAGAAGTTGGTGGCGGAATATGCCAAAAAGGTTAACTACAGGCCTAATCCGATAGCATTAAGTTTAAAGGACAACAAGAGCAGAGCCATCGGTGTAATTGTCCCCGAAATTGCGAATAATTTTTTCTCGCAAGCCATAAACGGCATCGAAGATGAAGCCTACAGTCGTGGTTATCATGTGGTTATTTGTCAGAGTCATGAGTCTTTGGAGCGAGAGAAGGAGAATCTCCGGCATTTGTTTGAAAGAAGAGTAGACGGGATTTTGATTTCGCTTTCGGGTAAAACAAAAGATATTAAACATATTCTGGAGTACAGCGAAAGCAACTTTGCTGTTGTGTTTTTTGATAGAGTACCTGAGAGTAGCGGTTTTCATAAAGTGGTGGCAGACAACTTTTCGGGGGCATTTGCGGCTACCGAATATTTGATACAACAAGGAAAAAAACGAATTGCTCATATCACCAGCCCACTTACACTCTCTATTACCAAAGAACGACTCGAAGGATATAAAAAAGCCTTAGAGAAACATGGTATAGTTGTTGATAATGAGCTGATTAAGTATTGTGGTTTTGATCCTGAGGAGGCCAAAGCGACCATCAATGATTTTATAAATACTCAGAAACCTGACGCCTTTTTTACCTGTAGCGATAGGCTAGCTTTGCATTGCTATGAGGCTTTTCAAAGCAGAAAAGACGAGATGCCGGCAGACACTCCGTTTTTTGGCTTTACAAATCTCAATGTGTCTCATTTGTTTTCTCCGAAACTTTCTACCGTGGTTCAGCCCGCCTATGAGATGGGTGCCAGGGCAGCCAAAATTCTTTTGGATCAATTAGAAAGCAAAAGGAAAGTCAAGGATTTTGAAAAAATTGTGCTTGAAACGTATTTGAAAATAAGCTAGTATATTTGCTTTTTTTACATCTGAATTTATGAGTTTAGGAAATAAGTTTTTACGGCTAAAGACTTTTTTGATATTGATTCTGGTTATTTTTCTGAAAAATATCCTATTTGACTTTTTGTTAAAATCAGAGCAAGTTGGTTTATGGACAACTACCCAAAGTGCTGTTTTTTATACTGTTTTTAATGTTTTCGACTGGTTGGTTTTTTGGTTTATTTTTAAAGATGTGCTTGGAAGTAGAATTAAAACGACCCTTTTGGCTATCCTTACCATAATTTTCACTTCCATTCCTTTTTACCTTCATACTCCACTTATTCGTCTTGACTACGACAACCTATTGGTTTCATCTGCATTGTATTTTATACCTTTCTTTGTTTTTATAATTCTAAAACAATCTCCAAAGCTTATCTTTTTGCCCATTATGATGGGTATTATTCCCAACATTAACCTGGAGATTGCCAATGGATTTACTGGAAATTTATCTTTTTTGAGGTTGTTTTTTGGCAACGGATGGTTAGAGCAAAGTTTAGGAAATGGAGTTTTCCTAGATTTTGGATTGGCTGTCATAAAAACTTGTTTTTGGACTGCCATTGTCATTCTTTTTTATGAAATAAATCACCAGTTTTTTGCATATAAATCGTGGAGGTTTTATGTGGAATTGCCAATAAAGAAAGGATTCCTTTTAATAGTGGTGGTTGTTTTCAAAACGCTGATATATTGGATGGTAGGCTCACTTTTGATAGCAATGGTAGGCAACAATGCCGTTCCGCTATTTACCAACAAAATAGGCTTAGCACTGAATGGTCTGGGTTTCTTTGGTTTTTTGTGCATCAGCAGTATTTATTTTAGGAAATACATCACGCTGTATTTTTACCAAAAATCGGGGCACTCAAATTGGTTGTTTTTTTTCTTTTTTATTCCATTTTTAGATTTCATAGCACTTTTGGTGACAATTTTAGTTCCTTTTAGTGTTTCCAAAAAAGCCATTAATTTTGGATTTTCAAAAAAGATTTTGGTAGGCCTGGTGGCTTTTGTGTTGCTGGCGTATGCCGGAGTGTGTTATTTTAAAAACATCGTAAACATACCCACCACCGAAAAGGACTTAAAAACAGGTCTACTCATTGCTCAAGTTTTGCTACCGGTTTTTTCTGCAATGGGAATTTTGCTGAGCGTCAAAAGCAATGTATTTCACAAAGTTTTATTGAGTATTCTGATAATTTTGTTGCCAGTAGTTTCTCTTTATTTGGTGCCCAAAATTGAGCTTTCAGGCAAAATAGAATTGTTGGTTAATACACTTTCAATATATCTGCATTCTGGTTTAATTCTCTTTTTTATTTACCCAACACTTTATTTTAAGGAGTATTTGAAAATTAAGTAAGTTCTTCAGGATTTTCAATTAAAAATAGAAACTTACTGCTGATTATAAACAAAAAAAAACGCCCCTGAAATAGGGACGTACTGTGTTTATTGGGTTATTGTTTACTTGGTTTTTGTTATGGTGAATGGTAGACATATTTCGGCCTTACAATCACAATTTTCTTGGACAATTATTGGGCAGCAATTGCCTGTAGAACAGGTGTTTCCATTAACTATTACGGTGTAATTTCCCCCTCTTGTGGCCGTGTAGGTTGAACTCGTGGCACCTACAATGTCCACCCCATTTAGTTGCCATTGATAAGTTCCAAAACCAGCTGGTGCGGTTAAAGTAACGCTTTCGTTTTTGGCTGGACATATCTTAATTGGCACCGAGACAAACGTACTTCCATAGTCGTCTTCAGTCGTAATTTTATTACCCGGCGTAGAATCTATATCGCCGTAAGTACCAGTTAATACCCATGCAGTCAGAGGCATTTGTCCGCCCATGTTGGTCATTACTCTCGCTTGAATAGTGAGGGTATCGAAGCCTGAGTTATTCAAGGCAACATTTGACCAAATGTGTGTACTTGGGTTATAGGTTCCTGAGGTAGCGTTTGCCGAAACGAACTGTAAATGAACTCCTAGACTATCTTTCACGGAAATAATGTCTGTTACATTGAGCGTGTCATTTCGTCCCACAATTACCTGATAAGTAATGATGTCATTTATTTCAGCTGAGCAAAGGCTTGTTGCATTGACTCTTAAACTTAAATCAACTTTTGCAAGGATCACTTCCGTAGAATCACTTGGTCCTGTTTGGAAAGGATTAACATTGTCTGAAATATCCGTAACTACACTATCCAGCGGGTCCGTACCGTAAACTGTAGCAGAGTTCATTACCTTTCCATTCATAACGTCGTTTGCGGTCAAGATATACTGTGCCACCGCAAAGCCGGTTTGGCCTGGAATTAGTGAATCTGGAGAAACTGCTATCGGATTCGAAGAAATAAGTGAATCAATAATGAAAACATTTTTTAGGGTGGTATTTCCGGTATTTTTTACGGTAAAACCATAAGTGATGAAATCTCCCACAAGTCCTTTGCCAACCAATGCACCGTCTTTGATTAGGTTAATTTTTGAATCATAATTTACAAATCCAGCATCGATATTTGAGAAATCTCTACCTGAGTTGTTTATTGGTAATGAGCTGTTTATGAAAATGGAGTCTGTCATCCCTGAAATGTTGTCGGCATCAGAATCTTTGCTATCATCAGAGCCAATATCTTTTAAGCTGGCATTAGTTCCGATGGGTTTTACAAACTGTATTTTGTAGTTTCCACCTATGATACTGTCAAAGCTGTAAACTCCCAAAGCATCAGAGATAGTCGAATCTATTCTAACATTGGCATTATCTAGCAGGTAAATTCTAATATTGGCTAAGCTCAAATCTCCACTAGACTGAATATTGTTAAAATCTTTATCATCAAAGACTTTTCCTGAAATAGAACCAAAGTTGGCAAAACCGATGTCATAATGTTCTCTTGTGCGAAGCGTATCCGAAATGGACTTGGAAACATCAATGCTGATGGTTTCTGACCATGCCGATAAACTAAAATCACTATCTAGCGTGTCTATGGCCATGTTTGATGGCGTTACCATGGCCGAGTTTGGAATCTTAAAGCGTACCAAATAAGTCCCTGTAATTAAGGAGTCGAAACGGTAGGCACCATTGATATCTGTAACAGTGCTGTCCATCATTATATTTCCTGTGCCAGTATAGAGGTAAACGGTTTCGTTAGCAGAATGAGTTTCCGTAATTTCCTGAACACCATCATAGTCGTTGTCAACCCACGCTATGCCATTAATTGATCCAAATCTGACTTCTATGACCTCTGTAGTTGCAGTGGCTGTACAGCCATTTACACCTGTGGCGGTAACCGTATAAATACCTGGTGAAGAAATACTTACGGAGTCGTTTGTTCCTAAGGAGTTCGACCAAGCAAAGGAAGTGCCTCCATGGGCTATTCTCAAAACACTGTTTTTCAGGATGCTTATGGTGTCATTGCCACTTATGTTTACTACTGGAAGACCAATGTTCTGAACTATTTCGAAGGATTGGCTCGATGTGCAACCATTAGCTCCAGTTACAGCCACTGTGTATGTTCCTGGATTAGAAATAGTTACGTTAGGGTTAGTTCCTAAGCTGTTAGACCAAACGTAAGAAACTCCGCCAGAGGCCGTCAAAGAAACAGATGTAACAGAACAAGTGAGCGTATCAATTCCGGAAATTGCAATAGTTGGCAGAGACCCATCCTGACTTACAACTGTGGTGTCATTCGTAGCACAACCGTTGGCAGCAGTAACGGCCACGAAATACGTTCCTGGAGCTGAAATATTTGCTGTAGCATTATTTCCAAGTCCACTTGACCAAGCATAAGAAACACCACCTGAGGCAGTTCGTGTAACGGTGGTCAAGGCACAAGTCAAGGTGTCTGTTCCGGCAATCGAAACGGTTGGAGCGGTGATATTTTGAATCACAACTGTGGTGTCATTTGCAACACAACCATTGGCAGCAGTTACGGCGACGATATAAGTACCTGGAGCTGAGATGTTGGCTGTGGCATTATTTCCAAGACCGTTAGACCAAGCATAAGAAACTCCACCTGACGCAGTTCTGGTGACAGATGTTAAGGCACAAGTCAAAGTATCTATTCCTGCAATAGAAACAGTTGGAAAGGTAATGTCTTGATTCACAACCGTTGTAGCAGTTGCCGTACAACCATTTAGAGTAGTTACAGTCACTGTATAAGTACCAGGAGTTGAAATATTCGCAGTGCCATTGTTTCCAAGTCCATTAGACCAAGCATAAGAAACTCCACCTGAGGCAGTTCTGGTAACCGCCGTCAAGGCACAAGTCAGGGTATCATTTCCGGCAATAGAAACAGTAGGAGCAGTGATATTTTGACTTACAACTGTGGTGTCGTTCGTAACACAACCATTGGCAGCAGTAACAGCCACGAAATAAGTTCCGGGAGCTGAGATGTTGGCTGTAGCACTGTTTCCAATACCATTAGACCAAGCATAAGAAACTCCACCTGAGGCAGTTCTGGTGACGGTTGTCAATGCACAAGTCAGGGTGTCATTTCCAGCAATCGAAACGGTTGGAGCGGTGATATTTTGACTTACAACTGTGGTGTCATTCGTTACACAACCATTGGCAGCAGTAACGGCCACGAAATAAGTTCCAGGTGTTGAAATATTTGCAGAGGCAATATTTCCAAGACCATTAGACCAAGCATAAGAAACTCCGCCTGAGGCAGTTCGTGTAACGGTGGTCAAGGCACAAGTCAAGGTGTCTGTTCCGGCAATCGAAACCGTTGGAGCAGTGATATTTTGACTTACAATTGTGGTGTCGTTCGTAACACAACCATTGGCAGCAGTAACGGCCACGATATATGTTCCTGGAGCTGAGATGTTTGCGGTGGCATTATTTCCAAGTCCATTAGACCAAACATAAGAAACACCGCTTGAGGCAGTTCTGGTGACTGTGGTCAACGCACAAGTCAGGGTGTCATTTCCGGCGATTGCAACAGTTGGTACAGTAATATCTTGATTTACAACTGTCGTAGCAGTTGCTGTACAGCCATTTAGGGCAGTTACAGTTACTGTATAAGTTCCTTGAGCTGAAATATTTGCTGTGGCATTATTTCCAAGTCCATTAGACCAAGCATAAGAAACACCGCCTGAGGCAGTTCTGGTAACAGATGTTAAGGCACAAGTCAAAGTATCTGTTCCGGCGATTGAAACCGTTGGAGCAGTGATATTTTGAATAACAATCGTGGTGTCATTCGTGACACAACCGTTCGCAGCAGTAACGGCCACGATATAAGTTCCTGGAGCTGAGATGTTTGCGGTGGTATTATTTCCAAGACCGTTAGACCAAGCATAAGAAACACCACCTGAGGCAGTTCTGGAGACTATTGTCAAAGCACAAGTCAAGGTATCATTTCCAGCAATCGAAACCGTTGGAGTAGTGTTATTTTGAATTACAACCGTGGTGTCATTCGTCACACAACCATTGGCAGCAGTTACTGCCACGAAATATGTTCCTGGGGCGGAGATGTTTGCCGTTGCATTATTTCCAAGTCCGTTAGACCAAGCGTAAGAAATTCCACCTGAGGCAGTTCTGGAGACTATTGTCAAAGCACAAGTCAAGGTATCTGTTCCAGTAATCGAAACCGTTGGAGAAGTGATATTTTGAATCACAACTGTGGTGTCATTGGTAATACATCCATTGGCAGCAGTAACGGACACAATATATGTTCCTGGAACTGAAATATTTGCGGTGGCATTATTTCCAAGTCCACTAGACCAAGCATAAGAAACACCACCTGAGGCAGTTCTGGTAACAGCGGTCAATGTACAAGTCAGGGTGTCATTTCCGGCGATTGAAACAGTTGGTACAGTAATATCTTGATTTACAACCGTCGTAGCAGTTGCTGTACAGCCATTTAATGCAGTTACGGTTACTGTATAAGTTCCTGGAGCTGAAATATTTGCTATTGCACTATTTCCAAGTCCATTAGACCATGCATAAGAAATACTACCTGAGGCAGTTCTGGTAACCGCGGTCAATGCACAAGTCAGGGTGTCATTTCCGGCGATTGCAGGTGTTGGCGGAGCAGTATCAACAGTTACCTCGACACTGTCTAAGGCGGTACAGCCACTGGCTAAATGAGTTTTTGTGACATAATAGACGGTGCTAACACTTGGATTTGCTAGCGGATTTGATATTGTTGAGTTGCTTAATCCGTCCACCGGAGTCCATAAATACGAGCTAGATGGGTCATTAACTTCCCCGACTAATGCTCCGCTTGGATTGCTTACACAAGTTTTTACAAAATCAAGCCCAGCATTGGCGATCGGAATTGTAGTTTCTACTGTTACTGTTACCGAGGCAGTAGCAGTAAAGCCATTTGCCAAGTTAGTTTTCGTTACAACATAAACTGTTGTTGCGGTAGGATTGGCTACGGGATTTGAAATACTACTTGAACTTAAACCAGCTGAAGGACTCCAACTATAACTATGGTTGGCCTGCGGACTCTCTCCAATTTGCTGACCTGAAGTGTTAATTAAACAAGTTTTTGTAAAATCACTTCCAGCAACTACCGTTGGTACGGTATTATCTACAGTAGCAGTCTCCTCATCTTGGTCATCCTCTGCTGGATTGTCATTGTCTGGAGTACTATTTGGGTCGTATTCATTTACACTTTTTACTTGTGCAATGTTGGTGTAATTGACTCCAAAAACTGGTGCCATTACGGTAGCTTGATAAGTAAAGTTGAGGTTGTTTCCTACTGCTAAACTAGCTATATTCCAATTCAATGTGTCGTTCAAGAATACCCCCGAATTGCTTATATTTGAAATGTTACTGAAACCATTTGGAATAGCATCTTCGATTACCACATTCCTGGCCGTATCTGGTCCGATATTTGTTAAGTTAATGGTAAACGTTACCACTTCACCCACTATTGGATTTGGGTTATTGATGGTTTTGGTTAAACTCAAGTTTGCTATTCGCGGGTTAGTAGTTACCGAACCCTGATCGTCTTCTGTAGGATTATCATTGCTTGGTGTACTGTTTGGGTCATACTGGTCGGAACCAGTGATCTGAGCTGTATTGGTATAATTTACTCCAACAAATGCTGGTCTTACTTTTACTTGATAAGTCAGAACAAGGTAGGCACCATTGGCAATGGTTAAGTTGTTCCAATTGACCGTATTGCCCGTTATTACACCAGCATGACTTGCATTAGCAACATTAGAATATCCATTTGGCGTAATGTCTTCCACACTGACATTTGTGGCAGCATTTGGCCCAGAATTGTGTAATGTCAATGTAAATGTGATGATATCACCAACATTTGGTCTCGTGTTACTTGTAGTTTTTGTAATGCTTAAGTTGGCTACATTTGGTACGGCGGTAACTTGTGATTGATCATTTTCTCCTGCCACACTATTTCCAGGTGTACTGTTCGGGTCAAATTGGTCGACAGCCATCACCTGGGCTATATTTGTAAAATTAATACCAGCGGTTGGAGCTTCTACCATAGCCTGATAAGTGAGTACTTGTGATGCTCCATTGGCTAAACTGAATATGGTCCATTCAAGATTATTACCAACAAAAGTTCCGGAGTTGCTAACGTTGCTAATATTTGAATAGCCGTTAGGAATCACATCCTGAATGAGGATATTGGTGGCAGCATTTGGGCCAAAATTTTGAACGGTAATACTGAATGTAACCAAATCTCCGGGATTAGGCGTGAGGTCGTTGATTTGTTTGGTAAGAACCAAATCAGCCGTTTGTGGTGTTGCCGTTATTTCAGCTTGGTCGTCTTCTGTACTGATATGATTGTTTGGTGTACTGTTCGGGTCAAACTGATCAACGTCTACTATTTCCACCACATTCCTATGGCTTATCCCAACACCTGATTGTTCCACAGTCGCTTGGTAGGTCAACACTATATTTGAACCATTGCCTAAACTAGGAATTGTCCAGTTGATAGAATTTCCAGTAAGATTCCCAGTATGGGAAATATTCGTGATGTTGGAATAACCATTCGGAACTACGTCTAACATCGATATATTCGTTGCTGTAACCGGTCCTGCATTATTAACAGTAATGGAAAAAGTAACCACATCGCCATTCAAGGGATATAAGTTGCTTATTTGTTTGGTAATACTCAAATTGGCCACTTGCGGAACTGTGGTTACTTGTGACTGATCATCTTCCAAACTGTTGTTATTGTTCGGTGTACTGTTAGGATCAAATTCCGTAACGCCGGTTATTTGAGCAATATTTGTAAATGAAGTACCTATTAAAGGTGCTTGAACAACCGCCTGATAAGTCATTATTTGGCCACCTCCGTTATTCAATGCACTGATGTTCCAAGTCAAGATATTTCCCGTCAAAATTCCTGAGTGACTTATGTTCATGATACCTGCATATCCATTCGGAATGGTGTCTTTTATGACAATATTATTGGCGGTATTCGGACCTAGATTGTTTAAACTTACCGTAAAAGTGACCGTATCACCCACTTGTGGGGTCAGATTGTTAACCTGTTTCAATAAATTCAAATTGGCCACCTTTGGCACTGAAGTAACCTGATCTTGGTCGTCTTCCGACGGATTGTCATTGTTTGGAAGGCTGTTGGGGTCAAACTGGTCGGAGGCTGTAATTTGAGCCACGTTGGTATAGTTTATACCCGCTATTGGTGCATTAACAGTTGCTTGGTAGCTTAATATTAAGTCTGATCCGTTGGCAACGGATAATCCAGTCCAGTTGATTGTATTGCCAGTTTTGATACCTGAATTATTGATGTTAGTAAGGTTCAGATATCCGTTTGGTACAATATCTTCAACCGCTACATTGGTTGCTAAATCAGGTCCGGCGTTGTGTACCGTTATGGTAAATGTTACCACCTCTCCAACATTTGGAATGGCATTGTTAATTTGCTTTGTCAAACTCAAATTCGATCCTTGCAGTGTAGCAGTCACTTCTGACTGATCATCTTCAGTGCTCACATTGTTGTTTGGGCTACTGTCTGGGTCATACTGGTCAGCAGCAGAAACTTGGGCAATATTGTTGAAAAGAATACCTGGACCTGGAGTCAGTACAGTTGCCTGATAGGTAAATGATTGATTGGCACCCATTGGAAGGTTGGCCAAATTCCAAATGATAGTATTTCCATTAAGTGTACCGCCATTGCTGATGTTGTTTATGTTGCTGTAACCATTGGCCACCAAATTAGCTACCGACAGGTTTGTGGCAGTATTTGGTCCTTCATTCTGAACACGAACAGTAAATGTTACCACATCTCCAATTGTTGGTAGTACGTTGTTTATTTGGTTAGTTAGACTCAAATCGGCCACTAACGGCGTAAGAGAGGCACTGGCTTGGTCATCCTCTAGGGCATTGTTGTTGTTCGGGGTACTGTCTAGATCTTGTTCGGTAGCTGCTGTCACTTGAGCTACAGTTGTATAATTTGCTCCTACAAATGGTGCCAAAACCGTTGCCTGATATGTAATGGCTCGATTAGCATTGTTTGAAATATTTGCTAGATTCCAGGTGATTGTGTTACCTAATAGTGTCCCGCCATTGCTAATATTACTGATGTTGTTGTAGCCATTTGGTACAATAGTTTTTATCTCCACATTAGTTGCTGGACTTAAATCCGCATTGGTCAAATCCACGGTGAAGGTTACCACATCTCCAACATTAGGGCTTGTATTGTTTACGAGGTTGGTTAATGACAAATCTATTATTGGAATCGGGAAAGTGGTCGCACTACTTTCATTATTAGAGGTATTTTGCTCAGGTTGGTCACCAGAAATATTGGCAGTATTCAAATAAGCACCAGGAGCTACAACCCTAGCCGAAATTATGAGCGTTTCAATTGCTCCATTCAACATGTTGCCTACAGTCCAGTTTGAGCCAACCCAAGTACCGGTAGTGGCCGTAACGCCAATAAGCTCATATCCTGTTGGTAGAACATCCGTAACCACAACGTTTGTAGCATTGGTTGGACCAAAGTTTCTGGCTTGTACAGTAAACTGAATAGTGTCTCCAACATAAGGATTTGGGATGTTTACAATTTTGGTTACCGCTAGGTCGGTTACCGCAAGACCAAAGTTATTGCTACAAGAGCCTTGTCCGGCTGCAGTAAATGCGGACATTCTGTAACCAGTAGGAGATGGACTGGGATAAGTAAGTGAATATCCGGCAGGAATTGGTTGAGCTAGCTGGGTAATATATTGGCTCGCTACAGCAGGCTGCAGATAATCCACTTTTATATTATCGAAATAGACCAAATCACCTGGTATCATAAGAGAACTTCCTGAAGTCACAAACCTAATAGTAGTAGTGGCGGAAATAAAATTACTTATGTCAAAAGTTTGAGAACCCGATTGGTTGCCATCAGCACCGGTGAATCGCTTAAGCAATGTCCAATTAGAAGGGCTTGCTGAATTGGCTATTTGCAAATCTACAAAGTCATTTACTTGTAAATCAAGGTTTTGCTCGTTAAAGTCTAAAGTCAAGTTGGCAGAAACCGCATTTGCGATATTTAATGTCCTGTAAGCTCCACTAACAAGACTTGCATTGGATTGAATTCTAAGACCTGTGATGTTCGAAATTTGAATGTTATTTTGACCAAAAGTACCTGTGTCACCAATTTTTATCCAGCTGGTAGTCCAGTTGGTAGAGCCATTGCTTTGGTTTGCCGTCGTACTGAAATTAAACTGGTCGAGATAATTCAAAGGCGTGGTTTGCGGATTAATTACAAATGAGTAGTAGCCATTGATATCCGTTAATTCCGTATCCACAATAGGCTCTCCTGAGTCAATAATGCCGTTTTTGTTTAAGTCAGAAATTAGGTTTACAGAGATGTTATCTAGGCCATTTTCGCCAATTCCGAATGTCCCGTCGTTGTTGCTGTCAATATGAACTGTTCCACTTATTTCGTTGATAAGTGGTGAAGAAGCACACGAAACGGTGACATTTACAAGTGCGATGTCGCACAAGGTTGGATCTTCTAGACTACACACTCTGTACTCAAACTGATCGGTTCCAGTAAACGTTGGATTAGGTGTATACTTAATAGTTCCGTCCGAATTTATTGCCACTGTACCATTTGTTGGTGAAACCGTTACGCCAACAAACGAAACACTTGCTGTATCAGGTTTGCCAATTATGTCATTTCTCAAAATATTGATATCAACACTTTGATCAATTGAGGTAAATGAGTTGTCATTGCTTGCAATGAGCTGAGGTAAAACACCGAGATTATTGTCTTTGTCACATACACCCAAGACATTGAAAATAGCTGTTTGGGTGTTTAGCGAAGAAGGTAGATAATTTCCGTTGGTATTTGAAGTGTTCACTTTGGCAATGTAACAAATTGGCGGATTTTTGTAGAACGAAAGTTCGATGTTATCAATCCAGAAGAAATCATCTGAAGAAACTGAGCCATTCGTGATAAATTTTAAGGTATTTACTCCATTGGCATTGTAGGCGGTTATGGGTAGATAAACATTGGTGTAGTTTAGGTCTGTTCCTACTGCCAAGCCATCGTTTAAAGCAAAAATGGTAGTTCCATTCAATACAATATTTACCCCTTCGCCTTGCCTCTCTAGTCCTTGCCTTTTATAGCTAAATTTCAGTGTAGCATTGAGGGTATTGTTGAAAGCTAGCGATCGATTGATTTCATTGTTTGCTCCTGAAAGTCTGATGGCATTGCCCATACCACTACTTGAAGGATCAGGGATAATCTGAATATCACCAGAGCTAAACACGTTGTTATCTCCGACTTCTACCCAATTGGTGTTCCAGTTGAGGCCACCGTCGTTTCCACTAAAGCCTGCTGTAGGATCAAAGTCGTCGCGAGCGTTATTGCCATCTTTTGTACTAAAAGAGTATTTTCCTGAAATATCGCTGACAGTGGTTTGCGTAATTCCCTCACCAGGATCAATAACTCCGTTACAATTGGCATCTATATACAAATCAACGCTAACCCCAACTGCTCCCATTTCACCATTGTAGGTGCCATCATCGGGCAAGGCTTCTGCAAACACTTTTCCTCGGAACAAATTTTCGTTAGAATTGGCAATACAGGTAGAAACCCTGACTTTTACCAATGCTATATCACAAATTCCTGGATATTCTACCGAGCAAAGTCTATATTCAAAAGTATCTGTACCCTGGAAACCGTTGTTTGGCCTGTACGTAACCGTTCCGTCAGGATTGATGACTACTGTTCCGTTGGTTGGCTGGAGCAGGCCGAGTGTACTCACTGAAGATGGATTTGGTGTACACAAGAATCCATAGTCATTGTTTTGTATTTCTATAATTACTGGCGTATTGGGCTCAGTATCCGTAATGTCGTCGTTGGCTATGATTAATTGCTGTAAGCATCGTGGTTCCATGATGTAACCCACGTCCATTCCCGGAGAGCCCGGAGGTGTTCCGTTGGGGTCTTGTCCCCATATCGCTGCAATTTTGGTTCCATCACAAGTAAATACAGCCAAACCAGTTTGGTCATTGTCAGGATCTAAGATCTTGTAAGATTGTAATGCTGCTATCGGAACTGCAATGTCATAAGCCATACCACATGGACTCGTGGTTGATGAGGTATTGGATAGTCTTCCGTCGTATTTGATGTATATAGTAGTGGCAGTTGGGGCAGTAACCCACACTGGGTTATAATTTCCAGTGCCGTTGCTGCTTCCTGGGGCCCATGCCACACTTGCGAATGTAGAAAGCCTGTTTTCTGGAATCATATTGAATGACCAGTCATAGGCGGAACCATCGTTGTCAGCATCAAATACCGCAACCGCAGTGTAGGCTTCTCCATTTCTACTTTTAAATTTGTAAGCAGCGGTTGAGTTTAAGCTCAGAAAACCATCAGATTTACCCGGAATAGTTATTGAACCCGTTGTATTATTTCCAGATGTCCAATCTATAATGATTGAGGTTGACAAGTTGTTTGTGAAAAAGGCATAAACTGGAGCTGTACTAAGAGTAGTATGTGCAGGAGAGTAATACACATCTCCATAAAAATTACCTGGTAATAAGGCCATGTTTCTTGTCCCATAGCTATCTATTCCCCCGAAAACCACATCCACTCCGAAGTCATGGTTGGCTGTGAGTATCGCCCCTGATTTGATATCATTTGCATTGTTAATATCAGTCGCAATACCTGGTGTTGAGGCTGTTCCATCGTAATATATTACGTCGCCTTCATTCATTACAGGAGATGAAATATCCACTAATCCATCAGCATTATAGTCTAGGTTTACTATGGTTCCGTTTTTAGATGCCTTTACAAATATTCCGGTGTATTTAAAGGCCGCTGTTCCACCTAAAACGTTGTCTTCTCCAAAAGGAATTACGAAAAACTTACCAAACCTTGTATTGTCAAAGACATTGGTTTTTAGGGATTGAACATCAAAGTTGAAACTTCCTCCAGCAAAACCGGCATCACCTGAAATTTTGGAAATAGCTATGTCGTTAGAACTCAATATTTTATCTCGTCCATCAAATACTATTTGGGCTGAGTTTCTTGGGTTATATCTGAAATGATTGTCAATTAAAATATAACCACCTGCAGGAATGATGTCAGTTGGGTATCCAGGAGCCCAGCCATTGCCTATGATACCATCACCCCAAACTTCAGTAGTCCCTTGGCTCGGAATAGTTATATCTGTCTCGTAACCATCTTCCCAATGGTCATAGGTAATTATATTTCCTGGATATGGAATTTTTATACTTAAAACTGTTCTAGCAGAGTCACTTAAGTTACTTATGCTACCTGCACTCCAAAGAGCTTTTCTTAAAAGACTAGTATTTTCGGCAAAAGGCAAGAAGTAAATTTTGCTTTTGGTAGCCTCCGAACAGGGATCATTTAATGATTCATCAATTTGCACATAAACAGTGGCCTGTGAGCAACAAAACGAAGAGCCTGTTGAACATACAGAGTAAGTGAATTGGTCCAAACCATAAAAGTTACCATTTGGTAAATAAGTAATTTCTCCGTTTGTGCCTATCTGTATAAATCCATGACTTGGCGGTGTAACTATACTCACTTTCGTGGGGTCCTTATCTCCGAGGTCATTGTTTAAAACGGGTATTATTAATGGTGTACCTTGCAAACCAGTACCATTGTCATCGGTAGCTTCTAAGTAAATTGTGCTAATGGTGTGCGAGGTAGCCCTTGGGCCATTACATCCAGTGGCTGTGGCGGTTATAACAGAAGTGCCCGTCCACGAGGCCAAGAAAGTTATTGCACCTGTACTAGGATTGATGGCATTGCCAAAAGACAAACTCGTAGCATCCAGGGCATAAGTTATGCCTGTAGAGTTGGTTGAAGTGGCGTTATAAATAATAGTGGAGGCCGTTTGACATCTTACAGAGTTTGCACCCAAAGTAAATATGGGAAAACCTACTGTTGGTGTTACTGTAATAGTGTGTATTGTTGATTTTGGTCCACTACAGCCTGTGACAATTGCGGTAACTCTTGAGGTACCATTCCAGCCTGGTGCAAAAGTCACTGCACCAGTATTTGCATCTATCGAATTTCCACCTGCAAGGCTTATTCCGTCAAGGGTGTAGGTTAAGGATGTTTGGTAACTAGCGGTTGCATTGTAAGTTACTACTCCAGCACCCTGACATCTTGTAGAGGTGGCTCCAAGGTCAAACACAGGGGTAGTAACCGATGGGGTAGTAGTTATCACATGCGTTTGTTGGGTTGGTCCATAACAGCCGGAAGCTGTGGCAGTTACTGTAGATATGCCCGTCCAGCCAGCCACAAAAGTCACATTTCCAGTACTTGCATTTATGGTATTTCCGCCTGAAAGACTTATTGCATCTAAAGTATAGACTATACCTGTGGTATTGGCTGCTGTAGCACCGTAGAGAGTATTTCCTGCTCCTTGACATCTTACTGAGCTTGCTCCAGAGGCAAATACAGGCATTAGAACTGCTTGTGCCGTTGTAACCGTATGTGTAGCGGTTTTT
This sequence comes from Lacihabitans soyangensis, assembly GCF_024343775.1. GTDB lineage: Bacteria > Bacteroidota > Bacteroidia > Cytophagales > Spirosomataceae > Leadbetterella > Leadbetterella soyangensis. The sequence goes on along the minus strand of NZ_RJUF01000198.1, from coordinate 63,103 downwards.
GGCCCATTACAACCCGTTACCGTAACGGTTATGGTAGAAACACCAAACCAGGCTGGGTCGAAACTAACTTCGCCAGTTGCCGAATTTACGGTATTTCCAGCGGTCAAACTGGTATTGTCTAAACTGTAACTGATACCAGTATTGTTAGTTGCTGTTGCTGAATAGGTTACATTAGCCGCTCCAATACATCTATTTGATGAGCTTCCCAAAGCAAAAACTGGATTTCCGACTGTGGGAGTAGTAGTAATGACATGAGTGGCCGTTAAAGGGCCAAAACAACCCACCGCCGAAGCAGTGACTGTTGAAGTGCCAGACCAACCATTGGTGAAAGTTACATTGCCAGTTGTTGAGTTTATAGTATTGCCTGCACCCAAACTGATGACATCTAGCGTATATGTAATTGCTGTACTATAAAGTGCAGTAGCACCATAGTTTAAAGTTCCCGCTCCTTGACACCTTACAGATGAACTTCCAAGAGTAAATATTGGAGTCTCTACAGGACGAGTTGTTGTAACCGTATGTGTAGTACTTCTTGGCCCATTACAGCCTGATGCTGTAGCTGTTATTTGCGAAGTACCGAACCATGTACTCCCGTAGGTTATCTCGCCCGTTGTGGCATTTATTGTATTTCCTGCTAAAATACTATTAACGTCCAATGAGTAAGTGATGCCGGTATTGTTGCTTGCCGTGGCGGTATATGTTACACTATTGGCACTTTGACAACGATTTGAGGTAAGCCCTAAAGCGAATACTGGGGTTCCCACGCTTGGAGTTATCGTGACCGTATGTGTTGAAGACAACGGACCGTTACAACCAAAAGCCGTAGCGGTTATAGTGGATGTGCCTGTCCAGCCTGCGGTGTAGGTTACATCACCGGTTGCCGAATTTATTGTATTTCCCCCTGATAAACTAGCTGCATTTAGCGAATAAACAATGCTTGTAGAATTATTTGAGGTAGCACTATAATTTACAGTTCCTGCATTTTGGCACCTAATAGAGCTTGAGCCACTAGCAAAAACTGGAGTTGTTATGGAAGCCGTACTCGAGGAGGTATGAGTGGCTTGGGCTGTGCTGTTACATCCTGTTGCTGTGGCAGTTATGGTGACGTCTCCCACCCAGCCGTTGACATAGTTTACTCTACCATTTGAGGCATTTATGGTATTACCTGCACCTAAACTTATGGCATCTAGAGTATAGGTAATGCTGATACTGTTGGAAGCTGTTGCTGTATAAATGACGCTTCCATTTCCTTGACATCTTGTTGAACTTATTCCCAAAGTAAAAATAGGTGTTCCTACCGATGCAGTAATTGTAACTGTATGATTGGCAGTTCTAGGCCCGTTACATCCGGCAGCGGAGGCAGTAATTATTGAAGTCCCACTCCAGTTTGCATTGTATGTTACCTCTCCTGTTGTGGCATTTATTGTATTTCCTCCAGAAAGACTATTTGCGTCTAATGTATAAGTAATTCCTGTTGAATTTGTAGAAGTTGCACTATAAGAAACTATAGCTGCTCCTTGGCATCTTGAAGAAGTTGCACCCAATGTAAAGCTTGGTGGCCCTACTGTTGGAGTTATTGTCACTACATGACTCGCTGTAGACGGACCATTACACCCACTCGCAGTGGCCGTAATTGTTGAGTTACCTGTCCATCCGGCTGTAAAAGTTACTGCTCCTGTACTTGAGTTTATCGTGTTTCCTGCTGATAAACTAGCTGCGTTTAATGAATAAACTATACCGGTGGCATTGGCAGCAGTTGCCGAATAAGTCACCACTCCAGCTCCTTGACATCTTGTTGAGGACGTACCTAAACTAAAAACTGGTGTTGCCACTGTTGAGTTTATAGTAACCGTGTGACTTGCACTTGAAGGGCCATTACAACCCGCTGCTGACGCAGTAATTACTGAAGTACCGAACCAACCAGCTACAAAAGTAACTTGACCAGTGGCAGTGTTTATGGTGTTTCCTCCTGTAATACTTGCAGGGTCTAAACTATAAGTTATTCCTGTAGAATTTGAGGCACTAGCTGTATATGTCACATTATTGGCCGCTTGACATCGAACCGAGGTTGCACCTAAAGAAAAAACGGGTGTTCCTACAGTTGGGGTAATGGTTACGGTATGTGTTGCCGTTCTTGGTCCATTACATCCTGCTGCTGAGGCGGTTATTGTTGTAGTGCCACTCCAGCCCGCAGCAAAAGTTACTTCGCCAGTGCTTGCATTGATTGTATTGCCACCAGTGATACTTGCTGCATTTAACGAATATGTAATTCCGGTTGTATTTGAGGCAGTAGCACTATAATTAAGATTGCCAGCTCCTTGACATCTTACAGAAGTTGCTCCTGATGCAAATACCGGCGTTGTAACTGAAGGTGTAATAGTAACGACATGCGAAGAAACGCTTGGTCCATTACAACCAGTTGCTGTGGCTGTAATAGTTGAGGTACCTGTCCATCCAATTACAAAGTTTACTTGTCCTGTAGATGCGTTAATGGTGTTACCAGCAGTTAAACTTGCACCATCCAAAGTATAAGTAATTCCAGTTGAGGTCGTTGCGGTTGCAAAATAAGTCACAGCATTCGCACCTTGACATCGAACTGATGTTGCTCCAAGTGAAAATATTGGAGTACCTACAGAATTTGTCGTTGTAACCGTATGACTTGCTGTAGAAGGGCCATTACAACCAGTTGCCGATACAGTGATGATTGATGTGCCTGTCCAGCTTGGCACAAAAGTTACCTCGCCAGTTAAAGAATTTATGGTATTTCCTCCAGAAAGGCTACTTGCATCCAACGTATAAGTAACGCCAGTGGAGTTTGTAGCTGTTGCAGTGTAAGTGATATTAGCTGCTCCTTGGCATCTGATCGAGGTTGCTCCCAATGCAAAAATAGGTGTACCTACTGTTGGGTTAATTGTCACAACATGACTTGCCGTAGTTGGTCCGTTACATCCATTAGCAGTGGCAGTAATAGTTGAGGTACCCGTCCATCCGGCGGTGAAGGTAACTGCCCCAGTGCTTGAGTTTATTGTGTTTCCAGCCGTTAAACTAGCTGCATTTAATGAATATACTATGCTTACGGCATTGGTGGCAGCAGCCGAATATGTAACAATCCCGATGCCTTGACATCTCACTGATGTTGCTCCTAAACCAAATACTGGGGTAGTTACATTTCCATTTATCGTAACCGTATGGGTTGCACTTGATGGACCATTGCATCCAGTTGCAGTAGCAGTTATGATCGAAGTCCCTGACCAACCAGCCAAATAAGTAACTTGACCAGAAGTAGCATTTATAGTGTTTCCGGTGGTGATACTTTCGGCGTCTAAACTATAGGTTATTCCAGTTGAATTGGAGGCTGTTGCATCGTATGAAACACTTTCAGCTCCTTGACACCTTATTGAGGAAGACCCTAATGAAAAAATGGGTGTGCCTACTGTCGGGGTAGTAGTTACAGTATGGGTGGCGGTATTTGGTCCATTGCAACCGGCTGCTGTAGCTGTAATAATAGATGTTCCACTCCAAGCAGCTGTAAAAGTTACTTCCCCAGTTGATATATTTATAGTGTTGCCTCCTGAAATACTGGTTGCATCCAAAGAATAAGTGATACTGGTAGAATTTGATGCGGATGCCGTATAAGTAATACTTCCTAAAGCCTGGCATCTCACTGATGTTGTTCCCGAAGTAAAAACAGGTATTGTAACTGAAGGAGTAATTGTAACCGTATGTGTTGAAATATTTGGTCCATTACAACCAGTAGCTGTGGCTGTAATGGTAGAGGTGCCTGTCCATCCAATTACATAGTTTACTTGTCCTGTAGATGCGTTAATGGTGTTTCCCCCAGTTAAACTTGCCCCATCTAAAGTGTAAGTTATTCCTGTGGAGTTTGTTGCCGTTGCTAAATAAGTGACAGCATTTGCACCTTGGCATCTAATCGATGTTGCTCCAAGTGAAAAAAATGGAGTACCGACAGAATTCGTCGTGGTAACGGTATGATTCGCACTGGAAGGGCCATTACAGCCAGTAGCAGATACTGTTATGATGGAAGTCCCCGTCCAACCAGCCAAATAAGAAACCTCGCCTGTCGATGAATTTATTGTATTACCTCCAGTTAAACTTGCTGCATCCAGACTATAAGTTAATCCTGTTGAGTTAGCCGCAGTGGCAGTATAAGTTACATTACCTGCACTTTGGCACCTCATTGATGTAGCTCCTAAACCGAAAGCAGGTGTGGCAACTGATGGAGTTATAGTTACAGTATGACTGGCTACCACTGGTCCATTACATCCACTTGCCGAGGCTGTGATTGTGGAGGTTCCGGCGTATCCAATAGTGTAGGTTACATTTCCCGTAGCTGCATTTATAGTATTTCCAGCTGATAAACTTGTTGCATCTAACGAATAAGTGATTCCAGTTGAGTTTGTTGCAGTTGCTGTGTATACTAGCGTTTCCACCCCTTGACAACGTGTTGAGGTACCACCTAAAGAAAAAATTGGAGTACCTACCGTTGGAGTTATGGTAACTACGTGGTTTGCAGAAACCGGGCCGTTACATCCAAATGCTTGGGCTCTGATAGTTGAAGTACCGGACCAACCTGCTACATAGGTTACTTCACCTGTGGCCGCATTTATTGTATTTCCAGCGTTTGTGCTCGAAGTGTTTAGTGAATATACAATACTTGTTGAGTTACTTGCTGTGGCCGTGTAGGTTACAGGTCCTGCACCTTGACATCTTACAGATGCACTTCCTGAAGCAAAGATTGGTAGGCCAACAGAAGCTGTTGTTGTTACGGTATGAATTGCCAAAGTTGGTCCGTTACAACCACTTGCAGTGGCAGTTATGGAAGAAGTACCGCTCCAACCAGCTACAAATGTAACCTCACCAGTAGTAGAATTAATAATGTTTCCTGCTGTTAAACTAGTGGCATCTAGCGAATAAACTATAACTGTTGAATTTACAGAAGTAGCACTATAAGTCACCGTACCAGCTCCTTGACACCTGGTAGAGCTAGTCCCAAGACCAAATATTGGTGTTTCAACAGGCGGATTGATTATTACAGCGGTGGTGGCTGTAGCACTACAAGCTGTTCCGTCAGTTACTGTCAGCGTGTAAATTCCACCATTTGCCAAAGTAGTATTTGCAATACTTGGATTTTGGAGGTTTGAGGTAAAACCATTAGGTCCGGTCCATGAAAATATGGTTCCGCCAACAGACGTACCAACTAGATTTAACGAGCTATTAAAACAAACAGGCGAATCGCTTGTTGCCGAAGCTGTTATTGGGGTGTAGCATGGATGATGAAATCCTTGATCAAAATTCAAGTTTGTCGTAGAAGAAGAGAAAGTGAAAATTTCAGTAATTCCCACCTTTTCTACTCCAATCAATGCACTATTGCCGTCCGAATCAAAAATATTGGTGGTGCTAGGGTTGCTTTTGGGTGCTACTAGAAAATCTCCTCCGGGATTTCTAAATACTACGTAATAATTTCCGTTGGCCAAACCCGTAAACTGGAAATAGCCAGGATTGCCCAAACCATCGTTGGCAGTTATTTCAAACCCAACAAAGGTGTCACTTGAAGGATCTGGGATTGAACCGATGGGTTGATAAATTTCGACAGTGACATTGTTCATTCCAGAGGAGGCGGGCTCATCTTGAATACCGTTAGCGTTTATGTCCTCCCAGACATAATTTCCTACTGTCGATTGCGAAAAAGATTTGAAATTTATATTTATCAGGAGACACGTAAGAATGATGAAATAAATGTTTCTCATATTCCTAAGTGTTTTGTATTCCGTATGAGAGAAACTCTACAAAAATGATGCCACCCAATAACTAGTTTCAGGTAGAAAAAAAATACTATAAACCAAAAAAAGCCTAAAAGGTGAGTAAAGGAGAGTGAATTTCAAAAAGTCGTTTATATTTGTAAATTCATAAAAAACAACCCTAAAATACAATGGAATCGATACTAGGAATCATTTTTCACTCCATAGGAGGCTTTTCTTCAGGCAGTTTTTACATGCCATTCAAAAAGGTCAAAGGCTGGGCTTGGGAGAGTTATTGGATAGTGGGAGGATTATTTTCTTGGTTAATCGTTCCGCCGATAGCAGCCTATTTAACCATACCAAATTTTGGAGAAATAATTTCTGGCACGGGGTCTTCCGTCTTGAATTTTACTTTTTTGATGGGTTTGTTGTGGGGAATTGGTGGTCTTACTTATGGCCTTGGTGTAAGATATTTAGGAATGTCGCTTGGGAATTCAGTGGTTCTGGGTTTTTGCTCGGCCTTCGGTGCATTGGTTCCTGCTATTTATTATGATTTTAACCCAATCGATGGTAAAACCACCTTTACTGATATGCTTCACAGTAGCGGTGGTCAAGTGGTATTGACGGGGGTTTTGGTTTGTATTATTGGCATTGCAGTTTTGGGAAGAGCGGGGCTTTTGAAAGAAAAAAGTCTTACGCAAGAACAAAAAGTGGCTAGTGTGAAAGAGTTTAGTTTGGTAAAGGGCCTCATCATCGCCATTATTTCGGGTATTCTGAGTTCCTTTTTTAACTTTGGTATTGAGTCAGGAAAACCTATGGCCGACGCCGCTGTTGCTTCTGGCAACAACCCGCTTTTTCAGAATAATGTCACTTATATTATTGTTATGTGGGGCGGTCTTACTACCAATTTTATATGGTGTATGTATCTTAATTTCAAGAACAAAACCTTTGGTGATTATACCAATGCTAAAACTCCAATAGCCAGCAACGTTCTTTTCTCAGGAATTGCCGGAACCATGTGGTTTTTGCAGTTTTTCTTTTACGGCATGGGCGAAAGTAAACTTGGAAATGGTGCCAGTTCGTGGATACTTCACATGGCTACGATTATACTCACAGCCAATCTTTGGGGACTTTGGTTAAAAGAATGGAAGGGCGTTTCAGCAAATGCTTTCCGAACTTTCGTAGCTGGCATAGCCATCATAATGTTGTCAATCTTCTTGGTTGGTATTGGGAATTCGATGTAAGTATCTAAAATATTATTCAAAAACCTTAAATGACCATTCAGAATTGTGTGGTCATTTTTGTTTGGGTTGATTCCTTTCCCAAAAGTTTTAATTTATATTTTATTCCGACCCATCTGTCGAATATTTCTCCTGCTTCATATATTTGATTATCTTATCTTTTTTGAGGTTGCTATATTTGTTTTCAGATGATAAGAATTGCTTTAATCTAAAAAAAATATTTGATATGATACGATTGATTTTCACTTTTCCTCTGGTTTTCCTAGGCCTTTTGGTTGCAATGATGTCTACTAATACCGAAAAAGTTCCGGAGATGACTTTATGTGCTTATGTGCCTCATAATGAATCCAGTGTGAAAACTATTGAAGGGGATTTTTCTTCAGTAAAAGCAACAGAAATTCCTTTTGAAAACGATCCAAATAAAGCTTACAGCATGCCATTATTGGCCAAAACTTCTTCGGGAGACGTAATGCTTTCTTGGACTGAGAAAGACGAACAAGGACTTGTCTCTTTTTGTGTGGCATTTTCAAAGGACCAAGGAAAGACATTTTCGGACAAAAAAGTTATTTTCTCGGGAAATGGTATCGGCAATAGCCGCATGATGAGAGCCAAAGTTTTAAGCAAGAAAAACGGAACTTTGGTGGCCGTATTTTCAAACAGGGGTGAAAGTGCTCCAAATGCTTCAGGTCGCGGAGGCCGTTGGTCTAATATTGTTTTTTGTGAATCCACAGATGGTGGAAATACCTGGACAAAACCAGCGAACGTAGATTCCGACCCTAAACAAGGAATAGTAAGAGGTTTTTTTGATGCCATAGTAATGAGAAATGATGAAATAGCCGTGGCTTACCTAAAAGATGTTGCCAACAGCACCAAGCACGAGGAAAGAGACCTCCGATTGGTAACCTCCAAAGACGGCATTTTTCAGCCAGAGCGATTGATTGATCCCGTAGTTTGCGATTGTTGTCCAATTAACTTTTTGATAGATTCGGAAGGTAATTTGAATGTCTTTTACAGGGATAACAATAACAATATCAGAGACATAGCTCGTGTGGTCTCCAAAGACAACGGCAATACATTCTCTAAACCTGAGATTGTTTTTAACGATAAATGGGAAATTAACGGTTGCCCCCACAGTGGTGCGGTCTCTACCATCAACGGCAAAGGAGGCTTGGTTTCTTGGTTTTCGGGTACCGATAACGAAATGGGCATCAGAGTCGCAACTACTGAAGGTAAAAAGCTTTTTGTATTGGACGATGCATCAGCCAAAAACCAATATTTGGTAAAAACACCTTCGGCTTCAGTACTTTTTTGGGAGCAAAACAAAGACGAAAATAACCCGTCTCAAATCGCTTTCAGGAAAATCGCCGATAACAAAGCATCAGAAATGACATGGGTAGAAGGCTCCGCAAACTCAACCAACGTGGTGGGCTTGAATGTTGGAAATACAGTAATAATTGCCAACGAAATTATACAATCTAACAAAAAGAATAAGCTAAAAATAAGCACAGTAAGTATTTGATATTTTGTGTAAAATTAAGAAATCACTTTGTGATCCTTCGTGCCTCCTTAGTGTACCTTTGTGTAATAGTCTCGTATAGTATAATTAAACCTAAAACAATGAAAAAAACAGTCTTATCATTCGCTTTTTTGCTAGTTTCTACCTTTACTTTTGCCCAATGGAGCATTGACAAAGGCCATACCAAATTTACTTTTATAGCCGAGCATCACGGTTTGTCCGAGGTGGATGGTTATTTCAAGAAGTTTGATGGAAAAATTACCGCTGCCAAAGACGATTTGTCCGATGCAGTTTTTGAGATTTCGATAGAGTCTGCGAGCATCAACACCGACTTAGAAATGCGTGATAATCACCTCAAAAGTGAGGATATGTTTAATGTCGAGAAGTTTCCTGCCATAACTTTTAAAAGCACCAAACTGACCAAGGTTTCTGGCAATAAATATAAAATGGCTGGAAATATTACCATCAAAGGTATCACTAAACCTATCACTTTGGATGTTACTATGAATGGACCAATGGCTCATCCAAATCCCAACAATAAAATACCACAATTGGGTATTAAAGCCACAGGGACAATTAAAAGAAGCGAGTTCGGCATTGGAGGAAAACTGGAAAACGTGATGGTGGGTGACGAAATCGCTATCAGAGCAACAGGTGAGTTTCAGAAAAAATAAGAAATTGCGATTGCGGATGATGATAATCTTATTTATGTTTTGTAAATTATGATTTCAATTATCCGAAACGCAAATTTTTATAGATCACCTAATATAAATAGTACAATGCTTAAAAAAATCTTTATTGGCCTCGCAGTCGTGTTGATTGCCATCCAGTTTGTAAAACCAGAAAAAAACCTTTCCGACGACAATACTTACGCCATCACTACCAAATATGATATGCCAGAGGATGTCAAAAAGACGTTTGAAGTAGCTTGTAACGATTGCCACTCCAACAAGACTGTCTACCCGTGGTATTCTAATATTCAGCCCATTGCATGGTTTTTAGATCATCATGTGGTAGATGGAAAGAAACATTTCAATATCTCTACTTTTACAAAATTACCTGTAGCCGTTCAAAACCATAAGTTAGAAGAGACTATAGAAATGGTCAAAGAAAAAGAGATGCCTTTGGAGTCATATACCTATTTTGGACTACACAAGGAGGCGAACCTTACCGATGCTCAAAGAGAAGCAATAGTAAGCTGGGCCAGTGCCCAAATGGATTCATTGAAGGCACATTACCCTGCTGATAGCCTGAAAATGAAGCCAAGACCAAAACCAGCGAAATAGAGAACATTCACCTACCAAAAAAGCCGTCGAAACATATTGACGGTTTTTTTGTTAGAACAGTCTAAGGGCTATTCGAAGTTAACTTTCGGGTAAAAATGAGCAGAGCGAAAACTCCGTGAAACTCAAAAACATAATGTGAATAAAGAAAAATACTGTGAAACTCAGTGTCGAAACAAGCAATCTAAAATTAAAACCTTAACAAAACTATGTTTAAACTAAGCTTTATCCTTCCTATTTTTTTTTCGTTTGTTCTTTTTGTCCCAACTTTCAATGATTTGGACACAAAGGCCGAACCGATGACCATCTGCCACACTTTTCCTGGTGATGACATGCGTCAGTTTGCACTTGATCCAGAGTTTCAGGCTCTCCATTTCGCACCGGCTCCGCTTCAATATACTGGAGTAGGAACCAATGTAACCTTCAAAACTACGGATGGTACAGATGGCAAAGGTTATTTGGTAAAAGCCAAAAAGAAATCCAACAAGTGGCTTTTTGTTTACCAAGAATGGTGGGGATTAAATGACTATATCCGTCAAGAATCAGATAAGTTTTACAAAGATTTGGGTGAAAATGTAAACGTTTTGGCAGTAGATATGTATGATGGACAATCCACTTCTAATCCTCAAGAAGCGGGTAAATTGATGTCAGGTACAAAAGAGGATCGTTTGGTAGCTATCGTAAATGGAGCCACAACTTTTGCTGGTAAAAAAGCAAAAATAGCCAATGTTGGCTGGTGTTTTGGTGGTGCTTGGTCGCTTCGCTCTGCTATTTTGGGAGGTAAACAAACTGTAGGTTCGGTTATGTATTACGGTATGCCTGTTAGCGATGTAAATGAACTCAAAAAACTCAATTCTGACGTTCTAGGCCTTTTCGCCACTGAAACTAGAATCTCAAAAGAAGTAATTGAGAAATTTGCTGAAAACATGAAAATAGCCGGCAAAAAGCTGGATTACAAAATATTTGATGGCGTACACGGATTTGCCAATCCAAGCAATCCAAAACATGACCCAGCTCTTACCAAAGAAGCCTACGGTATGGCTTTGGGGTATTTGAAGGGTAAGTTTTAAGGAGAATTTTATTGATTAAAGCCACATTGAATTCAATTCTTTGTGGCTTTTTTATTTCGAAATTATCTGTTTTATTGCTTCTCAACAATTGACCAGTTATTACTTAGCTTCATGTAATTTCATACCTGTATTTGCTCTTTTAGTCCAATCCTCCATATTAGTAGATGAAAAAATACTTCTATGGTTATTTTTTGAAAAAATATAAAATATCTTTGTTGTGATTCTTGGGCTTATATAATTATCTTAAAATCTATCTAAAATGAACAGAAGAGAACTCATACAGAGGGTTACGTTTATGCTTGGGGGCGTTATGGCTGCACCTTTGATGGCCGGTGCCATGGGAGAGGTGCTAAATTCCGAACCAGGTTTGGTGGCCGACGATTTGCAGGAAAGACTATTGGCCGAGGTGGCTGACATTATTATCCCTGCTACTTCTACCCCCGGTGCCAAAGAGGCTGGAGCCCATAATTTTATCATCAGAGTGGTGCGTGATTGTTTCACCAAAGACGAACAAAAGAAGTTTTATGATGGGCTGGGAAAGCTGAACGACGACAGCAAATCAAAATTCGGAAAGGGATTTGTGGATTTGACACTTCCACAAAAAAACGAAATGATAGAAGACGCCACGGTGTACAACAAAGACTTTTTCAGAGAAATGAAAAACCTCACCATTACAGGCTATTTTACCTCTGAAATCGGTGCTACGCAGGCTTTGGCTTATGATCCGATTCCAGGCAGATTTGATGGCTGCACCACCTTGGAAAAAGGCCAAAAAGCTTGGGCTTTATAATTTCAACCCTCTAAAATCAATAATAAAAATGAATTTAAATATAGATGCAGTAAAAGCTCAAACTTTCGATGCCATAGTGATAGGCTCGGGAATATCTGGTGGTTGGGCCGCCAAAGAGCTTACCGAGAAAGGATTAAAAGTGCTGATGCTCGACAAGGGCAAGCAACTTGAACACGTAAGTGGCTATGAAAACGCTATGAAAAACCCTTGGGATACGATGTATAATGGTCGCTTGACTGTGGCTCAAAAAGAATCTCATCCGAAATTGGCGAGAGATTATCCTTACAACGAAAATACCGAAAAATATTGGATGAACGACTCGGATTCGATGTACCAAGAAGAGAAGCGTTTCGACTGGTTCAGACCTGATATCGTCGGTGGAAAATCAATTATGTGGGGTAGACAGTCGTACAGATTGAGCGACATTGACTTTGAAGCCAACCTAAAAGAAGGCATTGCAGTGGACTGGCCGATAAGATATAAAGATATAGCTCCTTGGTATTCTTATGTCGAGAAATTCGCGGGTATCTCAGGTGAAAAATTGGGCCTGCCTCAGTTGCCAGATTCTGATTTCTTACCAGCAATGGATATGTACTGTGTGGAAAAAGAGGTGAAGAAGAAAATCGCTGAGCATTTTCCTGGTAGAATAATGACTATTGGTCGTGTAGCTAACCTTTCCGAAGCTCAAAAAGCTCAAACGGGTGTAGGTCGTTCGGGTTGTCAATACCGCAACAAATGCTCATTGGGATGTCCTTATGGTGCGTATTTCAGCACGCAGTCGGCCACCTTGCCAGCTGCAATGAAAACAGGCAAATTGACCGTAAGACCCGATTCTGTCGTAAAAGAAATTATGTACGATGAAAATAAAAATCGTGCTACTGGGGTAAGAGTCATCGACACAAACACTTTGGAAGTAGTAGAGTTTTATGCCAAAATAGTTTTTGTAAATGGAAGTACATTAGGCTCAACATCGGTATTACTCAACTCAACCTCAAACAGATTTCCGAATGGAATGGGTAATGATTCAGGCGAATTGGGTCACAATTTGATGGATCACCACTTCAAAATTGGAGCGAGCGGTGAATGGGAAGGCGGAAAAGATAATTATTACTTTGGTAGAAGAGCCAACGGTATTTATGTGCCACGTTATAGAAATATTGGTAACGACAAACGCGATTACGTTCGTGGCTTCGGTTACCAAGGTGGAGGCTCAAGAGCTGGTTGGAATCAAGGCTCTGATGCAAAAGCCTTCGGTGCTGATATGAAAGAGGCTCTAACCAAGCCAGGTCCATGGAGAATGGGATTGAGCGGTTTCGGCGAATGTTTACCATACCATGAAAACCGCATGTATCTTCACAAAACCGAAAAAGACAAGTGGGGGTTGCCGATTGTGGTTTTTGATGCGGAATTCAAAGAAAACGAGGCCAAGATGCGTATAGACATGCAAAATGATGCCGCTGAAATGCTCGAAAAAGCAGGTATGAAAAATGTAAGATCATACGATAATAAATCTTATCCTGGCATGGCCATCCATGAAATGGGAACTGCCCGTATGGGCCGAGATCCTAAAACTTCGGTATTGAATGGCAACAATCAACTGCATTCAGTTCCTAACGTTTTTGTAACAGACGGTGCCGCAATGACCTCAGCTTCTTGCGTCAATCCATCTTTGACTTACATGGCATTAACTGCTCGTGCGGCCGATTTTGCAGTAAGGGAAATGAAGAAAAAGAATATTTGATTATACCCGATGAAATGTAAAAAAGACTCTTCAAGGTATCCTGAAGAGTCTTTTTTTTGATATAAAGAAATTATTTTTAAAAAGTTAGAGCATTCACCGCAGCTGAACTCGAAGTAGTTGGTGAGGACTTCAAAGTTGCTCCTGTGTTTGAATAGGACCCTCCTGTATACAAGCCCCATCCTGATGAATTTCCAACAAAACTTCCACCTGTGTAAGTACCACCATAATATATTTTGTAGGACGTATTTTTGGCCAAACTTGGACTTGAAAAATGAAAAATTGCGGCAGCACTTCTCGGTTTACAGGTTACCAAGTCTTTTCCAGAAGCATCTTCAATATGAATAAGTGAAGTAGCTGCCAAAGACGAAGTAGATTTAATAAACATACTCACCTGAGTAGAAGAGGTGCTCATTGATTTGGTCATGTTTGAGTTCGGCCCTGAGGAAATAATAGTTCCTCCGCTTATAATGAAGTTTCCGTTGATATCAATACCTTCGTTGCCACTAACTATGGTGGTTCCTCCCTTGATGAAGAAATTTCCATTAACATCAACTCCATCCGACCCTGTAACTATTAGTACACCACCACCTATTGTCAGGCTACTTCCATCGTTCGACTCTGTTCCACCTGAAACTGTGCCATAAGAGGTATTGATGCCATCATTAGAAGCCGTAAGGTTGGTCACTCCACCGTTTATGTTAATAAAAATAGACTCCATTCCTTCATAGGATTTTGTAACATTGATTGTACCGTTGTTAACAGTTACCGAGGTTCCAGATTTCAAACCGTCGTCAGTTGCAGATATATTTAGTTCGCCATTGTTCATCACAAATGCTCCATCGCTTTTAAAACCTTTGGCTTCGCTGGTTTGGGTGCTACTGTAGGTAAATTTAGCACCTGAGGCAGTAATGTTTGTCGCACCTCCTCCTAGGGTAGCTGTGCCGTCCACATTTATTCCTTTACCTCCTTGCCCAGTACAAGTGATGCTTACGTCACCACCGTTTATTTTTAGGTTTTTATCACAATTTATACCGGCTGGGGCGACTATATCAGCATCTGTGGTGTTGTAATAGGCCACACCCGAATTCGTGATTTTTACAGTGCCAGCATTCAGCGTGAAATCTCCACCGGTTTTTATGCCTTTTGCTCCTTTGCCAGAAACATTCAAATTAATAGCATCTATGGTAATGATGGTAGTGTAACTTTGGCTTTTCAGAGCATTTCCTTTTTCGCCCGAGGTGTTCACGGTTATTTTTCCACCTTTGATCAATACATATGGCGTAATACTAGCATCTGTGCCTTCATAAGGTGCAGATATGCCATCATCTACACTGTTAATATTAATAGTTCCGCCATTAATTGCTACGTATCCTTCTTCGGCCACAATGCCGTCACCTGATGATGTTAGGCTCAAGTTTCCATTGTCCATCAAAAAATAATCATTGGCATGAATTCCGTCTTTTATTGCAGATTTTATGATAATTTTTGCCTCGCTTATGGCTATATAATCATCTGCTACAATACCATGTTTGTTGTTTCCTGTAACATTTAGGGTTCCTGTTCCCATAAAATTCAACTGACCTTCACTAAAAAAAGTGCCTTTTTGATCTTCAGTACTGGTAGAATAGGTTACTCCGTCCACTAAGTTGTTGGTTGTTCCAGCCAAAACGTTAATAGTTCCTTTTTTTGTCGATTGGATATTGACAGCTGGTCCTATGGAGTTAGTGATATTAACACCTTTCATGGTGATATTGTAGCGGTATTCGCTATAAAGTTTAAAACTTCCTTTAGTGGCATTGCCTGATAATAAATAGACAATTTCTTTGGAAACATTGGTCGATTTTACAGTCACATCGGCTCCACTTAAAGTTATGGACACACCGTCGCTTTGGTAAGGATTACTTATGGCTGCACTTACTCCTGAGTAGTTTATTACCACAGTGTCTTTGGCAGGTGTAGCAGTTCCAGAAGCTGTTGCCGCTACAATCAGCGAAACTGTACAACTCTGTCCACCTAAACTTAAATTAAAAATTGCGTTTCCGGCTGAACTAGGTGTACCCGAAATATTGTAAACCAAGCTTCCGGCTCCGTTGCTTAATGTACCGGCTGCTACTGTGGCAGTCAGTCCTTCAACTCCAATTGATGATGCCGTTGACACATCATATACACCACCATTTCCACCTGTATAATTCATCGTTAAAGTACCCGTGTAGGCCGTTCCGCTGGTACCGTTTGCGGGAGTTGCTACGCAAACTAATGAAGAAATGCTGGATTTTGAAACGGCCACAGGCAAAGCCAAAGTGCAAGTTTGGCCGCCTAAAGCAATGGCAAAACTTGCAGTACCAGATGTAGTGGGTGTTCCTGTGATTATGAAATTAGCCGTGCCGCTTCCTTCTGCCAAGGTGCCTGCTTGTAAGGTTGCTGTAAGACCCAAAACCCCAGAAGAGGCCACAGCGTCGTCGGAAGTGTAATCACCACCATTTCCACCAGTGTAAGGAACACTCGCAGTGGCTGTGTATGACGCTCCACTAGTTGCAGGCACTGAAAATGTGGCATTTGAACAAGCAATTGAAGTAATTGTAGCTCCCTCGGGATCTATGGAAGCGTTTTCATTGCAAGAGAGAGTTCCTAACAGAGCTAAGCTTAAGAGTGTTTTAGAGAATTTCATTGGTAAATGCGTTATAAAAATTTTCTGGATGCCTGAAGTTGCCGTTTTTGACAACTCATGATTTTATTCTGATATCGTAAACTTTTAAATTTCGAGAACTTTAAAATCTATTACGCTTAATTTTTTGGAATCGTTATTCTTGATTTAGTTTTATGGCATAAAAAATAGAATTTGTTTAAGAAATTATCGGTATAGCACAATAATGTAGCCTTTAATTTCAATTTTATGGAGTAATTATTTTAGGCTTTTGTCGGTTTTGAATAAACAAAAGCATAAATTCGCAGTCATTCAACCAAAAAATATTTAATGGCCAATCTGAATACAAAACTTAATAAAACAAATACGTACGATGCCATAGTGGTAGGTTCAGGCATGAGCGGGAGTTGGGCAGCCAAAGAACTTTCGGAGAAGGGTCTGAAGACGCTAGTTTTAGAGAAAGGACGAATGGTCAACCATTTGGAAGACTATCCGACCATGAATCAAGACCCATGGGACAAGGAGCACAGAGGAGCACTTACTGCTGAGGATAGAAAAAAGCATCATATTCAGATCAGAAGTGGGTTTGTAGGTGAAGATACCAAACATTTCTGGACCAATGACATAGATAATCCTTATCAGGAAATTCAGCCGTTTGATTGGATTCGCGGACATCACACAGGTGGAAGGAGTCTGCTTTGGGGTAAACACACTTACCGTTGGAGCGAGCACGACTTTGAAGCCAATGCCCGTGAAGGCATAGCCATAGATTGGCCTATTCGTTACAAAGACATAGCTCCATGGTATAGCTATGTTGAAAAATTCGTTGGTATCAGTGGTGAGAAATTGGGTCTTAGCCATTTTCCAGACGGTGAGTTTCAGCCGCCCTTTCCGTTGAATTGTTTAGAGGATCATTTTAAGTCTCAAATTCAAAGCAAATTCAAAGGCAGGTACGTCACCTCTGGTCGTGTGGCCCACTTAACAGAACCTACCGAAGAACAGCTAAAGCTGGGCCGAGGAAAATGTCAGAACAGAAATCGCTGCTCAAGAGGTTGTCCTTTTGGAGCTTATTTTAGTGCCAATTCATCCACTTTACCTGCTGCTAACAATACGGGTAATTTTGTCATTCGCCCTCATTCAGTGGTAAAAGAAGTGCTATTTGATAATCAAACTCAAAAAGCAACTGGTGTAGTGGTGATAGACGCCGAAACTATGGAAGAGCATACCTTCAAAGCAAAAATCATTTTCTTAAACGCCTCAGCCATGTCAACGGCTCAGATTTTGATGAATTCGAAATCAGAGCGTTTTCCAAATGGCATGGGTAATGATTCTGGTGAATTGGGTCATAACATCATGGACCATCACTATCATGTGGGAGCTATGGGTGATTTTGATGGCATGGAAGAAGACTATTATAAAGGCAGAAAGCCGGTAGGTATTTTTATTCCCAAATATGTCAACATTGATGCACAAACGCAGAACAAAAACTTCTTGAGAGGTTTTGATTATCAAGGAGCATCAGCTAGAAGCAATTGGGGTAGAGGTGGAGATGAAATAGGCATAGGTGCAGATTTTAAGGAATCCCTTTATAAACCGGGTGGCTGGAGTATGTCATTGATGGGATTTGGAGAGGTTTTACCCTATCATGAGAATAAAATGCACTTAGATTTTACGAAAACAGACAAATGGGGTATGCCTCAGATAGTTTTTGATGCTGGTTTTATGAAAAATGAACTCGAAATGCGTAAGCAAATCAAAGCAGATGCCGTAGAAATGTTAGAAGTCTCAGGATTTAAGAATATAAAATCTTTTGATAATTCTGGGGGAATGGGTGTAGGTGTGCATGAAATGGGAACCGCTAGAATGGGTAAAGATCCGAAAACTTCGGTATTGAATGGAAACAATCAGGTGCATGCTGTCAAAAATGTGTTTATCACAGACGGTGCGTGCATGACGAGCTCAAACTGCGTGAATCCATCGATCACCTACATGGCTCTCACAGCACGAGCAGCGAACTATGCTGTAGACGAACTCAATAAGCATAATCTATGAGTCGGTACAGGTAAAGACGCAATGCATTGCGTCTCAATCCTAGGTGGACGCAATGCATAGCATCTCAATCCTAGGTGGACGCAACGCACTGCATCTCAAGCATAGATGGATACAATGCATCGCATCTCAATCCGAGGTAAAGACGCAATGCATTGCGTCTCAAGCCAGAGTAAATGCATTGCGTCTCAAGCCAGAGTAAATGCATTGCGTCTCAAGCCGGAGTAAATGCATTGCGTCTCAAGCCAGAGTAAATGCATTGCGTCTCAAGCCAGAGTAAATGCATTGCGTCTCAAGCATAGATGGATACAATGCCTTGTATCTCAGTAACAATAAGAAACAATAAAATGAACAGAAGAGATTACCTAAAAAATACTGCAGCGGCATTCGGCTTAACCCTAACGGGAATTTCCATGTCCGAAATGCTCCTTTCGTGTCAAAAGCAAGCCAAGTTAGATTGGAAACCGGTTTTTTTTACGAATAATCAAGCGGCTTTAATAGCAGAAATAGCAGAAACGATTCTGCCGAAAACCAAAACTCCCGGTGCTAAAGAAATGGCTGTGCCACAGTTTATTGATAAAATGGTAAAGGAAACCATGGATGAGGCCTCGCAGAAAAAATTGATAGCAGGAATAGATTCATTTGAAGAGGAGGTAAAGGCAAAATACAACACTGATTTTATTTCTTTGAAACCAAGCCAACGGCAAGAATTTCTCGAAAAATTAGATAAAGAAAAACCTCGTTCCGGGCTCACGATGTGGGGAATTGCCTTGGAAAAAGATGTGCCAGAAGCCACCTTTTTCAAGACTATCAAAGGTTTAACATTGTTCGGTTTTTTTACCTCCGAAGAAATCGGGAGAAATGTCTTGGTTTATGACCCTGTGCCTGGCGAATATATCGGTTGCATGCCTCTAAAAGGTCAAAATTCTTGGACAGAGTAGGTATTCCTCAGTACAGTAAAGGACAGTTTAATAAATCCTAAACCATTTTTTTGTAGTAGATTTTAAAAAAAATACATTTTAGTATGTCGTTTAATAAAGACAGTTTCAAACACGCAAATTATCTATGGGACGAGGCCAAAGCTGCTGAAATGGCTGGCGATGAAGTTGCGTTATTTATATACCGCTCCAATCTCCTTGGGGCCGATCTAAGATTAACAAACTATGGAGGTGGTAACACCTCGGTTAAAATATCAGACAAAGATCCCTTAACGGGCAAAGAAACACAGGTAATGTGGATCAAAGGTTCGGGTGGTGACATCGGTACCTTGAAAAAGTCAGGCTGTGCGGCACTTTATATGGAAAGGTTATTGAACCTTGAGAACGTATATAGAGGTATTGAGCATGAAGACGAAATGGTAGAACTTTTCAATCACTGCATTTTTGATTTGGCCTCCAAAGCTCCTTCCATTGACACACCATTACATGGATTTTTGCCATTTAAACATATTGATCACTTACACCCTGATGCTGCCATAGCGATTGCCGCTGCTAAGGATGGTAAAAAAATAACTGAAGAATTATTCAATGGAGAAATTGGTTGGGTGGGCTGGCAAAGGCCAGGATTTGACTTGGGATTAAAACTCAGAGCTTGCCTGAACGAAGCAGCAGCCAAAGGCATCACGCTAAAAGGAATTATGTTGGGCTCTCATGGATTATTCACTTGGGGAGATACTGCATATTCTAGCTATATCAACACTTTAGAAGTTATAGAAAAATGTGCTCAATATTTAGAGGATAATTTTGGTAAAACTAGACCAGTTTTTGGAGGACAAAAAATAGAAAGTTTAGCAGATGCAGATAGAAAAGCTAAAGCAGCAGCATTAGCTCCAACGCTAAGAGGATATTGCTCTTCTGAGCGTAAAATGGTGGGCCATTTCACTGATGATAGCCGAGTTTTGGAATTTATAAATTCGAATGATTTGGCAAAATTGGCTCCATTAGGGACTTCTTGTCCTGACCACTTTTTACGTACTAAAATCGCTCCTTTGGTTTTAGACCCTGCAAAAATTGAAAATAAAGAATACTTAACTTCAGTTTTCGAAGAATACAGAACGGGTTACAAAGCCTACTATTATGCCTGCAAACATCCAAATTCGCCAGCCATGCGTGATCCTAATCCTGTGGTAATACTTTACCCAGGAGTTGGTATGTTTACATTTGCGAAAGATAAAACCATGGCCCGTTTAGCATCGGAATATTATACCAATGCCATAAATGTAATGAAGGGTGCTGAGGCAGTTTCCGAATATACTGCATTACCACATCAGGAGGCCTTTGACATAGAGTATTGGTTATTAGAGGAAGCAAAACTACAAAGAATGCCTAAGCCAAAGGCTCTTTCAGGAAGAATTGCCTTGATTACCGGAAGTGCTGGTGGGATTGGAAAGGCAATTGCAAGGAAATTTGCTGAAGAAGGTGCTTGTGTGATTTTGAACGATATCAACCAAGAGAGACTGGACTCGGCAACCGAAGAATTTCTGAAACTTTTCGGCAGAGATGCTGTGGCCTCTACTTTGTTAAATGTTACTGATAAAGATTCGGCTTTTGCGGCATTCGAAAATACAGCCTTAGCTTTCGGAGGTGTTGATATTGTGGTAAACAACGCAGGAATTAGTATCTCAAAATCTATTGCAGAGCACAGTCTTGAAGAGTGGGATAGACTGTATGATATTTTGGTAAAAGGTCAGTTTATAGTATCACAAGCAGGGGTAGCTATCATGCGTAAACAAGGTATTGGAGGAGATATCGTAAATATAGTTTCCAAAAATGCCGTAGTGGCCGGGCCTAACAATCCTGGGTATGGATCTGCAAAAGCTGCTCAAGCTCACATGACCAGATTAATGGCTGCAGAATTGGGAGCCGATAAGATCAGAGTAAATACTGTAAATCCAGATGCTGTTATCTCCGACTCAAACATTTGGGCAGGAGGATGGGCCGAAGGCCGTGCCAAAGCCTACGGAATTACCGTAGAGGAACTGCCAGCATATTATGCAAAAAGGACACTATTGAATGAAATTATTTTACCAGATGATATTGCTAATGCATGTTTCGCATTTGTAGGTGGATTGCTAAATAAGTCAACTGGAAACGCTATTAATGTGGATGGTGGTGTAGCCATGGGCTTTTATAGGTGATTTTTATGGAACACGGATTAACACTGATGGGACCGCACCGGCGGCCCGGACGGATTTTTTTAAAATTTTTCTTGATCTATTGTGTTATTCATTGCCCAAAAGAACTATTCGAAATAATGAAGCATGATGTATTAACCCAAAGAATTATTAAAGTTTATTATCAGGTTTATAATGAACTTGGGTACGGCTTTTTAGAAAAGGTTTATCAAAATGCAATGTTTTTGGCATTAAGAGAGGAAGGTTTGGAAATAGAAGCTCAAAAAAAAATAGATGTTTGGTTTCGAGGGTATAAAGTTGGTGAATATTTTGCTGATTTAATTGTTGAAAATTTGGTAATAATTGAATTAAAAGCAGCTGAATGTTTACTTGAAGAGAATGAGGCTCAATTGCTTAATTATTTAAGAGGAACAAGTATTGAAGTAGGATTACTATTTAATTTTGGAAAAAAAGCAGAATTCAAAAGAAAAGTTTACGATAACCATTTGAAGTACATACCCATTTAGAAATTTAGTAATTCAATTTAAAAAAGAATCCGTGTCCAATCTGTGTTGATCCGTGTTCTATAAAACAACAAAAGATGATAATTTCTCAAAATATAATAGATGACCATAACGCCAAACAAATGGCGAAACACAAAACACTCTTTGATTTCGCAAAAAACGAAACAGAAGGTGTTGAAAAAATAATTCAACGATTAATAGACTTCCAAGTTGCCATTCCATCTTGGGCATTAGGAACTGGTGGAACACGTTTCGGACGTTTTCCTGGTGGAGGAGAGCCAAGGAGCCTTGAAGAAAAAATTGAAGACGTAGGACTTTTGCATAAGTTAAACAAAACTTCTGGTGCTATTTCTTTACACATTCCTTGGGATATTCCTACATCTCCTAAGGAAATACAGACCCTAGCAGCTCAGCATGGATTGGCTTTTGATGCTGTAAACTCTAACACTTTTCAAGACCAGCCAGATCAAGCTTTGACCTACAAATTTGGTTCTTTGCAAAATGTCAACAAAGCCATACGCAAGCAAGCAATAGACCATAACATCGAAGTTATAAAACATGGCATAGATTTAGGTTCTAAATCTCTAACAGTTTGGTTATCAGACGGTTCATGTTTTCCTGGCCAGTTGAATTTTAGAAAGGCTTTTGAGAATACATTGGAGAGTTTACAAGAAATATATGCTGCCCTTCCTTCAGATTGGAAGTTGTTTGTCGAATACAAAGCCTTTGAGCCGAACTTTTATTCTATGACTGTGGGCGATTGGGGACAATCACATTTGTATGCATCAAAATTGGGAGAAAAGGCATTCACGTTGGTGGATTTGGGTCATCATTTGCCAAACGCCAACATTGAGCAAATAGTAAGTCTATTGATGATGGAAGGTAAATTGGGTGGTTTTCATTTCAATGATTCGAAATATGGCGACGACGACCTGACAGTTGGAAGTATCAATCCTTATCAGTTATTTTTGATTTTCAATGAATTGACGCACGGAACTCAGCCAAATAACGCTCCATTTGAATTGGGCTCTGGATTTGGTTGGATGATTGATGCATCTCATAATATCAAAGATCCTTTAGAGGATTTATTACAGTCAGTAGAAGCCATTATGGTAGCTTATGCTCAATCGCTTTTGGTTGATTCAAAAGCATTAGAGGACGCACGTGAAAGCAATGACGTAGTAAAAGCCCAAGAAATTATTCAAGCAGCCTATCGCACTGATGTGAGACCAATTGTAGCCGAGGCAAGATTGAGAGCTGGTGCGGCTCTTTCACCCATTGGTATTTTCCGTGACCTGAAAGTTCGTAATGTTTTAATAGGTGAACGTGGTTTGAAAACGGTTGCAACTGGATTGTGATAATTTTTGTTTGTATATTTGAATTAAAAAAATGCATTATGATTACGCTAACAATAAAAAGTAAGGGGCCAAGTAGCCCTCAAGCTATAGACTTAGCAAAGAAATTGCTTGAAAGTAAGAAGCAAACTCAGGCTGAAATGAGGGAGTTTGCCAGAACTGATGAGTTTCAGACAATAGTGAAAAGATTAAGGGAGAAAAAGAATGCTAGATGATAGCTCAATTAAAAACTACTATGATTTTGAATTTCAAGATGGGAATGATAAATCATATTTCTTCGAAACTAAAAATGGTTATTTTTATCAGATAAAATTTAAAGAGTCCAGTTATTTATTTTCGCCTATTAAAACAATCAGTCCAAATTCTTTCGAGTTTGTTGTTGATTTAGTCTATCCCCAAGGGAACTCAAAAGTTATTTTGGATAGCGTGATTCCTAGTACAGTAGCTGCTATTTTTAAAGATTTTTTTAAATCAAACGGATTAGGTACGGTTGTATATATAATTGACTCTTCAGATTCAAGACAATCAGCACGAAAGAGGAAATTTGATAGTTGGGTAGAATTATTTAAGGGAGACGATTTTTTTAAAGTCGATGCTGAAATTATTGATCTTGAGAAAAATAAAATTTACAGCTCACTCATAATTAAAACAGACAATCCTAACTTCAATGAAATAATTAAATATTTTGGCTCCTTATCTTCAACATATTCCAAATGAAAGTAGCCCTATTCATCCCCTGTTATATTGATCAATTCTACCCGAAGGTTGGTATCGCAACTTTGCAATTGCTCGAAAAGTTGGGCTGCGAAGTTGTATTTCCGCAAAATCAAACCTGCTGTGGACAACCTATGGCCAACTCAGGCTATGAGCATATTACCGGCGATTGCACCAAACTATTTCAGGACAATTTTGATGATTATGATTTTGTAGTTTCTCCTTCTGGTAGTTGTACTTTACATGTGAAAGAACATATTCCTTTGAAGGGTAAAATTTATGAATTGATAGAATTTATAACAGATATTTTAAAAGTTGAAAGCCTTGAAGGCGAGTTTAAGCATAAAGTTGGGCTGCATCAAAGTTGCCACGGGCAGCGTGGACTCAAACTCAGCCAAATGTCCGAACTCAATGCCCCGTTTTTCTCGAAACCAGAGCAATTGCTCAAAAACCTTAAGGGCTTGGAGTTAGTTACTTTGGATAGAAAAGACGAGTGCTGTGGCTTCGGAGGTACGTTTTGTGTAGCCGAAGAAGCTGTTTCGGTCAGAATGGGACAAGATCGATTGGCGGATCATCTTAAAAATGGAACAGAAGTATTAACAGGTGGAGATACCTCTTGCTTGATGCACATGGAAGGAATTATTCGTAGAGAAAAACACAGCATCAAGGTTATGCATATTGCAGAAATTCTTAATCAAGCAATCTAATGAAAACCCATAGCGAAGCGGCTGAAATATTCAACAAAGACTTTGATCGCACCACTTGGCACGATGAAACCCTATATTTCGTTCGCCAAAAACGTGATAAAGCCGCTTTTCAGATTAAGGATTGGGAACTTTTGCGTGAAACTGCTTCTTCCATAAAAAACAATGTTCTTTCAAACATGCACGATTATTTGTTGCAATTTGAAGAGAACGCCATAAAGAACGGTATAAAAATACACTGGGCTGCAGATGCCAAGGAACATAATGAGATAGTTTACGGTATCATTTCTGAATATTACAAAGGTGAGATTCCTGTTGATACTTTCAAAGGCATGGTAAAATCCAAATCAATGCTGACAGAGGAATGCCATATGAACGAATTTTTGGCAGAAAAAGGCATTGAAGTTATAGATACAGACTTAGGAGAGCGAATTGTCCAATTGGCAGAAGAGCCACCTTCACATATTGTGATGCCTTGTATTCACTGGAAAAAAGAAGAAATCGGAGAATTGTTTCACAAACATCTAGGCACTGAAAAAGGAAACAAAGACCCTCAATATCTAACAGAAGCTGCTCGTCAGCACCTGAGAGATAAGTTTCTAACCCGACCGATTGCCCTGACAGGAGTAAATTTTGCCGTTGCTGAAACAGGAGAATTCGTGGTTTGCACCAACGAAGGCAATGCAGACATGGGAGCTCATTTGGCTGATATTCATATAGCCAGTATGGGATTTGAAAAGATTATTCCGCAAAAAAAACACCTTGGCGTGTTCTTGAGGCTTTTGGCTAGAAGTGCTACTGGCCAACCAATAACCACTTATTCGAGTCATTTTAAAAAGCCACGTGAAGGCCAACAGATGCATATCGTGATTGTGGACAATGGTCGCTCAACACAATTGGGTCGTGAAGATTTTCGAAATTCTTTGAAGTGTATAAGATGTGCGGCATGTTTCAATACTTGTCCGGTTTATCGTAGAAGTGGAGGACATAGCTATCACAATGCTGTTGCAGGGCCTATTGGCTCTATTTTGGCTCCAAATTTAGACATGCGAGCCAACGCCGATTTGCCATTTGCGAGCACACTTTGTGGTTCGTGTAGCAATGTTTGTCCAGTTAAAATCGATATCCATCAACAATTGTACAAATGGCGACAAGTTTTAGTGCAAGAGGGTTATGCACCTGCATCTAAAACCTTGGCCATGAAAGGCATGTCAACAGTTTTATCAAATCCGGGCATATTTAAATTTTCAGGAAAAGTAGGAAGAATGTTGATGGATAAATTGCCATTTTTGGTAAACAACAACATGAATCCATGGTACAAGCAGCGTGAAATGCCCGAGCCACCGGAAGAAAGCTTTAGAGATTGGTATAAAAAGAATAGGAAAAAATAAAAAAACTCACGAAAGTTCCCTCTTCCTTTGGAGAGGTGATTTAGGGGTGAGGTTGAATTTAATATGAGCAGTAGAAACGAGATACTTTCTAAAATAAAACAGAATCAACCAGATTTGTTGCCTTTGCCGGATTTGTCGGTTTTGGGTACTGAACAGTATGATTTGGTGCAAAAATTCACCGAAATTTTGGAAGGCATAGGAGGGAAGGTTTTGCAAGTTTCGAATTTTGAAGAAATTAAAAAATATATTATCTCCAATTATCCTATCAACGCTAGAGTTATCTCTACATTGCCAGAATTTTCGGAAAATAAAGACTGGCAAATAGCTGACCCACATAAATTAAAGGATGCTGACTTTTTAATTATAAAAGGTCAATTTGCTGTGGCCGAAAACGGGGCAATTTGGCTGACAGAGTTGGAAATGGGACAACGGGTAGCTCCATTTATTACACAATATTTGGCAATCATTATCGAAAAATCCGCCATTCTGCCCACCATGCATCAGGCTTATGAGCAAATAGGTATGTCAGATTATGGCTTTGGTGTATTTTTGGCTGGTCCTTCCAAAACTGCGGACATTGAACAATCATTAGTACTCGGTGCCCATGGAGCTCGTGGTTTAGTGGTTTTTTTGGTTTAAAATTTACCTTATTTCAATCACTTTTCTCTCCGAAATCACTTTTCCATTATCATCTTTTCCGGCCAGCTCAATCACATATTCTCCAGGCATAGCCAAGACTTCAAATGAAACATGGGCTTTCCCAGTCTCGCCAGTTTCAATATTCGAATTCCAGTAGATGGTATTTCTGTTTTCGAATAAATCTAATCGTTCTCTATCTTTAATTTTTGAGGGCAAATAGAAGTTTTTGGTAGAATTGATACCTTTTGTAATAAACAGTTTAGCTTCGTTTTTGTCCCTCGTTTTTCTTTGTTCTACTTCAATATTGAGATAGGATTTAGAATAGATAACAATTAATGGTGGAAAACTTCTATAAAAATCAAGCACCCCAATCATGTCAGCCGAAAGATGCCCAATAGTTTCAGGAGTGACCTCCATTCCATCGTATATAATACTCACACCCACAGGTTTGTTAAGCAACATCAGGTTTGTAGTGTGCCTTTCTACATCATGAACTATTCTTATTCCAGGTACCAGAGAATTTAAAGAATAGAGGATATTTGGTCCAGTTGACTTTTTAAGGTCTTTCGATGCGAAACTTTGTGATGGTGGTCGCCCAAAAAGTTTTCGGTCTTTCGCTAATAATTTATTTTCGAGTTTTTTTGCTTTAACTACAACTTCATCTAAAGTTACCAGCTGATCCATATTTTCAAAATTGTATACTTTATTGAAGACTGGACTTTCCACTATTTGGTCAATGTTGTTTTCACTTGAGAATTTATACTTTAAATGTACGGTCGGTTTTTCAGCCAAGGTGATGTTTTTTACGATTTTATTTTTCTCGTTATAGGCTTTCAAATAAAACACCGTACTGTCGTATGTATTAGGAAGTATAAGGTTGAATTTTCCACTATCATTAGTTTCAACAACTTTGAAATCACTCAAATTATTATTTAAAAACCATACTGAGCCTTTAATATTATTTGCCAAATTGCCATAAATTAGTCTTCCTTCATCTTCCATGGGATATGAAGGAAGTGAATCTACGATTTTAGTTAGTTGCTTGTTTTTATGTAGATTTTCAAGTTGTGGATTTAAAAAATTTGCTTTTGTTACAGTTGTTGAAAAAATGCAATTCATGCATTCCTTTATTTCGAAGTGTATTGTGTCGGTTTTACCAAATTTCGATTTTTCAACCTTCAAATATTTGTTCTCAAAATATGTGGAAGCAATGTTAACGTTGGGAACCTTATCCAGCGGAAGTATTTTAAATTCAGTATAACTGAAAGTTGAATCATCAAAATTACGCATCCAATTGGTATAAGCTCTAAGCACATATTTACCCTCTGCAAGGTTTTGAGGTACTTTCCATGAGCCCGAACTTCTGCCATTTTCAAAAAGATAGGAACCTGAAAAAATATTTCGTTTTTCTTCTGAGAAAATGTCTATATAAACAACCTTGCTAGATACGGATTCTGGAGATATCTTATTGATTTTCAAGCTGAACCAAATAGTTTCTTCTGGGTAATAGTAGCTTTGATTTAAATGAGAGGAAATAGATTCGTTTCGGATTATAAATTGGTTATTTCTTTCCCGTGTCGATGTAAACTCCTTCTTCAGTTTCTCTTGAAAAATGTAATCATCAGAAGTAGTTGCTTTCGTTGTATTGTTTATAATTACTGTTCCGTAGGCCAGTGGTTCTTTGGTTTGATGGTCTATAATTTTGCCTTTGATGGATTTTTGTCCAAAAACTAGTTGAGTAAAAAACAACAAAAAAATGGTGACAAGTTTTAGGTTTTTGGTATGCTGTTTTAATCTCGACATTTTGCGGCAGTTTGAGGTGTTTTAATAGAAATTAGCGGATTTGTAAATCTATTTTTTTTTTCAATTTCCAAGAAAAAGTATGAACTTCACTAAAAAAGAAAAGTTACCACCAGAAATGTAAAATAAATGTAGCAAAAATCTTTTATTTCCTAAAATCCGTTTATACTTCTATATTTGTTGAAATTTGTAACCAATTGTAATCTTGGTTTATCAAATGTTTAATAATCTAGACCTTTACTGTATGGAGTCATTATTAATTCGCCCGAAATCCAAAGATGAAATGGAATTGTTAAGGGAAGTTCTTAAGAAAATGAAGATTAAATCGGAGGTGATCGAACTTGATTCAAAAATTAGAAAAAAGAATGAATTTCTTACTTCCTTAGAGTCAAGAATATTGGATCTTGAGAAAGGAATTAAAGAGAAAAAGGTATTCAAAAATGCATTTGATTTACTAAATGAAGTTTGAGTTAGAAGCTATACCCGAATTCGAGAAAGAATTTAAAAAGCTTTCAAAGAAATATCCTTCCCTCAAAAGTGATCTGCTTAAATTATTCCACTCTTTAGAATTGAATCCGCATCAAGGTATAAGTTTAGGTAAAGATTACTTCAAAATAAGAATAAGAATTTCGAGTAAAAATAGAGGGAAAAGTGGTGGTGCGAGAATAATTACTTGTGTTAAAGTCATATTGGGTAAGGTTTATCTAGTTGCATTATATGATAAAGCAGAAATTGGAAATATTATTTCAGCAGAAATAGAAAATAGGCTATCAAAAATCCTCTATCAAGATTGAAATCAGCTCTCCTCATATTCATAAAAAACCCTGAACTTGGTAAAGTAAAAACCCGATTGGCAGCCACCATTGGGGATGAAAAAGCACTAAAGGTTTTTAAAAAACTGCTTGTTAATATTCATGACAAATCTCTGAATGTGAAAGCGGATAAACTTTTGTTTTATTCCACGTACGTAGATAAAAATGACATTTGGGAAAATGAGGTCTTCAATAAGTTTGTTCAGAGTCCATCTCCAGATTTAGGTCAAAGGATGCTTTCAGCATTTGAGGAGGCCAGAGATTTAGGTTACACCAAGGCACTTATTGTCGGAAGCGATATTTATGAAGTTTCCACCGAAATTCTTCAAGATGGTTATGAACTTTTGGAAAACGCTGAAACTGTCCTCGGGCCATCCCATGATGGTGGTTATTACGCCATTGGTTTTAATTTTGAAAAAATTCACTCAGCAAATTTTCTACAAGATGTTTTCTTGAATAAAACATGGAGCCATGAACATGTGGCAAACGAGGGTTTGGAGACAATTAATTCATATTCTTACACTTGCAACTTTCTGCCAGTTCTCAGCGACATTGATACAGAAGAGGATTTGAAAAAATTTTCGGATATCTACAATAATTTATAAAAACTAATGTTTTAGTTTTGTGACACAGTTCTTTTCATGGCATTCTGCATGTTTTTTAACTTTTGTTAAGCAAACAATTGTTAAATAATGTAAAATCCACACGTTACATTTTTTTGAGAAAGAAACCCGTTACAATTTGCAAACCATTAGAAACTAATTCGAAAAATGAAAAAACTATTACTCCTTGTGGCCGCACTATACATGGCCACATTGACCTACGCACAGAACTACAGCATCAAAGGTTCATTGATTGATTCTGAAAAGGCTCCGCTCTCCTTCACAACGGTTTTACTACTTTCTCCCTTGGACTCGTCCATGATAACTTTCGTTCGGGCCGATACAGATGGTAATTTCCTTTTTAAAAACCTCAAAAAGCAAGATTATCTACTCAAAGCTACCTTTGTAGGTTATGTTCCTTTACAAGATTTGATCAAGTTTGACCCAGCAACCTTACAAAAAGACCTCGGGCAGCTGGTTTTGAAACCTATTCAAAAAGAACTTTTTGAAGTAGTTGTTCGGACGGCGAAGGCTCCGATGAGTTTCAAAGGCGACACCATAGAGTACGATGCCAGCAAATTTAAAGTACCGCCAGGCTCTTCGGTGGAAGATTTGCTCAGGAAACTTCCTGGTGTACAAATAGACGCTGAAGGTAATATTAAAGCTCAGGGAGAAGAGGTCAAAAGAGTGACTGTAGATGGCAAACGCTTCTTTGGGGATGATCCGAAGTTGGCCACGAAAAACCTTCCAGCTGAGGCAATCAACAAAGTCCAAGTCTTTAATGATAAATCTGAGTCGGCAAAGTTGACGGGTGTGGAAGACGGGAAAAGAGAAAAGACGGTCAACCTAGAACTGAAGGACGAATTTAAAAAGGGAGGATTTGGCAAGGCCACAGCTGGGGCAGGCTCTGACCAACGTGTAATGGGCAAGGCCAATTATAATAAATTTGATAGTAAAAATCAGTTTGCAGTAGTGGGTTTTGGTAACAATATCAACCAAACAGGTCTTTCTAATAATGATTATCAAGACTTTAAAGGAAGTCAATCCTATAACTGGAACGATAACGCCGACTTTGGATTTTCGCAAGGAGGCATGCGGTTTTTCTATTTTGGTGGTGACGACGACAATGATGATAATCTGGAAATACCACAGACTTGGGGTCCTGGGCAGGGATTTTCAAAGAACTATGCGGGTGGTTTGAACTATAACTATGACACCAAGAAAACCAAGGTAAGTTCTAATTATTTCTTCAACCAAACCGACCAAACCCTTGACCAACTCACTAACTCACAGTATTTTTTACCAACGTCGAGTTATTTTAGGGCAGATACTAGTTTCAATAGAAATTACTCCCAAAATCATAGAATGAGCCTGAGATTTGAGAAGGAAATAGACTCCTTGAATACATTCGTGTTAAACGTAAATGGAAGGGCTGGCAATAGAACGCAGTCTTCTGTAAATGGTATCGACTTTTTAAATACAAGTAATGAGAGATTTAGAAATCAGGCCTCTAGTAATTCTTATGATGCCACCAGTTTTGTTTTGTCCAGTTCGGCCATTTACCGACACAAATTCATGAAAAAAGGCAGGAATTTTGCCATTTCAGGAACCTACAATAAGAATAACAGTGACCAAAATGCCAACCAAACTTCTATTTTTAATGAGTATTCAGTAGTTGGCGAAAAATTCCCGCTAGGTTCCAATATCAGAAATTTGAATCAGAATGTTTTAGGACTGTCAGGTTCAGATGAGATAAAAAGTAGTTTATTGTACATGGAGCCCTTGAGCAAAAAAGTTGTTTTGGAGACTTTTTATAACTTCAGCAATCTAAGCCAGAATGTTGACCGAGATGTATTTAATCTTTTTGCTGATAGCAAGCCAAGGGTAGATTCATTGAGTAGATATTTTGATAATAACATTTTGTTTAACAGAGTGGGTACTGCTTTGCGTTTCAATGCCAAGGGGCTTAATATTTCAGGAGGAATAGCCGCCCAAAAATTTGATATAAGAGGCAAATTTTTTAATAACCAAGGTCAGTCAGAAATCGGAAACATAAAGAATACTTACAGGGCTATTTTGCCAAATGTCTCCATTAACTACGACCTAAAGAACAGTAGATATTTGAATTTTGACTATAACGTGGGTCTCAATGCTCCAAGGATTAGAGACTTGCAGCCGTTCATTGACAATTCCAATCCGATGTTTGTGAGAAAAGGTAACCCGAATCTACTTCCAACTACCACTTACAATTCCAATTTGTACTATTATATGTTCAATCCGGTATCTTTCATCAATTTAAACGCGGGTGTGAGTTATACCAGATACAAAAATCAAGTTATTCTTAATCAGCAAGTTAATAGTGATTTGTCTACTGTTTACACTCCTGAGAATATTTCGGGAGGTGATAATTTTAATGTGTACACTTATTTTGGATTTCCGATAAAGAAAACCAAAGTGGCCATGGCTTTGAACGCCAGTACCGGAATTTCCAAAAATCTCATGTACATCAATAACGAGTTGAACGAAAATAAAGGAGAGAATTTCTATCTCGGAACTAGGCTAGACCTTACACCGATAGACTGGTTCTCATGGTTTATTTCGGCTAACGCGGGTATAAATAACGCGAGCTACTCGATCTCAACCAATCAAAATCAAAAGTTTTTTAACAATTCGGTACAATCAAATACGGTCTTGCAGTTGCCTAAATTGATTTTCTTTACAACTGATTTTAATTATACGCATTTCAAAAACAACAAATTAGGGTTTAATCAACATGTGCCAATTCTAAATTTAAGTGCATACAAAGTTGTAGGTAAAAACAAGAAATCAGAAATTAGACTGAGCCTTTACGATGCCTTCAAACGTAATGTCAGGGTGAATCAGAATGCGTTTCAGAATGTGATAAGTAGTTCAGTTTCGCAAACGCTCTCGAGATATTTTATGGTTACTTATACCTATAACATGAAGGGCATAACGGCTAGAGTTAAAAAAAGTAGATGGGAAGATTAATATCAAATAATACAATGAGAAATTTAATAATAATATGTTTAGTGTTTGTTTCAGCTTTGGTTCAAGGTCAAAAGATCTCAGGACGAATCATTTATGAAACCTCAAGAGATCTTGGTAAGACTTTGGCCAAGGCCAAGTTTATGTCCAAAGAAGAAAAAGATAGAGAGTCTGAGACATGGAAGAATATGTTTTCTCAGAAAACCAAGTATGCTCTGAATTTTACAGACAAGAATTCGTTCTATACCTTCGAAAATCAGCAGGAAACTACCGAAGACGGTACATTTACCTATACGCATGATGATTTTTACCTTACAAGGGATTTTGAGAAAGGCACTTACTTTGACTATCAGAATGTTCTAGGTAAAACTTATATTGTAGAAGATAGCTTGAAGCCGTACAATTGGAAAATCATGAATGATGTAAAAGACATAGCAGGCTATATTTGTATGAAAGCAGTAGCTTATGATGCTTTAAAAGATCAGAAAATAGAAGCTTGGTTTTGTACTGATTTTGTAACTTCCTCCGGGCCTGACCGCTTTTATGGTTTACCTGGAGTTATTATGGAAGTCACATTGGACGACGGTGCCTATGTAATTTCTACGGTCAGTGTCGATACTAACCCCGCTTTGGAATATCCAAAATTGCCCAAAAAAGTGAAAGGCAAGAAAATTAATACAGATGGATATAATAAGATTATTGTGGATTATATCAAACAAAGTGAGGCCATGCATAGGCTGCCTTGGTGGCTTTATTAATGAGTTTTTATAAATGATTATTTTCAAAAACCTCGTTTGACTCATCAGGCGAGGTTTTTTTACTGCCAGAGTTTATGTCGTCGCCAAAGTTTGTGTCCTAGCCAAAGTTTGTGTCCTCACAAACTTAACGCTGTCCAAGTTTGTGTCCTCGCCCAATTTTGTTTCCTCACAAACTTCTCCATTACATCAAAACCTTCATTTCTTTTTCGCAAACCAACGATAAAACCTCGAACCTTCAATATCTGCCATATAATTCCATATTACATTATTGTTGGGATTTACGATCGTTTTGTGGTCTTGTATCAAGATATCTTTGCCTTCAATGTCTTTAAGTATTTTCCCAACTTTTCGAAGTTTAGGGTTCTCGGAGGTCATGAGTTTATCGTCCCAGTCGGTTTTGTGGCTGATGTTTTCGGCAGATGTCCAAATGATGGGCTTGCCGACTTCAAAACCAATGTGCCAGACCGCACTCACAGACATGTAGGCGAGCACAGCCCATTTTCTCCAACCCGATTTTTCTTCTATCAAAAACTGCCCAACCAACAACATTAGAAAAAACAAGGCCGGTATAGAAAGCCTTCCGGGGAAATCAATGCCATAGCCTTGCTGAAAAAAAGGTAGTGGAATAAGCACGATGACCACCAGCCAGAAAAGTGCATTTTTCTTAAATTTTGAACTGATCAAGAATGCAATAATTGCCCAAGAAAGTAGATAAAATACAATCAGTATTTTTGGTCGATGGTGCAGCACTTGGAAAAACTTGCCGGCCTTGTTCGAGTCTATATAAATAAAGTTTAGACCCACCACCAGAGCTGCTCCAATGATATTTTGGAAGCTAAGATAATGTTTTACGTTTTTCCATAAGTCATCTTTAAGTGTACCTTGGTAGTATTTCCATATACTAAAAATTATAAATGGAAACATGCCCACAAAGGCAAATGGGCTAAGGAAAAATGTAAGAGCGTAAAGGAATAATGTATTCTGTTTTGGACCTTTGTTGTAGATTAAGAGAAGTATAAGCCAAGCTGTAAGTGACTGATTGAAAGTCCAGTAGATAAGACCCAAGTTGCTATCAGCATAAAGAATCATACCAGCCCAAAGTGGATTGGCCGTTTCGGTATAGATATCTAAGAAGGAGTTTTTGTACAAAGCCCCAATGAAAAAGAGCGTGCCCCATCCGAAAAACAAAAGAAGCAGTTTGTAATTGAATTTTCGGAGATATTTTCCAGTTTGAAAAACGACTAAAACTGTCCCGATAAATGTCCAGAAAAACAAAGCAAACCTACCGAATTCTAAACCAAAAGCTTTTCCAAGGGCGGCTGCGGGAAGATAAAAGCCAAGGTAATAGGTCATCATGGTGGTTTTTCCTTCAAGAAAATGCCCTGGGAAACCACTTACTTTGTACATCACAGGCCAGTCGTATTTTACCAAATCGGCAAAGAGGGCTCCTCGGTACAGATGGTCGTTGTTTTGATACGTATAGTGCCCAATACCTGAGAAAAAAATGATGAAAAGAATTATTAGCAAAGAGACCCAAATCGTTCTTGGGTTTTTACTTAACAAATAATTGATTGAAAAATCAGAATGGACGTTTTTTAAACAAAGAAAAATGGAAACCAACGTAATACTCGAAAAAGCTATTGCGGAAGGCAAATTCAGCCATGCAAGACAAAATATCAGGAATGGAAGACTCAAATAGAGATAGGAAGCCTTGGTTAATATGCCATCCCAGTTAGGTTTCATCTGCCTTCTTCTTCAAGAATGTTTGTTGAACGTTTTATGACTTTCAGAATTAAATAGAGTATGGTACTGACTGCAAAGCCCCAAAACCAGAAAGTTGGCTTAAAGGTATATTCACCCCATTTGATGTATTCTCCCACCACTTCGAAGATATAAAACAAACCAAACATAGCAGCAACACCGTTTTTCTCTTTTTTCAATATTTTTTTAATCGAAAAAGGGTATTTTGGAGTAGTCGGAGACTTTAGTTTTGGTATAAACGCAGGTTTATCTGATGCCCATTTGAGATATGGTTCACCAAATTTTCTTCTTAAAAATGCTTCTTCGGCAAACATAATGCGTTCGTAGTAAACCCAGTAGGTAAAAGTAAATGCCACCAAATACCACAAGTCAGCTGTTAACATAGCCACACCCAACCACATCAAGAAATTACCTAGGTATAGGGGATGTCTAACTAAAGAATAAATACCTGTTTGATTAAGTTCTGCTGCTACTTGTCCCTCGGCGGTGTTTCTACCGGAGGTGTTTGCAGGTGTGTGACCTACGGCGTATATTCTAACCAAAAGCCCCAATAGCCCTACAGCTAAGCATACTAGCCAGTAATTAAAACCAAGGTCTGGGTAGCTCATGTCGTATATTTTGTAGGCATATACGCCCAAGCCTGATGCCAAAAAGAAAATAGGAATATAGCTCCGAAATTTAAACAATACGTTGCCTTGCTCCTCCAATTCTTCTATTAATGCCATAAATGTTTTTGGTTATTCGCCACAAAGGTAATGATAAAAGACTTTTAGACCGAATAATCTTTAATTTGAGCTATGTATTTGCTTCATTAGAATTAGGCCAAAGCACATAAAGGTTAAGCCATTGCTTTAATATTTACCAAAATTAAATGTCTAATCAAACTTCTTTAAAAGATGCTTTTTCGAGTACTTTAGGTAGAATCTCATGGTCTTCGAGTAAGATTGTCTTTTTGCCACCAACCTCTTTTATCTCCAACTCCCAGTTCATAGAGGCTGCTAATTGTTTCATCATTACTTTCACTTGGTTGGCGGCTATCAGCGGCAAGTCACTTTCTTGGGCTTTATCTTGCATCATTTTTTTTGCCTCAGCTAGTATAGCGGTGTAATCATCGTTGTTGAATTTGCTCAAAAGTCCTTGGTTTAAATCGTAAAACTTGTAGTCGGTATCAACGGAAAGTATTTCAGCTGGAGCAAACTCTTCTATAATTAATTTACGTTCTGAATTCTCTCTGCTAAACTTCATTTTGCTAAAATCATATCCTACCGAAACCTTGGCCTTCGCTACTACTAAGGCTTTGTTACTAGACTTAAACAATCCCCAAAATTCCTTTTTAGAGTTGTGGTCGTATATTTCGGTAAAATAGCCTTCAGCCAAAACCACCTTGAATACTTTCTCGATTCTTTCAAGCAAAACGTTGGATTCCACCCTTAAACTTTCTGTATTGTCTTTGAGTTTTTTGCCGTACATCCAGTTGAACACCTGCCACGAGGCCAAGCTTCCAACTGCCAAAGCGATGATGAATAAAAGAAATTCCATGTTGTATTTTGTGATTTGAAAGTCTAAATTAAGAACATTATCATAAATTTGCTCAAAATTTATCGAATTCCTTATCGAAGAACAGTTACCTACGTTAATAATTATAGTTGGTCCCACCGCTGTGGGCAAAACGGACTTGTGCGTAAAACTGGCTCAGTGGCTTAGCTGTGATATAATTTCGTGCGATTCGCGGCAGTTTTACAAGGAATTGAGTATCGGCACTGCCAAGCCTACATTAGAAGAAATGCAAAATGTGAAACATCATTTTATAGATTCACACAGTGTGGAAGTACTTTACAGTGCTGGCGATTTTGAAAGAGATGTTGAAGCTTTTTTAGAGTCTTATTTTCAACAAAACAATGTGGTCATTATGACTGGTG
The DNA here is from genome assembly GCF_024343775.1 of Lacihabitans soyangensis. Taxonomy (GTDB): domain Bacteria; phylum Bacteroidota; class Bacteroidia; order Cytophagales; family Spirosomataceae; genus Leadbetterella; species Leadbetterella soyangensis. Next base: position 25,913 of record NZ_RJUF01000198.1, on the reverse strand, counting down.
GCTCGGGATTGTTTGTCGATGCAGTAGTTAATGGCCTGGATGATATGCCCGAAGCACCCTTGGAGTTGCGGGCCGAACTTATGCAAAGACTTGAAAACGGGGAAAAAGAGAGCATGCAAAACGAACTCAAATCTTTAGATGCCGTGGCTTATCAGAATATAGATATACATAATAGTCAGCGGTTGGTAAGGGCTTTGGAGGTATGCTTAAGTACAAGTAAACCATTTTCATCATTTCAAAAAAAGGGAGAAAAGAAGCATTTTTATAAAATAGTAAAGATTGGTATAGAACGACCGAGGGAAGAATTGTATCAAAGAATAAATTTAAGAGTAGAGGCCATGTTTGAGCAAGGATTGCTCGATGAAGTAAAAGGTTTGCGAGAATTTAAAGACAAAAATGCCCTTCAAACTGTTGGCTACAGAGAGGTTTTTGGTTTTTTGGAGGGTGAACAAGACCTGCCGACCACGATGGACCTCATAAAACGCAATACCAGACGATATGCCAAACGACAGTTGACTTGGTTTAAAAACAAGGACTCCTTTGAATGGTTTGATGCTCAGTCATTTGAAGAAATTAAAGAATTTATTTCAAAGGAAATTTCTTAAATATCGCATTTTTTTCTGTCAGAACTGGGTAGTTTCATTTATTTTTAAAAAACATCTTACAAGTGGCTTTCAAAAGAACAGAATTATGTCAAAAATTATAATAGCTATAGATGGCCATTCCTCTTGCGGAAAAAGCTCCACGGCCAAAAAGGCGGCCGCAAACATGGCTTACAGTTACATAGATACAGGAGCAATGTATAGGGCGGTAACACTTTATTTCCTTCAAAATCATGTGTCACTTTCCAACCCAAAAGAGGTGGAAAAGGCTTTGGAAAACATTAGCATAGAGTTTAGGATTAATTCTGCAGGACAAAATCAGACTTATCTCAATGGACTAAATGTGGAGGATGAAATAAGGAAATTATATGTAGCCAACAAAGTGAGCGAGGTGAGTGCCATAGCAGCTGTTAGGCACGCCATGGTAGACCAGCAACGAAAAATGGGCAAGAAAAAGGGCCTAGTTATGGACGGGAGAGATATAGGTACGGTTGTTTTTCCTGAAGCCGAACTCAAGATTTTCATGACTGCAGATCCACTTGTACGAGCCCAACGCCGCCAAATTGAACTCATGGAAAAGGGCGAGGTGCTAGATATTGAAGAGATCTTAGAAAATATCAAAGGTCGAGATGTTATTGACAGTACGCGTGCCGAAAGTCCATTAAAACAGGCCGATGATGCGGTAGTGATAGATACCACTTATATGACGCTCGATGAGCAGGTAGATCAGGTTATTCTTTTGGCCGACATGGTGGTGCTTAAAAAATGGAAGGCTTGAAAAAATACGACTTCATAATAGTAGGAAACGGACTTGCGGGTTCCTTGTTGGCGAATGAATTGCTCAATAAAGGACAGAATATATTGGTTTTTGGGGATCCTACCATGAAATCCTCGAGTATGGTTGCTGGTGGTATGGTGAACCCTGTTACAGGCAAGTATTTGGCAAAAACTTGGTTAATCGATGAGCTTTTTGGCCTGTTGTTTGATTATTATCGAGGCTTAGAAAGGGAGTTTAAAGCGAGTTTTTTTCATCAAACGGGTTTGTTTAGGCCTTTTGCAAACCAAGAAAGTAAGGTAAATTTTCTAAATCAAATAGAAAAACATCAACTTCAGGATTATCTGGAGGTTCAAGATAACCCTACGGACTATTCTCCATATTTTAGTGTCAACTTGGGTGGCATGTATACCCAAAAGGCAGGTTGGTTAGATGTACCAGCAATGCTCGCCAAAATCAAAGAAAAGCTTTTGGAAAAAGAGTCTTTTGTAGAGTCAAAATTCGTTCATGAAGATTTGATGCTTGACAATTCAGGTTTCCGATACAATGATATTTTTGCTGAGAAAATCATTTTTTGTGAAGGTTTTTATGCAACCCAGAATCCGTATTTTCATTGGCTACCATTTAATCCTGTAAAAGGAGAGAGTGTTTTGGCCAAAGTAAATAACTATAAAATAAAGTCTATAGTTAACCAGGGTAAATGGATAATGCCATTGGGTAACGACAAAATACGGATTGGAGCTACCTATAGTTGGCATGAGCTTGACTTTGAAGCTACTGAACGGGGTCGAGACGAGCTAGTGACAAATGCACGAAAAATACTAAATATTGAATTTGAGATTTTGGCTCAACAGGCAGGAGTGAGGCCCTCAACCAAAGACCGACGTCCCATTGTGGGCGAACACCCTCATCACAAAAATATGTTTGTATTTAATGGTCTAGGCACAAAAGGGGTTTCTTTGGCACCATATTTTGTAAAACAGCTCTTAGATTTCATTTTTATACAAAAAGATATTAATCCCGAAGCAAACATTGAAAGGCATTATGCGTTATATTCGTAATTATTAACTGGTTTAGTACGATTTTTTGACCTTTTCTTAAACTAATGAAGTCTATAAAAACATTACTTATTACTGGGGTATTATCTGTTTTTCTAAGTTCGGTGGCTTTTTCGCAGCGATATTATGGCGTTACGGGAGAAGAATTTGGGAAAAGTAAGATTCAGAAGAAAAGGTTCGATTGGAAAACCATTAAAAGCAACAATTTCGAGTTTAATTTCTACCGAGGTGGTGAGGATTTGGCCCGTAAAGCTGCAAAAAAAGCCGAAGAAGAATTTGAAAAAATAACCGAAACCTTGGGCTATACACCTTTTTCGGTCATGAAAGTCTTCATTTATAATTCACCAGAGGATCAAAGACAAAGTAACATAGGTAACACTGCTCCACTGGATTTAGACGGCGGCATCTTAAATCTCTCCAAAGCCCGTGTTCAACTTCCTTATCAAAAGAGCGACTCCCTTTTTTATAATAAATTGATCAAAGAAATCGCCAATTTGTTTGTTTATGACATGCTATATGGTGGTAGTTTGAAAGAGGCGGTTCAAAGTCAATTGCTACTTATGGTTCCCGATTGGTACATAAGTGGTATCTCGGCATATATTGCTGAGGCTGATAATTCTGTTAAATATGAACAGTTTAAGAAAGTAATCGCCGAAAATAGAAACCAGAAACTTTCGCAATTGCGAGGTAAAGATGCGGAAATAATTGGGCAGTCGATATGGCATTATATTGCCATTAAGTACGGGAAGGACAACATTTCTAATATTCTTAATCTAACCAGAATTATCAGAAACGAGCAGTCCAGCATAACCAGTACTTTGGGCTTATCTTTTTCAAAGTTTCAAAGAGAATGGCAGGCGTTCTATTTGGAAGGTAATTTAGAAAGAGAGCAGAAAAAGGAAGTCGTGAAAGTGGAAGAAGCTCAGCCTAGCACGCCAAATGTGCTCTTGAACCTCAAAAATGGAGAAATTGACACAGATAATTATGTTTTTGACGAGGTCAATATTCAGCAGTATAAGCTTTTGAAAAAAACAGATGATTCTCCAAATATACTTGTAGGCAATGGACAAAGAGAGGGTTTAAAGAAATCAGCAGATGAGTTTAAACTTAGTCCTGTGAAGGCCTACAACAATTTGTTGGTTTCAGGAGGTAACGATTTGGGGATATTGATAGACCCTGCGAGAAGATTTGGGGTGGGATATAAGTTAATGTTTAATGATTTGCTAGAAAACAATGTACTTACATTAAAGACATACGTCCGACCGTCGGCTCCTTTCTTTAAGAACTACGATTACTCACTTACCTATGGCAATTTTGCTAAAAAAATAGATTACATCTTTAAATTTGAGAAGCGTTCTATCAATTTTGATGGTATAGATGAGGACAATAATTATTTGTTCCGACCTATAAAAATTTATCCGCAAGCAGACAAAACCATTTTGTTGTCAAGGCGAATTATATCGCAGAAGTTCTCAGCTAGTGTAGTTTATCCTTTTTCCGAAAATCTCAAATTTGAGTTTACGCCATCGTTTTTAAAAGCCACGGACATTGATTATGAACTTCCCGGTCGTGAAAACCTCAATAATCTTTATCTTTCTGCTGGTGTGAATTTGGTCTTTGACAATACTCTTGCCAACTCCAGCGGTGTAGATCTCGGTACTCGTGGGAAATTTGGTGTAGAGAAAAACATCAGCTTTAAAGATACCAAACAGAACTTTGAAAGCTTAAATCTCGACCTTAGGCATTATCAGAAGTTAGTCAAAGGTTTGGTTTTAGCTGGGAGATTTAACTTTGGTAAGAGCATGGGCAATTCACCCAAATTTTCTTACCTAGGAGGGATGGAGAATACCGTAAATCGCTCTATTTATGATGCCCAAGGCCTATTACCTGGACCTGCTGGCGACTTTAGAGATATCCTGTTTTATAATTTTCCTGGTCAACTTCGCGGCTTTGACTTTGCTCGATTATTTGGCAATAATTACATCTTGACCAACTTTGAACTAAGGGGATATTTGGCAGAATATTTCCCAAGAAGCTCCATGTCTAGCACCTTTCTAAGAAGCCTTCAGATGGTTGCATTTTATGATATAGGTACAGCTTGGAATGGTAATAAGGGGCCTTTCAGCAGACAGAATAGCCTCAACACCATTCTTATTGGTACAGACGGAATAAGTCCTTTCTTTGCTGAAGTAACCAACTTCAAAAACCCTTTTTTGATGGGTACGGGATTAGGTCTTAGAACCACTATTTTAGGCCTTTTTGTCAAAGCTGATTATGCCGTAGGAAAGGAAGATAAAGCATTTTCAAAACCTAAGTTGTACATTTCCATAGGAAAAGACTTCTAATTTTTGGAAAAAACTCCACTTTGTTAAAGCTGATTATGCCGTAGGAAAGGAAGATAAAGCATTTTCAAAACCTAAGTTGTACATTTCCATTGGAAAAGACTTCTAATTTTTGGAAAAAACTCCACCTCATTTTTAGTACATTCAAATCTATTTGGCATCGATTAATAAATTTTATTGGATTCTTTTGGCATAGTTTTAGCTGCTATGTTTCTTGTATTTTTTTTATATTTCCTATCCAAAATATTATCAAGCGGTGTAATTTTATTAAAAAAATCCATTTCTGCAAGTTACACATTACCAGCGTATTACATTCTTGAAATTTTGCCAAACCAAATAAGTGTATTTTTTTTTCTAATTGGCATAGTTTTGGATACATGATAGTTGCGAGTAGGGCATATTGGCTTTAGTCGGTTCTAAAACTATTTATTTTAAGGATTTTAGTTTTTCAGAAATGAAAAAAATATACGCAATGAAGTCATCATTTTGTACACTCCAAAATCAGCCGCTTGATGTGGCCGAATATAAAGGTGCATCTCAGAAAAGCGAGATGGGCAATGAAGGAAACTGCCCAAATAGCTTGATTCCTCTTACCGAAACCCAAAATGATGGCGAAACTGAAAAACACAACTTTATGATAAACAATGTCTTAATGTTAGTATTAACAGGAAAAAACATCTACAAATTTATTTTTCACCAGTTTATGAAACAGCTTTCCTCCCGAACAAAATTTACTAATTTCTTAGAGATCTGGATTAGTTTGGGCTCTCATTTGTATTTAGATAGGAACGATAGGTGGCTTTATAGGTTCAAAGACATATTCCGAACATACAAAATAGGCCTGTCAGCAATAATTCTGCTGACTTCTTTGAGTAGTTTTGTTCGTGCCGCTGAAGTGGATTTGGCTGTTAAACAAAGTGTTAGCAATGCAACGCCTTCTACAGGTGGTGCTATTAAATATACTGTATATTTGGTTAACCAAGGTAATACTACGGCCACCAATATAGTTGTTGAAAACAAAGTTCCAATCACTGGTTTAGGTTCGATTTCGACTACCCAGACTAGCGGTTCATGGTCTTACAATGGCACTTCTGGTGTTGGTTTATGGACGGTACCTTCTCTGGCTGGAGGCGACTCAGTAAGATTAGAAATAAATGGGGTGGCCACCGCACCAGGTGTTTTCTTTAACATTGCACAGGTTCTCTCAAGTCCCGATACAGACATAGACTCAGTGCCGGGGGATACAGATTTAACAGAAGACGACATAGCCACCTCATGTTTCTCGGTTCCGATTGAGTGGTATGCAGGTGATGAATATACAGTAGAAGTACCAGCTCCCTTTTCCTATGGAACAGGGATTGTTTGGTTTAGAAACAGTCAGCCAATTGGGCCAACTACTCCTGAGGCGACTGTCAACGTTGATAACTCCCTAACCATTCGTGGTATTGGTAGTTATACTTTCACTACCTCACTTACTACTTGTTCTGCCACTGGTTGTTGCCCAATTATCTTGATTCAAGGGCCAATATTCGATTTGGCGTTTACCAAAACACCAAATGTAACAACGGTGGTTGCGGGTGGTCAAATAACCTATACACTTAATGTTATCAATCAGGGAAATGTGGCCGCTACGGCCATCCAACTTTCGGATTATATTCCAACAGGTTTAACCTTGGCTGATGCCAATTGGACACAATCTGGCGGAGTGGCCACTTTGGTAACTCCGATTGCCTCATTGGCAGCGGGGGCTTCTACTTCAAGAACCATCACATTTAATGTTTCTCCAACATACACTGGGGCTTTATCTAATTCGGCTGAAATTTCATCGGCAAGAGGACCTTTGGGAGAAATCATACCAGATGTTGACTCTGATTTAGACAATAATCCAAACAATAACGGAACGCCAAAAGATAATGTTGTTAATGAAAACGGTAAAACGGGTGGTGATAATGACAACTCCGATATCGGTAATATCACAGTCACTCCGGCTCCTGTATTTGACCTTGCTCTAAGAAAAACCTCTGTAGCAACAAGTGTTGTAGCTGGCGGGCAAGTAACCTACAACATAGACGTATTTAACCAAGGAAATGTAAATGCCACCAATATTCAGGTTTCAGATTACATTCCGGCCGGACTTACTTTGGCCGATCCGAATTGGACAGTTGCTGGTTCTATAGCCACATTGGTGACACCAATAGCATTATTAACTGCGGGTGATACTACTAGCGTAAGTATTACTTTTAATGTTTCTCCGGCTGCCACAGGTTTAGTTACTAACTCTGCCGAAATATCTTCAGCTAGAGGTCCATTGGGAGAATTATTGACTGACGTCGACTCTACACCAGATGCTAACAGTGGCAACGACGGTGCGGCCCAAGATGATAATATTTCAGGAAATGGTAAAACTGGTGGAGACGAAGACGATTCTGACATCAGTGCTATAAACGTAAGTCCTGTTCCTGTATTTGACTTGGCTTTGCGTAAAACCAATCTAACTACGGGACCTCTATATCCAGGTTCAACAGTTACTTATAAAATCGATGTTTTCAACCAAGGTACAGTTATGGCCACAGGTGTGAAAATTACAGATTATATACCTGCAGGTTTGGTTTTGGCTGATGCCGACTGGACTCAGACAGGTGCCACCGCCACTTACAATAATCCAAACATGGTTATTTTGGCTGGTCAGATGGTTCCTCTTACTATTGATTTTGTAGTTAGCAATACATTTGCAGGTGGTGCTATACGCAACTCTGCCGAAATCAGTGATGCCAAAGGCCCAGCTGGTGAGACTATTACAGATATTGACTCAAACCCAGACAATAATCCTGCGAACGACGGTATATCAGTTGATGATGCTATCACTCAAAATGGTAAAACTGGTGGAGATGAAGACGATTCAGATTATTCAGATATTACGGTTATAGCTCCTGCTTCTATTGGTAACTTCGTATGGTTAGATGCTAACCAAAACGGAATTCAAGATGTGGGCGAAACAGGCATTTCTGGTGTAAATGTTACATTAGAAAGACCTGATGGTTCTGTGGTAGCAACTACTACTACAGACATCAACGGACAATATTTATTTAGCAATTTAGCTCCCGGTTCTTATGTAGTGTCTTTTGGAAAACCTTCAGGTTACACCTCAAGTACGCCTAATACAGGAGCAAATGATAATTTAGACAGTGATGCAGATGTTACCTCTGGCAAAACAGCAACTTATGTGTTGGTAGCCGGTCAGTACAATCAAACTATTGACGCTGGATTCTACCTTCCAAGTTGTGCCGACATCATCAGTATTTCTGCTTTAGACAGTGATATTTGTTCGGGAGATTCTACTTATTTGGTTGCAACTTCTTCTAATGGTGTTTCTATAAACTGGTACTTGGTGCCTTCAGGTGGCACGCCATTGTTTACTACAAACAGTGGTCAGAACCGATTGGTATACCCAACTACTACCACTGTATATTATGCTCAACTTAGCACTGTGGCTCCTGGTTGTCCTACGGATCGTACACCAGTAGCATTGGTTGTGAATCAAAGACCACAAAATCCAACTTGTGGAAACTTGGTGGAGGTTTGTACGGGTCAAACCACAAATCTGAATACACATATTATTAACGGTACAACCACCCCAGGTGGAGTATTTGAATGGCATACAGGATTCTTACCTACATCACCGTTGGTGACTAATCCACTTGCGGTTGGTGCTGGAAACTATTACTTATTTGAGAAATCTGGTGCTGGATGTTATAGCAATCCTACATTGGTGACAGTGGTTGCCAAAAGCTGTGCAACAACAATAGACTTGTCGTTATTGAAAACAGCTGACAAACGTACTGTGAACTTAAATGATAACATTGTTTACACCATTCAGTTAACTAACGCAGGTCCTGATTTAGCAACAAACGTGAGAATTGAAGATAGACTACCTTCTGGTTTACAATTTGTATCTAGTTCAACTTTGACAAATACAAGTGGTCTCTTAACAGCCACAATCCCTTCGATACTTTCGGGTCAAACAATATACTTTACTTATACGGCTAGAGCAATAGGCTCTGGAAGCATCATTAATGTGGCAGAAGTTGTAGCGGCAGATCAAAGAGACAGTGACTCAACACCAGGAAACGGAGTAACCATTAACGAGGACGACGATGACGACGAGGTTATCAATGTTATTGTTCCAAATCCAATGGCTGACCTAAGTTTGCAAAAACTGGTAAGTAATTCGTCTCCATCTGTAGGGGATAATATTACTTACACCGTTAGAGTTTCTAATGCTGGTCCAAATAATGCTACCAATGTTGAAGTGAAAGATATTCTTCCTGCGGGCCTTACTTTGGTATCAGTTACAGGTGCTGATGTTAACCTTGCTACAGGAAGTACTGCCACTGCAACTTTCTCTAATATAATAGCAGGCTCTTCTGATGAGTTTTATATTTTGGCAACTGTTACTGGTTCTGGAAGCATAGTAAACAGTGCAGAAGTAACCAAGTCAGATCAATTGGATCCTGACTCTACACCAAATAATGGAGGAAACGAAGACGATGATGATATCAATACTATCACCGTTCAAGCACCTTGTAATCCTACTACTCCTTTGATTTCATGTGCTAACCCTTATATTTGCCCTGGAGAAAGTGTCTCTATATCTGCTATTGGCTGTAATGGAACAGTAGTTTGGTCTAACGGTATGACAGGAAATATCATTACAGTAAGTCCTTCTATAACAACCATATACAATGCTCGTTGTCAAGTAGGAACTTGTTTTAGTCCAAATTCTAATAATATTCAAATAATTGTAAATGCCATAGCTCCGCCATTGATTACAGCTTCATCTAGTACAGTTTGTGCTGGTGGTTCTGTAACATTGACTGCCACTGGTTGTACTGGAACAGTTACATGGTCAAATGGTACTTTGGGTTCTTCTATACAAGTTAGTCCTACCGCTCCGGTAACAACATATACAGCCACCTGCGGTACATTAAGTTGTATCAGTAATGTTTCTAATTCTGTAAGTATTACCTTAACTGGAAGCCCAGTAGCACCAGTTCTGACTGCATCTAATGCCAATATTTGTTCTGGACAGAGCACTAATTTGAATGCCGCTTTGTGTACAGGTTTAGTTACTTGGTCAACTGGTCAAACTGGAGCATCTATAACCGTTTCTCCATTGGTGACCACAAGCTACACAGCAACTTGTGCTGTAGGATCATGTGTGAGTGCTGTTTCGACTCCATTGATAATAAATGTAGGTACATCACAAACACCAACAATATTGGCTTCTAAAGACAATACCTGTGGAGGCGAGCCTGTAACTCTAACTGTAAGTAACTGTACTGGAGGTATATTATGGTCAAATGGAGCAACAACGCTATCTATTGCAGTAACTCCTACTGTAACCACCACCTTCTCAGTAACTTGTGGAACAGGTACTTGTGCTGCTACAGTTCAAAAAGCGATAAACGTTGGAGGGCTTGGCATGACACCAACCATTACCGCATCTGCTAACAATGTTTGTGCTAATACGCCAATTACATTAACAGCTAGCAACTGTACAGGCACCATTACTTGGTCGCTGACTTCAAATCCTTCAGTGGCTTTGGGTACCGGAAGTACGTTTAATATTAGCCCAATAATGTCTGTTTCTTACACAGCAACTTGTGCAACAGGAACTGGCTGTAGTGGATTTGCGACAATTGCAATTAATGTTACGTCTAACTCTGCTGCTCCAATAGTAACTTGCGGTGCAGAGAGAATTTGTGCAGGCGATAGTTTAGTATTTACAGCTCATAATTGTACGGGAACTGTCAACTGGTCAAATGGCTCTGTCGGAAACGTAATGGTTGTAAGACCAACTGTTAATACTACTTATTCGGCCACTTGTACAATCAATGGTTGTGTAAGTCCAGCTTCGGTGCCAGTTCTTATCACGGTTATTACGCAAACACCAACAATTACGGCTTCTTCTGAAACAGTTTGTGCTGGTGGAAATGTAACCTTGACTGCGTCTAATTGTACTGGAACTTTATTGTGGAACACAGGGGCAACTTCGGTTTCAATAAATGTATCGCCAACTGCTCAAACAACTTACTCTGTAACTTGTACGGTTGAAGGTTGTGTGGGTACAGCTTCTAAAGTTATAAACATAGGCTCGGGTCAAGCACCAACCTTGGCAGCCTCAACTAATAATGTATGTGCGGGTACTTCTGTGGTATTGACAGCTAGCAATTGTGCATCAACTATAACATGGAACACAGGAGCTACTGGAAATTCTATAACAGTAATACCAGCAAATACTACAACTTATTCAGCGTCTTGTGGAACACCTTCATGCTCTGGCTTTGCGAGTATAACTGTAAATGTTTCGAATGCTCAGGTTCCAGTAATCTCGGTATCTAACGCATTTATTTGTGCTGGACAAAGCACTACCTTAACGGCATCAGGGTGCTCTGGAGGTCTTACCTGGAGCAATGGTGCTACTACGGCCGCCATCACGGTGAATCCAACAGTCAATACAACATACACTGCTTCTTGCGGAACGGGTGTTTGTTTGAGATCGGTAAGTCAGGAAATAAATGTAGTTTCTCAGAATGTTCCAACACTTGTTGCAAGCAACAGCAACATTTGTGCTGGTCAAAGTGTGACCATTACCGCTTCAAATTGTGCCTCTGGTCTGGTTTGGAATACGGGGGCAACTACTGCTAGCATTACTGTTAGTCCTATCGAAACAAGTACTTATACAGCTACTTGTGGAACAGGAACTTGTGCTGGAACAGCTATTCAGGTTATAACTGTGGGTACGGCTACTAACCCTACGATTACAGCATCTAATACCAATGTTTGTAGCGGAACAGCAGTGACGCTTACAGCGGCAAATTGTGCTTCGGGCTTGGTTTGGAGCACAGGTGCAACTGCAAGTAGCATCACTGTAAGTCCTAATGCAACGACCACTTATACAGCTAATTGTGGTTCTGGTACTTGTATTGGTACATCTTCAGTTACTATCAATGTATCTAATAGTTCTTTAACGGCTCCTGTTGTTAGTTCAAGTGTTTCTGGGCTTTGCGAAGCTGGTTCGGTTACCCTCACAGCTACTGGTTGTTCAGGAACAGTAAATTGGTCAAATGGTCAAACAGGAACTACCCAGACTTTGACTGTAAGTACTACCCAGACCTTCAGTGCAACATGTACTGCCGGTACTTGTGTCAGTCCAGCTTCAAACTCAGTTACCGTAAATGTTGGAGCACTAGCTGCACCAGTAATTACGAGCAACGGAACAGTAGTATGTAATGGCTCTGGTGTGACTTTAAATGCAACAAATTGCTCAGGAAATATTCTTTGGTCTAATGGTATGACCACTAGTCAGATATCGGTTAGTCCGGTGGTAAATACTACTTATTCGGCCATTTGTAGATCGGCAAATCAAAATTGTGATAGCCCATCATCAAACAGTATCTCGGTTACTGTTTCTCCAATTCCGAACGCACCTGTTATCACATGTAGTGCCGACAGAATTTGTCTTGGAGAATCTCTTGTATTGACAGCCATTGGTTGTGAAGGTACAGTAACCTGGAATTATAACAATACGACTGCCACAGGTACTACTTTAACAATAAACCCAGTTGTTACAACAGTTTATACTACCACCTGTACTATTGGAAACTGTGTAAGTCCTGTTTCAGGTGCGGCTACTATCACAGTTGGAAATCCAATTCCTCCAATAGTTACATGTAACAATACGGTTATATGTTCAGGTGGTTCTACAACATTAGAAGCCGCTGGATGTGTTGGAACTGTTAAATGGTCTAATGGTATGGAAGGAACAGTTATATCTGTCAGTCCAACTACTTTGACAACTTATTTTGCAGTTTGTGATGCAGGTATTTGTGAAAGCGGTCAGTCTAACTCTATTTCTGTAGTAGTTACAGGTACTGGAGTAGCAAAACCAACCGTTAGAGACTTGGTAAATGTATGTCCAAATACTACGGTTGATCTTACTACTGCTGTGACAAGTACCGCACCGGTTGGTGGAACCTACGTTTACAGATCAGGTTCTACTCCTGAATCACCTGTAGTAGCTAACCCTACATCAATAGCCACAACTGGTACATACTACGTATTTGCCTCAATTGGTAATGGTTGTTTCAGCGAAGGTTCAAGAATAAATGTAGGAATAGTTGTCTGCCAAGAGCCTCCTGTAAATTGTGTCACATCTCCAGCCACAGCTTCAGCTGGTGCAAATGAGACCTATTGTGTAACTAATGATTACATTACACTGAACGGATCTATAGGTGGAGCTGCGAATTCTTCTAGATGGACTACCAACGGAACTGGAACATTTGAAAACTCAATAACTCCAGTTACTAAATACTTCTTCTCTGCTCAGGATATTACAAATGGTACGGTTACTTTAACATTGACCACCAATGATCCTGACAATGCAGGTCCATGCCAAGCGGCTACTTCTTCGAAAGTTGTAACTATCAACGGTGTGAGTGCAGTGCCAACTATTACTACTAACAAATCTCCAATTATTTGTTTGGGAGACTCGGTATTGTTGACAGCAAGCGTAAGCGGTACCAATACTTACATGTGGAGCAATGGTGCAACTACTAGAAGTATATTGGTTAAAACGCCAGGTTCGTACACAGTACAATACGTGAACGCTGGAGGCTGTAGATCGATTAGTTCGGCGGTTACTCAAGTTAATTTGAGTAGCTCTATTGCAGCACCAACAGTTGTTGCTCAAGCAACAAATACTTGTCCAACCACTACGGTTAACTTGGTTTCTAAAGTTACCAGCTCTCCAGTTACGGTTGGAGGTGTGTTTGAGTACCATGTAGAAAATAATCCTAACTCCGCGATGTTAGCATCAACCAATGCAGTTGGAGCAGGTACTTACTATGTATTTGAGAAAACGTTAACAGGTTGTTATAGCGGATCATCAGCCATTACTGTTTCTATAGATAACTGTAATGTAGTAGCAGGTGATGCCGATATTCAAGTCAATATCTCTGGAAACAAAACAAGTGTAGTTATTGGTGACGAAGTTATCTATACCATTCAGGTTAAAAATAATGGTCCAGCTACAGCTACAAATGTAGTCGTGATGAATGAGTTACCTGAGGGATTGGTTGTACAGGGAGGAACCCCTGGTTTATTGACAGAGGGTACTAATCTGAAGATAGTAATACCTACTCTTGTAGTGGGTGCGACCAATACTTACACTTACACTGCCAAGCTCTCGAAAGCAGGCAATGTGAATAACGTTGTGAACAAGGTTTCTGCTGATCAGAATGACCCAATCACTAGCAACAATTCAGACGATTTCGCCATTGAATGTACAACTTGTCAAGAAACATGTATCGCTACAGCTTTCAAAGCTGATACGATCAGACAATCTAATGGAAGCTTCAATATCAAGTTTACGGCATTGCTTAAAAACTGTGGTAATGTGGCATTGAGTGGTGTTGAGTTGGATGAGAACCTAAGCACGATGTTCCCAAGTCCTACTACATTTACCATAATACAAAAACCAACTCCAAATGCTACAAGCACCTTGGTGGGTAACGATAGCTACAATGGAACTTCTAACATTGCTGTTCTGAATAAACTTTCCAGCACATTACCGGTAGGTAAAACAGACACCGTTGTGTTTGTCATAAATCTACTGCCTATGGGTACGGAAGGACCATATTCTACCAATGCCATAGCTAAAGGTGTAGGTATGACAGCCTTCGGTATTGCTCAAGACGTGTCAGATGTTTCTAATGACGGTAGTGTGGTAGTGAAAGCATTGGCTGATCCTACAGTGGTTAAACTGTTCAAGTCACCAAGTATAGCTATTGTGTTGGCTGTTAAGGATACAGTTAAGCAAACAAACGGAAGTTACAACGTTACCTTCCAAGCTATTGTGAAAAACAATGGTTCTTTAGATTTGAGCAATGTAATAGTAACAGATACACTATCTAAATACTTCGGTGCTCCAGCATCATTCACAATGGTCGGAACTCCAGGGCTTAATCTAACCAGCTTGTTGGCTCCAAACAATGCATTCAATGGTACTTCTGATACCAGACTGACATTGCCAACGAGTAAGCTTGCAGTTGGTAAACAAGATACCATTATGTTCACTATTAACTTAGTAACGGGTGGCAAGAAAGAGTTCCAGAACCAGGCGATCGCCAACGGAACAGGAACACTTACAAATGGAACAACCTCGACAGTTACGGATGTATCTAACTCTGGTGTTAATCCAAATATTCCAGGAAGCACACCAACACAGTTGATATTTGGTTCGCAAAATCAAGGCTCTGAGATCAATACTTGTGTAGGTCTAGCACTTACTTCAATAAATAAAACAAAACTGGAAGATGGTACTTACAATATCACTTACCAGGCTATTGTTAGAAATTGTGGCAACCTTGCTCTCACCAATGTGGCTATCTGTGATACACTCAGCAATACCTTCTCATCTCCTACAGAGGTGAAAGTAGTGGTGAAACCATTCACAAACAGTGGAAGTACATTGGCTGCCGATACAACGTTCAACGGTATAACCAACACTTGCTTGCTCAAATCTGCCACAAGCAGCTTAGCAGCTGGTAAAACCGATACTTTAAGATGGACAATTAATATTAAGTTGAATAGCAACAATGGACCATTTAGAAACAACATAACCGTTAACTCAACTAGTCCAAGTGGACAAGTGGTTTCAGATGTTTCTAATGATGGAATAAACCCAGCACCAGCAGGTTCTAATCCTACCATTCTGAACTTCAACGATAATATTCTTGATGAAGTTATTGGTCTTGCTAAAAACCTAGTAGGTATCACCAAGGTACCAAACAGACCAAAGGTGTTTGATATTGAGTTTGGTTTTGTATTGAAAAACTACGGTATCGTGCCGTTTACGAAAGTTCAACTGCAAGACAACCTGGCTTATACCTTCGGAGACAAAGTCATCATTGACTCTGTTTATATCAAAGACCCTGAAACTGGTTTAGTAGCTAATGCCAACTACACAGGTAAAGGAGAATTAATAAATATCTTGGCAGATTCTTTAAGTACATTGCCACTTTATACCTCTAAGTCAGTTGGCTTGGTGGTAAGAGTTGACATGAGCATGGCTGATACATTGAAATATGAAAACATTGCATTGGCTATAGGTTACTACAATGGAGGTTCAGTATCAGACGCCTCAGTAACAGGTCTTAATCCAGATGATGATTTGTCTGGTGATCCTACTGATGACTCAGACCCTACGGTAATTGACTTCACAGGTCTTCTTGATCTGACACCAATTACTCCACTGGGTATAGCTAAGTCAGTTGATACTCTGGGAAGTGCGGATGGAAGCTATTTATTGACTTACAAAGTAATCGTGAAAAACTTTGGAACTACTAAACTAGATAGCGTTCAGTTGACAGATGACTTGGCCGATGTATTTAGTAACAAAACACAGTTTGTATTGATGGGTGTGCCAACACTTAATGATAGCAGCACGTTGAAAGTAAATGCTAAATATGACGGTGATACGGTTAAGACTATGCTTATTGCTAACCAAAGTTCACTTGCGGCAGGTCAGTCCGATACTTTGACATTCAAAGTGAAAGTCATTAATAATGACTCTGAGGCACAGACCTATCTAAATACCGTTAGCGGAACAGCCTTGTCTGATACGATATTGGTATCTGATAAATCTAACTCTGGAGCTCTAGCTGACAAAAACAACGACGGCAATCCTGGAAATGATAACGAGCCTACTGGTATCACTTTGGTGCCAGCAATTGAGGATACTTCGGCTGTAAGTGTCATAGTATATGACGGTCTAACACCAAACGGCGATGGTCAGAACGATGTACTTGTCATCAAAGACAAAGAGAACAAAATAACACTGACAGAGGATGATAATATCTCGGTTTACATATATAACAGATGGGGTCATTTGGTTTTCGAAACAGAAAACTACTTCAAAGATTATCCAAAAGGAACTGATGTAAATAGCCCTAACGGATGGGATGGAACATCTAACACTGGTGTGAGAGTTGAAGAAGATAAATACGTTCCAGATGGTACATACTATTATGTAATCTCCAGCACAAACCCAAGATTGTTCGGAGGGATGCCGTATGTAAACTTCATAACAGTTAAAAGATAAATACAATAAATGGGGGAAATAAAAATTTCCTCCATTTATTATAAAAACTAAAAAATTTTATATTTTTGCTAATCTATTGAGTGTCAATCTTTTTGGATTGCATTAAAAGAAAATATATTTCAGGAAAAAAATTATAAATAATCAGACAATGAAACATTTTCACTCCGCAAGGAATAAGGCTATAGTATTTGCCCTATTATGCCTTATTTCAACCACAAAAATCTTTGCACAGCAGGAGGTCATGTATTCTCAGTACATGTTTAATACACTTGCCATCAATCCAGCATACGCCGGAAGCAGAGACGTCTTAAGCCTTACCGCCTTAGGAAGGTATCAATGGCTGGACAGGAATGTGCCAGGCTCTCCAACTACGCACTCGTTTTCTTTGGATATGCCAATTAAAAACGAAAAGATGGGTATTGGTCTTGTGGCTTATAACGATGCACTCGGAGTTGCTAATAATACAGGACTAAACTTGGCTTATGCCTATAGATTCAAATTAGGTGCTAAAACTACCATGTCATTGGGTTTACAACCAACCGTGACAAACGTTAATCTTGCACTTTCTCAGGTTACAACATTGGTCGACGAAAATATTTTTTCGGCAGATAGAAGTAGATTTATGTTCAATGCTGGTTTGGGTATGTTCGTGAGCAATGATAAATCTTATTTTGGATTTTCGGTACCTCAAATAATTGAGCAAAAAATCACTCCTGATATAGCTACAAGTACTGGTAAAATCAAAAGACACTATTTTGCAATGATGGGTTTTGTAGTTGGAAAAGGAAACTTCAAAATCAAGCCATCGACTATGTTAAGATATGCCGCTGGTTCTCCACTTGGTGTTGATGGAAACATCAACTTTTGGTATAAAGACAAAATCTCTTTGGGTGTGTCGGGTAGAAAATCTCAAACCGTACTTTCGGGCCAAGACAACATAGACGCGGTTGTGGGAATGTTTGAACTTCAACTTACCCCTCAGCTTAGACTAGGCTATGCTTACGACTATAATAACAACAGGTTGAATACCAAAGTAGGAGGTACCTCTGCTTTGTATAACAAGCTCACGGGTACCCCAACACACGAATGGTTACTAAGGTATGAGTTTGGCTACGGCAAGTCTAAAATTCTCACACCGAGGTACTTCTAATACCAAAGTCCCCCATATAAATATTAAAATTATGTTTGTCAGGATTAAAAGAAAAATTACACTATTGGCATGTGCTGGGCTGATGTCTTTCATGGCAATTGGTCAGAATGCACTTCTAAAAACTGCGGATCATCACTTCGATAACCTCAGTTATATAAAAGCCATCGATGCTTACGAGCAAGCCTTGAAAAAGAAGGGTTTATCTGAAGCCGACAAGTTTTCGGCCATGCGAAATCTCTCAGAGAGTTATCTTAAAGTCAAAGATGCCGTGAATGCAGAGAGAGTTTTACGTGATTTAGTTGGTTCTTCAAGTGATTTCTCAGGTGATCGTGCAAAAGTACTGATGGACTATGCACAAGCTCTCGCTAGCAATGCCAAGTATAAAGAATCTCAAGAGCAATATCAGAAATATCTTGCCATTGTAGACAACGATACAAGAGCCAAGGGCTTTTCCAAGCTTTATAATGATGTTAGTGTGTTGTCAAAAAATGCAGCTTGTTACAAAGTAGATTATTTGTCTATTAATACCAATGCGGCAGATTTTAGTCCTACAAATTATCAAAACGGCTTAATTTTCGTATCGAACAGAAGAAATACATCAGGTGTTAGAAGAGTATTTACTTGGAACAATACCCCGTTTTTGGACCTTTATCATCTTGAAGATATCGCCTACCTGTCGGCCACTGAGGCTGGTTTAGGTGGAGGGGGATCTTCTTCTAAAAAGGCAAAAGCGGGTTCAACCGGTACAGTAGGTTCTGACGAATACACCATGCCTACAGCCAATGACTCGCGTACTATTGGTACTTATGGCGGAAAAAACATTTCTCAGGGATATGGATATGCCGACAAACCAATAACTGAAAGTGATAGAATGGGTGGGTCTATAAACTCAAAATATCATGAAGGTCCAGCTGCGTTTTTTAAAGATGGCTCGAAAGTGATTTTCACAAGGAACAATACATCTTCAAGTGGTGCTGCTAAGAAAAGCTCTGACGGAATCATCAAACTAAAGCTCTACATGGGCGAAGCCAAAAAAGACGGTTGGGGAAATGTAGCTGAACTACCATTTAACTCTAACGAATACTCAACAGGTCATCCAGCACTTTCGCCTGACGAAAAATTATTGTTTTTTGCATCTGATATGCCAGGCGGATTTGGTGGAACGGATATCTATGTAACACGCTATGACGGTGTAAACTGGTCAGCTCCTGTAAACATGGGTAACACCATCAATACCAAAGGCAATGAAATGTTTCCTTATGTTGACGAAAAAGGTAACCTTTATTTCTCTTCAGAAGGTCTTCCAGGTTTAGGTGAATTGGACATCTTCTTCACTCAGCTGGATGGCGTTACGCAAAAAGGTAGAGTTATCAATTTGGGTGCTCCCATTAACTCAAGTAAAGACGACTTCGGTATCATCACTGACGGGCTTAGACAAAGTGGATACTTCAGTTCTAACCGTAAAAGAGGTGGAAATGATGACGATATTTACAAATTCGACAGAGAGTGTGAAATCAAAGAGGGTTGCGAGTTGTTGATTGCTGTTTACGATGCCGACACTAAAATGCCGCTTGATAATACAACAATAAATTACACCGACGAAGCAGGAAACAATATAGAACTAGTTACCAATTCTGAAGGAATAATAGCCCTTGACAACGTGGCTGTAGATCACGAGTATTCATTTAAAACTAAACGTGATGGTTACAGCAACAACACGGTTAGTTATTCTACCGATGAGTGTGACAACGAACCTTCGAGATTAGAGATTCCTCTAGAAAGACCAAAGGCGGCAGATTCTACAGAGAATGTTACTTCTATTACACCGGATAAATCTAAATTGGCAGAGGATGGAACAACCGTGAATCCTGACCTCGCCAATAATACTGACAACACCAATAGTAAAAATCAAAATGGAAGCTTGCCGTCTGGTACTTCTAAAGCAGGTAAAACTTGTATAATCAAGGGTAAAGTATCCTTGCAGTCGAACAAGCAAACTATTGAAGGGGTGTTGGTTTCTTTGAAAAACGGATGTGATGGTTCAATAGTAACTGCATATTCCGACAAAAACGGGAACTTCCAATTCACCGCAGTTGAGGGTTGCGATTATACCATCGAGGGTAAGAAAGAAAGCATGGCTTCTAAGTCTAAATCGCTTAAGAAGTTGAATTGTAAGACTAACGAAAACGTAAGTTCAGACATCTTTATGTTTACCAAAGGTGATGTGGTTGAAATCGATAACATTTACTTCGATTATGGCAAATGTAACATTCGTTCTGATGCCAGAGTTGAATTGGACAAATTGGTGAAACTAATGCGTGAATATCCAAAAATGAAAATTGAGTTGGGTTCTCACACAGACAGCAGAAGTCCGTCTGATTTTAACCAAAAATTGTCTGAAGGAAGAGCCAAAGCATCTGCAGATTATCTATTTAAAAGGGGCATAAGCCGCTCAAGAGTGGAGTATAAAGGATATGGCGAAACTCAGCTAGTAAACAACTGTGCCGATGGTGTACAATGCTCAGAGGCTGAACATCAAAGAAACAGACGTACGGAAATAAAAATCCTACAAATGGATTAATTTTATAGCAAGATTTTATAATTTGACCGTTTAGAAATAGACGGTCATTTTTTTTGGTTAAAAGCTGCAAAAATTAAACACCCGCAGGTAAGTTCATGGCAGTAATTCGTATTACTCCTTTGCTTACAAACGGTAAAATATAAAAGTATGAAGAAAGCTTTCTTAATAGCTCTTTTATTGTTTTCAAAAATTGGAATTGCTCAAATAGGGCTTTTGAAACAATACCACCTAAACTACCTAGCCATAAATCCGGCTTTGGCCGGTGAAAATAGCCCATTTACTCTTAAGGGTATATTGGGCAATCAGTTCAATGGCTCCATCAGGTTCAATCAGGTGAATCAAATATTGGTCTTGGACGGCCAATTGTATAACAAGGGCGGTTTGGCTTTTCAAGGTTACCGAAATAATTCGGGCAACATAATAAGTACAGGATTGGGTTTTAGTTATGCCAAAGGTTTTGAAATTGGTGAATTAAAACTAAAAATGGGGGCAAATGCAGCTATTTTTATTCAACCCAATTTGTTGGCTACCAATTTGACTCAGCGGGTATTACCTCATGGTGGTCTTGGGGTTTTTAGTAGCTACAAGGGCGTATTTTTAGGCGTTTCTAATCCCATGCTTTTGGCTTCTCGCCAAATTGGTGAACAGAAACCTTTGCTCGTAAACGGGGGATATATTTTTGAAAATGAATCTATCTTCGGCTTCAATGCCAATATGCTGTACTATCACGATTTTCAAACCCAAAGAAGCAGCTATGATTTTAATTTAAAAGCTTCCATAAATAACAGATTTGGTCTTGGTGCATCCTACCGATCCAACAAGCTCATGGCCTATGGGGAATCTAAACCAACGCTCATACCTTTTGCAGAATATAAGGCAACCAGAACCATGAGTTTTGCTTTGTCCTATGATTCCCAACCCACCGTAGAGACGCAACCCAATACACCAAATTTAGCATTGGGTGGGATTTTTCAGTTTATGCTGAAATACAATAGTGATGATACTGGAGGTGATAGCTGGTTTTTTGGTAAGTTTTAAATCTTTATTGGTCTCAAATTAAGTTAAAACTATGCAATTTATTGCATGTCACTTTAGTTTCTAAAAAATTTGTAACTTTATGTTATGGAATTTCAAAGAAGTGGCGGACATACAGTATCCCGATTGACTGCTCATATTGTATGGTCAACGAAGTATAGATATTCGGTTTTGGAAGGTGATATAAAGATACGTTGTCGAACTATCTTGATACAAATTTGTGAGGCAGAAGGTGTACAGATTTTGAAAGGTGTTGTATCGAAGAATCATATTCACATGCATGTAGAATACAGGCCATCGCAAGATTTGAGTACTTTAGTGAAGCTGTTAAAGGGGCGTTCATCAAGAAAATTGCAGATGGAATTTCCGGAGTTAAAGAAGAGATATTGGGGTCGTCACTTTTGGGCAATAGGATTTGGATGTTGGAGTACAGGCAATATAACAGATGAAATGGTAAACGAATATTTGGAACATCATAGAAATCCTGATTCTAATGACAATACAAATTTCATCGTTGAATAGGCAGACTTTCAGTCTGTACGAAAACTATGGACTTTTAGTCCATAGTGGTTTATTTAAATATTTAGTAATATGTCTAATTAAAATTTCAAAAAAAGTTCCTATTTTCTCTCCTTTTTCTTTAAAAAGTTCAATAAAAGGAAATATTTAATACATTTTTTATAAAAAAAACACAAATTTTTGCTTATTAAAAATAAAAATATTTAGTTCGCATAAAAATATTTTTATTATCGTTTAAGTATTACGAAATCATTGGCTTTTTCGAATTAAACAACGCTTTAAGTGTACATAAAATAATAATGGACCAGTTTTCATATATAGCAAATGGCGACGTAGCCGCCTTGGAATCGCTTTACCAACAATATCTTCAAAATCCTGAATCTGTAGATGCCAGTTGGCAATATTTTTTCAAAGGATTTGAGTTTTCGAAGTCATGGAACGCTGAATCTCCTGCTCCAACAGCAGCAGTTTCGAGTGACTCCGAAAAAGAAAGAATCTTCAAAGAACGCGAAGTTGTACACCTGATCCGTGGTTACAGATCAAGAGGACACATGATGTCCAAAATCGATCCTCTCTATTCGAACAGAAAATACAACGCCAATCTTGACTTGGCTTATTTTCAGTTGTCTGAGAAAGATTTGGATACGGTTTTTGAGGCAGGTGTAGAGGTTTTTGGAAGACCAGCCACATTGAGAGAAATTGAAACCTCTTTGAAAACCATTTACGGAGGCAAAATTGGCTTCGAATACCTTTTCATACGCGATCGTAAAATCAAAAGTTGGTTTAGACGCAAAATCGAAAAGGATTATCTGACTTACAATCCTTCGTTTGATCAGAAAAGAAGAATTCTGAAAAAAGTAAATCAGGCTGTAGCTTTTGAGAACTTCCTTCACACCAAGTTTTTGGGCAAGAAAAGATTTTCGCTTGAAGGTGGTGAGTCAGCCATAGCTGGCCTTGATGCCGCCATATTGAAAGGTGCTGAACTGGGTGTTGAGGAGGTAGTAATAGGTATGGCCCACAGAGGAAGACTCAATGTGTTGACCAATATCATGCAGAAGCCTTATGATCAGGTTTTTAATGAGTTTGAGGAGAACGTTCCTACGCTTGAGTTTAGCGATGGTGACGTGAAATACCACATGGGTTATTCTAGTCAAATTGAAACTCCATCAGGTAAAAGAGTTTCCATGAAGCTTATGGCCAACCCTTCGCACTTAGAAACAGTAGATCCCGTGGTTTTAGGATATGCACGTGCCAGAGCCGATGCTCACTTTGAAAGTCAAGGTCTTAAGCCGAATGAATTTGCTGATATTTATGACAAGATTCTTCCAATCATCATACACGGTGATGCTTCTTTGGCAGGTCAAGGTATTGTCTACGAGATAGCTCAGATGTCTAATCTACCTGGTTACTACGTAGGTGGAGCTATACATTTCATTATCAATAACCAAATAGGTTTCACTACCGACAACGCTGACGCACGTTCTACCTTGTATTGCTCAGATGTGGCTAAAATGTTGGATACGCCGATATTCCACGTTAATGGTGACGATCCAGAGGCGGTGGTTTATGCCATGGACTTGGCCATAGAATTTAGGAAAGAATTCAACAAGGACGTTTTTGTGGATATGATTTGCTACCGTAAACATGGCCACAACGAAGCCGATGAGCCTCGTTTTACACAGCCAGGCATGTATGAGCTGATCAGTAAGCACCAAACGCCTAGGGAGATATATGTAGACAAACTCAAAGCCGACGGTACTATAAACGAGGAGGATGCC
This sequence comes from Lacihabitans soyangensis, assembly GCF_024343775.1. Classification (GTDB taxonomy): domain Bacteria; phylum Bacteroidota; class Bacteroidia; order Cytophagales; family Spirosomataceae; genus Leadbetterella; species Leadbetterella soyangensis. The sequence continues at coordinate 1,910 of NZ_RJUF01000198.1, read as the reverse complement.
AAGAAAATCAAAGCACAGTTTGACGACGATTTGCAAGATATTCTTTCAAGAGTGAAGCAAAATCAATTGCCGTATGAACTTCCAAAATTGGAAAGAGACTGGGCGAAATTGCGTCGTTCAACAATCGAAGATTTTGAAGAATCACCGAAAACAGGTATTTCGAAAGATGTAATCACCCAAGTTGGGGCGGTTTTATCCAATGTGCCTGAAGGTTTTACTCCTATCAAACAAATAGAAAAAGTTTTAGAGGAGCGTAAGGACATTTTTGCTGGTAAGAAACCATTCAATTGGGCTGCAGCAGAATTATTGGCTTTCGGTTCATTGCTACAACAAGGCAATTGGGTGCGTATGACTGGTCAAGATGTTCAAAGAGGTACATTCTCACATCGTCATGCCATATTGCACGACATCAAGAATTATTCGAAATATAACAATTTGGCCCACATCAGTCCAGATCAAGGAAAGTTCGAGATTTACAACTCCTTCCTTTCTGAGTACGCCGTGATGGGCTTTGAATATGGCTATGCATTGGCCAACCCAAGTGCTTTGGTTATTTGGGAGGCTCAATTCGGAGACTTCGCCAACGGTGCTCAAATCATGATCGACCAGTTTTTGGTAGCCGCCGAGTCTAAATGGAATTCCATGAATGGTTTGGTTTTATTGCTGCCTCATGGTTACGAAGGTCAGGGTCCTGAGCACTCTAACGCCCGTCCTGAGAGATTTTTGCAATTGGCTGCCGAATACAACATTTATGTGTGTAACTGTACTACACCGGCCAACTTCTTCCACATGTTGAGAAGACAATTGGCTCTTCCTTTCCGCAAGCCATGTGTACACATGTCGCCAAAGTCGATGCTAAGACATCCGATGGCCGTTTCAGAGATGAGCGAGTTTGCCGAAAACACCAGTTTCAAAGAAATAATAGCTGATGAATTGGCTGACCCTAAGAAAGTTAGAAAAGTGTTGTTGTGTAGTGGTAAAATATATTATGATCTTCACAAGAGAAGACTAGACGATAAGAGAGAGGATATTGCTATCATAAGAGTGGAGCAATTGTATCCTTTCCCGAAAACAAAAATTGAAAACGAACTGGCTAAATACAGTAAGGCAGAAAAGATTTGGGTTCAAGAAGAACCGTTAAATATGGGATATTGGTCATTCATAGTTCGGGAGTTCCCTGGCGGTATTGATGACGTGATTTCGAGAAAACTTAGTGCTTCACCGGCAACAGGTTATACCAAGAATCACAACGATATTCAAAGTAAAATTTTAGAAAAAGCATTCCAATTGAATTAATTATGGCTATTGACATGAAAGTACCTTCGGTAGGCGAATCAGTAACAGAGGTTACCATAGCTGCTTGGGTAAAAAAGGATGGGGATTTTGTAAAAATGGACGAAGTTATATGTGAGCTGGAGTCTGATAAAGCGACGTTTGAGTTGCCAGCTGAGGCTGACGGTATTCTTCGCATTATCGGAAAAGAAGGCGATACCCTCAAAATAGGTGCTGCTATTTGTTCTATTGAACCACAAGGTGCTGTGGCGGCGGCTCCGAAAGTTGAGACTGCTCCTGCCGAGGTTGCTGCCCCAGTGGCAGTTGCTACGCCTGTTAGCGAGGTAAAAACCGAAACTTTGGACATAAAAGTTCCTACTGTTGGTGAGTCTATCACTGAAGTAACCATCGCAAGCTGGGTGAAAAAATCAGGAGAAACAGTAGGCTTGGACGAAATTATATGTGAATTAGAGTCAGATAAGGCGACTTTTGAATTGCCTTCTCCATTTGCAGGTACACTCAACATCATTGCTGAAGAAGGTAGCGTAGTGGCCATCGGCGGTGTGTTGGCATCTGTAACGGTTGGAGGAGCTGTGGCTGCTCCAATTGCAGCTCCAGCAGTGGAAACACTAGCAGTA
>NZ_RJUF01000197.1 GCF_024343775.1 Lacihabitans soyangensis | reverse complement strand
TGAATGTGGGTAAGGCGATGCCGATACACGATGATGCTAACGACTGGGCAGGGGTGGCAATAGAACTGGAAGCGGGCTATAAGGAGACAGCTTACAGCGAGCTGCCTGTGCCTGAGGCTACTGAGGACCGACCTACGGCCTGGCGACCGCTGAGTGTGGTGTGCGACACGGATAGCCGAGGACGATACTACGGTATGCTGAAGGTGCTGACGGTGGAGCGGTATTATACGGACACGAACGAGCCTGTGCGACCTGCTGAGGTGTTGAAGAATAAGCCTGGGCCGAATTTCTTTCCGTTGACGCCAAGTGCTGCTTGTGCGGTGGGTAATACGCCGTTTTTGCAAGATGTGGCTGTGAGCCGTGAGGGGACTTTTTTTAATGCGACCTGTGGCACGGGGTTGATTGGTGGTAAGGCGACGATTACGATACCGATTGGCAGCTGGGGGAGTTTTATTGATTTGGAGGATACTTATGCTAAGGCGAGAGCTGAGATAGATATATTGGACACGCAGGCGTATGCGAATGCGAATGGGCCGTGTAACTCTGTGGGGGTGTATAACCCTGGGGTGTATGGGTCTGTGGATTTTCCGACTGGCAGGTGGTGGCTGAGGGCTGGGGATTTTAGTGGATCCAGCGAACCGAGTGGTATAGTGGCTGAGGATGTGGGCAGTGGGTATGTGCCTGGCTGTATGTGGTTTCAGTTGCCGGATTATCAGGCTAACCAAACGGATGTGCGGTATGGTGCGACTAGACTGAATGGGCATTATCCGGTGCTGGCAAGTGGAAGGGATTATTTTTTTATACCTTATTATAAGGCAGGGAAGACGCTGAGGTTTTTTAGAAATGGACTGCTGGTGGGCAGTACGGTGATTGTAGGGCCTTACCCGAGTATTGTGTTTCCGGCTGAGCCTGCTGGTGGGGAAAGGTGGTATGTGGATGCGGTGTAAACCACCCCCTCAACCACCCCGCCTTCGGCACCCCTCCTTTGGAAGGAGGGGGGGAAGGAGGGGTCTGGTGAAGGGATTGAGCCGCATTGCAATGCGTCTGTAGTTTTGCCCTGTGATTATTTGGGATGTTGGGATAGTTTTGGCTTATAAAGAATAATGATTTTATGGCGACTTTTTCGGTTAAGAATAGGATTAAGATTAGACGGCAGGCAGGCAATGACTGTGACGTGGTGATTAATGTGCCGGATGTGTTTCAGGTGGCTGGGACTACGTTTAAGTTTGCGGTGTTTGAGAAAACGCCTCCTTATCGTGTGGTTTTTCAGAAGACTGGGTCTGGTATTGTGGTTAGTGGGCAGCGGCTGGAGATTCCTATAGCGAAGGCAGATACCCTGAATAAGCATGGGTTGTATGACTGGGAGATGGAGGCTGTGAAGGACGGCAAGGAGATTACGATAGGGATGGGGGATTTTGAACTTACAAAAACGAGATTGTAATGAGCGAAGTGATACTGGTGCTGGAGATAGAGCCGCCGATAGAACTGGAGCTCGTTTTAGAGCCTGAGATTGGTGTGATTCCTGGACTGGCTGATTATATTGGATTGCCAGGACCGAAGGGCGACACTGGCGACCAAGGTGTGCAGGGTATTCAAGGACTTAAAGGGGACAAGGGCGACACTGGCGACCAAGGTGTGCAGGGTATTCAAGGTCTTAAAGGCGATAAGGGCGATACTGGCGATCAAGGTGTGCAGGGTATTCAAGGTCTTAAAGGCGATAAGGGCGATACTGGCGACCAAGGTGTGCAGGGTATTCAAGGACTTAAAGGGGACAAGGGCGACACTGGCGACCAAGGTGTGCAGGGTATTCAAGGTCTTAAAGGCGATAAGGGCGATACTGGCGATCAAGGTGTGCAGGGTATTCAAGGTCTTAAAGGCGATAAGGGCGATACTGGCGACCAAGGTGTGCAGGGTATTCAAGGACTTAAAGGGGACAAGGGCGACACTGGCGACCAAGGTGTGCAGGGTATTCAAGGTCTTAAAGGCGATAAGGGCGATACTGGCGACCAAGGTCCGCAAGGAGTTGCTGGTAATACCAATGTGTTTATTCAAGAAGCCGAACCTGTGGTGGCGGGGCCGTTTATTTGGTTTGAGACTGATGCGACGGGTAAGGTGATAGATATTAGACAATCAATTTAAAATTTTAAGGATATGCCTACGGAATCGATTTTGGGTGGATTGAGCAAAGAGGAGACTCAATTGGAGATGAAGGATTTGGCTCAGATGGTGGCGGATTTGGCAAGTTCGGTGAACACGTTGGTGCAGTTTTTATATGCGAATTCGCCAAGGGTAGATGCGGCGAATAGGATGGCCGTGAATGGTTCTGAAACAACGCAGCCTGTATCGGGAACGGTAACGGCATCGGTGGCGAATGCGACAGTGAGCACTGTGACTACTGTGGCAGCTGTAAGTAACCTTGTGGCGGTAAGTGGGCAGCCTAACCAGTATGTTGGGCAGGATGTACCGACGCACATTTATGATAACATTAAAATAACGTAATTATATGGCGACGCAAGTTAATTTAAGAAAGATGCTTCACCCGAAGAGGTGGGAAAATAGAACACCCTGCCCGACTAACTCGACGGCGGGATCATTTGTAACATCAGATAAGTATGATTTACTGAATGGCTCGAAGGCGTTTTATGTGCAGTCGGCAGCGGTGATTTACATGTATGAGGGTGATGAGGACTCATGGATTCAGTTGCCTGCATCGGGCCTTGGAGGTACTTTTGGTGCCGGTGCTTGTGGGGAGTTTAGGGCATTGGGTGCTATGGGTGGTACTTTTAACCAGACTGTAACGGCTGGTGGTGTGGCTTCGTTGACTACGAATAAGACGATAGTGAGGAGTTTGGCGGGGATGCGTTTGAGAGTAATACAGGGTACTGGCTTGGGCTTTGATGGTACGGTGGTGTCTAATACGCTGGGAGCGAATGCGGTGATTACTACCAGTGGGGGGTCGTTTGGTGCTGATACTGTGTTTCAGTTGTTTTCGGGGTCATTGTGGATGGCGACTGCTGGTGCGGTGGGTTTTGGGGTATATGACCGAGCGACTAATGCTTGGACGGCACGAAGTGTGGTAGGACTACCAGCTTGGGGAACTGATGGGCAGCTGGTTTCTACGATAGGATCGGCGAAGGAGTTTGCTACAGGCCAAGCAACAGCAGGAGCAGCTACAACGCTAACCAATGGTGCTAAGGCTTGGGGAACAAATATGTGGGCCAACTACCAGGTGAGAATTAAGACGGGCACTGGTGCTGGGCAAATAAGGACGATAGCCTCTAATACTGGAACGGTGCTGACGGTGTCGGCAGCGTGGGCAGTAAACCCTGATGCTACGAGTGTGTATGCGATAGAGGGCAATGGGGATTTTATGTATTTGTTGGGTAATAATGCTGTAACCTTGTATCGCTACCAGATATCTACCAACACCTGG
>NZ_RJUF01000196.1 GCF_024343775.1 Lacihabitans soyangensis | reverse complement strand
CAAGTAAGAGCTACGGCACAACGAGAGCAGGTGGTGCAACTGAAAAATGGTAAAAAGGCTGTGATTATAGAGATAGACGGTGAGGTTCCAAGTCATTTTCAGTTTTATGCTACAGACACCGCCAAACACTTTTTGAGAGGAGCAGTTTATCTGAACGCCGCCACCCTGAACGACTCGCTGACGCCCATTGTTGATTATTTAAAAGCTGACAGTAGAAGGATTTTAGAAACCTTAAAATGGAATAAATAACATGGGAAATTGGGTAACGGTTTTCAAGGAAAAAGACAGAATGCGGGCTGAACTTTTAAAAAATGAACTCGAGAATAACAATATTGAGTCGGTAATATTAGACAAAGTAGACCACAATTATCCGGTCTTGGGTATTGTTGAAATTAAGGTCTTGGAGTCGAATCAGATTCTGGCCGAGCATATAATTAATGATTTTAGAATTGATGATTAAAAAATTACGAGATAGATCAAACCTAACGCAAAGAATAGTGGCAGCTCTTGTTGGTGCTCCACTTATTATTTTGGGAATTGTATATAGCCCAACAAGTTTCTGGTTATTGATTTTGGCAATTACGGTTTTAACTCAATATGAGTTTTACAAACTTTTGGGAATGTCTGGTGGTCTTCCATTAAAAATTTACGGTACGTTTTGTGGTGCGGTAATAATTTCACTAACCTACTTCATAGAGACCTATACGATAGATTTTGAGAATTATTACATTATGGTTCCCATGCTGACCTTCACTTTTTTTATAAAATTATATAAGAAAAAAGATCCAAAGCCATTTGTGAACCTTGGGTATACATTTTTAGGAATCATATATGTGGCACTTCCGTTTGCATTGCTCAACGAACTCGCCTTTTGGAAGGGCAGCTTTCAACCTCTTTTGGTAATTGGCGTGTTCATTATTTTGTGGTCCAATGACTCTGGAGCCTATTTGGCCGGCAGGTTGTTTGGTAAGCGTAAACTATTTGAGAGAATTTCTCCAAAGAAAACCTGGGAAGGCTTTTTCGGTGGAGCAATAATAGCCTTGGTGGCCTCGTTTCTTTATTGGAAGTTCACAGAAACACTCTCAATGGACCAATGGCTGTGTATTGCGGCTATTATAGCCACTACGGGTACACTAGGCGATTTGGTAGAGTCTTTGTTTAAAAGAAGCATTGCCATTAAAGATTCTGGAAGTTTGATTCCAGGCCATGGAGGTTTTCTAGATCGTTTCGATGGGTTGTTGCTCTCTATGCCATTTATTCTTACATTTATAAAATTTTACGCCCGATTGAATTGAAATATTTATTAAGCATATTTATATTTTTGGCCTTATTTACTTCGGTTTATGATGCTGATGCTCAGGGTTCTAAGAAGTTCATAACTTTCTCGGGTTTCGTGATTGATGGTAGCAATGATGAGCCGCTACCAGGAGCGTATGTGATAAACGATAGAGCAGGCAGGGGCGTGTTTACTAATTCAAAAGGTTATTTTATTTTAGATGTTTTTCCAGGTGATTCTATCCTTTTCTCCTATCTTGGTTTTCGGAAACAGTACCACATCATACCCAAAAGTGTTGGCTTAGATTATTCAGCCGTGGTGGAGCTAAGTATTGACGCCAAAATGTTAAAAGAAGTTAAAGTTTATCCTTTCAGAACAGAGGAGGAATTCAAAACAGCCTTCTTAGAAATGGAGCTCCCAAATGCCAAAGAGCGTGAAATTATTGAGAAAAATTATAGCAACGAAAACATAAAACGAATGGCTGCCAACCAAGCTATGGGCTCGGTGGGTAACTATCGATATGCAATGGATCAGCAGCTAATGCACCTACAAGGTCAGAAACAAATAACTCAGAATCCGTTAACAAATCCATTTGCCTGGGGGAATTTTATTAGGTCAGTCAAAAACGGAAGCCTAACGGATAAGTCTTGGAAAAAAGGCAGCTATATACCTACAGAAAAAGGAACGCGGGATAATATTTTTAAGGGAAGTAATTGAGTTGGTTGTGTTATTGAATACTTGAATTTAAGTTCTTTGGTGCTTGAGGTATGTATATTAACTTTAGGTTAGATTCAATAAATTTTTTTCTTAAACTTTGCGTAATCATAATGTATTTGAAACTTTCTGCTCCAGTTCCGAAATATTCTTTTGTTTTGAAAATTTGAAAATTACTTTCTCTATTTTGAAAATCTGGGAAAAAACCACATGAAAGAAGTTCATGGCGTTTTCCATTTGGCGTATCAACGTAATCATATCCATCCAAATTTAAATTTTGAGATGTTTCAGGTATTTTTAGTTGTACCACTGTATCTAAAACAATTTCTTTACGGGTCTTTAGCACTGGCCAATAACCCATACCCAAAGGTTTAAATATGGATTCATAAATATCTGGATGAACAAAGAATTCATCTCTTACCCAGTACAATTCAAAGAGCTTATTTGATGACCACTTAGGTTCGCTTTTAATTCTAAACGGAGCTTTTTGAACTAATCCAGTGCCACTTTCTTCATGATAATTAGTAAGGTCATATGTCAATTCTCTGTACCGTCCATCATCGGGTATAGGATAAAACGGATTAATACTTGACATTGCAGCCAGAAATGAAGCATTTTGTTCATCTTCTTTTGAATAATGGGAAACTATTTTAATTCTAACTCCCCATTCCTCAAATATTGGTTTCATTTTGTTAAATTGATCTTCGTCACTAAAATTTATACGTGTAAACCCTAATTCATTATGCTCATATCCTAGTAGCTTTAGGGTTTCGAATTTAGTTTTAGTTAGATCAAGGTAAATTATATAATGATTTTTCATAAACCTAGTGACTTTAAAATTTCAGGATAATAAGCGTATACTTTCCTAGCAGCATCCATAATATCAACTTTAGTGGCATTCTTTGTAGTAATATCAGCTTTCATATTTTTTCTTCCAATTTCTTTCGATAAATATCTTGAAAGTTTAATTGGTTGCTTAATCATAAAGTCACCGTGACTTTGTTTTTATATCTTAAATATTATTGACATAGTTAACACTTGGGAAATATTGTTAAGAGAGAGTAATTAAAATTTATATTAACTAAAGTTTGGCTACAATTTCGTTCGGTAGAATCGCAGGGATTTCCGAGTTCTTAAAATCCTTTATATTTCTTGTCACGATATATTCCATTCCATTGACAGTGGAGGCACAGTAAATCTGAACAGCATCTTCAAAATCTTTATGGTTCGAATTAAGACTCTTTCTTAAAACGTCCAAGTTAACAGGGATTATGGTAATGAATTCGAGTAAATTGTGGAGAATTAACCTTAGCTCTTTTTCTTCAATATATTTTTTTAAAATATAATGAGTTGTTGCAAGACTATGAGAGGATGTGTATAGTTTTATTTTGTTATCCTCAGCTAGTGAAAATAACTCGATGGAATATTTGCTAAAAAGGAGGTCTGTCGGCAATCAGATCAACGATAATATTGGTATCTAGAAAGATATTCTTCATAAATGTTTCTTCTCTAAATACTCCTTTAGTTCTCTTTCCTCATCAAAACTATCAGGAAGTTTGACCTTTCCTACTACTTTACTTAATTTTTCTGAAACTTGGGCATTTTGTTTTTCTTCCACAATAGAAGCTAGATAGTTTTCAACAATATTTGAAAGGCTTGTTCCAGTCTTTTTTGAGAATGATTTAGATTTCTTTATTATTTCCTTTTCAACGGTAAGGGTCAATTTGGTCGTCATTACACGTATGTTTTTCTCAAATAAACGTATTAAGAAATAAAATCCAATGTTTTTTTAGGTTTTTTTAAAGTTAAATTTCTTTCTAGTGCCAACTGCAGAGGGTTACTCTTTATCTCTAAACCACCCAGAATAAAATACATAATTGTTTGCAGTACGCATAAAAACTTCACCCAATTCAGGGCTAACATCTTTGATATATTTAGCTGGATTACCGGCCCAAACAGTCCCTGGGGGAACCTTAGTATTCTGTGTTACTATTGCACCAGCACCAATAATTGAATTCTTTCCTATGATGGCTCCATCCATTACTATTGCACCCATTCCTATCAATACTTCGTCTTCTATAGTGCATCCATGGACTATGGCGTTGTGAGCTATGCTTACATTGTTTCCAATGATTGTTTTGGTTTTTTGATAAGTGCAGTGCACCACTGCACCATCTTGAATATTTACTCTATCACCCATCACGATTGCGTTTACATCTCCCCTCACCACAGCATTAAACCAAACGGTGCAATCTTTACCCATGGTTATATCTCCAACAAGAGTGGCATTTGGTGCGAACCAACAGTTCTCCCCATAAACGGGGGTTTTATCAAGGACAGGTAAAATAAGAGCCATAATTGTAAATAAAAAAAGAGGTCAATTATTGACCTCAAATGTATAATATTTTTCCCGAAATGAATTTCTTTAGAACTAAAATCGGTTTAAATAACCAATCAAAAATCGTAAATCAAAAATGACTATCTCCTTTTTCTCTTTTGGCCAATAAAACGGCTCCAGACATGGCCACCAAGAATAGTACCGAAACCAACTCGAAAGGCAACATGTAATTATTAAACAATACTTTTCCAAGCGTTTCAATCATACCTGTCTTGGCGTCGAAATCATTATAGTTTACTCTGATAGTCTCTGCTTTTTTTATGGCCACTATTAAAATTAAACCAAGCAGACCACCTGCGATTGCTGCAGAGATCAACATAGAATTTTGACTTAGTTCATTGCTTTCTTTCTTTAAGTTAAGAAACATTAAAACAAACAGGAACAAAACCATTATGGCACCGGCATACACGATTATATTCACGGCTGCTAGGAACTGGGCATTAAGCAAAAGATAAATTCCAGAAAGCGTAAAAAAGGTTAGTATCAAATAGACTACACTATGGATAGGGTTTTTAGAAAGAATGGTACCCAAAGCCCCAAATAAGCTCAAAATGGACAGAAAATAGAAAGCCCATTGAACAAAAGATAAATTCTTAATCAGTTCTAAATATTGCATAAAGTCTTTATTGTTTAATCCAAAGTTTCGCCATGTCTTCTTTCGTCCAGGCATCTCGTAAATATCTGTCGCCCATATCTTCCACCAGTTGATCTTTGCCATAAATTACTTGATCTCTGGATGTGAAAACCGGCACAAACTTGTCATGTCTTAGATAGATGGCTTCTTTTGGACACGCTTCTTCACAAAGGCCGCAGAAAATACAACGAAGCATATTTATTTCGTATGATGCCGCATATTTTTCTTCTCTGTAAAGTTTCTCTTCCCCTTTTACCCTTTCTGCAGCAACCATGGAAATAGCTTCGGCAGGACAAGCCACTGCACAAAGTCCACAAGTTGTACATCTTTCTCTACCTTGGTCGTCTCTCTTAAGTATATGATGCCCTCTGAATACAGGACCTAAATATCTTTTTTGCTCTGGATATCTGATAGTCGCTTTCTTGGAGAAAAAGTGTTTGATAGTAACACCCATTCCTTTGAAAATACCTGGGAAATAAGTATTCTCTACAATACTTAATTCTGAATTATCCGTTTTTCTAGATCTATTTGTTAATGTCATTTTGGTGTTCTATTAATTAGCACTAACGGTTTTCTTTTTAAAAATTGGAAATAATCCAAAATATATCGCTCCAAATATGGCAAGACCAACCCAATTATAAAGTAATGGCTTACCAGAAAGTTCAGCGGCTGCAGTAATGATTAGGTTAACAATTGCTACAGGCATCATCCATTTCCATGCAACATTCATCAACTGATCATATCTGAAGCGAGGCAATGTCCAGCGAATCCACATGAACAAAAATATAAAGAAGAATATTTTCAAGAATAAGGTAAGTGTTCCAATAGCTGTAGCTAAATTATGTCCGGTAACTTCACCAAAAGATCCCACCAATTTATTGTAAACGAAGTCCATTCCTGGGTAGTTAAAACCACCTAAATAAAGGCTAGCCAAAACAGCTGAGGAAATGAACATGTTAACGTACTCCGAGAATAAATATAGACCCATTTTCATCGAGCCATATTCTGTATGATAACCTGCTACCAATTCATTCTCAGATTCAGGTAAGTCAAATGGCGTACGATTACATTCGGCCAATGAACAGGTTAAAAATAGTAAAAATCCCATTGGCTGATAGAATATATTCCAGTCTATTCCATGTTGGCCGAGAACTATGGATTTTACAGAAAGAGAACCTGTCATTAAAATAATTGCCAGCAAAGAAATACCCATAGCCAGTTCATAAGAAATCGTTTGAGAAGCAGCTCTAATAGCTCCATACAAAGAGTACTTGTTATTGGAAGCCCAACCTCCAATCAATATTCCATAAACACCCAATGAAACGATACCAAATATCCAAAGAATACCAATATTGACGTCCATACCTTGAACGTCTATTTTCTGACCAGCAACAATTATGGTATCTCCAAAAGGAATTACAGCACTACTCAATAAAGCTGTTGACATGGCTACTGCTGGACCAAGTATAAATAACCACTTGTCGGCCTTGGCCGGAATAAAATCTTCTTTGAAAAACAATTTTCCACCGTCAGCCAAAGGTTGTAATATACCAAAAGGACCCGCTCTGTCTGGTCCGACGCGGTCCTGAATAAAAGCAGCTATAACTCGCTCTGCATAAGTTTCATACAAAGCCATAAGCATACTTATCGCAAATATTGCAACTACTATAATGGCTTTTACAATTAGTACTGTATCCATATTATTTTAGGCTTTTTTCTTTAGAGAAAAACTTATCATTTTTCTGCATTAAAGCTTTGTAATCTTCTGATTTTTTTATCTGATCTAGATTTTGATTGTATTCTCTGCTGTCATCTATTTTTTTGAAATTTGTGGCAGCATAATTGAGAGCATACTCTGGTTTTTTGCCTTGGTTTAATCCGTATTTGTTTTGAGCAATTACAGAGTTTCTAGCAATTTTAGATGGACCTTCAATTACCCAATCTGATGTCTTTTTCTTCTCAAATCTACAGGTATTGCAGATGAAGTCTTCAACTTCTCCCCATTGATTTTTGCGGGCAGTAACTCTTATCACCTCATCGCCTTTATACCAGATTTGAACTTTACCTGAACATTTATCGCAATCACAGTGAGCATCAACTGGTTTTGAAAACCAAACTCTACTTTTAAATCTATATGTTTTATCTGTCAAAGCACCTACTGGGCAGACATCTATCACATTTCCATAGAAATCACTTTCTAAGGAGTTCTTTATGTAGGTACTGATTTGGGCATGGTCTCCGCGACCCATAACGCCATGCACTCTTTTTTCTGTTAATTGATTGGCAGTATAAACACATCTATAGCAGAGAATACACCTGTTCATGTGAAGTTGAACCTTGTCACCAATGTCTTCTGGTTCGAAAGTTCTTTTTTCCTCTACGAAACGCTTTTCACCGACACCATTTTCAAAGGCAAAATCCTGCAGATGACATTCACCAGCTTGATCACAAACTGGGCAATCAAGAGGGTGGTTGATAAGTAGAAACTCTACCACACCTTTACGAGCTTCTACTACCTCGGGGTTGGTGAAGTTTTCAACTACCATTCCGTCTTGTGCACCCGTAATGCATGAAGCCACCAACTTTGGCATAGGTCGAGGGTCTTTTTCCGAACCAGCCATAACTTTTACCAAGCAGGCTCTGCATTTTCCCCCTGAACCTTGTAATGGTTTGTAATAACACATTGCTGGTGGAGCTACACTCGGGCCGATTTGCCTGGCGGCTTCCATGATGGTAGAACCTACAGGAACTCTTATCTCCTGCCCATCAATGGTTACTTTTATTAAAGGAACTTCGTTCTCCATTTATTAAATCTTTATATTTTTAGGCTAAAATTTCAGCACCCATAAACACTGCTCCTGGTTTGGTAGCTTCATTTGGGTGTTTTATATGCCATTCAAACTCGTCTCTAAAATGTCTTATGGCACTGGCTACCGGCCAGGCTGCTGCATCGCCCAGTGGACAGATTGTATTTCCTTCTATTTTTTTGGAAACATCCACCAAAAGGTCAATATCACTCATGGTACCGTGTCCATGTTCTATTCTGTGGAGCACTTTTTCCATCCAACCTGTTCCCTCTCTACAAGGAGAACACTGTCCACATGATTCATGGTGATAAAACCTTGAAAAATTCCAAGTATTTCTAACTATACAAGTGGTTTCGTCCATGGCTATAAAACCTCCTGAGCCTAGCATGGTACCTGTTGGAAACCCTCCGTCAGAAAGAGACTCGTATGACATTAATCTATCTTCTCCGTTGGCTGTTTTGTAAAACAAATGAGCTGGTAAAATCGGCACAGATGAACCCCCAGCAACCACTGCTTTCAAATAGTGTCCGTCTCTCACTCCACCAAGATATTGATCTGAATTCATGAATTCATCTACTGGTAGACCCAATGTGATTTCATAAACTCCTGGATTTTTGATATGTCCGGAGGCGGAAATTAACTTAGTTCCAGTGCTTCTGCCAATACCTATTTTAGCATATTCATCACCTCCATGATTGATAACCCATGGGGTGTTGGCTATGGATTCTACGTTGTTAACAACTGTTGGCGACTGGTAAAGACCTTTTACTGCCGGAAATGGTGGTTTATTTCTAGGATTTCCTCTTTTGCCCTCTAAGGATTCTAAAAGGGCAGTTTCTTCACCACATATATATGCTCCTCCGCCTGGTTGAACTACCAATTCAAGGTCATAACCCGAACCCAATATATTTTTTCCTAAAAAACCAGCGGCTTTGGCTTCTTCTATGGCTTTTTCAAGTATTCTGACCACGTACATCAACTCGCCACGCACATAAATGAAAGACTTGTTTGCTCCCAGTGCATAGCTTGAAACAATCATTCCTTCTATTAATAAATGCGGAATGGATTTCATCAGATAATGATCCTTGAAAGTACCAGGTTCCGACTCGTCAGCGTTGCAAACCAAGTATCTAGGCACACCCTCAGGTTTCGCGAGGAAACTCCACTTCATTCCCATGGGGAAACCAGCACCGCCTCTTCCACGTATTCCTGATTTTTTAACCTCTTCTACAATTTCGTCGGGGCTCATTTTTTTTATGGCCTTTTCCACAGCATTGTATCCACCAGTTTTTCTGTAAACCTCAAAGGTTTCAATTCCCGGTGTATTGATATGTTCGGTTAATATTTTTATATTGTTTGCCATAATTATTTACTCAATTCTTCGATAATATCATCCACCTTTTGATTGGTAAGATGCATAAAATATTTTTCTCTTATCTGAAAGCATGGTCCCCAGCCACAAGCCGCTAAACATTCTACTTCTTTAAGAGTAAAGAGTCCATCAGAGGTGGTTTCATTGGCTTTAATGCCTAGTTTTGTTTTCAAGTGTGAAAACACTTCTTCACCACCCATAGTACAACAAGGACCCGTTCTACAGTATTCTATTACATGTTTGCCGACAGGTTCTAAGTGAAACATGGTATAGAATGTAGCCACCTCATAGACCTCTACTGGTGTAATGGAAAGTAGGCCTGCCACGTAATCCATTGTTTCGCTGCTTAACCATCCAAACTGCTCTTGAGCCAAGTGCAAAATAGGAAGCAAAGCTGATTTCTGTCTGCCTTCGGGATATCTCAAAATGATTTCCTGTGCTTTTTTTAGTTTATCTTCAGTAAATGTTACAGACATTATATATTAAAATTATTAAGCATCAAGTTCTCCTGCAATCACGTTTAAACTACTCATAATAACTACTGCATCAGATATAGTTAAGCCTTTACACATTTCAGGATATGCTTGATAGTAAATAAAACTTGGTCTTCTAAAATGTAATCTGAATGGAGTTCTGCCTCCATCGCTAATTAAATAAAATCCTAACTCACCATTTCCACCTTCTACAGCATGGTAAACCTCACCTACAGGAGCATCGATTTCTCCCATCACTATCTTAAAATGATAGATAAGAGCTTCCATACTGCTATAAACTTCTTTTTTGGGAGGTAAATAGTAATGGTCTTCGTCAGCGTAATAAGGACCCTCTGGTAAGTTTTCTATGGCTTGTTGAATAATTTTCAAACTTTCCCAAACCTCTCCATTTCTTACCATAAATCTGTCAAAAGTATCGCCTTTGTGACCGATTGGGATTTCGAAATCAAAATCTTCGTATGATGAATAAGGCTCAATAACTCTCACGTCATAGTCTACTCCTGTAGCTCTAAGGTTTGGACCAGTAAAGCCATATTCCATAGCTCTGGCCGACGAAATTGCTCCGACGTTTTGAATTCTATCCCTAAATATTTTATTCCTGTTGAAAAGTGTCTCAAATTCAGCCCAAACTTTAGGGAATGAATTGAACACCAAGTCACGGATTTTGGCTATGGCAGTAGGAGAGAGGTCTCTTTCCATTCCGCCTATTCTACCCATATTGGTGGTTAATCTAGCACCACAAACTTCCTCGTAAATCTCATAGATTTTTTCTCTTTCTTGCATTACATACAAGAAACCTGAGTAAGCTCCAGTATCCACACCCAAGATAGAATTACATATCAAGTGATCGGATATTCTGGCCAATTCCATCATAATAACTCGGATGTATTCCGCCCTTTTTGGAACCTTTACACCCAAAAGTTTTTCGACAGTCATATGCCAGCCAAAGTTATTGATAGGCGAAGAACAATAGTTCAGACGATCTGTAAGCGTAGTTATTTGATAAAATGGGCGTCTTTCGGCTATTTTTTCAAATGCCCTGTGAATATATCCAACAGTTTGTTCGCTATCTACTATTTTTTCACCATCCATGGTCAGGATATTCTGGAATATCCCGTGGGTAGCTGGGTGAACAGGGCCAAGATTTAAGGTAGAGTACTGTTTATCTTCAACCATTGGCACATTCAGAGCCAATGCATCATTTGAGTCTTTTGGTAGTATCAGTGTATTTTCTGCCATAGGTATATTATCTTCCAAATAATGCGTCAATTTTATCTTCACGAGTGGCGTCTTCCAAAGGATATTCTTTTCTCATTGGGAAATAATCCATGTCCTCCATGTTGAGTATCCTTTTTAGATTTGGGTGTCCAATATACTCAATTCCATAAAAATCAAAGGTCTCCCTTTCTTGCCAGTTAGCTGCAGCAAATAGGGTGGTTAAGGTAGGAACTTTAGGATCGGATATTGGCACAAATACTTTTATACGTACTCTGATGTTATTTTCCCAGCTATGCAGCATACATACAGAGCAAAGTTCACCGCCTGTGTTATCAGGGAAATGTATTCCGGCAAGGTCAGTAAGAAATCCAAATTTAAACTGTGGGTGATTTTTTAGAAAACCTACCACTTCAATCAAATCAGAAGCATTTGTCGTAAAAGTTAAAAGACCAAATGGTTCTTCAAAGCCAAAGACTTTTTGACCGAATTGTCCGACAACTTCTTCAACTATAGATTCATTATTTATCATAACTGATTATAGGACTTTATAAGATTCTAATAATGCTTTATATTCTTCGGTATTTCTTCTCCTTAAAGATTCATTTTGGGCTAAATGCTGTACTTGCATCAGGCCATCAATGATTTGCTCAGGACGTGGAGGACATCCTGGAACGTAAACGTCTACAGGAATTACCCTGTCAATACCTTGCAAAACAGAATAGGAGTCAAATACACCACCAGAAGAGGCACATGCACCAACTGCTATTACCCACCTAGGCTCAGCCATTTGAAGGTAAACTTGTTTAAGTACTGGACCCATTTTTTTTGCAATGGTACCCATAACCATGAGCAAGTCAGCTTGGCGAGGCGAAAAACTAGGTCTTTCTGCCCCGAAGCGTGAAATGTCGTAGTTGGAACCCATGGTGGCCATAAATTCTATACCACAACAAGAGGTAGCGAATGGTAGAGGCCAAAGTGAATAACTTCTTGCCAAGCCTATGGCTTTGTCTAATGAAGTCGCGAAAAAACCAGAACCTTCTAGTCCTTCTGGTGCATCTACTATTTTTATGTTACTCATAAAGTGTATTAATTCGATTGTTTATACGCTGGTATTAATCTTCGTCCCAGTTCAAAACTCCTTTTTTTAGTATGTAATAAAAGCCAGCCATCAAAAAAACCACGAAAAGTAACATTTCGTTAAAACCTGTCCATCCAAGTTTTTTGAAATTTACAGCCCATGGATACATGAATATAATCTCAACATCAAAAAGTACAAACAATATAGCTATCAAGAAGTACCTAACATTCAAAGGGATACGTGCATCACCTTGACTTTCTATACCACATTCGAATGGATCTTCTTTTTTCTTACTTTTTACTCTTGGTCCTAAAAATCTGGAGGCTACTATAGAAAATAAAACAAACCCCAAAGCTGCGGCTATTTGAAACAGTAGCGGTAGATAATCAGACGGGAGGTATTTAATCATAAAATGTACTATAATTTAACTACAAAATTAACTCCTTGGAAAGTAGAAACAAAATAATTAAAAGGATTAAATAGCCGAAAAACTAAATAATTTCATCAATTCTAATAATTCTAATTTTGCTCGTTTATCCAGTTCAAATTGTTATAATTCTTCTTCTGGTTTATTGATATTTTCCCAGATAATATCTTTAAGCTCATTAAGCCCTGTCTGAGTAACTGCCGAAAAAAATACGTATGGCATACCTTCAGGAATCTTCTTGATAATTTTCTGTTTCGTCTTTTCGTCAATCAAGTCAGACTTGGAAAAACCTAAGATTCTATTCTTATCCAATAGCTCAGGATTGAAAGCCTTCAGTTCTTTAACCAAGGTTTTGTAAACGTCTAGAGGTTTGGCCTCGTCAGATGCAATCAGAAACAAAAGATTGGCATTTCGTTCTATATGTCTTAGAAATCTTAAACCAAGTCCCTTACCTTCAGAAGCACCCTCAATAATACCGGGTATATCGGCCATCACAAACGACTGAAAATCGCGATATTTTACTACGCCCAGATTCGGAACCAAGGTAGTGAACGGATAATCTCCGATTTCGGGTTTCGCTGCCGAAATTGATGAAAGCAGCGTTGATTTTCCAGCATTTGGGAAACCAACCAAACCAACATCGGCCAGAAGTTTTAACTCCAGAATACACCATATTTCTGTTCCTGGAATTCCAGGCTGAGAGTATTCTGGGGCTTGTTTGGTACTGGTTTTGAAATGGTGATTTCCTAGTCCACCCATTCCACCAGGTACCAATATTATTTCTTGACCATCTTCTATTATCTCTGCAATTCTTTCGTTAGTTTCGGCGTTGCGGGCGATAGTACCTAATGGAACATCAATGATGATATCTTCGCCTTGTCTACCGGTACTTTTACTTTTTCCGCCTGTGACTCCACTTTCGGCTTTAAAGTGTTTTTGATATTTGAGATGGATTAAAGTCCAGAGTTGCTTATTGCCTCTTAAAATTATATGACCACCTCTACCACCATCACCACCATCAGGACCGCCTTTATCTACGAATTTTTCTCTTCTAAAATGAGTGAAACCTTTACCTCCGTTTCCAGATTTTAGGTTGATTTTAACATAATCTATAAAGTTTGATGTCATCTATAAGAGAATTTTTCTGCAAAAGTAAGAATATTAAAGCGTAAAGAACGATTAAACTTACTATTTTGCTTCGCTATCTAATTCTTTAAACACAAAAACTCCTCAAATGTTTGAGGAGTTTTTGTGTAAATTGTATTTGTCAAAATCAAATAGTGCTATCTATGGCGGCAGATATTTGTTCGAAGATATCATCAATCTTCCCGATGCCGTTTACTTTAGTTACTTTGTCTTGACTTTGGTAGTAAGGCAATACATGAATGGTTTTTGAGAAATACTCGTCTATTCTCTTTACCAGTTTATCAGCATCGTCATCCGCTCTACCGCTAATTTTTTGTCTTTCAGCAATCCTTTCTTTGATAACATCTTGGTTCACATCAAGTTGTAGCACAAGGTTGATTTTTAAACCCTTATCTTCTAGGAATTTGTCAAGAGCCTCGGCTTGAGGTACTGTTCTCGGAAAACCGTCAAATATAAATCCTTTAACGTCTGGTTTGCTTTTTACTTCTTCTTCAAGCATTTCTATGGTTATAGAGTCAGGCACCAAAAGTCCGTCTGCTAAGATTTGCTTTACTTTTTTTCCTAAGTCCGTATCGTTAGAAATATGCATTCTGAACATATCTCCAGTAGATATGTGGGCGAGTTTATACTTTTCTATTATTTTTTCAGACTGAGTTCCTTTTCCTGCTCCGGGAGGTCCAAAAATCACCAAATTGTACATATAAATCCTTGAATTTGTAGGTTATTTTAAATAAGGCATAAATGTAATTATACTTATATTTAAAATAAAATTTATTTTCTAGATTACTTATTATTTCTTTTTTGATAAAACATAAAGGGCATAAAAAAAGCCTAATTTCTTAGGCTTTCTTTCAGTTAGTTTTTAATGGGTGGTGCAGGTGGGGTAGGTGTTGTTGGAGTAGTAGTTCCTCCATTCATTCCTTTCATCGCCTCTAGCATTTTTTTAGCGTCCTCGTTGGCTGGGTCGTACTTCAACAACTCCTCTATATTGGCTATACCTTTAGCTAAGTTTTTATTAACTTGAAGTTCCCAACCAGCTAAATATCTAAGGCCGTCTACAACGTTTCTTTTGTTGGCTGGAGTGGCTTTGCCAGATTCACCCAATAGTGTTAAGTATTTTTCCCACTGAGGTGCAGCCGCAAAATTCGCTGTGAATGTAGAGTCATTGGCATTTTTTGCCATTTTGTTTCTCGCATACAAAGCATATCCAGTTGGCCATGCATCTTTGTATAATTCAAGTGCTTTTTCAAAATAAATCTCAGCTTTGTCATAGTTCTTTGCAGCGTTATAATAAATACCTGCAGGTGCATAATCCGCCGCATTTGGATTTTTCTTAGATAAAGCCGCCTTTTCTGCAAATAATGCTGCTTTTGCCCAGTTCTTGTTCTTAATAAAAGTTGAACTCAAATCTTGGTAGTAATTGAAAGTAGTATCTCCAAGTTGGATTGCTTTTTCAATGTTAATGATACCCAAGGAGTCATTCAAGATTCTTGTTTCACCTTCTCCAGGTAGTTTCATGTAAGATCTACCGATATATCCATAATCCATTGCTGGATTTTCATCAGCTGGTGCAGCTTTTATAAACTTATTCAGGTTTTCAATTGCTTCGTTTAATTGATTCTCTTCAAAATTTATGATACCTGACATTCTTAAAATATAAGGATCAGGATTTGTACCTTTGATTTCCTCAATGGTCTTCTTTACATTTTCATAGTCTTTGGCAACAAATGCCAACTTTGCGTAACGTAGTTTTGCCTTGCTATCTCCATCTGAGTTTTTCAAGTAGTTTCCGGCTGCTTGGGCTGATTCCTTGTATTTACCCATCGTTTGTAAGTACGAGCTATGATACTTGTGTATTGGTGCATGAGTTGGATCTGCGGACAAACCTTTGTTCAATGCATCGTTTGCTTCTTTGTAGTTTCTACCTTGAAGCCATACTCTTGACATTCTCTCGTAAGTTTTTCCTGGCTTCTTACCTACTCTTTCGGCATTGGTGAGGGCGTTCATGGCTTCGCCACCTTCATTTTTAAGCATAAAGGCATCAGCCTTAACAATGTAATACTCAGGATTGTCTTTAGTCTTAGATTTTTCTAAAGCCATATTGATGTTCATAATGGCCTCAGCAGCGTCTGTAGCACCTGGAAACATAGTGTAAGCCTCAGCAATTCTGTAAAGTACGTCAGCGTTTTTAAGCTTCGTATCTTTTTTTACTTGCTCAAAAATAAGTTTAGCTCCTGCAAGGTCTTTGCTTGCAAGTTTGACCATTCCTAATCCTATTTGATTGAAAGGATCACCTTTTTTATCTAATGCATTACCTGCTTCAAAAGCAGTTTGTGCCATTTTTATACTTTCAGCCGTTAAGCCTTCTGGGCTTCTAAGTATTGCATAACCTTTATAAAATAACGTTTGCGGGCTTGGGCTAGTTTCCGCCAACTGGTTGAATGCTTTACTTGCTGCGGTGTATCTTTCTGCATCTAAATGTTTGATGGCTTCATCAAGAGTTTGAGAATTCGCCATAAACGGTACCAAAAGCAAAGATGCAAGTGCATAAATTTTCACAATTTTCTTCATCATCGTGTAACAAGTAATAAGGTTATCTGTTTGGTTTAAAAAACAATTTGAGTTCGCAATTTAATGCATTTTCTTGGTTCGAAAAAATCATTTCTCCAATAATGTTTTGCATTTAACCATTAGACAGCGTTCTGTAAGTAGGGTTTCTTAACAAAATGTTAAGTTGTTTGTCTGCTTTCAAACTGCTCCATAAGTTTTTTATAACATTCGTTCGAGAATTATTTCTTCATAGGCTTGGTATCTAACAAGAATTCTTTTGGAATTATGTAAAAAGGTACCAGACCCATTTTCTCGGTTACCAATTGTCCGGGTTTCGAACACGCGAATCTAATGAATCCATTCTCCACACCCCATGTTTTGGTTAGTGTATGAAGATATACAAATCTTTCCAGAGGATATTTTCTTTTGTTTAGGTTTTTGAAGTTGATTTTATAAAAGCCTTTCTCCTTGGATTCACCTACAGCCACTAAATTTATAGATTTCAACAAAGCTTGAGCCTCCGAATCATCGGTATCGCTTATCCAGTTAAAGCCAATGAATCCAATGGCGTCTGGTGATTTTTTGACATAATCAATCACTTGTAAATTGCCATCAGCCGAAAAAACATTAGCGGTATTGATTGTTTTAAGTTTTAGCTTTTCCATAATTACATTCAGATTGCTCGAATTACTCCTATCAAAGACCAGTTTGGTTTTGGAATTCTTATCAGTAAGCATTTCTTTGAGTTGAGCCAAGGTTATCGTGGTGTCGGTGTTTGATTTGTTTCGTATCAGTGCGACTGCGTCTAAAGCCATTCTTGCTGGTAAATACTTTATGCCTCTATTTTTAAGCTCATTAAGTTCACTTTCATTAAATTCTCTAGTGGTACAGGCCATTGTCAGTGAATCGTCAAGTAACATATTTATTCCCTGGGTTTCTGGCATATACTTGGTTATGATTTTTGTGCCTGGGTAATGAATGTGATGAGCAAATATCTGAGCATCGATGATTGGTTTTATAGACTCATCTACAGCTATTGTAATGGTGCCTTTGTTGATGTTGGGCTCTTCTTTTGTGGTGGTATTACATGCTGTCAAGCCAATTATAAGAATGTAGAACAAAAATTTTATTTTCATCAGATTGAGATTGTCTATTATTTCCTTAAAACTATAAGGTTTTTATTTAAGTTCAAACAAACGGGTCACCATAGACCCGTTTGTAATATAAGTTACTCAAGTCTATACACTACGGGCATGTTGTAATAAACTCTAACAGCCTTGCCATTTTGTTTTCCAGGTGTCCATTTTGGCATCAGTTTAATCACTCTTACTGCTTCCTCATCACAACCAAATCCAATACCTTTGGTTACTTCGACGTTTCCAATGCTGCCGTCCTTTTCAACCACAAACTTTATATAAACTTTACCTGATACATTTACTCTAGCTGCAGCTTGTGGATAATGAATGTTCTCGGAAAGAAATTTGTACAATGCCTTGTCGCCATCTGGAAACTGAGGCTGTTGTTCTACGGCTACAAATACCTTTCCTTCGTCAGGTTCATCCAAATCTATTTTTTTTGTGATTTCTGGAGCCACTGGTGGAGGAATTAATAAATCTGTCTCTAGACCTTCTGTGGAAATACTAGAAATTATCTTGCCCTCTATGTCTTTTGGATCAGGTGGAGGGGTTTCGATAATTACATCATTATTATCCACCGGTATAGGGGGTAAGAATTTTATAGACGCTTGCTGTTCGATTACCCGTTCAGGCGGTGGTGGTGGGGTGACTTCGGGTATTTCTATCGGTGGTTCTGTTGGAGGAGGTAGAATTACCCACGTACCATCATTTGAATTGTTTTGGGCCAATTTTGGTACAATGTACTTATTATAGGTAAAAGCACCTCCAAATAGTAGGATAATACAACTACTGCCGATTACCATCGCACGTGTGAGATAATTACTGTAGTTTTTCCTTAAATAGTAGGCCCCGTAAGCCTTGTTACGGTTTTCAAAAATGATGTCGTCAAAATTCTCTGTGTTTTTCATAATTGTAATTGTTTATTTGTTTTTCATAATCTGTGCCTCGCTTAATTGGGAATATGCAGCTAACTCTTTTGGATATAAATCCACCAAAGCGTAATGCTTCATATTTGTAATTTCCATTTCATCTATTATATCTACCGTGTTTTTGAAGTTAGAATCATCACTTGGTTTTATGATGACGGTAAAGTTCTCTGGATTTTTTGCCTTTCGGTACTTCTCCAGTATTTGTTTTCGGATACCATCTAAGGAATAATTAGTTTCTGTAAAATCAGCAGAAGTAAGTTCGTCCAGATCTTTTTGATGCCAGAAAACTTTATCGTTTTTACCCAAAATGAAAGTGATGGAATTTTCCGCTTTTATTATTGAGGTTCCCTCTTTGGCGTCTGGCATGAAAAGCTTTATCATGTTGGGTGTACTAAAAGTTGTGGTAAACATAAAGAAGGTAATCAGTAAAAAGCCCAAGTCCACCATAGGAGTCATGTCTGGTTTGGCAGATGTTCTTTTGAGTAGGCGTTTACCTTTTTCCGGGTTTGTTATAATCTCAGCCATAATTGTATTGTTTTATTTAGAAATTTTACGGAGTAAATACTACAATAGGTACCATTTTGTCTCATTTACAATACTAATGTAGTAATAATAATTTACTATACAATGATTTTATGATATATTTAATTAAAAAATTAGTTATATAACGCAATTAATAGTTATTTTGGATCAATCCAAAAAGTTGGGGGGAATAAAAAATTTATTTATTTTGGTTTTAAAATAACAGAGATTGAACCAAGACCTTATCCAATTACTTCTACCAGAAGGCTTATTTGAATATTTTGAAGTGGTTAAAGTAGAAAAAGTAGAAAATTCTTACAATATCTATATTACCGAACTCAACCTTATTCCAAAAGAGTTCGATGGCCAAAAACTTGAATCCAAAGGTTACTTTGAAGAAGAAACTGTTAGGGATTTCCCACTTCGTGGCAAGGCATGTTTCCTGAAAATAAAACGACGCAAATGGCTCAATCATGACACCGGAAAAATTGTTTATCGAAACTGGAATTTAGTAGCCTCTGGCACGCGAATGACATCGGAATTCGCGACTTTTTTAAAAGGAGCTTTTAGATAATACACCAATTAGCTGCAAAATTATAGGTGAATTGTTTCAATTGGACGGTAAACGATTGCAAGAACAATATGCAGCTCACCTGAGCGGTTATACAACTTGGAATCAGATTGAACATTCCCAACAATGGATACTTTACCCCGAAAATATTGGCGAAAATCTATCACTAGATGAGACTTGCCTCTCAAATGGTGATTTGTATACCATTTTGACAAATAAGGCTGCAAAGGGTAAAAAAGGAGCTTTGGTTGCAATGGTCAAAGGTACTGTAAGCGATACGGTCATTGAGGTTCTACACAAAATTCCAGAGTCAAAGAGGAAAAAGGTGAAGGAAATAACTTTAGACCTTGCTCCAACCATGGAGCGAATCGCTAAACGTAGCTTTCCTAAGGCTAAGTTAGTTTCTGATAGGTTTCATGTCCAAAAACTAGCCAGTGATGCAGTGCAAGAAATAAGAATCAAGCATCGCTGGGCGGCAATAGATCAAGAAAGCAAAGAAATAGAATATGCTAAAGAACTGAAGAAAAGATACGTTCCAGAAGTTTTAGAAAACGGCGATACCTTAAAACAACTACTGATCCGAAGTCGATTCCTTTTACATCAAAGAGAAAGCAAGTGGTCACCTTCACAAGTACATAGGTCTGAGGTTTTGTTTAGACTATATCCTGACTTAAAGCAAGCATATAACCTTAGCATGGAACTTTCTAATATTTTCCATCAATCAAATAATAGATTAGTTGCGTTTAAAAAGTTAGCCCTATGGTATAATTCAGTAGAA
>NZ_RJUF01000195.1 GCF_024343775.1 Lacihabitans soyangensis | reverse complement strand
TTATGTTAATGAAATGTTTTAACCTACAATTAAATCTACAGGTTTTGTTTTGTACTAAATTAGGGACTTTTTCACTCAGAATGATAGAATCAAATTTATTTTATTGTAAAAATTATTTTATTCCTATCTAAGTGTATATTTTTCTTGAAAAGTGCAAATTGAAATCTTTCAGCTCAATATCCATATTGGCGAAATTCTATCGACTGATTCGGGCTTTTTGAATATATCCATGTTGGTGAAACAAGTAGTTATTAACTTAGTTTTTTGGATAGTTTAGAATATAAGGCGTTATCTTCAGACGATTTAAAATATTCTTGTCTAGAATGTTCCTTGGAGTTTTCTGATTTTTTATTCGCAATTTATTAATCAATTGTTCAACACCTTTCCACTTTGGCTTAAAAAAATAAGGCTGTCCAAAAGACAGCCCTATTCCATTCAATCATCTTATTCTATCCAAATTCGAGGGGTTAGTATCCAGGGTTTTGGTCCTTTTGCTCAATTTTAGGGTTGTTGTCTATCTCTGTTTGAGGGAGAGGTAACAACTCGTGTTTGTTTGCAGTAAAGTAAGAGATTGGCTCGGCAGTTTGTTTCTTGTTCTTTCTCCATCTAATAAGGTCAAGATTACGAACTTGTTCTGCGGCCAACTCTACATAACGTTCGTGTTGCAAGGCTTCAAAAACCTTGGCTTTTGAGTCACATGGATAGTTAGCAGTAGGATAAGCTGGCATTGCCACGGATGCTCTTGCTCGCACTTGGTTCATAAGCGAAATCGCTTTTGCCGAATTACCAAGTTCGTTTTCACACTCGGCAAGCATCAACAAAACGTCAGCGTAACGCATCACTCTCATGTTTATACCGCTAGTGGCAAATCCTGCATTCGATTTGTAAAGAAGAGAGTATTTTCTCCAGCTGATTTTCATTGTTTTACCATCTACGGTAGATGAGTTTCCTTGAACAGCGTTGTCATCCATTACGTCCTTGCCGTTATTGAACTTGTCTCCGGCTTTCCAGAATGACATATCAAAACGTGGGTCATTTTTGGCATCACCTTTTGAAGTTTTTTCATAATTAGCCAAGATTTTATTCGAAGGAATCAAGTTTCTCCAGCCAATTGGAGAATATTCTTGGGTTCTGATGGTCTCTTCCTGTGCACTGTTACCATCACCATCTGGTCCGCTCCAGTTAAAGGCTCCGTTTGATGGACTGAACACAAATTCAAAAATTGACTCTGCATTGAATTCGCCTTCTTCGTTAGTAAGATCTAGGTAGTTATCAACGATTTTGTAACGACCCGAATTTACTACTTTTTCTAATTCTGTTTTAGCACTTGCATAATCTCCCTGTTGAAGGTAAGTTCTTGCCAATAGTACCTGAGCAGCTGCTTTTGTAGCTCTACCAGCTTCACTTGCTGGATAAGTGTCAGGCAAAGCACTTTCGGCAGCTTTTAAGTCGTCTATTACCTGTTTGTACACTTCTTGTTGAGTAGCTCTACCTTTAGATCCTTCTACTGATTTAACATATTCTGTATACAAAGGCACACCACCCCACAAAGTACCAAGCTCAAAATAAGCCATCGCTCTAAGGAATTTTGCTTCTCCAGCTACACGATTTTTGATGTTAGCGGAGAACGATGCCGTAGTCTTGTTAGAACTTTCAATAACTACATTTGCACGGTGAATAACTCTGAACCAGCCCGTGAAAACATCTCTGGCTACGGAATTGCCCGGGTCGTTTACACCTATCAGCAACTGATTTCTTGGGGTTTCGAGCTGGCCACCACCAGTTGCCATTTCGTCACCACGAAGATCATGTAAGAAAAACCACTCACGTGCTCCAAGACCAAAGCCTTGAAGTAGAGCATAGGCACTATTTACCCCAGCTACAAGTTCAGCATCGTTTGTAAAGTACGTGTCAAAAGTTACCCCGTTTGGGTTGATTTTGTTCAGGTCTGAGTTGTCGCAGCTCAGTATGGTTGCTAGACCACGTGCACCTGTCAGAAATAATATTTTTTTCATTTTTTAAATGTTATTTTAGAATTAATTAAAACCAAGATTCAAACCTACTGTCATTGTGCGAGCCTGAGGATATGCACCATAATCAACACCATTGAGTAGGTTACCTCCTGTAGAGCCGATTTCAGGGTCATAGCCAGAGTAGTTTGTAAATGTTAGCAAGTTTTGGCTTGTTACATATAGTCTTGCTTTTGTCAATACATTATTGGTCACTTTAGCCAATTTGTTCGATGGTAAAGTGTAACCCACTGTTAGGTTTTTCAATCTCAAGTAAGAACCATTGTCTAGGAATCTATCTGAAGTTCTTGAGTTTTGATTAGGGTCACCACTTACAGCACGAGGAACGTCGGTATTAGTGTTAGTTGGTGTCCAAGCGTTAAGAACATCAGTTGTTGCATTGAAAAGTCTCAACATACCTTGTCCGATAACCTTGGTTCCGTTATAAACTTTGTTGCCGTATACGCCTTGGAAAAATACTGCAAAGTCGAAGTTTTTGTAAGTTCCGGCATAATTTAGACCATAAGAGAATTTAGGCAAGTAGCTTCCAAGGTAGGTTCTGTCGTTTGCATCTATTTTGTTATCTCCGTTCAAATCTCTGAATTTGATATCTCCTGGTTTTGTACCAGCGTTTTGGTAAGGAGTTTTTGCATCACCATCAGCACCGTTTGCAGCAGATATTTCTCCTTCGTTTTGGAAAATACCAGCTACTTGCCATCCGTAGAATGACTGTATAGGCTGACCTACTTCTGTACGGGTAATATCAAAACCACCAAAGTCGGCGTTGCTTCCTGCGTTAATGGTTGCATTTGCTGTAGCCAAACTCAATACTTTATTTCTTACCAAGTCAAAAGTACCCGTGAATGTAGACTTCAGGTCTTTTTTGTCTAAACGATAGCCTAAAGCAAGTTCAAATCCATTGTTTTGCATGCTACCAACATTGGCCAGCGGGCTATTAGAATAACCAAGTGACTCAGGAATTGGCACTCTTAATAATAAACCTTCAGTTTTACGTGAGTAAACCTCTGTTGAAACCGTGATTTTGTTGTTAAACAATGAAAGATCCAGACCAACGTTTTTCATAGTTGTTTCTTCCCAGCTTAGGCCTGTATTACCGAGACTGTTGAAGTATGAAGCAAGTTGAGAGGCATTACCAAATGAATAGTTGGTGTTATTTGCTGAGATAAGCGGCTGCCAGTCATAGTCACCGATTGAGTTATAACCTGTAGAACCAACACTTGCTCTTAGTTTTAACTCACTAACTGCCTGTAGGTCTTTCATAAATGATTCTTCGCTAAGTCTCCAACCCACTGATACTGAAGGGAAAGTACCCCATTTTCTCTCAGGAGCAAATTTTGAAGAACCATCACGTCGAACGGTCGCACTCAATAAATATTTGCTATCGTACTCATAATTAAGACGACCAACATAAGAGATTAAAGTGTTTTCTGTAAGTGAGGTATTACCGCTTATGTTAGATGCTCCTTGTACCTCTTTGATATTATTGTCAGGACGTTGACCATTGATAGTAATGCTTTTGAACTGAGCGTCTTGCTTTTCAGCCACCGCGGTAGCACTTACCAAATGTTTGCCAAATGTTTTGTCAAAGCTCAGTTGGTTAGTGAATACCGATGAGAAATATTGTCCTCTGTTTTGCGAAACTTCGGCTGTTGGTCTGCTACGGTTTCCATCATTATAAATAGGCACAAATGAGCTGAAAATTGAACTAGCATAGTCACCACCCATCGTAAATTTGTATTTTAACCAGTTTGTGAATTTCACCTCGGCAAAAACACTTCCAAGAACTTTATAAGAGCGATTTATTCTGTCTTTTTGTTCTTGAACCACTATACGCATTGGGTTTTCAGGGTCAGTAGCATCCAAACCTTGGGCTGTAGTACTGTATCCTCCCAATTTGGTAGGGTCGCTCACAGGCCAGTAAGGTATCATACGCATGATGTTCATTACCAAGCTTCTGCCACCTGCTGTACCTTCACCAATTCTGTTGTCGTTAGATACCATCATGGTTTGACCGATAGTTAAAAATTTGGCTACATTATGGTCAGAGTTTAATCTGATACTTCTACGAGCGTATTCAGTATAAGGTAAAATACCTTCTTGCTTAAAATTACCCAAAGAAAGGTAGAATTTCGATTTATCAGAACCGCCAGAAATCGCCAATTGACTGTTGTAAATTGGTGAATTTTTGAACATTACATCTTGCCAATCGGTTTCTGTCTGAGCAAAAGTAGTAGTAGCACCCTCATAAATAGGAGTGTTTAGGTTCGTAAAACGACCAGGAACTGCCTGTCCAGATGCTGTAAGTAGTGCTGTTCCGTATTTGATATACTCTGCACTGTTAAGTAGGTCAAGGGTTTTCCAAACTGACTGCGTACCTACATAGTTGTCAAGCGTTACGCTAAGTTTACCAGATTTTCCTTTTTTGGTAGTGATCAAAACCACACCGTTGGCAGCTCTAGAACCATAAATGGCGGCCGCACTTGCATCTTTCAATACTTCAATAGACTCTATATCAGCAGGATCTATAGTATTTAATCCACCACCGGGTATACCATCTATTACATACAGTGGATTAGGGTTAAGGCTGATTGAACCTACCCCTCTGATTCTTACTGTTGGTTCATTACCTGGGCTACTACTGTTAACAACAGATACACCAGCAACACGACCTTGCATAGCTTGTGTAGCACTTATAACTGGTTGAACACTAAGTTCTTTGCTAGATATAGAAGAAACCGCTCCAGTCAAACTGGTTTTTTTCTGAGTACCGTATCCCACAACAACAATCTCATTCATCAGGTTTTCGTCAACTTCTAATGAAAGGTTGATTTCGCTCTGATTTCCAACTTTAACTTCTTGGTTTTTGTAGCCCAAGAAACTGAACACCAACGTAGAACCGTTTGAAGCCTTGATCTCGTATTTGCCGTCGTTGTTGGTTACCGTACCTGTGGACGAACCTTTTACTACAACACTCACGCCAGCTAGGCCTTCGTTATTTTCGTTTTTAACCACACCTCTAACTTGGGCTAGAAGAGTTGTGAACGAAAACAAGCTAAAAACAAAAATGGACAATAACCTTATTGATTTTCTCAATAGGTTTTTTGGGAAGAAAGAAATTTGTTTGTGTTCCATCATTTTTTGGAAGGTTTGAATAATAGTTAATAAATGATTAAAGATTAATGGTTCAAAAAAAATGTCAATTGTACTTATTAAAGATTGTTTATACTTTATGCTTTATATTTGCAAATCTTAATAAAGTGTCAATTATACACATAATTATATGTGTCAAAAGTACACAAAAAAATAAAAGGTCAAAATAATATCACAATTTTTATTTTTAAATGAACTAAAATTGTTTTGAATGTCAATAATTCTTTAAAAAATTATATTAATAGATAAATCGTTAATTAGAAATTTTAATAATGAAACCTATTTTCCTCTGTTTCGGGTGTTTATTGTTTTTCGTCGCATGTAAAAGAAATGGCGACACCTTGTTCGAAAAAATGTCAGCTTCGGATACCAATGTTAGTTTCAGCAACGACATAATTTCCTCGGATTCCTTAAATGCCTTTACCTTTACCAACTTTTATAATGGGGGTGGTGTAGGAGTTGGAGATTTTAACAATGATGGACTGAGCGATGTCTTTTTTACAGGAAATCAAGTGAGTTCTAAGCTTTATCTGAATAAAGGAGATTTCAAATTTGAAGATATTACAACCTCGGCAGGGCTGAACACGCAATCTTGGTGCAACGGCGTTTCGGTGGTAGATATAAATAATGACGGTTGGGACGACCTATATATATCTGTAGGATACCATAAGTTATTGAAAAACACCCAGAATCTCCTTTTTATCAATCAAAGGACTAAAACACCTACTTTTAAGCAACAAGCCGCGGAATACGGACTTGATTTTGTTGGTTATTCTACCCAATCGGTCTTTTTTGACTATGATATCGATGGAGATTTGGATGTTTTTTTATTGAATACCTCTCCTGATACGCAAAATCCGAGCTACCAAAGGGTGGCTATAAATGACGGCTCTCATCCTTCCGCTAGCAAATTGTATAAAAATGAAGGGTTAAAAGACGGACATCCTGTTTTTGTTGATGTTTCTGAGGAGGCGGGCGTAACTTACGAAGGACTCGGACTTGGTGTGGTGGTTTCAGATCTAAACAATGATGGACTTCCGGATATTTATTGTTCAAACGACTTCATGAGTTCTGACGTGCTATACCTTAATAAAGGCAACGGCAAGTTTGAAAACGTAGTGAAAAGTGCCATGCCTCACACTGCTATGTCAGGGATGGGAGTAGATGCCGCAGATATAAATTTGGATGGTAAAGTGGATGTCTTTCAGCTAGATATGATGCCCGAAGAAAATGCCAGACAAAAACAAATGCTTGGTAGGCAAGACTATGACCGCAAAGAACTGAGTGTTTTGAATCCATATTTGTATCAATTGCAATATATGAGAAATATGCTTCAGGTAAATCTTGGAAACGACGGCACAATACCACAGTTTAGCGAAAACGGCCTTTTGGCGGGAGTTGCGAAAACGGATTGGAGCTGGGGAACCATGCTTTGTGACTTCGATAATGACAATTTCAAAGATATTTTTATCTCAAATGGCTACCGGAAAAATGTGACAGACCTGGATTTTATAAGCTATTATCGTAACAACAACATGTTTGGGTCTGATGCTTATCGCAAAGAAAACAGGACCGGCCTAATAGAAAAAGTACCGGAGATTCCCCTCAAAAACTACGCATATAGGAATACCGGCGATTTACAGTTTGAAGACGTTTCTGCCAAGTGGGGATTAGATGAACTTTCATATTCCAACGGTTCATCCTACGCCGACCTTGACAATGATGGAGATTTGGATTTGATCATCAACAATCTGGATTCTGAGGCATCGATTTACAAAAACAAAACCAACGAAAACAAAACGACCAAAAGTGTTAGAATAGACTTTGAAGGTAGTGGGTCAAACCTATCAGGTTTTGGTGCGAAAATAGAAGCTTGGGTTGGTGGCAAATTATTGCTTTTTGAAAATTATCCAGTGCGAGGTTATCTTTCTTCTGTACAAAAAGGGGTTTTGGTGGGCTTAGGTCAAAATAATACCATCGACTCGCTGACTGTAACTTGGTCAGATGGTAAATCTCAGGTCTTGAAAAACCTAAAAAAGAACCTGAAGCTTCGATACAAAGATGCCTCATTTAGAGATTCAAAAAGTGAAAAAATAGAGCCCTTGTTTCAGTTGGTAGAGGACCAATTTGACTACCAGCATTTGGAGTCAGACTTTAATGATTTTAATCAAACGGCCTCTCTACATAAAATGCTCTCGAAGTTTGGACCCGCTATTGCAAAAGCTGATATCAATGCCGATGGTTTAGAAGATTTTGTGGTTGGTGGGGCATACAGAGGAAGCGAAACCATGGTTTTTATTCAAAATTCTAAAGGTCAATTCTCGAAAACCCAAGAAATAAGTACCAGTAAAAACATGGAAGTTGGTGCACTTACATTCCTTGATGTGGACAAGGATGGCGACCAAGATTTGGTTTTTGCTGGCGGAAGCTGCGAGAGACCGCTCGATATTCCAGAGGCTTTCCAGCCGCAACTTTGGCTCAATGATGGCAAGGGAAAGTTTAGTTTTTCTCCAAATTTGCCAGCTTTTAACGTTAGTAGTCAGTTAATTATTTCTTTTGATTTTGACAAAGATAATGATCCTGATTTGTTCATTGGTGGACGCATGATTCCAAATCAATATCCATCTGAGCCCAGCAGTTATATCCTTAGAAATGATAATGGAGTGTTTAAAGATGTAACCTCTCAAGTAGCACCGTTTTTAAGAAATCTGGGTATGGTTTGCGATGCAGTGGTTACCGATACTAATAAAGACGGCTTCGCCGATATTGCTTTGATAGGAGAGTGGATGCCGCTTACCATTCTTCAAAATACTAAAGGTAAGTTTACGCTGAAACAACAACAAAATACCGAAGGCTGGTGGAATACAATGGAAGTTTCGGACTTAAATAAGGATGGTCATGACGATTTTCTATTAGGAAATGAAGGACTAAATACTTTTTATAAAGCAAGTGCCAACCAACCTGTGGTGATGTTGGTCAAAGATTTTGACAATGACCAAAAACTTGACCCAGTAATGGGACACTATCTGCAAAATAAACTCGTTCCGGTGCATCCGAGGGAGAATCTCAACTTGCAAATTATAGGATTCCGAAGGAAATACATCACTTTTAAAGATTATTCAAAAGCACTGTTTGATGATTTGTTTACCGAAGAAGAGAAAAAAGGAGCACTTAGAAAAGAAGTCAAGGAGTTGAGGAGCTGTATGGCAATGAGTAATGGTAAGGGAGATTTTGACCTGAAACCGCTTCCATGGCAAGTGCAGGCTTCGCCTATTTATTCATTCATTGTGGATGATTTAAACCATGACGGCATTGCTGATATTATCTGCACGGGTAATTTTCACCCCAACGAAGCACATCAAGGACGCCAAGACGCCTCTCGCGGAACGGTTTTGATAGGCAACGGCAAGGGGAATTTTGAGTCTTTGAGTTTTGAGAAATCAGGTCTAAATCTTTTGGGAGATACCAGAAAAAGCCTCTTTTTCCGTGATTCTAAGACATTGGTTACGTTTTTTAATTCTGGGAAAGCACAGGTATACAAAACCCAGAGAGCATTGAAATAGATTATTCTTGAAAAGTTTTTAGGCTAGTTTTCAAACTAAAACAACAAGGTCAAATGACACATAAAGCTATTTCTGAGCTTCAATTGTGAGCCAGAAAGATCTTGGGCTATGGGTTTTTGAAGCGAAAAACCGGCGGTTATTTTTTTATAATAAACTTCGCTCCCTAACATGGCTGTGGTAAGGTATCCACCTGAGAATTGGTTGTCAATACCGTTCTGTTTGTCGTGGCTATTGTATTCGCCCAAGACGCCCAAATTGGGCAAAAATGTAAAATCTCCAGCCGTTAATTGCATAAAACCGTTCACTATGGCTCGGCTTTTGTTGGCAAATTTGTAGTTGTTTTTGTTGGTTCCGTTTATTTTATAACTGAGGTCCAAGTTTAGTCCAATATTATTCTTTCTGACGGTATAAATGCTGTTGATGATATAATCCACAGAGCCTGTGCCCAATTGGAAGTTTGGATTGGCCACCTCGTCTTGGCTCATTGTATAGTCAAATTTGCCCGTAGGAAGTTTTATTCCTCCACCCAATAGCCAAATATGATCTAGTTTATGTGCCGTACTATCAAAAAAAGTATTGACCACATTGTAATGTGCCAAAGCTGATACGTCACCAATTCCCGAAAGTGTTTTTCTTTCGCCAGAGGCCATGATGGTTTGGGTGTTAGATTGTACAGAACCCATCAAAATCAGTTGCGTTTTTTTGATTGGATATAGCCTGAGCCAAGGTTCTATGGACTGAAAATTTTCTTCGGTTTTTAGCAAATTACTTGTGAAATGCGAATCAAAAGTCTTGGTTTGATATCTAAGGCCACCAAATTTAAAGTGCGATTGGGGTAAGATTCCAAAAAAAGACGAACCATTTCCGCAGCCGCAAACATCACAAGCTGAGGTATTTAGTGAGAATAATATAGAGAATAAAAATACGAGTTTTTTCATGATAACTACCAACCTATGTAACCGATTGGGGTGATATTGTTGAGTCTTAAATAACAAATGGCTTGGCCTCTGTGGTGAATGATGTGATTTTCTAGAGCATAAAATAATCTCCAAATTGGGATATCCTCACCAGCATAAGGTTCCATTTTTTCGAGTCTTTCGAGTGAAGTTTCGGTAGCTATTTTGCCCACCCAAGCGTAGAATTCTTTAATCTCTTTTTCAAGGTCGGCCTTCGAAAGCGTTTTCCAATAATCCTTTATTTTGCTTTTAGCTTCTGTGGGATTTTCTATTTTCAGTCTTCCACAAAGTTGGGCTGTGTTGAAAGTGATGCAATGCACAAATTGCGTTCTCCAAGAGAAAGATTCTGGAGTATATTTCCAATCTAACTTATCTTCAGGCATTTGATTATATAACCGCAAAGTATAGCTTTCCGAACTTTTCCAAGCAGACGCAAACTGTTGAGAAAATTCGTTTTTGGCCTTTTTCTTGTTGGCTAAACTTGGAAGACCTAAAGCACTCAATGCCAGTGTCTTTAATGCAGTTTTTCTGTTAATATTCATTTTATTAAAGTTCAAAAGTCAAATTTCCCCAATAACTTTGGTAGTCGGCCTCAGGGTTGTTTTTAAGTTCTATCATGTGTACAGTGCTGATCATCCAATATCCATTTTTGTCGAGAATCAGGGTCAAAACTCCGTTTTTGTCAGTTCTAAGCTTTTGATGGGTGGTTTTTTGGGTATCGGTTTTGTGCCAAGCCAGTATCATTTTGTTGGCAAACGGCTGATTTTTATACAATACTTTTACTTGCATTTCTTGACCGACTTTCAGCAGGTAAGGATTTTTCAAGGCAATGATTTCCAGAGGCATTCCAGTATTTTTTTTGTATGAATCGTCGGTTTTGTTTCCAACTTGTACTATTGATTTGGCACAGCGGCTATAAAATTCCCTCGAAGCTTTATTGATTTGGCCGTTTTTCTTTCTCAGCTCATAAATGTTCTCAATGCCATCTTCCTCCAGATAATCATTGAATTTGTCTGCTTCAAGTCCAATAAATGAGTTTTTAGAAGCCATGCTCAATAGGTGAGTTCCTTCCGTAGTAAATTTTACTG
Source organism: Lacihabitans soyangensis (assembly GCF_024343775.1). Taxonomy (GTDB): domain Bacteria; phylum Bacteroidota; class Bacteroidia; order Cytophagales; family Spirosomataceae; genus Leadbetterella; species Leadbetterella soyangensis. Next base: position 121,093 of record NZ_RJUF01000195.1, on the reverse strand, counting down.
GAATCGGCAGAGAGTCACTTTGAATTGCTTGATTCGTTAAGTCTCTTATTCCTGATTTGGAGTGAATTTTTAAATTCAAGAGCCTTTTGATTCTGTTGGCCCATATTTCACCGGTGAAATCCTCACCTACATACAAGCGTAAGTCTATGGTTTCGTTTACTGCCAGTCTGAATTTGCTCGGCATCAGCCAAAATTCATGTGCGAATAGTCCAGTAAAGAATAATGCAAAAATTAGCGTCAGTTTTTTTCTCATGTTCGTTTGATTTTTCGTCTATACCAAAGCAAAAAGCCAGTAATGGCCAATAAACCAGGTGTTAGTCCGATGATGATGTAAAATATTTTAAGTAAGTGTCCGCCAAAATTACCCACATGTAATGGAAAAGCAAAGGCTTCTAGTTTGTCGGTAAAAGCAAGCTGATCGAAAGTGCCAATCTTAAGCAATTCGCCATTTTGGGCATCAAATACTATTGAGTTTCCGCCCGCAAATATTTCGTTTTGGCCTTTTATGTTGCCCCTGATGCTAAATTTTCTCTCCGGTTGAGTTGGAAAATAGACATAACCAGGTTCTAAGTCTGGATGAATCTGACGGGCTTGGGCAAACATTTTGTCGAAGGACATTTTGGCCAAGGTATTTTTAGGAGTCGGAATCGTTTCTTTGTCCCAAGTTTCTTTTTCAAATGCAAAAAGATTCATCCAAAAACCCGTAAAAAATATGATGGCATTGAAAAACAAAGACCAAACGCCCACAATTCTATGCAAATCAGATGAGAATGTCCTCCAGTTTTTACTTTTGAGTTTTATTTTGAAAGTCAGGACTTTCCAAATGGATTTTCGGTAAACTATAAAACCCGTGATGATAGAAATGAGCATTGTCAGCCCAAAAATGGCCGAAAGTGCCGCCCCTGGCATACCAAGATGCAAGGAAAAATGCAGTTGGAAAATCCACTCTATCCAGCCCACTTCGAGGTCATCGCCTCTACCGTGTCGTAGGATTTCTCCAGTGAACTGATTGATGGTTAAGGCACCCAAATCATAAGAGATCAACCTTGCATCATTTAAATAAAGCCTGAAATGATAGGGCAGATTTTTGTCAGCATTCGGATATACCCAAGCGAGTCCATCCAGATGGGTATATTTATCCGTTATGATTTTGTAAATACTGTCCAACGAAAGCGGCTTTTTATCCGATACTATCGGTTTTTGGTAAAAAAACTCTTCCAACTGGTCTTTGTAAACCAATATAGAGCCACTAAGGCCATAAATCAACAGGAAAAATCCTGTGACAAGGCCAAACCATTTGTGGAGGCTATATATCAGTCTTAATAATTGATTCTTTCTCAATTTTTTACAAATTTCTCAGGATGTTTTTCAAAAGATTCTTTGCACATTTTGCTACAAAAACCGTATTGTCTTTCTTTATGATTTGAAACCAGTTTTGTTCCTTTTTTTACAGTCATTTTGCAAACTGGATCTGTGCCATTTTTGGCTAAAGTTTCAGACTTCTCTTTCTTAGGTTCTTGCTGAAAAGCTATGGCTTGAATACTTACAAGAACACTGAAGATTAAAATTACTCTTTTCATATTTATTTGATGTTTAATTATGGTACAAACCTTTTGTCTTTCAAAAACGACTCATCAGTAAGTGTTTTCAGAAAGGCAATGATTTGGCTTTTCTCCTTTTGATTAAGAGCGATTCCTATTTTTGTATTTTGCTTGAAAATAGGGTCAAGCGTCTCTAAGTTTGCCATGTTGCCATCGGCATAGTGGTCCAGAACGTCTTCTAAACTTATAAAACGCCCATCGTGCATGTAAGGGAAGGTATATTCAATATTTCTCAGGCTCGGTACTTTGAACTTGTACTTGTCTTCTTTGAGTTCGGTTATTCTGTATCTACCCGTATCTACAAAATTCCTGAAAAAGTCTGTCGGTAGTCCGTTTGACCTAAAAGACTCATCGGTGAACAGTGGCTCAGGGTGACAACTGGCACAACCTTTTTCGTTGAAAAGTGTTAGCCCGGCCTTTTCATCTGCACTGAAGCTGGCTTTACCCGCTTTGTATAGGTCGTATTTGGAGTTGGCTGAAACCAAAGTGAGCATAAATTGCGAGAGCGATTTTAGAAACCTTTCCGTCGTTATATCCTCAGTTCCAAAAGCTTTTTTGAACATCGGCGGATAGGTGACGTCTTTCCTAAGTTTTTCTAGAACATTACCTATCTGCTCGTCCATTTCCACCGGATTTTCTATCGGAGCCAAAGAAAAAAGGTCTAGGTCAAATACTCCGCCATCCCAAAAGAAAGTCTTCCCCCATGCCAAATTCTGCAATGCGGGTGCATTTCTTGGACCTACCAGGCCATCGATACCGTGGCTTTGTGCATGCCCATGATGCGTAAATGCGTAAGGTTGGTTATGACATTCGGCACACGAAATGGTCCCGTCTCGCGAGAGTTTACCGTCAAAAAATATTTTTTTACCCAATAAGAATCCATCCTCAGTGATGGGGTTGGATTCCATTTTGTAAGAAGTATTAGGAAAAGTACTCGGCTTTTCGAATAATACCAAAGGAGTATCGGGTTCGGTAGTTTCTTCTTTAGAACAACCCCAAAGTAATATGGAAATAACAAGTACAATTCCTAACTTCAACTTCATTTCGGCTTACATTTCGTCGTTATGAACGTGTTCTACCGCAAACATGTCTTTGTAGTTGTTCGCTACAGCAGTACCCAAGGTTGGGTTCATGATGGTATTACTTTCTGCTATTTTAAGTGTTGATTTAAACACTTTTTGGACATCTATAGCCAAGTGAACTTCTGGTGCAATATTTTTTCTCACTTTAGCAAGGTCGGCCATGGTAAGGGTAACAGTCCGAAGGTTGTTTGCCGTCTTAGCAGTCATTCCACCGAATCCACCAATATGAAACTTGTAATCCTTGGCCGCATTGGTAGATTTTGCCGATTTCCCTTCCATTTTGAAGAAAATATAACCCGAGTTCCATGACCAATACATGTTGTCGGTTCCGTAGGAGGCTGGGTCAAGTACGCCCGTCCTTTGTGAAACATCTGATACAGATTTGGCACTGTCTACACCTACCATAAATGACACAGAGGTGTAATCACCAGCTGGAACATCTGGCAAGGTAATCGTATGGCTAGATTCAACCGATTGCTTAACCAAGAAATATTTATCTGCAAACTTTAACTCCGTGCCATCAGACTTTTTGAGGCTAATATTGCTAACAAAGTAGTTGAAAGTAGAAATGGTAAAATCTTCACTCGAGGCATTGGTGTAAGTCTTTGTATTTAATACCACAGGGTCAGTACCCACCAAGTTTTCAAAGTAAAGACTTACACTATTTTTATCGTTTGGATTGATATCAGAAGTTTCACAGGCCGCAAAAAACACAGAAATACCTAAAACTAAAGCAAATGCTATTTTTTTCATTTTTTTTGAAATATAATTTTTTTTAACAAATAAGAATATGCAATGACTTGGATAGAAAACAAAGTCATTAATCATTAATGGATTATGCTATTGACAATTCCACTATGATTGATGATAACAAAAAATTTATCTTAAAAAATTATACCTGCGGAGGATGAAAAAATGAAAAAGCGTTTTTTGAAGAGAAGAATTCTGAGTAAATGAAATTTGGATTTTCCTTTACCAAGAAGGGTTTTTGAAGAAAAAAATCTGTGAAAAGATTGGTTTTTATCTCGGATTCGAACGAAAGCAGTTTAGTGATGAAGTTTCCTGTAGCTTGTTTTTGGTCTTCTTGTTCGGCCTTTTCAAGTTGTTTGGCCAAATAACATTTACCGTCGCAGTGCAATTCTGGTCGGCTTTTGTTAACACAATAATTCTTGATAATGAAGTCTTTGCGGAGTTCATAATCGGCAAAAATAAGCGGAGCCATCAACATCTTAAATGTTATGGTAATAAGCAAAACGCCCCCCGTTATTTTTTTTATCAAGTCCATATTTGACACAAATGTAATCCGAGTTTTTAGAAATTGTATTGACGAATATCATAAAAGCGATATTCGTGGAGTTTTGCAAATCAGCCAAAGGCGAAAAACTCACCTTTGGCTTAAATATTTTATTTTGGAAGAATAACGGTGTCTATCACATGTACCCAGCCATTTGAGGCTTTTACTGAGCCAAGAATCTTGTTACCATCTACATAAGTTGCTCCGTCCTTTACGGTGAAAGTCACGTTGCTACCGTCCACCATGCCCATCGATTGCCCATCTTGGAAAAAGTCAGCCGCTAAAGCTGAGGTCATCACATGGTGCTGCAGAATGGTCTCTAATTTGCTTTTATTTTCGGGTTTCAAAAGATCCTCAACTGTTCCTTTAGGAAGTTTTTCAAAGGCCGCATTGGTAGGAGCAAAAACCGTAAATGGCCCAGCATTGGAGAGTGAGGTCACCAAGTCAGCAGCTGTTACGGCCGTTACCAAAGTAGTATGATCTGGCGAGGCAATGGCCACTTTTACCACGTCTTTTTGGGATTCATCGTCTTTGACACCTTCTTGACCACTTAAAGCCACCTCATCAGTTGATGCTGTAGTGGCGGTTTCACCAGATGTACAAGATGCCATTAAGACAACAAAGAACAAAACATAAAGTACTGATTTCATGATAAATAAATTTTAAAGGTTTGATTATAAGTCTTTTTTACTAAAAATTCGATATCCAAAAAATACGGGGGTAATTACCCACAATAACAATAAAACAAAAGATATAAATACGCCCCAAGTAGAGCTGAAAAAATTCTGAAAGACGGCTCCTGTTATACCCATAAGTGCCGATACGTCCAACTGCATGAGTACTAAAATCCTGGCCAAATCCATCGGATTGAGTGCCGAAAACACGAGTGAAGCTTTTTCCATGGGATAGTCCGCCATGTTGACCAACACCATCAGCACCATGCCGTCGTAGAGGATGCAGAGATAAAACCAAACAGCCAATGCCACGCCAATGGCTTTTGCTTTGTCTTTGGTGATGACTGATGCCAAGAATGCTATAGCGACGAAGGTGAGGGTAATCAATAGTCCGCCAGAAACCAAAGTTAAGCCCCTCATGGAGCCATCAAAAATTAAGGTGGGCAGGCCAACGCCAATCAAAAAGGCCATTCCGAGCGAAAAACAAAGCCCTAGAAATTGACTAAAATAAATGGTGCGGCGGCTCATGGGTTGGGCAGAAAGGAGCTCTATAAATTCGTAAGAATTATAAAAATGGATGGTTGAAAATATGACACTGACCAATGGAATGACCATCAATATAATGTTCAAAAGGCTCAAAAGTCCTTTGTTGGGGTCTGCTTCAAACCAAAAAAAACTCACGCTCAACAGCAGAAGCAATAAGGTATAACCCATCACAAACCTGTTGCGAATGATGTCATATACTACGTATTTGATCGTTTTTTGCATACAATTGTTTTTTTAATATTAAAAATGCCACATTCAAAAGGTAGGCTATAAAAGCGATGCCATTAAAAATCCCTCCGAATAATCTCCAATCTGAATTTTCTTGAAAATCCCCGATTATTCTCAAACCTAAACTGAGGTTTAAAATAAATAGCCATAGGTAATATGTTGGATGGAAAGGTTTATGATTGATTTTTAATAGTGCTGGAAAAATAATGGGGGCATGGGCCAAAATCATGTTTAGAACAAAACCAATGAAAAAGGCATGAAGCAGGGCATCGTAAAGAAATGGCCCTGATAAGAAACCAATGATTCCGGTTATTGCCAACCATGCAAATGCCGTAAGAAGGCTGAATCCTAAAAATTTATAGCTATTCTGTTTTTTGATATTTAAAAGAGCTATATCGTTTCTGATAAGCCATTGGGACAATCCAAAAAGGCTTAAGCTTAGAATTTTAGCAGTTCCAAAATGATACAAAGCAGAGGTGAACATCACAAGAAATAACCAGAAATAAAGCTCTATTTTTTGGAATTTTCCTTTGGGTAAAAATCTAGTTAATTCTAGTCGCTCACCTACTATCGTAAATAGTAAAAATAACATCCATGCTGCAAAAGCAATGGGGTAAGAGTTTGTTTTAGAAAGTGCAAAATGCCCCAATATCTGAAACGTAGCTCCAGCCAAAAGCAATAGGTCGCCTTCGCTTTTATATTTTTTGTAGTTATAAACACAAACACCCAAGTACCCAATGCTGCCCGATATCAACAGAAGGTAGCTTATGTTTGGGAGGTCAAACAAAAAGAAAGGTATGCTTAAACCAAACATGAGCGGAATGCCCAGTAGAATTGTTTTATGAAGTGTCGCTACCCGTTCAAGGCTTACAAGAGTTCCCAAAAAGCCGCCCACCATAAAAATACCGTGTTGGCTTATTGGTATAGCTGAAGGAATTTGAATTGCCCAACCCATACGTACCCAGCCTCCCCAGATACCCAGAATAAGGGATAGGATAGCCAATGGCAATATGTAAACAAATGGCGATTTCATTTAACTAGCTCAGTTTTTTTTTTACTATTCTGCATTATTTGAGCAATGATTTTGCTCAAACGGTCTTCACCAAATTCCTCTTTTAATGCTTCCATTTCTTTAAAAAGTCGTAAGCGGCTATCTTGCATATACACCACATGGGTGGACAGTTCCTCCAAGTCTGCCATGATATGTGAGGTGATAATGATCAATTTGCCTTTCCTTTTTTCTTCCAAAATTTTACTTTTCAGCAGCTCACTTGCCAGTGGGTCTAGTCCCGCGGTGGGTTCGTCCAAAATCAAAACTTTTGGGTCAAACAAAAACGCCAGGGCTGCACTTACCTTTTGTTTTGTGCCGCCAGATAGTGTTCCGAGCGGTTTTTGGTACATTTCCTCGAGTTTGAAGAGTGCTATTATTTCTTCGTCTATAATAATTCCCTCTTTTTTGCCTTTTCTGATGTCTTTCATCATGTCTATCAGTTGGGCGATTTTCAGATTGGGCGGGTAGTTACCTATTTGTGGCATATATCCAATTTCGCTTCGATAAGCAAACTCATTTTTTATGTTTTTTCCATCAAAAAGTATTTGTCCAGAATCAGGAATAACCATACCCAAAAGCGATTTTATCAGCGTGGTTTTTCCGGAGCCGTTGGGTCCCAAAATGGCTATAGATTGACCCATCTCAAAATTTAAAGAGATGTTTTGAAGTACTTCCAATTTGCCGAAAGACTTGTTTATATTTTCGAACTTTATCATCATTTACACTTTAAAATTGAACGCTTTTATGGCATTTGGTTTCATACTTGGGCTATCGTCTTTCAGGTTTTCAGGCGTTAGGCTGGGTATTATTTTTTCTATTTTATCCAGCAAGGTTGCTGTAAAACTCCTCAACAAAATCATAGCCTGTGGCATACGCTCTATTAGGGTCGAAAACAAACTTACGGGCCTATACAAAATATCGCCTTTGCCGTCGTGGTTGAGGTCATAGCCTTCGTATTTGTCCCAATAGTTGTCGTTGAGATAGTTAAATGTCACCGATCCGTTGGTGGCGATATCAAAAGTGTTGGCCATGAAATTGTTGTGATGAATGTTGTTTTCGTCGCAGTTGGCTTGGATTCTAAGTCCTACACCGTTTTTTCGAAAAACATTTTCTTGCATTTTTAATCTACTACAGCCCTCCATGTATACACCTACCGTATTGGAATTGAACAAATTATGTTCAATGTCACTGTCAGAAATGTCTTTTAACAATATACCATAGGCCGACCCACCCCAATTGCTATCAAAAAAATTGTCTTTCATAGTGACGTGTTTGGTGTACATTACGGCCACGCCAGCTCCATTTTTCTTGAAAATATTATGAGTGTAAGTATCGTAATGAGAAAACATAAAATGTAATCCGTACCGTATGTTTTTGGTTGATAAGTTGTTTTTAATAAGTGAGTTAGTAACGAATTCGAAGTAAATGCCATCGCGGTGACCTTCTATATAATTGTTGAAAATATTTATACTGTCGCATTTCCAGGCGTGAATGCCGTTTCCAGTGGTTTGTTCTTCTTTGGGAGTACCTATTATTCGGTTGTTTTCTATCAAACATTTGTTAGATGCGGAAAGATAAACGCCGAAATAACAGTTTATAAACTCATTTTTGAAAACTTTCACATTTTCTGATTCCAGTATTTTTACACCGGCCCAATCTATCATACTGGTTTCTCCAACGTTCAAGAATTTGAACCCAGAAATGGACACATCGTTTGATTTAACGATAAAAATTTCGCCTTTAAATTGAGCATCCAAAACCGGTTGGTTTTGCCCGATTATCACTAAAGGTTTGGTGATTTCTAGATTCAAAACTTTGTAATTTCCTTTTGCCACCAAAATGGTATCATTGGTTTTAGATTCAAACAGTGCCTTTTGCAATTCCTGAACAGTTTTTACAGGCCAATTATAAGAGAAAGCTTCAAAGCTTAATATAAATAAACAGAACGTGAATAGCGTTTTCATTTATAAAGGTTTTTTATGCCTGTCCATGTAATATTTTTTGCTGTGCTGTCAGTAGATATAAATTCCTGCAGGGATACCTCGTTATCAAAAGCAGCAATATTTCCTAGCATAGGACTTTGAAGATTTTCTGCTTGAACAAAAAAAGTTTTGTTGTAATCGATGAATTCTCCGGGTTTTTCGTAGTTGTTTACTACCACATGTTTGCAATCAGCCTCGTGTAATTCGGCGGTTTTCATGTATTTTGACATACAGCTAAGGTCATCAAACTTGAATACTTTGCCTTTTAGGGTTACGAGTTCTGTTCCAAATTGCTTGTCCATGATTGTCATTTTGCAAAAAGCACAGTTTTCTTTTCCATAATTGATAGGTTCAGTTTCGAAAGAACAAGCTGAAAATGAGAAGAAGGCTATAAAAATTAAGACTCTATTGATAATGTAAGTTTTCATAAAAGACTCATTTGTTGGTTTTTATCTCAAAGATTAGTGTCGAAATAGTAACTACGCCTAGCAAAACAAATAGCCAACCGCCTATGTCAGGGATAGAGTATGCTCCAAAGTTGAGCAGCTCTTTATAACCTATTAACGGTGGCTGATAGGCCATGCCGGGTACTTTTATAGCAGCTGAATCGTCGAGATTGTGTCCATATTCGTATCCCCAGCTCCAAAAATCATACATGGCCACTATGCCTGAAAGAATTAAAATAACCAAAAATCCAATCAAGATTTTGCGGTTTTTAAGAAATGCCGTCATTAAACCAAGGGCAATTATTGTTGCAACAGCATAGGGAAGTATTTTGAATTCCGGAAACATCTCTTCTTTGATGTGGGCCATGCCGATGTAGTGGTTTAGACCATTGATAATGTCCACTTGGCCACTCAGCTTACTTAGCCAAATAGACATAGACAGTCCTTCTGGATATTGTGGTGCCCACAAGTCTATTCTCCAAATAGGCACGAAGTAGGCTATGATAAGCAATAAGGAGCTGATAGCAAGGCTAATCTGAGATATTTTCTTTAACGGTTTCATTTGATTTTGGTTTGAAAATGAAGCGGAGTAGGCACCCCGCTCCATTAAAAGTTTACACTATTTTTTAGCTACGTTTTTTTCTGCTTCTGCTGATGGATTGTTTTTGCCAGTACCCCAAGTTAGCGGCACATTACTTCCTGCAGGCGATACTCTAATATAGCCTTGCATTTCTTGGTGGAGTGCCGAACAGAAGTCTGTGCAATACATCGGTGTTACTCCAACTTTGGTTGGTACCCATTTAAGAGTACTCGTTTCGCCCGGCATAACCAATATTTCGGCATTCAGGGCACCTCTTACAGCGAATCCATGGGGAACATCCCAGTCTTGTTCTAGGTTGGTAAGGTGGAAATAAACCACATCGCCTAATTTTATTCCCTCAATATTATCGGGACTAAAGTGCGACCTAATGGAAGTCATATAGACATGTACTTCCTTTCCTTTTCTAACCACCTTGGTCTCTTTTTCACCCTTAGCCACATAGGGGTGTTTGTTTTCTTCGAGTTTGAAAATTTTCTTGTTGTTTTTCTCAATCAACGAAGCCGGAATAGACTCAGCATAGTGTGGCTCGCCAATGGTTGGGAAGTCTAACAAGAGTTTCATTTTGTCGCCCGAAATATCATACAACTGTGCCGATTGAGCCAATTCTGGTCCAGTAGGTAAATATCGGTCTTTCGTTATTTTGTTGTAGGCCACCACGTATTTACCCCAAGGTTTGGCAGTTGGTCCGCCCGGAATACTTAAGTGACCCACAGAATAAAATGTTGGCACTCTATCTACCACTTCAAGTTTTTCTATGTTCCATTTTACCAATTCTGATGACACAAAGAATGAAGTTATAGCATTGCCTCTGCCGTCAAATTCTGTGTGCAATGGTCCTAAGCCTGGTTTTTTAACTTCTCCGTGTAGCACAGCGTCGTATTTCAAAACTGGAATTCCGTCAAAATTCCCATCATAAGTTTTGTTGGCGATAGCCTTCAACATTTTGTCAAAAGAGAAAACAGGGATAACAGCAGCTAATTTTCCTGATCCAACTATATACTGGCCGGTTGGATCGACATCGCAGCCGTGTGGAGATTTTGGACAAGGCATGAAGTACAGTAAGTCAGGACACTCTTTGGGGTCGAGTGTCATTACTTCGTTTATGATGGTAGAAGTGGCAGAGTGCGTCTCTTCACTGTAGACATTATGAGCATATTTTGCAGGTTCTTTTTTGCCTTTACCTTGAGCTAAATATTCTTCAGCTTTTTTCCAATTTACAGCCAAAATAAAGTCTTTGTCTTTTTGAGAAGCATTCACTTCTAAAAGACTATTGGCTTGCTCTGTATTATAAGTGGAGAAGAAAAACCAACCTGCCGATTTGCCTTTACCAGCACGTGCGAGGTCATAGCTTACGCCAGGAGTTTTTAGTTGGAATTTAATACCCATTCTTCCCGAAGTTTTATCTATACTCACAAAACTGATGTAACCTTTAAAGTTTTGTTTAAATGAGCTGATTGGCACATCGGCCTTATTGTCTGGCGGAACTGAAAAACGTGTTCCAGCCACTGCATACTCGGTATTGGCAGTAACAAATGGCGAAGAGTGATTGCCACCGGAGTTAGGAATTTCGATGATTTCTTCAGTTCTGAAAGTCGAAAGACTTACACGGGCAATTCTTGGCGTATTGTTGCCATTAATAAAAGCCCAACGGCCATCATGCTCGCTTTTGGTAGTGGATAACGCCACGTGGTGAGAGTCGTCCCAAGGCACAAAGCCATGCGAAGTGTTCAGCATCGGTTTGGTTTCTTCGCTATATCCCCAGCCACTCTCAGCAAACTGAGAAAAGACTGGAATAATCTTGAGGGTTCTGCCTGATGGTAAGCCTACTACCGAAAGTTGCCCATTAAATCCACCTGATACAATGTTATAAAACTCATCATGTGTTCCGGGTTTTACGTACACTTTTTCGGCAGCGTCTCCCGCTAGAAAAGAACTACTTGCGGTTTTATCAGCCGAAGGCTTGCATGACCATGCTCCTAGAATTGCCAACGAATAGGTTGCAATTTTTAAAAATCTGTTTTTCATTTTTTAGTAAACTTTAAATTAAACTTCGATCGGTCTTTCCTACTTTTCACCGTCATTTTGTCTCATAAATTCTATGAGGCTTCTAGCTTCAGGTGCTGTTATGTTTTGATTGGGCATTCTGACTAAGCACTCTTCTAACATTTTTTGGGCTTCAGCATCTTCGGCCAGCATCATGTCCACATTGGTGATCATGTTTACAATCCATACGGGTTGGCGGCGTTTTGTTACACCCGCCCAACCGGGCCCTACAAGTTTTTCTTCGGAGAGTTTGTGGCATGCAGAACATTTGAGGTCATAAATTCCTTGGCCTTCTTTTACCATGGCTTGGTCTAAAGGCGTACTGAGAGCCAGCTCTTTGACCTCTTCGCCATGTACTTCTTCTTGTTTCTCAAGTACCGAATCGTCGGTTTTGGGTGTTTCAGCTCTTTGCTCAGCTCCGCCACAGCTCCAGAAGAATAAAGGGATAACTGCGAGCAGTAGAATAATTTTTTTCATACTAAATATGTTTAAAATAAATAATAAAAGAGTTAAATATCTTTTTAACAAAAGTATTTTGAGACCTGCAATCTTTTAATGACCAAAAGGCAGTTTAAAAGATGATTGTTGTCATATAATAGAATAAAAGACCTTAATATCTTTATCAAAAAATTTAAGATAAAAATGGAAATATTAGAAGAGTACGAGGGATTGAAAGTTGGTGAAATAGTAAGAAAAAACCCTAAAGCTGCAGGAATATTCTCTACAATGGGTATAGATTTCTGTTGCGGTGGGAATGTCCTTTTCGATGAAGTTTGTAAATCTAAGGGTCTTGATAGTCAGGAAGTATGGCAAAGGGTTTTAAATATATCGATAGAATCTAATTCAACAAATGAGTTAAATTTTGATAGTTTTGATTTAGACTTTCTGGCTGACTATATTGTGAATGTTCATCATCAATATCTATATAAAAATCTTCCAGAGGTAAGGTTTTTTGTAGATAAGGTTTTCAAAAAACACGGTGAAAGGTTCGATTATTTGCCAGAATTGTATGAACTTTATAATGCCTTAGAGGCTGATTTGGTGGGTCATTTGCCTAAAGAAGAAAATATTTTATTTCCGTTCGTAAAACAAATGGTTCATGATATTAAAAATAATACGGCTCCCAGTTCGCCTTTTTTCGGAACGGTGAACAATCCTATACACATCATGCACAGTGAACATGAAGAAGCTGGTACAATATTGCATAGGCTCAGAGAAATAACCCATAATTACACTGCACCAGAAGAGGCTTGTAACTCTCACTTAGTAATGTTAGATAAGCTTAAAGACTTAGATCGGGATTTAATTCAGCATATTCATCTCGAAAACAATATACTTTTTCCTAAAATTATTAACTTGGAGGAAAAATACTTAGCACAATAAAATGATTTCAAAAACGTGTGGTTATGCCATCAGAGGAATAGTTTTTTTATCATTAGAACAAAACAAAAGTACAAAGCATGGAATCTTGGAAATAGCCGAGGATTTGCAAATACCGCAACATTTTTTGGGTAAAATATTGCAAGACTTGGTACGTAGAGGAATCATCAGTTCTATTAAAGGCCCTCACGGGGGGTTTTTTGTGAATTCTAAAACCATAGACACGCCCTTAATAGAAGTAGTAGAGGCGATTGATGGACTTGGGATTTTTAAAAAATGTTTTTTGGGTAGAGAAGAGTGTTCTTCAATAAATCCTTGTCCATTGCACGATGAGTTTGACGGTTGCCGAAGTGCCATATTTAAGACTTTTGAAAATTTAAAAATATCCGACCTCGTAAAAAAAATTGACATTGGCGACAGCTATCTGAGTTTGAATAAAGAGTTTGCAACTGAAATTTAGAACTTTTTATACCCTGTTCCTGAGTCCCAGAATTCCCCATAGATTCTGGGATTTTTTTTCCGCACCTTTTTTTTTCTTATTCTTCAGTATTAGGTCCAAACAGTCTCTTGACCTGAATCAATCCTTCTTATATTTTTCATATTTTTTATTCTTTTATTACCAAAAGCAGTACACGGCAGGACACTAATTCTTGATAGTTTTCTAAAATTTATAAAAAATAACGATGGTTTATTTTTTACCTATTCTCTTATTCTCAACCTTAAATTACTTTTTTTATGAACCAAAAAACTACTTTTCGAAGTGGAGGGGTTTATCTACTAGGTTTATTGACTGGTATGATGCTCCTTTGTACTTCATTTGCGTATTCCCAAATAAAAGGAAAGGTAACCGATCCCAACAGCGACGGTCTCGTTGGGGTGAGTGTGGCCATCAAAGGCACCACCAAAGGAACTCAAACAGATGTTAATGGAAGCTATAGCATTGATGCTCCCAACAATTCTGTTTTGGTTTTTAGCTTTGTGGGTTACGAAACCAAAGAGGTCAATGTAACAGGCCAAAAGGATATTAATGTTTCGCTCGATTTAGATGACAAACTACTTAGCGAAGTGGTAGTGGTAGGCTACGGCTCGCAGCTAAAGAAATCGGTTACTGGTGCCGTGCAGACCGTGGGATCAAGAGAAATCAAGGACATTCCAGTTTCACAAATGGCACAAAAACTTCAAGGCCAATTGGCAGGCGTTCAGATTAATCAGACTACGGGTAAGCCAGGACAAGGAATGAACGTAAGAATAAGAGGCCAGCTATCTGTTTCAGCTGGTAGCGATCCCCTTTATGTCGTAGATGGTTTTCCTATTACAGGAAATATTGGACAACTAAACCCTGATGAAATTGAAGATATTTCGATTTTGAAAGATGCCGCTTCTACTTCACTTTATGGCTCTAGAGCGGCCAATGGCGTGGTTATCATCAATACCAAGAAAGGCAAATCTGGTCAAACAAATATAAGTTTCAACACTTTTGCAGGTACACAAGTAGTACCAATGAAAGGACGATTCCAGATGATGACTGCTGAAGAGTTTGCTCAGGCCAAAAAAGAACACTACGAAGACTCCAAATTACCCGTGCCCGCAGAGTTTCAAAATCCATCTCAGTACGCAGGTAAGAACAACGATTGGTTTGATGCCTTGCTACAAAGGGCTCCTGTTCAGAGTTATAACCTCACCATGACATCCAATAAAGACAGACTTAAGACTTCGGTGATAGCGGGTGTTTTTAATCAAGAGGGTGTGGTTTTAAATACCAAGTACAATAGATATTCGCTAAGATTAAACAGTGAGTATGCCGTTTCAAAGAAGGTGACGATAGGCATGAATTTGGCTCCGAGTTATGTAATGGATAACACACCTCGTACAGATGGTACAAGAGGTACTGGTATATTGTTTAATGCCATGCACACTTGGCCTATTATGCCTATCTATGAGGCCGATGGCAAAACTTTGACCTTATTCAATAGATTCCCGGCATCCACGGGTAATATTTTTGCCTATCCCAATTATGTAAGATCAGCCCAAGAGATCAAAAACGAAACCAAGCAAACCAATTTATTGACAAATGCGTACATATCATACAGCCCAATAAAAGGTTTAGTTTTAAAGTCAACCTTCAATGCTGAGCTTTTGGGATCGAACTTTTTCTATTTCAACCCTTCCACTGCCACAAGCAATATTAATACGGCAATTCCTGTAACGGCGGTTTCTACACGTGAATATACCAACAACATAGGTTGGCTAAACGAAAACTTGGCTACCTATACCAAAAGTATAAATGAGCATAATTTCGAGCTTTTGGGTGGATACACCAATCAGACTTTCAGAGGTGATATAAATCGTATCACTGCCGATACATATTCTGACGACCGTCTACCTACTATACAGGGCGGTATCAATATAAGTCGCTCGGGTTTTGGTGCCACTGGAACTTTTGGAGGTACAGGTACCAATATTCAAGAATGGGCTCTTACTTCTATTTTGTCTCGTTTGTCTTATAATTTCAAAAACAAATATCTTTTTACGGCCTCTATTCGTCGTGACGGCTCCTCTCGTTTTGGCTCAAACAACCGTTGGGGTACATTCCCGTCTGTTTCTGCGGGCTGGGTATTGTCAGACGAGGATTTTATCAAGAATATCGACAAAATATCTTTCTTAAAGATAAGAAGTAGTTGGGGTGTTACTGGTAACAACAACATCGGTAATTATACCCAATATGCTTTGGTTAATAATACCGTCAATGCCGTGTTTGGCAGCACCATAGCACCAGGGGCGGCGGTTACCTCTCTTGCAAACCCTAATTTGGGTTGGGAAACTACTCGCCAGGTGGATGTCGGTTTGGATTTGGGATTATTAAACGATCGATTCACCTTGGTTTATGATTATTACACCAAAAAAACCAGCAATTTGTTGTTTGCTGTACAAATACCTCAGGAGGCAGGTTTCTCCAATTTCAATGACAATATAGGTGAAATAAAATTCTGGGGACATGAAGTGGCATTGGTTACAAGATTGTTGACAAAAGGAAAGTTGAAATGGACTTTGAACACCAATATCTCATTTAACCGCAACAAAGTGTTAGCATTGGCACCTGGAATTGACAGAGTTTACGGGCTACATCATATCACAAAAGTGGGACAACCATTCGGGCAGTTTTATGGACATATAGCCAACGGCGTTTATCAGAATGCAGAAGATCTAAAGAACTCGCCTAAAGTACCTGGTCGTTCGTTTGTAGGTACCATTAAGTTACTGGATATTAACGGTGACGGCGTAATTACCAACGGTGGAGACAACGACGACAGAGCCATAATGGGAAATCCTTTTCCTGATTTTATTTATGGTGCCACTACAAATCTTACCTATGGCAACTTTGATTTGAATATAGTAGGTTCTGGCTCACAAGGTAACGACTTAATGGTACGTCACTTATACAGCACCGCGAACCTGGATGGTGTATTTAACTTTCACAAAGAAGTAAAATATCGTTGGCGTTCGGAGGCAAATCCTGGGAAAGGATTTTATGGTACTACTGTTGGTGGTGGTACTGTAACGGGTATCGAGCGTGATTGGTGGAACAGTCGCTTCATCACTGACGCATCTTTTTTCACTATCAAAAACATAACCCTTGGCTATACTATCAACAAGTCTAATAAGCTGTTCAAATCTGCTAGAGTTTATGCCTCTATCCAACAGGCTTTGGTTTTAACTAAATATTGGGGAGGGCAAAACCCTGAGGTCAGTTCTCAGAATGATGGAAATGGTGATGGCGGAAACTTAAGTCCTGGTGTTGACCAATTTAACTATCCTGTACCGCGTACTACAACATTTGGTGTAAACTTTAACTTTTAAGAAAACATGAAAAAAGTAATAATATTTTCGCTTATATTCAGCTTGGTAAATTTTAGCTGTTCCGATAGCCTTTTAACAATAACTCCGGAGGTTAACCTAAGTACGAATACCTTTTTTAAAACAGATTCGGACTTTATACAAGCCGTAAATGCTGCTTATGCACCTCAGCGGGCTATTCACAACATTACCTCGGTTTATTTAACAGAGCAGCACTCTGACAATGCCAGATATGTCCGTAATGTTTTGTTTGGTGCTACCGAAAACCAGTCGAATTTGGCAGATTTCAATGTGCCTACTGCCAACGGTTTAACTACCAATACCAATGTTTTAGGTTTTTATAGACAGAGTTACCTTGTTATTGCTCGTGCCAATCAGGTGTTGTCACTGATTGATGAGGCCGCCATCACCGAATCTGTGAAGAAGAATGTTAAAGGTCAGGCTTTATTTCTTAGGGCAATTACTTATTTAGATTTGGTTAGACTATTTAATAGGGCACCATTGCAGCTTAAACCAGTGACAGGCCGTGAAGATGCTGCCGCTCCATTGGGTACGGCAGACCAGATTTACACCCAAATTATCAAGGATGCAGCTGAGGCAGCTACATTGTTGCCAGACAAAAATACGCAAACTCCCGGTAGAGCAACTTCGGGTGCTGCTCAAATGGTCTTGGCCAACGTTTATATCATTCAGAAGAAATGGGCTGAGGCCGAAACCGAACTCAGAAAAATAGTTTCGGGTGGTCAATACAGTCTAATGCCAAACTATTCGGATGCATTCACTACAACAAATGGTTTGAAGAATGGTAAAGAATCCATTTTTGAGATTCAATATCTTGAAGGAGCAGCTGGATTGCAAGGAAATTTCTTTTACAATATGACTCCAAGGCCAATTTCAGGTCCAGAATTAGCCACATTGACAGGCACATCAAATGCCCAGGCACTAACCGGTGATGGCAATAATGTACCTACACCTGATTTGGTTGAAGCTTATGAAGTAGGTGATAAAAGAAAAGAGGCATCAATAGGCTTCATTACTATTGCGAGTGCTGTGCATGCCAATAAATCGTTTCCATATATGAAGAAATTTGCGAGGCCCCACTCATTGCATGACAATCATGGAATGAATTGGCCAGTTTATAGATATTCTGAGGCATTATTGTTTCTTGCTGAAGCTTTAGTTGAACAAAACAAACTAGGTGAGGCCACCACCTTTATTAACCAAATTCGAAGCCGTGCGGGCCTTGAAGCAACCAAGGCTACTTCTCAAACGGATCTTCGTAATGCCGTTTATCAAGAACGCAGGGTAGAGTTGGCTTTTGAATCTAAGAGACTCTATGATTTGGTTAGAACAGGGCGTTTTGATTCTGTAATCAAAGCTTATGGCGAAAAAGTTAAGGCTGATAAGTTTAGATATTATTTTCCGGCTGAAGGTTTTGTTCCAAGTGATGCCTTCACAAATATCACTCCTTATTATGGATTACCTGCTGATGAGGCGGCTCTATCACCGCATTTTT
Organism: Lacihabitans soyangensis; assembly: GCF_024343775.1. Classification (GTDB taxonomy): domain Bacteria; phylum Bacteroidota; class Bacteroidia; order Cytophagales; family Spirosomataceae; genus Leadbetterella; species Leadbetterella soyangensis. Next base: position 102,794 of record NZ_RJUF01000195.1, on the reverse strand, counting down.
AAAAAGTTTTAATAAATTTTCATGCTACACAAGAAAAAGTTAAAAGATTCTTGTGTAGCATGTTTTTTAATGCCTAATTTAATAGCTCAAATAAATAATCATCATGTTATTCAACCTTAAAAAACTATCACTATTCTTGGCATTATTTGCCTTAGTAGGTGCAGCTTCTTTTACAATTACTAAAAATCCTTTCTCAAAACATGCCATTGAGGACAATCCAAAAATCAAAAAATTGCGATTATCCGAAGGTTTCGCAGCAGAACATATCTATAGTCCTTCGGCAAATAATCAGGGCTCTTGGGTAGCCATGGCCTTTGATGATAAGGGACGATTGATAACATCAGACCAATATGGAAAGCTATACCGGTTAAAAATTCCTGCAATTGGTTCATCTTCCTTAACTCCAGAAGTTGAAAATCTTAAAATTGGCACAGGAATCGGGGCAGATACAATGGGGATGGGCTATTCGCAGGGATTATTATATGCTTTCAATAGTCTATATGTGATGGTAAACAATAGCAAAAACAATAAATCCTTCACCAGACAAAGTGGCCTGTATCGCCTTCAAGACTTGGATGGCGACGACCGGTTTGAGAAAGTGACTTTCATGAAACCCATGGACGGAGACGGAGAGCATGGTCCTCATAGTATCAAACTTTCACCAGATGGTAAATCTTTGGTTGTAATTTCTGGAAATCATACCGATGTACCTCCAATGGATCACTACCGTTTGCCTAAGAACTGGCAAGAAGATCAACTTTTTCCATTAATCAAAGACCCTCGTGGCCACGCAAACGACCGTATGGCACCTGGTGGTTGGGTTGCTCAGCTTGACCCTGAAGGCAAGCATTGGGAATTGCTGAATGCAGGTTATAGAAATGCTTTTGATTTTGATTTCAACGAAGTAGGCGATTTGTTCGTTTATGATGCCGACATGGAGTGGGATTTTGGTACACCTTGGTATAGGCCAACACGAGTTTCTCATTCTACCTCTGGGGCAGAATTTGGCTGGCGGACAGGTAATAGTAAATGGTCTCAAACTTATCCTGATAACCTTCCACCTGTTATCAATATTGGACAAGGCTCACCTACGAATTTAATCCACTTGAAAAATGCAAAAGTTCCTGCCAAATATCAACGGACTCTGCTTGCTTTTGATTGGAGTTTTGGTATTATGCATGCCATTCATCTTAAACCCTCTGGCTCAACTTATACAGCCGAACGCACTGAGTTCCTTTCAGGTTTACCACTTCCTTTAACCGATGGAGTAGTTGGTCCTGATGGTTCTATTTATTTTATGACAGGCGGACGAAGATTGGAGTCTGATTTATACAGAGTTACTTATGTAGGAAGTGAATCTACAGCCCCAATAGCCGTTACACCTATAAATGAGGCCAATGCTTTACGTCGTAGTTTAGAGAAATTCCATACAGGTGGAGCAAATCCAGATGCTATTAAAACTGCTTGGCCACATCTAAAAAGTACGGATAGATTTATTCGTTATGCGGCGAGATTGGCCTTGGAACATCAACCCCTTGCTCAATGGCAAGACTTGGCTTTGGCAGAGAAAGACCCAGTGGCTTCAACTCAGTCTTTGATTTCTTTGATCAGAATGGGCAAGGGCGACAAACAAAACGAGATAATCAATGCTTTGTTGAAAATCAATTTCAAAGCTTTAACAGAATCTCAAAAGATTGATGTTTTGAGAGCTTTTGAATTGTCATTTTTGAGAATGGGAATGCCCACTGAGTCTAATAAAGCTAAAATCATTGCTTATCTGAATCCCAATTACCCAGCAAATACTGCGGAGCTGAACAAAATGTTGAGTAAAAACCTATTGTATCTTGATGCCCCTGGTGCTATCCAAAAAACGATGGCATTGATGAAACTCAAAGACGAGCCGGGTGCCACAGACAATATGCTTAAAACCGCGACCAATTCTAGTGATTTGATAGCGAGAAGTACACAATACGGTGGAGATATTGCAAATACTTTGGCCAATTTGCCTCCGATGCAGCAAACTTACTATGCCAATGTTTTGACAATGGCCAAAAAAGGATGGACAAACGAAGATAGAGAAACCTATTTCAAATGGTTCAACGATGCTTTCAAATACAAAGGTGGTAATAGTTATGTAGGTTTTATCGATAGATCACGTAAATTGGCACTTAAGAATGTTCCAGAGGATAAAAAAGCTTATTATGATAAGCTTTCTGGTGCTGAGCTTTTGAGCTCGAACGGAAACAATTTGGTGTCATCGGCCTATCCGAAGGGCCCCGGTAGAAGATGGACATTGCAATCTGGTACGCCTATTTTAGAAAAAGGCTTGACTGATAGAGACTTCGAGCAAGGTAAGGCTATGTTTGCAGCAACAACTTGTAAAGGTTGTCATACCATGCAGGGCCAAGGTGGAGCCGCAGGTCCTGATCTGACACAAATAGGTACGCGTTTTTCACCCAAAGATCTTTTAGAAGCAATTGTGGATCCTGATAAAACCATATCAGATCAATATGCGGCAACCCAATTTTCTTTAAAAAATGGTACTTCCATAGTGGGCCGTTTGGTAAATGAAGACAAGTTGGCCTATTATGTTTCTCAGAATCCTTATGCTCCAGAGGCTTTGGAAAAAGTTTTGAAAAAGAACGTAAGTTCAACCAAAACCTCAAATGTTTCGATGATGTTTCAAGGGCTTATCAACAGTCTGAACGAAGAGGAATTCAAGGATTTGATGGCCTATTTGATAGCTGGGGGTAATCCGAAAAATCCGATGTTCAAAGCTCAAGTTCAGAAATAAAAACCTCGAAACCTTCTCCCTTCTTCATCTTTGGAGAGGGGATAGAGGTGGGTTTTAACCTTAAATAAAAATGAAAAAATATATACTTTTTGGAGTTGTAGGGCTTTTTTTTGCCTGTAAAACTTCCAATGTTGCTCAAAATTCTGAAAAAGGATTCAAAACTATTTTTGATGGCAAAAGCCTAAAAGGCTGGTCTGGAGATACCAAATATTGGAGAGTAGAGAATGGCTGTATTGTAGGTGAAATCACACCAGAAACACTTCTAAAAACAAATTCTTTTTTGACTTGGGAAGGAGGACAACCAGCTGATTTTGAACTAAAAGCAGAGTTTAATATCACTGAGAAAGGGAACACTGGAATAAATTATCGAAGTGTAATATTTCCTGATGTACCCAATGCCTTGAAAGGTTATCAGGCTGACATTGATGGTGCAAATAGGTACACTGGTCAGAATTACGAAGAAAGAGGGCGGACAACCTTGGCTTACAGAGGCCAAATAACCGTAATAAACGCCCAAAGTGCCAATATGACTCCCGAACAAGTACGAGCCAAAGTGGCAAAAAATGCCTGGACTGAACTAAAAGTTACTGGCTCACTGGGCGAAAATGAAGCTCTAAAGACCAAAATCAAAGCAGAAGATTGGAACGAAATCAGATTGGTGGTTAAGGGAAATCGTTTGCAACATTACGTAAACGGCATATTGATGAGTGATGTAACTGATAATGATACAGTTAACGGTAAGGCGAAAGGCCTATTGGGCGTTCAGGTGCACGTTGGACCACCTATGAAAGTACAATATCGAAACATAAGAATTAAAAATTTGTAAAACATAAATGAGCTTTAGCAATAAGCCCAAAGCTCATTGCTAAGAGCTGAAAGCTAAATAATGGTTAAAATTGGATTTAATGTGTTGGCTTGGACGGCCAATGTTTCGGAGGAATTGTTCCCCACACTGGATAGGCTTAAGAAAATTGGTTACGACGGAGTAGAATTTTTTGTCGGAGGAGCGGAGTCTGAAAATTGCAAAAAAGTAGGCCAACATGCAAAAGATCTAGGATTAGATGTTACCACGGTTACTGTTGTCGGGAAAGACACCAATCCCATCAATGCTTCTCCAGCCGTGAGAGCTGCGGGTCTTGATGCCATCAAAACGGCCATAGATAGAACCCACGACTTAGGCGGAACCTTACTTTGTGGCCCTATTCATTCTGCTCATAACCATTTCGAAGCACACCCAGCTCTTGATGTGGAATACGAACGTGCTGCTGAGGTACTTTATCAGGCGGGAGATTATGCTCAGCAAGCTGGCATTGTTCTTGGCCCCGAAGCCTTAAACCGATTTGAATGCTACCTCTGCAACACAATGGAGCAGTTGGTGAGGCTTTTAAAGGAAACCAATCATCCAAATGTGAGGGCAATGTTTGACACCCACCATGCCAACATGGAGGAAAAGAAATTCACTTCAGCCATCGAAACCATCGCCCCATATTTGCACCATGTGCATATCAGCGAAAACGACCGTGGTACGCCCGGTGAGGGACATATTCAGTTTGATGACACTTTTTCAACTTTGAAAAAAATAGACTATTCAGGCTATTTGACCATCGAAGCTTTCTCAAGAAACGATCCTGACTTTGCTAATGCCATAGGCGTTTGGAGAGAATACAATGCTCCATGGGACATTGCAGAACAGGGCTATAAATTCATAAAAATGATGTGTGAAAAGCACCAATTATCTTAACTGGGATTTATTTGATTTTTAGGATTAATTAGATTCCATAGTATGTCTTTTTTCACAATCAAAATTTTTCGAAAAGTCACTTATTAATTTACTTTATGCAAAATCATAATAATCCAATAAATCAAAAAAATCACAGTCAAGACTTATCCTTCCGCTTCGGCTCAGAAGTATACACTTGGTACATGGCCGGCAATGGCGAAACCCACAAAGGCCGATTGGGCCACATGTTAGAAATAATCGCCAAAGCTGGTTTTACTGGTATTCAGCCCATTTTTACCTGGATGGGAGATTTGGTAGACCCAGACCTGTTGGCTGCAAAACTTCAGGAAAACGGCATTGAACTGGCTGCTTTGGCCTTAGCTCAAGAGTGGAATGGTAAAGAAGAGACCGTCGAGGAAAGAACAATTTCTGACAATGCCATTGCCCTTTTGGAACATTTCCCGAATGCTGTTTTGAATACTGTTCAAATTCCAACAGGAAGACACGATTTAGAGGCAAGGCAAAAATCATTGGTAAATATTGTAAATTCTGTTTCGCAAAGGGCTCACGATAAAGGAATTGCATGTAGCTATCATCCAAACTCGCCGCATAGCTCTATAATTCGTACTGCCGAAGACTACAAAATCGTGTTAGAAGGCCTCAACGAAAAAGTAACTGGCTGGACACCAGATGTTGGCCATATCATTAATGGCAACATGGATCCATTGACTAAAATGAAAGAATACCAACACCTTATTAATCATGTGCATTACAAAGACTGGAACGGTACGCCTGAGTGGACCATCATGGGCAATGGTAAGGTAGATTTGGTTGGAATCACACAGTGGCTAAAGGATATCAACTACAGCGGTTGGATTATCTGTGAAGACGAAGGTCCTGAGGCATTAGAAGATCCCGACTACGTGACACTACATGACGGTAATTGGATAAAAAATGACTTAATTCCTGCTTTGAAATAAGATGCCAGTATTAGAAACCAACGGAATAAAGATGTTTTATGAGGAGCGGGGCAATTTGACTGCCGAACCGCTGCTCTTGATAATGGGTATTACAGCACCAGGTTCTGTTTGGGAGCCGCATTTGGCCGAGTTCGAGAAGCATTTCAGGTGTATTGTAGGTGACAATAGAGGAGTTGGACAGACCGATAAACCCGCTGGAGCATACAGTACAGACGAAATGGCGGACGATTATGCTGGTCTTTTGGATGACTTGGGCATAAAAAAAGCCAAAGTGATAGGCTGTTCCATGGGCAGCACGATAGCCCAAAAATTAGCCATTCGCCATCCTGAAAAGGTAGATTCAATGGTGCTAATGTGTCCATGGGCGAGGTGCGATAATACCGCCAAAGGGATTTTTCAGCATATAATGGCCTGTAAAGCTCATCTGAATTCTGAAGAATTTACGAGGTATATTCAGCTTTTGATTTATTCTAAAGCATCTTGGGATGATGAAAAAGTAGTGGCTGATTTAGCTGAAGGAAGAAAAAGTGCACATTTAGACCCCAATCCACAGCCTTTACATGGCTTGGTGGGACAAGCTCATGCGTGTATTAACCACAATGCATTAGCCGATTTGCATAAAATTACTCAAAAGACATTGGTAATTGGCGGTAAAGAGGACATTTTCACCCCAGTTTGGATGGCCGAAGAAGTTACCAATGCCATTTCAAATGCCGAACTTTTTTTATATGAAAATGCCGGCCATATTTTCCATTTCGAAAACTTGGAAGATTTTAATAAAAGGGTAAGTGATTGGTTATTAAATAATTGAATAAATCAGCATTAATCGGTAAAATCAGTATCATCTGTGTTCCAATATAAAGACAAATATATTAATAACCACCACCAAATAGGCGGTATAGAAACTTCCATTCTCGACAATGGAATAGGGAAAGGAAACCGTATCGCTTGGATAAATACAGGTTCGGGTTTACGATTCAAAGTGAATTTTGATAGAGGCATGGACATTGGGGAAGCTTTTTTTAACCAACATTGTCTTACTTGGCTGAGTCATGGAGGTATTCCAGCATCACAAACTTTGTCAGATATTGGCATAAATTGGTTGAGAACTTTCGGTGGCGGCTTATTGACGACCTGTGGACTTCAACACGTTGGCGGACCAGAATCTGACGAATTCGGTGAAAGGGGTATTCATGGAAATATCAGCAATTTACCCGCAGAGATCGAGTCCATTATTCAGCCTGATTTGGATAGAGGACAAATGGAAATGAGTATCACGGGAATTGTGAAAGAATCCAAGATTTTCGGTCCCAATCTAGAATTAAGAAGAAAGATTTCATGCCATTTAGGGTCGGCTGAAATTAAAATTGAAGACGAAGTAATCAATCGTGGAAATACCGAAACACCTTTGATGCTTTTGTATCATTTCAACTTTGGATATCCATTGGTTCAGGAAGGCACAAGAATTCTTTGGGAGGGAGAATGGAAGCCCAGATTTGGCGGGGAATATCCAAAGATTTTCAAAGTAGGAAACGACTTCAAAACTTGTCCGGCACCGTTAGAAAGCCACAAGGGTGGAGGGGAAGAAGTGGCTTTGATAACCCCGAAAGCCGATGAAAATGGAAAATGTAGATGTGGATTATTTAATCCAAAACTAAACTTTGGAATAGAAATGGAATTCGACAAAACTCAATTACCGACCCTTACCAACTGGCAGCATTTTGGTGAAGGTGAATATGTAACAGGTTTAGAACCAGGAACAAATTGGCCCATAGGCCAAAAACAAGCAAGAGAAAACCAAGAACTCATTTTTTTGAAACCAAATGAGAGTAGAAGGTTTGAAGTAAAATTGAAAATTTATTAATTGTGAAAACATTAAACTTAAGCTTTAGTCATTTGGCAAAAAAAGTTATTGCAGTCCGAAAAATTCTAGAATTGAAAGAGGATAGATTCCATAGGCTTGCCAGTTCTATGGGGTATTTGTTAATTTTGTTTTGTTTGCTATACTCTTCAGCTTATTCTCAAAAGCTGATTTTCGAAAAAGTAATCGGGGAGGAAAATAATAATGAATATTTTTTTAAAGATTTATCTGCAATTGAATTAGTTAACAATAATTTAGCTGTTTTTGACAATGATAAAATAGTTATTATTGATTCTCTAGGTAATTTAAAATGTAAATTTGGAGGCTTGTCTGAAACAACAGACAATACTGGTTCAAAAAGCAATAATATTATTTCTGATGAATTTGGTAATTATATAATATGCACTGGGCAGTTTCGAGGGGAGGGAATTAAATTATTTTCACCAAAAGGAGAGTTTATAAAGATACTTTTGGATGGAGGTGATAAACTAGTTAAAGGAGAAGGCGTAATGAATCCCGTTAAGATCAGAATTTATAGAAATATTTATTATGTTTTAGATAGAACAAACAGCAACATTAAGAAATTTGACAAAAACTGGAATTTTTTAGGCATTATTGGCACCCCAAATGATTTCAGTGCCAATTTCAGAAAGTCTCCTGAAACACGGGTTAACGAGTATAAGTTTGAAAACATTAATGAACCTTCTGATTTTTTGATAGATAGTAAAGGAAATATTATTGTAGCAGATTACGGCAATTCTATTAAGAAATTTGACAATAATGGTAAATTCTTGAAAATATACTCATTTTCAAAAACTATAACTAAGGCACCTTTGATTTCGATAGATGAAAAAGACAATATTTATATTCTAGCTGATAATGGTTCTTTATTTATACTTTCCAATAACGATGTTTTATTAGATACCTATAAAGATGCCTTGAAACAACCTAATCAAAATTCTGCATCTGAAATTGGGTCACTTATAGTTGATAGACAGCATTTTTACCTTCGATATTACTATAAAAATGAAATTACTGTATTATCTAGACAAAATTTTAATTTACTCCGAAAATTCAAAAAAAAAATCAATCAAGACTATGCATTCTTTAATAGTCCTCGGAAAGTTGTTGTAAATAAAAATGGAGATCTTATAGTTTATGCAAGCATTGAGGACAAGCTTGACCGAGAACAACTTTTAATTACTAGCCCTTCTTTTAGTGATGTCTTACCATCGAATCTGGAACTAAAAAAAAAATCGTCACTTTATGAATATTTTAACCCAATATGTATAGCTAAAAGTGGAAAAGTATTTGTAACCGATACCAAAAATAAGAAAATTATTCTTTTTGATGAGCAGGGGAATTTAATAGGTGATTGGAAGACAAATATACCAATTAACTCTCCTCAAAATACCATATGTAGAGATACTACAATTTTTGTGGTAGAGGAATTGTCAAGAAAGAGTAATCAAATTCTGGTATTCAATCTACATGGACAATTTATCAAACGAATTGATAAAGATAAAAATAACAAAGAAATTCAAACATTTTGGGTTGACGCAGATTTGAAAGGTAACATTTATTTTTCACAAGGTTCGTATATTTCCATTGTTGATCCGTTGGGATATTTTATTGGTGAAATTGGAGGCTATGGTAAGGAAATTAGGAAAGATTTGAACACAGGTGTTGTCCAAGAAAATGATAAAATACAGCTAAAAATAGGTGATTACAAACCCAAAATGATGCATTTTGAGGGTATAATGAAATTTAAAATTTATGAGGACAAAATTTTCATTGCAGATTTAAACAAAATAGTTGTAGCAGATTTAAATGGTAATCCATTAGGCTATTTGGGAGGGAAACGTGGGTCTAAAATAGGTGAGTTTCATCATATTACTGACTTTGATATCTACAAAGATAAATTGTATATTACAGATGGCATCAATAATCGAATAGTCGTTTATAAGATTGAATTGTAAACGGATTCCTGTACTTTTTTTAAATTGATGATAATAAATAAAAACGAAGGAATAAAATAAATAGCTTTATTCAATCCTTAAAAAAATATATATTTAAACAAAAAATTCAACCATGAGTAGTATAAAAAAAGCCCTAGAACAAGGCCAAGGAATATTAAGATTAGCCCCAACATGGGTACCGCGTTCGTTCTGTGTACCCGGGCGAAGAATCAAACTCCACCCCGACGATTATTATGTGCTTGGAGGTGTAAGAGGAGGTATAGATGAGCGTTGGCTTTCGTCCACCACTCCCGCTGAAAATGGTCCTCTTACAGGTGAGAATGAAGGCCTGAGCATGATTGTGCACAATGATGAAAAAATATCCCTCAAAGATGCTATCGACGAAGTAGGTGCCGAAATCATCGGAGAAAGGCTTTGGAACGAATACAGAGCATGGCCCATGTACTCTAAGTTTTTTGACAATATGGGGCCATTGCCTCATCATATTCATCACAATGATGAAAAAGCAGCTTTGGTGGGCCAAAATGGTAAGCCAGAAGCCTATTATTTTCCGCCACAATTGAACAACCACGGTGGTGATTTTCCTTATACCTTTTTTGGAATAACCCCAGGAACTACCAAAGAGCAGATAAAGGAGTGCTTAATGAACTTTACCGAAGGAGACAACAAAATTACCAATTATTCCGCTGCTCAGCGATTAGAGCCGGGTACGGGTTGGTTTGTTCCGCCGGGAGTTTTGCACGCACCTGGTAGTTTGTGCACATACGAGCCACAGAAAGCCTCTGATATATTTGCCATGTATCAAAGTCTTGTAAATGAGGCTATTGTGCCAGAAGAATTGCTTTGGAAAGGAACTCCGAAAGATAAAATCGGTGATTATGATGAATTGGTCAGTGTAATTGACTGGGAACTAAACACTGACCCGAATATTGTTGAGAAGTTTTTCATGCTTCCAAAACCTGTAAAATCACTTGCGGAAATGCAAGCCGAAGGATTTATAGAAAATTGGATTTGCTACAAATCGGAAGATTTTAGTGCGAAAGAATTAACTGTATTACCTGGACAAACAGTAACCATTAAAGATTCGGCAGCGTATGGCTGTATCGTGATGCAAGGACATGGCAAAATGGGTGTTTGGGACATCGAAACTCCGGCTTTGATTCGTTATGGACAATTGACCAACGATGAGTTTTTTATCACCGAAAAGGCTGCTAAAGAAGGAGTTGTGATTTCAAATCCTTCTAGTACTGACCCAATTGTGATTCTGAAACATTTTGGGCCGAAAAATCCCGACTTGGTTGTGGAGAAATTCTAAAATAAGGTCAGCACCGAAGGTCGGACCTGAAATAGTTCTGAGTTTAAATGCTGGAAGAAAAAAGGTTCAGAAGAAGTAAAGTACAATCTTAAATAAAAAATATAAATGGAAAATAATTATCCTAAACTCCACAATGCCACATGGCCGGGCATAGTTGGAAAAGGCCCAGACTCGGAGCCTGCGATAGCCCTCGATACCATGCTCGAAATGACCGCCGCTGCTGAAGTGGACGGTATGAAATTCGACGGGGTTGATTTAGGTCTTTTTGACCCACATTATGACCTTGATACTTCAGATGATGGGGTAAAAAGATTGGCCGACAAGGTTGCAAAACACGGTTTAGAAATCGGAAGTTTGGTAGCTCCAATTTGGGGTGGACCAGCCATGGGAACTGCTGACGAACGCAAGACTTTCGTGGAAATGGTGAAAAAATCCTGCGAAATAGGTCAGAAACTCAGAAATATGGGCATCAGACCAAATGGTATCGTGCGTATTGATTCGGCTTCGAGTCCAGAAGCCTGGGCGAAAGACCCAGCTGGAAATACGAAATTGATAGCTCAGACCTGGAGAGAAGCTTGTGATGTTGCTGCCGATTATGGCGAGCGATTGGCCGCTGAAGGCGAAATCTGCTGGGGAGGTATGCACTCTTGGAAGAAAGTAATCGAAACCATGGAAATGGTAGATAGGCCAGGACTACTTGGTTTTCAGGCAGATATGTCGCATACTACGCTGTATTTGTTGGGCTACAATGCTCCTGAAGACAGAGTTTTACCTGTTGATTTTCAATGGGGCGATAGAGCTACATTTTTAGAAGGTTTAAAGAAATTAACTGCTGCATTGCGTCCTTGGACGATTGATTTTCATGTGGCTCAAAACGATGGAACTGTGCATGGAACGGGTTCGCATGACAAAACTGGTCGCCATTGCCTGGCTACAGACCCTAATGGCAAACTGGATATTGCACACGATGCTGGTCTTTGGCTAAGAGATGAGTCGGGTGCTTTGACGAAGGCATTCAAACATATTTGTTGGGATGGATGCATGTTTGCCAACGAGGTAATGACCAAGCAACAAACTTGGAATGACATCCTAGCTGCTATGATTCAGGTGAGAAAACAACACGGTTGGGTAGAGTAGGTATAGTCTGGTTTGCGTGAGGGATAGAAGTGGAGCTCTTTTTTATGTGGCCTTGGCCCATAAAAAAAGCGGGAACGGATAGCCAGACCCTCCCGATAGCTATCGGGACGGGGCACGCCTAAATATAATTGATTCTAAAATTGAAAAATTTAAAGATATGGCTGACAAAAAACAACTAAGAATAGGTTTGGTAGGTACTGGTTTGATGGGCAGAGCTCATGCCAATGGCTACAACAGAATACATAATTTTTTTCCGGCATTGCAATATGAGCCCAAGTTGGTGGCGGTGTGCTCAAGAAATGAGGAGAAAGTGAAGGCTTTTGCTGCTCAGTGGAATTTTGAGTCATATGAAACAGACTGGAAGGCGTTGGTGGCACGTGAGGATATAGATGCAGTGGACATTTGCACGCCTAATGACTCACATTTTGAGATTGCTCTTGCTTGTGCTGCAGCTGGAAAGATGATATTATGCGAAAAACCTTTGGCTAGAACGCTGGAGGAAGGCCAACAAATGGTAGATGCAATTCAGAAGGCAGGCGTAAAAACCACGGTCTGGTACAATTACAGAAGAATTCCGGCGGTTACGGTGGCGAAAAATATTATTGACTCTGGCAAATTGGGTAAAATCTATCATTACAGAGCCAATTTCTTGCAAGATTGGACTATAAGTGAGGACCTACCACAAGGTGGTGAGGGTCTTTGGAGAATGGATGTAGGAGCTGCCGGTTCGGGAGTTACGGGCGATCTTTTGGCTCACTGTATAGATACGGCAATGTGGCTCAATGGTGGCATTACTGATGTTTCGGCTATGACCGAAACCTTTGTGAAGCAACGTATGCATCAGTTAACGGGTAAGGTTGAACCTGTTGGTATAGACGATGCTTGTCTTTTTCATTGTCATTTTGAAAACGGTTCGCTTGGGCTTTTTGAGTCTACTCGCTATGCTCGTGGACACAAAGCACTTTATACTTTTGAGGTAAATGGTGCAGATGCTTCTTTGAAATGGGACTTGCATGATATGAACCGATTGGAATATTTTGACCACCGTGACGAAAGTCAAACTCGTGGCTGGAGGTCGATACATATCACCGATGGGGATCATCCGTATATCAAAAACTGGTGGATACCTGGTTGTGGAATTGGCTGGGAGCATAGTTTTGTACACCAAGTGGCCGATTTCTTAAAGAGTTTGGAAGATGGCTCAAAATGCTCACCGACTTTTGAGGAGGCTCTTCAAACTCAGAAAGTTTGTGCGGCGGTGATAGATTCGGCGAATTCTAAAAGCTGGAAGGATACGCATGTGGATGGGAAGTATGTGTGGTGAGTTTATATAAACACATAGAGACATAGGGAAATGCCACATAGGTGCATAGAATTAGGCTTTGATTTTATGTAAAAACATGAATAAAGGAGTCAAAGTGCTTGGTATGGTTAAAATTTGAAGTGAGTATTTAATCTTGTGAATACGAAAGTATATAAAGAAAATAAACATCAGATTGAAACTATGTACCTAAGTGAAAAATGTGTTTAGGTGGGTCTATGTGCCCTATGTGGTTAAAAGATATTTTGAATGTCAATAATTCTTGAGTTTAGTAATATATCAAAATCCTTTTCTGGGAATAGAGTCATCGATAATATCTCTTTGCAGATAGAAAAAGGCAAAGTACATACCCTTATGGGTGAAAACGGTGCTGGGAAATCTACTTTGATGAAGATTTTGGTGGGTTTACTACAGCCTGATGAAGGTGAGATTTTGTTAGAAGGCGAAGTGATTTCTGGACTTTCAGTTCATGCTATTTTAGGAAAGGGCATCGCCATGATTCACCAAGAAATATTGATGGTGCCAGATTTAAGTGTGGCTCAGAATATATTTTTGGGCAAAGAAAGCCACAGGTTTTCTTGGCTAAATGAGTCTGAAATAAACACCAAGTCTAAACGAATTCTTGCAGATTTAAAACTAGACATTTCTCCAAAAATTAAAGTAAAAAACCTAAGCATTGCTGACCGCCAAATGGTGGAAATAGCCAAAGCCATCAGCAATAAGGCCAAAGTGATAATTATGGACGAGCCTACCTCGGTTTTGTCTGATACTGAGGTAAAAACGCTTTTTCAAATCATAGAAAAGCTTAAAAGTGAGGGTGTTGCGATAATTTATATTTCACACAAAATGGAAGAGATTTTTCAAATATCTGATACCCTTGCGGTTTTGAGAGATGGGAAGTTAATTTCTACTCAAAAAGCCTCTGAGCTTAATAGCAATAGTTTGATTTCACTCATGGTAGGAAGAGAAATTTCGGAGATTTTTCCAGAATCCAAAACTGAAATGGGACGGACTCTTATTTCAGTTAGAAATCTTTCCAAAAAAGGTGTATTTTCAAACATAAATTTTGAAGTTAAAGCAGGACAAGTTTTGGGTTTGGCAGGATTGGTTGGAGCCGGGAGGTCTGAAATTGCTCGAGCCATTGCTGGATTGGATAAATATGATTCGGGAATAATTGAACTAGAAGGTCTTGAAGTCCCAATAAATTCACCTTCTGATGCTATTGAACTCGGAATAGGTTTTGTGAGTGAGGACAGAAAAGCCTTGGGATTTATACCGCAAATGAATATTCGTGAGAATATCTCACTTTCTTCGCTGAAAAGTTTTTCTAAACTGGGTTTTGTCGATACGGATTCAGAGACAAAAAGTACGCAAGTAGTTTTCGAAGATTTGAAAGTAAAGGCAAGGGGTTTGGGTCAGAAAGTGATTAGTCTGAGTGGAGGTAATCAGCAAAAGGTGGTGATTGGAAAGGTTTTAATGTCAAATCCTAAGGTTATCATCCTAGACGAACCCACAAGGGGAATTGACGTAGGAGCTAAATTTGAAATTTATAAATTAATTAATACCCTAAAAGCCAAAGGATTGGCCATTATTTTAATTTCCTCTGAAATGCCGGAAATTCTAGGTCTATGTGACCGAATCTTGGTGCTTTCTAAAGGGAAGCAAAAAGTGATTTTGCCTAAATCTGAGGCTTCACAAGAAAAAATTATGCAATATGCAGTTCATTAATTCTATTCGTCAATACGGGATTTTTCTTGCGTTTTTACTTATCTGTTGTTTTTTGAGTTATGCAAGCTCTCAGTTTTTGACGTTGTCCAATTGGACAATTATCATCACCCAAGTTTCTATAAATGCCCTTTTGGCGTTTGGCGTTACGTTTGTCATCATCGCCGGCGGCATTGATTTGTCAGTTGGGTCAATCCTTGCGGTGGCTGGGGTAGTAGCCGCATTGTTAGCTTCTCCGCCTGATTTGCCATTGATTGTTCCCATTTTTGGAGGACTTTTGGCTGGCTTAGTTTTTGGACTTCTCAATGGACTTATCATCACCAAAAGCAAAATTGCTCCTTTTATTGTCACTTTAGGTATAATGACCATCGGCCGTGGATTGGCATTAATTTTAAGCAACGGCCGACCTATTTCAAACCTATCAGATTCTTTCAATTTTATAGGCGGTGGAGACATTTTTGGTATTCCATTTCCGATCATAGTTTTAGTCATTGTGTTTATTATCAGTTATTTACTATTGAAAAATACAGTTTTCGGAAGATACGTTTACGCAATTGGGGGCAACGAGCAAGCAGCCTGGGCTTCGGGAATCAATGTAAACAAAATCAAAATGGCCGTATATGCACTTTGTGGTACTTTGGCCGGCTTAGCAGGAATATTACTCACTTCAAGAATAACCACAGGTCAACCCAACGCAGGAGCAGGCTTCGAGCTGGATGCTATTGCGGCAGCCATTATAGGTGGTACAAGTACCAGTGGAGGAACAGGCACTATCGCTGGAACTTTGATAGGTGCATTGTTGATTGGCGTGATAAATAACGGTCTCGATTTGTTAAATGTAAGTTCTTATTATCAACAAGTTATAATGGGAGCCATCATCATTGGAGCTGTTCTGCTAGACAGTTGGAATCAAAAGAGAATGGCTTCGTAAGTAAATGAATCATTCGTTTTTTGACTTTAATAAACTTAGATTTCTTAATAACTCATCGATTTGCACAAAAAATTAGTTCGAATTTCTACAAAAAAATAGGGGTATTCTGTTTTGAGGTAATAATGATTTCGAGTGAATAATATTTGTAGAGCATTGCGTTTTTGTATATTTTTGAAAAAAAACCATTTTGAAAACCAGGCTAACTTTTATTTTTCTACTACACAGTCTTGTCATTTTGGCTCAAGAAACTCCTGAAATTTTGGGCCTCAAGTCAAAGTTGGATACTGCATCTACACTTAAAGCAAGGACAAGGATACATTATGAACTTTATCAAAAGTATTTTCAGATTCAAAAGATTGATAGTTCACTGAGATACATTGACTATATGCTAACTGAGAATTCCGAGTCAAAGGATAAAGAAATGCTTGGCAGTTTAAATCTCGGCAAAGCTCAGCTTGTTATGTTTAAAAATAGATTGGATGAGTCATACATTTATTTACAAAAAGCTGAAAAGCTATTTGAAAACACGGATAATATTAACCAACTGGCAACTTTAAATTATCTTTTGGGTGGGTATCACATATTTAAAAAAGAGACAAGTAAAGCCGAGGAATATTATCAGAAAAATATAAATGCCTATAATGCAGGGAAGAAGATTAGTAAACAATTAGTTTTAGAATCTTTCAAGGGTTTGTTCTCGAGTAATTTTAGTCAGAATAACCTTAAAAAGACTTTTGAGGCCGTAAATAAGTATATTGATTTTGTCAAAATTAATTTTCCTGATAATCTAAATGACGCCTACTTTATTCTCGGAATATTTTATTCTGGTAGTAATGACTATAAAAAAGCTATTTCTTCATTTCATAAAAGTTTGAGTTTAAACAAAACAAAAAATGCGGTTTTTGAAGCTCAAACTAAAACATATCTAGCATCAAGTTTTGTCCAACTTAATCAATTGGATTCAGCCAAATTTTATTTGAATGGAACCAAAGAGTTTTTTGAAAAATCCGGGAATAGCACAATTTTGGCTTTGGTTTATGCCACAAACTCACAGATTTCGGAAAAGGAAAAAATCTTTGATAAAGCAGAACAAAATATATTAAAGGCCATAGACTTAGTCCCAGAGGAAGATATTCAAGGATATAAAAAATCATTTAGAAATCAACTATATCTTGTCAATGTGAGTAGGCTTTTAGAAGATAGTCTTTCGCTTAAAACCGATTCAAAGAAACGAGAAGTTTTAAAAGAATGGTTATCAAAATTAGAAGCATCTTCAAAGACTTTAGAAGAAAATTTAGGTGCACAATATTACCTTTATAAGAACTTCGAGAAACTGTCGAAAGGTTATGAAATTCTAGAAAATTATGACTTGGCACTTTATTATTTGAAAAAGTCAATCGAATCTCGAGAGATAGTTTACGGCCAAGAGAAATTGAGAGAATACTCTGATTACGAATCGGAATATCAGATGAAAATTGAGCAAAGTAGAATCAAACTGGAAGAAGAAACCAAACGTCTCGATTTGGAGAAGCAGATAGAATTGAAAGCCCTAAAATTTGAGTTTGAGAAAAAACAAGCATTGGCCAAAACCGAAGAAGAAAAGAAAAGGCTAGTGCTGGAGGAAGAATTAAAGAGAAAGTTGATTCTACTAAAATATGAAGAAAAACAAAAGGCTATAACGCTGAAATTTAACCAAGAAAAAGAGATTGCCAAAATAAATCAGGAGAAGAAAGATGCTTTGGCAAAGGCAGAAATAGAAAACTCTAAATACGAAAAAAACATTTGGGCATTGGGTATGGCTCTCTCTTTGGCTTTGTTGGGTTTTGCAGGATTTTCTTATTTCCAAAAACAAAAAGACAACAAAAAAATAGCTTTGGAAAAGCGAAAATCGGATGATTTACTTTTGAATATTTTACCCCACGAAGTCGCTGAAGAACTAAAGTTAAATGGTGAAAGCAGTGCCAGACATTATGACGAAGTATCGGTTTTATTTACTGATTTTGTGAATTTTACACAGAAATCTGAGCAATTGGGCGTACAAAAAATGCTGGATGAACTTAATGTTTGTTTTACCGAGTTCGATGTCATCATGGAAAAGTATGGTTTGGAGAAAATAAAAACCATTGGTGACGCCTACTTGGCGGTAAGCGGTTTACCTACATCTAGTATTAACCATGCCCAAAACGCTGTCAATGCGGGACTGGAAATATTGGAGTTTATCAACAAAAAGCGGTCTCAAAACGAAAATTCATTTGAAATTCGGATCGGAATTCATTCAGGACCAGTTATTGCAGGAATAGTTGGAGTGAAGAAATTTGCTTACGATATTTGGGGCGATACTGTAAACACCGCCGCCAGAATGGAGCAAAACGGAGAAAAGGGCAAATTGAACGTTTCGGGTTCTACTTATGCTCTTATTGGTGAGCAATTTGACTGCGAATACCGTGGAAAAATAGAAACCAAAGGAAAAGGTGCATTGGATATGTATTTTGTCAAAAAAAGTATTTAGTATTCTATGAGATACAATGAGATAAAAAAAGTGATAATTTCGGAGCTGAAAAATAAACTTCCGAAGCATTTAACCTATCATAGTGTAAACCATGTTGAAGATGTCATAAAGGCTTCTGCTGAAATTGGTAAAGCCGAGCAAAAGAACGCTGAAGAAATAAAGTTGTTAAAAACAGCAGCCCTTTTTCATGACACGGGGTTTTTACATGGAGCCAAAGACCACGAGGCCAATTCTTGTGTTATCGCACAAGAATATTTGCCCAATTATGGATATTCTCAGTCGCAGATAGACACCATAAAGGGGATGATTATGGCCACCAAAATACCTCAAACACCCCATAACCACTTAGAAGAAATTTTGGCCGATGCGGATTTGGATTATCTGGGAAGGGATGATTTTTTTACAATTGGTGACAAACTTTTTGATGAGCTCACTATGTTAGGCATTATAAGTTCGGAACGTGATTGGAATTTCTTACAGGAAAAATTTTTAGAGAGCCATAGTTTCTTTACCAAAACATCCAACCAAAAAAGAAAACCTAAAAAAGAAGAAAATTTAAAAATCGTAAAATCAAAATTATTGTAATTCTCCTTCATGAGCACAAATAAAACCCATAGCCCCATTTTTTCTTTGTCTGATATTATTTATCTGTTGTTAGGGGTTACCTCAGCAAGTTTTGCTCTGAAGAGTTTTCTTGTCCCAAATCATTTTTTAGATGGCGGTGTAATGGGGATTTCTCTTCTGACACATGAAGTAAAACATTGGGATTTGAGTATCATATTGGTTGTAATCAATGCTCCTTTCATAGCTTTGGCTTATTTTATTGTGGGTAAGCATTTTGCCATCAGAAGTATGTCCGCCATTTTGTTGATTGTACTGATTCTAATTTTTGTGCCTTTTCACGAGCTTACCCACGACAAACTTTTGGTGGCTATGTTTGGTGGATTTTTTATGGGAATAGGCATTGGTTTGTGTATGCGAGGGGGTGGAACCTTCGACGGCATGGAGGTTTTAGCTCTTATGACTTTCAAAAAAAGTAGCTTCAGCATCACCGAGATTATCTTGGCCATGAACATAGTCATTTTTATTATTGCGGCTGTGTTCCTCAAAATTGAGACGGCTCTCTATGCCATAATGACTTATCTCGTGGCCAGTCAGGTAACTAAGTACGTTATAGAGGGTATTGAGGCCTACACAGGTGTAACTATTATTTCTGGAAAAAGCGAGGAAATAAAAAGGGAACTTGTGATGAATTTGAATCGAGGAATAACCATCTATAAGGGCGAGCGTGGGTTTATGAAAGAATCTTTTGATGTAAGTTCTGACGTTGATATTATCTTCACCATAGTTACTCGTCTAGAGGTTCGTAAGTTGCAGAATATAGTTCGCAGTATTGATCCCAAATCATTTATTTTCACTAGTACAGTCAGAGAACCCCAGGGTGGAATTGTCAAGGAGATTGTGAAGCATTAATAACCAATCTTGGCAAATGATTTGTTTTTGCCTGATCGATGTTGTAAAAAATAGGTTAACCCTTGGTGGGCTAAATTCTAAAAAAGCTATATTTGTTAACTAATATTTCAAAAAAATATGGAAAGCATAACAATCAAGCCACGAAACGATAGCGAAAAGCAGTTTGTAATGGAGTTCATTAAAAGAACAAAACTGCGGTCGAGTTTGGATCAAACGCAAAAAGCTAGGAAAAAGCAAGAAATTCTGGATGGTATCTCACGAAGTGTTGAACAAATCAATCAACATTTGAGAGGAGAAATCGAATTGAAGACTTTAGAGGAGTTTTTAGATGAACTATAAAATTGTACCTACTAAAGATTTTCAAAAAGATTTCAAAGAGCTTTATAAGAAGTACAAGTCCCTGAAGCTAGATATTCTAAATTTAGCAAAGCTCATTAGGGAAAATCCGAGTTTGGGTACACCTTTAGGAAAGAACTTTTTTAAGATAAGAATGGCTATTGGGTCTAAATCGGGTGGAAAAAGTGGTGGAGCAAGGGTTATAACCTGTGTCAAAATACTCAAAGAAACTGTCTTTTTGGTTTCGATTTATGATAAATCTGAAAGTGATTATATACCTGATGAAGAATTGAATAGGAGATTAGAAGGATTGAATTGAGATTTTGAATTTTTTAAGCTTTTTGATTTTAAAAGACAGATTCAAAGTGCCAAAACTTTTATGCCTTACTTACCTTTATATTCTTAAAACTACTGTAATAAACCTTAACATTTCATGAAAAACATATTCATTTTTCTTACTGTTATCTGCCTATTTTCCTGTAATTCTTCAAAAAAATCTGACGAAAAGAAGTTAAAAATAGGTGCCACGATGCTCAGTATGCAAAATGAATTCATCGTAAATATTGCTGATGAAATGCAAAAAAAGGCGGATGAATTGGGAGCTGAATTGATAATTGTGGATGCAGAACGTTCTCCTTTGAAACAAATCGAACAGGTAGAGAGTTTTATTGCCCAAAAAGTGGATGTAATTATCATGAATCCCATAGAGTTTGAGGCCAGTTCACCTGCGGTGACCAAAGCTTTGGCGACCAAAATTCCGATAATCAATGTAAATTCGGCTACAAGTGCCACCCCGACTGCCTTTGTCGGTTCCAATGACGTAGAATCAGCAAGAATAGCCATGAAATTTATTGCGGATAAATTGGGAGGAAAAGGAAATATGGTCATGATACATGGCTTGATGGGACAGGCCGCACAACTCCAAAGGGAAGAAGGAGCCAAGGAAGTTTTAAAACAATATCCAGATATAAAGCTAATTGCACAACAAACAGGCGAATGGGACAGAGCTAAAAGTATGGACTTAATGCAAAACTGGATTCAGTCCTATGGTGATAAAATAAACGCCGTATTTGCACATAATGACGAGATGGGCCTTGGTGCAGTAAAAGCTCTCCAAGCTGCAGGACAAAAAGATAAAGTATTGGTAATTAGTGTAGATGCCATCAAAGATGCTTTGGCTTCTGTGCAGAAGGGCGAACTAAATGCCACAGTTTTCCAAAATGCCAACCAACAAGGTGCTGGTGCCATTGAAACCGCCGTAAAAATCGCTAAGAAACAGCCTTTTGAGAAAGAAGTTTTGATTCCTTTTGAATTGGTGACCAAGGAAAATGTTGGGGGGTATTTGAAGTGATGTTTTTTGGTTGATGGAACACGGATTAACACGGATTTGACACAGATATTTTTTGCCAAAACACTTAGTTTTTTCTTAAATTTTTTATTTCCAACTCATCTTTTAATTCTATCCGTCCGAGCCGCCGGTGCGGTCCAATCCACAAAATCCGTGTGCCATTAGAAATCACAAAAAAGCCCCTTCCCAATAAAGAAAAGAGGCTTTGAGATGCATGGTGGAATAGATAATTTTAGGCCAATTCGGGTTCGCCGATAGTAATTTGGAACAATTCATTCTCGATTTCTTCCAAATCATTTTTCATTTTTTCAATGAAAGTTTTAGTTTCAGCTTTCATGCTATCAGCCAATTCTTTGTAATAATTTATACCTTCGAAAAGATTGTTTTTAAATGTCTCCACAAATTTTATTTGTTGCTCAATGGTCTCATCTGTAAACTTCCTGATTTGATTCTTAAGGTATTTTATATTCAGTTCAAGTTCGTTTACAAACATGTGGGGTCGTTCCAAACTATTCAACAAATTTTCCTTTCCATAAATATGTCCAATCATGCTTTTCATTGAAAAAATGCCGGAGAAATACGCTAAGTTTGGTCCTGGACATATAGAAACGGCCGAAAGGTTGCGGTCTGGCTCAATTCCATTCGCCATCAAGGCAGAAGCTGCCAAACCTTCACACAAGCATTCTTTTACTTTTAGTATCTCTTCACCTTTTTTGATTACTTTTTCTGGGGTTTCGGGCTGTTTCATCTGAATCTCCTTCAAATTTTGATATTCTCTCGAAGCCGTACAAATCGGAATTTTCGTAAACTCAGTATCAAACTGCAAAAACTTCTTGTAACAAGGCGAGCCTGGGCGATTTTTGTCCATTCGAGTTTGTATCAATAGTTCTGAAGAAGTATTTTTTATATTATTAAAAGGAACTCCCAAAGGCGAGGCATCACTTAAGTAGTAGTCCTCTTTTTTTGCATTTACCAAAAGGCTAAGCGATTCATTGTCAATACTTAATACTTCAGGAACCATCAAAAATGGACTTCCCCAACCCACACTATCGACTTGGTAATGCTCCAAAAGGAAATTGTGCTCATTAGCCGTACCCACGCCACCTTGAACCGTAATTTTTAGAGACGGGCTAATGTTTTCAAGGCCCATTTCTTTCCAAGTTTTCTCGCATATCTGTTTTAATTCGGCAACGAGTTCTTGTTTTTTGGTTTTGAATTCTTCCATAATTGGACCCAAAAGTGTACCTCCTGAGGCAAAAGCGTGTCCGCCACAATTCAAGCCAGATTCTATTCTAAACTCTGTGACCCAAAGGCCTTTTTTTGCCAAAAATTTTCCCTGAATCAATGCTGAGCGGTAATCGCTTACTTTCAAGATGATTTGTTTCTTAAAATTTCCGTTTTTATCAGGGAAAAAATCAGGGAAAGAAGTACAATAACTAAACAAACGAGGGTTCATGCCTGCTGAAAAAACAATTCCTGAATTTAAATCAGAAAGTGCAAAACCTCTCAATGCGGCCATAGCATCGCAAAATTCAGGAGCCAATTGCTCGCCGTTTTTATCATAATTAAACTTGTCGAGCTTGGTCATGATATTCACATCAATAGAACCCTTTATCATTTTGGCTTTCAATTCTTTACCTAATTCAAGTTTGTCAGTTTCATCAGCTGACAACATCTCTAGATATAATTTTTTCAAGTCGGCATTGTCCGGTAGGAGTTCAAAATAGTTGGTCAATTGAGTTCCTGCTTCAAATTCTTGACTTTTCAATCTTTCAAAATTGGCATCAACCACACGTTTTATTATGTTCAAGTATGAAGTGATTCTTTTGGCTCTATAATCCTCATCTTTAAGTTTTATTTCCTGATATTCAAGTCCTTCACGTTCGTAATACATCTTCCTCATTTTTTCTATCAAATTGTCCTCAACGATAGAAATTACCGACGAAATACCAAAGTGTGCAACCTTGGCTGGCGTTTCGACAGTGTAACCTAGTCCCATTACAGGAATATGAAATGAATGTGCTGTCATAATTGTAGTTTTTTGAGAATATGCCCGTTGCTATGATTTTGGAGCCCCAAGGCATATTGGCTGGAAAGAAATTCTTTTTTGGTTATCAATCAACAATTTGGCTGGCTTCGGTGCGTAATTGCAGTTTACCAGTTCAGGTTGTAAAAGTATATTTCGCAGTTTTTCTAAAAAATGACTTGGGATAGGTTTTGGATTTTTTTGGGATTGAGTTTTTAAACTATAAAATATAGATAATTCTATTTTTTTTACCTTTGTAGAAATACGGTTGATGTATGAAATTTAAAATTATTGTACTTGTACTTTCTGGTTTAATTGTAATTCTCTTTTATGATGCTTTCTTTAAAAAAGAAATGCCTGAAATAATGGTAGTAACCCCTAAGGACAAAGATTTAATTATTGAGAATAGGCTATTTTCTCCCAATCGGAAAAATGTGGTCTTTTCCTATAAATTCGATCACGGTGCATTGGGGTATTCTAGAGTTTTTCATTCATTGGCTATATCGAAAGATACAATTTCTAATATTAATCAGCACTTACTTAGACAAATTGGTGAGTTTCAATTTCTGTATCCAATAAAGTGGGAAAGTGATTCTGTTTTGATAACTAGTGCTAAATATTCTGATTTTACGAACAGGGGAGTGAGTATCGCTACCAACAAACTAATTTGGAAAAAAGAGTTTTCAAACTGGCAAGGAGTCATTATTCAAGAAAATTATTTTCAGTTTCTGAAATAAAAAAAACACCCCCAGACAAAGCCCAGAGGTGTTTAACTATCCTTATCTCCCATTTAAACTATTTTCCTACGATAGATGGCTTTAAGCTTCCTATTACAGTTAATAGTTCGTTCTTCTCTGTAGCCGGAACACTGAATTTATCCAATGCACCTGAAAGGTTTCCTGCCAAAGAGTTAAATTCAACTTCGGTAATATTCATGCCTTTGTGAGCCGTTACCATGTCTTTACCCATATATTTTTGTGGTCCACCTGAAGCCTCACCTATTTGGTCTATGAGGTTTTGTCTCAAAGCTATTAACTTTGGAGAAGCTGCTCCTTTTTCGCCCACTTCTGTCAACAATGGTTGAAAAGTGCGTTTCATGTCTGGATTAGCTGCCACACGGCCAATAAACTCATCTACTACTGCTGAAATGGCATTCACACCGCCCAAACGCTCGTAAAGTGTTGGGGTAGCCACCATCTCCTCTTCCTCTTTGCAAGAGGTCATCATCATACCTAGCACCAAGGCTAACATCGAAATCTTTACCAATTTCATAATTGTTTTGTTTTATGTTTAACGAAAATTTAATGCGTACTTAATTTTTTGAAATCCCATGATATATTCATGTGGAACTGGGCATTCAGCCGCCGGTGGACCGTCTATCGAGAAATCAGCTTTATCAAACCCGATGTTTTTTTCGGCGAGCCAAGTTTTTACATCGTTTTCTGAGATTTCATCCGGATGAAACACTACACTTAACATCTGACTTTCGGTATTACCCGCCACTGCTGAAATCCCTTTCACTTGTTCCAACTCATCGTTGATTCTTTGTAAATCTTGCTCTGTAGCTGGTTTTTTAAGCTGATAAATACTCAACTGTGAGTCTTTGGCATAAGCGTGAAGAGGTTTCGGTTGCCAATTGGCATACACCAGAAGACCAATAAACATTGCTGCGAAACTGTACTGCGTAATTTTGATTCCTTTTCTCATGTTATTAGTAGAAATTTGATTCAGTTACGTAGAGGATGATTTTTTGGATTGAAAGTTTTTGATTTTTTTTCTGGGCGTTGAATGGCACGCTGATGACGCGGATGCCTGCGGCAACGCTGATTTGCACGGATTTTTTTTCTTGGTGTTGAATTGAACACGGATGACGCAGATGCCTGCGGCAACGCTGATTTGCACGGATTTATATTTTGAAGTTGAAATGGTACACGGATGACATGATACCTTCGGTAGCATGGATGTGCACGAATTTTATTCTAATTTTAGAAACACTGAAGCCGATAGCCACGGCTGCAAGATTCGGACATCTGGTTTTGATGTTCAGTTTTCCCCACTTGGGGCAAAGGGGCAATAAATATTTTGAGTTTTAACTTGCACCTGATAGTAAATATTTTGACCTTTGTGGTCTAAAAAAATTGTGCAAAATTTTAGGTTTGCACGCCTCAACAAATATCATGAGCGACGCTATCAAACACGAATGCGGCATTGCCCTCATTCGGCTCCGAAAACCTCTCGAATATTACATCGAGAAATATGGCACACCTCTCTATGCAGTAAACAGGCTGTATGTTTTGATGGAAAAACAAACCAACCGTGGACAAGACGGTGCTGGTGTGGCCAATGTCAAAATAGAAGTGCCTCCAGGTAGCCGCTACATCAGCCGTTATCGCTCAGTTGAAAATCGTCCAGTAGTGGATATTTTCAAAAAAATCAACGACAAATATCTCGAAGTACAAAAAAACAATCCTGACAAAATGAAAGATGCGGCTTGGCTGCAGAAAAACATTGCGTTTTCGGGAGAAGTATTTTTGGGGCACTTGAGATACGGTACGCACGGTCGCAACGAAATAGAAAACTGCCACCCCATGCTACGCCAAAGCAACTGGCGAAGCCGCAACTTGGTGTGTGCGGGTAATTTTAACATGACCAATGCCGACGAACTTTTCAGAAAACTAGTTCACTTAGGTCAACATCCAAAAGACCAAGGTGATACCATAACTGTTTTGGAGAAAATTGGCCATTTCTTGGACGAGGAAAATCAAAGAGTTTTTGAGCGTTTTAAAGGAATATATGAAAATCCTGCCCTCAGCGATATCATTGAAGACAACATGGATATGCAGCGTGTTTTGCATCGTTCATGTCGTGATTTCGACGGTGGATATGCCATGGCAGGTATCACAGGCTTTGGAGCATCGTTTGTGGTGCGTGATCCTGCTGGTATTCGTCCGGCCTATTATTGGTACGACGACGAGGTGATTGTGGTGGCCTCTGAAAGAGTAGCAATTAAAGCCGCTTTTGGTGCCAAATACGACCAAATAGTAGAAATTTCTCCAGGAAATGCCCTGATAATTGATAAATATGGTGAGTTTGGCGAGTTTAATATTTTGCCAAAAACCGAAAGAAAATCTTGTAGTTTTGAGAGGATATATTTTTCAAGAGGTTCAGATCCAGATATTTACCAAGAAAGGAAAACTTTGGGCCGTTTGTTAATACCTCAGATTCTGAAAGAAATCGACTACGATCTTGAGAATACTGTCTTTTCTTACATACCCAATACCGCCGAACCAGCCTTTTATGGCATGGTAGAAGGTATAGAAGACCACCTGGCCGAATGGCGTAAAGAGCGGATAAAATCGGGTAAACTCAACGATGAGGAATTGGATAAAATCTTGAATTTCAAGCCAAGGTTTGAAAAATTGGTATCTAAAGACGTTAAACTGCGTACCTTCATCACCAACGACGACGATCGCTCAGAGATGGTTTCGCATGTTTATGAAATGACCCACGGAGTTATTCGTAAAAAAGTGGATACTTTGGTCATCATAGACGATTCTATTGTACGAGGAACTACTTTGGAAAAAAGTATCCTGAAACTTTTAGATAAACTTGGTCCGAAAAAAATCGTCATTGTATCATCCGCACCGCAGATTCGTTATCCTGACTGCTACGGTATAGATATGTCTAAAGTGAAGGAGTTCGTGGCTTTTAGAGCCATGTTGGCTTTGCTGAAAGAACGTGGAATAGAGTATAAAAAAGAAGAGGTTTACAATGCTTGTCGGGAACTTCAGAAAAACGGGCAATTGCACAAAGAAAACTTAGTTCAGTCGTTGTTTGAGCCTTTTTCTGACGAAGATATTTCTAAAAAAATAGCTGAAATAATCAGCCCTGCTGGTATCAATGCTGAAGTTGCGGTTGTTTATCAAACAGTGGAAAATCTTAGTAAGGCGTGTCCAAACCATTTGGGTAACTGGTACTTTACGGGTAATTACCCGACACCTGGTGGAAACAAAGTGGTAAACAAGGCGTTTATAAACTTCATGGAAGGCAAACTGGTAAGAGCTTATTAAAAACAAAAACCTCCAATGGAGGTTTTTCAATTATAAGTCGATACCAAAAATATTTTTCAGTTGGGCAAAAGCTCGGTTTTGGTTTTTTTTGCTCTTGGAACAGCATAAATATTTGCAGTGAGTTCTTTGATACCAATTAATTTCAAGCAGTCCTTAATGCCCAAAGACGACTGATTTTTAGGATTTTCGATTACGTTGGTGATGTTGTTCATGATTGTTGATTTCAAAATTGAGTTCAAAATTAGTTAGAAAGCGAAAATTCGCAAAGTATATTTTTATTTTTTATTATAAGGTTTTCACCATTTTTTGAGAGAATAAAATAAAGCATTCTAAATAAGATAAAATATGACAAAATTCAGTTTTCTTAAAAAAATCTCTTTGGCCATCTTTTTACTGGCCAATACTGCCAATCTCTATGCTCAAGATGTAGAAAGCCTAAAGTCCAAGGTATTGGAGGCAATGGGTGGTCAGAAAAACTATGAAAAGACCAGATACATTCATTGGACTTTTTTTGGAAATCAATCGCTTACCTGGGACAAGCACAAGAGCCGAGTAAGAATAGACTTTTTGAAAGAAAACTCCGTATATATCCTCAACATCAACGATAAAACGGGCAAGATTCTCAAAAAAGGTGTGGAACAAACACATCCTGACAGCTTAAATAAATTTTTGGAGGAAGCCAAGAGAATTTGGATAAACCATTCGTATTGGTTGGTGATGCCTTGGAAACTTGGAGACCCTGGTGTAAGCCTCAAATACATGGGCGACTCCAAAACAGCTGATGGCAATGAAGCCGAGTATTTAGAAATGACTTTCAAAGAAGTTGGCGTAACTCCAAATAACAAGTATTGGATTTATTTCGACAAGAAATCGCACTTGATAACACAATGGAGCCATTTTTCTAATTTCGCCGACGAAAAACCGAGATTTACCATGCCCTGGAAAGACTATAAAATGTATGGTAAAATATTACTTTCGGGAGATAGGGGTGAGAGAAAGCTGACAGACATTGCGGTTTATCAGAAACTTGATGAGAGTGTTTTTACAGATTTTAAAAAACCAGAATTAATAAAGTGAGTAAAGAGTTAAAGACAGGCGTATTGTTGGTAAATTTAGGCACGCCTGATTCACCTAGTGTGCCAGATGTTCGGAAATATTTAAGAGAGTTTTTGTGGGACGAAAGAGTGTTGGACATACCTGCAGTACCTCGGTGGTTGTTGGTGAATGCCATTATAGCTCCGTTTAGGTCACCAAAATCGGCTAAAGTGTATAGAGAATTGTGGACTGAAAATGGGTCTCCTCTTAAAATTTATGGTCTAGCCAACGAGCGTGATTTACAAACAAAACTGGGCGACCAATACATTGTAAAGTTGGCCATGAGATATCAGAATCCATCTATTCAGTCTAAGTTAGATGAGTTTCAAACCTCAGGTATTAAGGACTTGATAGTCATTCCTTTGTTTCCGCACTATGCTTCCGCTTCTACGGGTTCGGTGTATCAGA
Organism: Lacihabitans soyangensis; assembly: GCF_024343775.1. Taxonomy (GTDB): domain Bacteria; phylum Bacteroidota; class Bacteroidia; order Cytophagales; family Spirosomataceae; genus Leadbetterella; species Leadbetterella soyangensis. Next base: position 73,766 of record NZ_RJUF01000195.1, on the reverse strand, counting down.
AAGTGATGGAAATCGTATCGAAATGGTTGGTGATACCTGAAATAAAAATCGTCAATAATTTTTACGATTATCCAAAGTTTATAGCTGGTTTTGCGGCAAATGCCCGCAAACATATGGAAAATTTTGATTATGAGCATTTTCTGTTTTCATATCATGGCATACCAGAGCGACAAATAACCAAGGGCGACTGTCATAATGTTTGTAAGTTTGGTACTTGTTGTGACAACATCACCGAGAAAAACCAGCATTGTTACCGTGCTCAGTGTTTTGAAACCACCCGACTTTTGGTAAAAGAGTTAGGTTTGAAAGAGGGAACTTATACTACCAGTTTTCAGTCGAGACTCGGCAAAACTCCTTGGATAAAGCCCTACAGTGATGATGTCATAAAAGAATTTGGCAAAAAAGGTATCAAAAGTGTCTTGGCCTTTTCACCGGCTTTTGTGTCTGATTGTTTAGAGACTACTATTGAGGTGGGTGATGAATATAAAGAACTTTTTGAAGAGTATGGTGGCGAAAAATGGGATTTGGTAGAAAGTCTTAATGACTCCGAAAACTGGGTTAATTTGCTCGAAGAATTGGTTTTGGAAAACAGCCACCAAAAATAAATTTACCCAAAGTTTATTGAAAGGTATCTTTTTTGCGTTTCCAAAATAAAGAAATTTAAGTTTTGAAGAGATTACTCGGGTTTGTATTTATAAGTGTTGGTTTAAATTCGTGCTTTTTGTTCGGTAGCGGTGGTGATGATCCTAAGCCCACCCCTAAAGACTCTACCACGGCTTTTAATACTACTCCGCAGATTTTTGACACACCGATAGATAAAACCAACGAAGCCTCTGGCATAGCTCCTTCGAGATTGTATTTTGGAAGTCTATTTATAGTCGACGACAGTGAGGCGGCTGCAGGATACCATGTTTTTTCTAAAGACGGTTCTTATCAGAAATTTGTAAATATCAATGCCCAGAATCGCGACTGGGAGGATTTAGCCACAGGAGATGGACCTGAAACAGGTAAAAGCTACATTTATGCAGCAGATATTGGAGATAACGGAAACGTGCACAAGCAATATACCATTTATAGATTTGAAGAGCCAAATTCGAGCGTGAGTTTTGTAGAAAAAGTAGATGCTATTCAGTTTTTTTATCCAAACTACGAGTCAAACAACTCTGAAACGCTACTTTTGGACGCAAAGACCAAAGACTTGTACGTGATTACGAAGGACCAATTTAATGTTAAGGTTTTTAGACTTAAATACCCTCAACCAGTCAACCAACCTTTTGAAGCAGAGTATTTAGGAACCATACCGTATTGGGGAATTGTAGGTGGAGATATTTCGGCAGACGGGAATGAGATTTTGCTTAAGACCTACATTGCGGTATTTTACTGGAAACGCAAGACGAACGAGACCGTCTTTCAGGCACTATCGCGAACAAGAGATGTCGGAGCACCTTATATACAAGAAAACCAAGGAGAATCTATCTGTTGGGACTACCAAGCCAAAGGCTATTATACGATAAGCGAGCGAGGTGGACAACCCACTGCTCCCAAATTATATTATTACACTAAGAAATAAAAAAAAGCCGTTTGGAGGTTTCTCTAAACGGCTTTTTACCTCACCCCGTTCCTCTCCACAGGAGAGGGGGGGACATTAATTTTCTTGTGACGGGAAATATCGAATTACAAAAATATCAACCAAACATCCTTGATTTGCCGCTTGGGCTCATTTTGTTGAATTTCTTCATCATTTTTTTCATTTGGTCAAATTGCTTCAAGAGGTTATTTACTTCTTGAATTGTTCTACCAGCTCCGCCAGCAATACGCTTTCTGCGACTTCCGTCTATGAGATCAGGCATTTCACGCTCTTTTGGAGTCATACTTTTTATGATAGACTCTATAGGTTTAAACGAATCATTACTGATATCCAAGTCTTTAACAGCTGAACCCATACCAGGTATCATGCCCATCACGTCTTTGATATTACCCATTTTCTTGATTTGCTCCAGCTGAGAAAGAAAGTCGTTGAGATCAAAACTGTTCTCACGCATCTTCTTGTTCATCTTTTTAGCTTCGTCTTCGTCAAAAGCCTGCTGGGCTCTTTCTACCAACGATATCACGTCACCCATGCCTAGGATTCTGCTGGCCATACGATCGGGGTGGAAAATGTCAAGGTCTTCCATTTTCTCTCCCGTACTCATAAACTTGATAGGCTTCTCAACCACCGTACGTATAGAAAGGGCCGCACCACCACGTGAGTCACCGTCTAATTTGGTGAGTACTACGCCATCAAAATCGAGACGCTCGTTGAAAGTCTTTGCTGTATTTACGGCATCCTGACCTGTCATGGAGTCTACCACGAACAATATTTCAGAAGGCGAAATTGTCTTTTTGATGTTTTCAACCTCGGTCATCATGACCTCGTCAACGGCCAAACGACCGGCGGTATCGACTATTACAATGCTTTTTCCTTTAACTTTAGCCGCTGCTACTGCATTTTTGGCTATAGAAACGGCATCTTTGTTATCTGGTTCTGCATAGACTTCTACGCCAATTTGTTCACCTAGAACTTGCAATTGCGTGATTGCCGCAGGACGGTACACGTCACAAGCCACCAACATCACTTGTTTACCTTGTTTTTTAAGATAAGCTGCAAATTTTCCTGAAAAAGTGGTTTTACCCGAACCTTGAAGACCAGCAATCAAAACCACGGCTGGGGAACCTTTGAGGTTTACTGTTTGGGCCATGCCACCCATGAGGTCTTGCAACTGTTCCTGCACGATCTTCACAAAAAGCTGACCTGGCTCAACCGCTATCATTACTTTTCGGTCGAGAGCCTCTTGTTTTACTCTATCGGTTACGTCTTTGGCTACTTTATAGTTAACATCGGCGTCCATCAGAGCACGACGTATTTCCTTTACTGTACTGGCTATATTTACATCAGTGATTCGTCCTTTGCCTTTGAGGGTCTTAAATGCACCGTTGAGTTTATCCTGAAGATTCTGAAACATACCTGTTTATTTAGAAATTGAGGTACAAATTTAAGAAAAAAATGCTCAGAATTTTAAATAAATAAAAAACCCAAGCTATGATAACTTGGGTTTTTCTTCAAAGGTTTTTTAGATTCGGCTACAACGCTAAACTATTACTGAGCAGTAGCAGTTCTTGTTACGTTTGTAGCTATCTGGAAGTTTTTCACTAATTTTTCTTTTCCGGTAACAACCTCAAAGAAATACTCGCCATCTACCAATGCAGACAAATCGTAAAGCTTGCTGAAAGTTTCGGTTTTCGAAACATATTCACTGTGGAATACATTTCCGTTTGCATCTTTGATAGCTATATATGTTTTTTTATCGAGATTGTCTAAGGTCAATTGGAACTTAAGGCCTTTGAAAGCCTTTACTTGAAGCTCAGTAGCTTCAGCGTTGATCTCAACGATTTTGATTCCGTTGAAATTGTCGTTGGCGAAAGTGTTGTTAGCAGCTGATACTCCCATCAAAACTGCTACTGATAAAATAAGCTTTTTCATAATTTTCTTTTTTTGTTTTCTAATTTGATAAAAATTTAAATCTTGTTTTTGTACTTGAATAAATCTACCGTTCTAGAAAACCTTTGATGTTGCAAATGTACAGAACAAATTGAATACGTGTCAATTACCTAAAAGGCCGAATTGTAAAGTTCTTCACAGGATGCCATGATAATATTGGAATAATACCATACATATATGAAAAGTACAAGCATTGGGTAGAATGTTACAATGCTTTTTAATATAGGCATAATTTAGCCCTTTGGAGGATTTTTAGAAAAAGATAGGATATGGAAGGGACAATCGTAAATTATTTATTTGAATAATGATAAATCATTTTTTGGTAAATATTTTCTAAAGGATTTTTCTGAAACTACATTTGTATTTTAGCTTGATTTTATTGTAAGAATCATTTTTGTAAAATGAAATTTAACTTTTGGGAATGCTTCAATTAATTTTAAATTCTGAAAATTTTGTAGATAAGTGTGCGATTTTAGATAAAGGTGTGGCATTTAGGTATGCTGACTTACATTCAAAATCAGCCCAAATAGCCTCCAAACTCCTCAATGGTGAAGCAGACCTACAGCAAAAACGGGTGGCTTTCATGGTGTCGCCGGGTTTTGATTATGTGGCTTTTCAGTGGGGTATTTGGCGAGCGGGTGGTGTGGCCGTGCCACTGTGTATCACCTATCCTTTGCCTTCCTTGAAATACGTCATAGAAGATACAGGTGCCGAAATAGTCATTGCAGGGCCTGAATATGTGGATATTTTGATACCACTGGTACATGCCAATACTTTTAAGTTCTATACGATTGCTGATTTTTCTGCGAACGAATTATCTGAATTCAATTTGCCAGAAATTTCCACCGACAGAAATGCGATGATACTTTACACCAGTGGTACCACCAGTCTACCGAAGGGCGTAGTGACAAGCCATGCCAATCTGGAGGCTCAAATAAGTACTTTGGTGAAGGCTTGGCACTGGACTTCTGCCGACCATACCGTCTGCGTGTTGCCGCTGCACCATGTGCATGGCATTATCAATGTCATTTCTTGTGCCTTGTGGGCCGGTGCTACAGTGGAGTTTTTAGAGGGTTTCAGTCCTGAAAAAGTCTTTGGGGCTTTTGCTTTCGGCAAGATCAATGTCTTTATGGCGGTGCCGACCATCTATTTTAAACTCATTACTTATTGGGATAATTTGCCAGATACCGAAAAAGCCGAAATCACCGAAAATCTTCAGAAATTCAGGTTGATGGTGTCGGGTTCGGCAGCTTTACCGGTGTCTGTGATGGAAAAATGGCAGGAAATATCGGGTCATACTTTGTTGGAACGCTACGGAATGACCGAAATCGGCATGGGTATCAGCAATCCTTATGAGGGCGAGCGAAAAGCTGGCTATATCGGCAAGCCTCTTCCGGGTGTGTCTGTGAGACTGATTGACGAATACGGAGTGATTGAAAAAGAGGAGGTTCCGGGTGAAATACAAATAAAAGGAGCCAATGTTTTTAAAGAATATTGGGGTAAAGCCGAAGCTACTGAAAAGGCATTTACCGAAGACGGTTGGTTTAAAACTGGTGACGTGGCGGTAGTAGAAAACGGCTATTATCGTATTTTGGGTCGTGATTCTGTTGATATTATTAAGTCGGGTGGGTATAAAATATCTGCCTTAGAGATAGAGGAAGTTTTGCGAAAACATCCACAGCTGAACGACTGTGCCGTGGTGGGTATTCCTGACGATGAATGGGGCGAATTGGTGGTGGCCAGCATTGTGGTTCGGAATAAAGCTTTAGATTTGAAGCAACTCAACGAGTGGATGCGTGGCATGATCCCCGCATACAAAACTCCCCGTAAATATCTCATAGTGGAGGAGTTGCCTCGTAATGCCATGGGTAAAGTAACCAAAAATGATGTAAAAGAACTCTTTAAAAATATTTGAAAATGATTATTTACGGAGTGGCCATTCTGGCCTTTTCTTACCTCACGGGTCAGCTTTGTGGCGAATATCTCGGCGAATTTTTAGGTGTAAAAGCCAACGTCGGGGGAGTGGGTTTTGCGATGATTATACTGCTGCTTTGCAAAGAATGGTTACAAAAAAAAGGTTGGCTGGATGGTGAATTTGAAAAAGGCGTAGACTTTTGGAACAAAATGTACATCCCAGTCATCATCGCTATGAGTGCTTCTCAAAACGTAAAAGTGGCTGTTTCGAGTGGTTTTTTGGCTGTTTTGGTAGGCGTGGTACCTGTAGTAGCTGCTTTTTTTACATTGCCTTATTTAATCAAACTTAGCCAAAAATAATTCATGGAGATTTTTGAAAATTTTATTGATAAAAACGGCCTCATAGTAGGATTTTTGGTCATTGGTGTCCTTGCTTTTCTTTCTGAAATATTCTCCAAGAAAGTCCTCAAAGGCTATTTGCCCGGTTCGGCCATAGCCATATTGGCGGGCTTGATTTTGGCGTATTTTGGAGGAATCATTACCAATGCCGAAAAAGGACTTTCTGATTTACCCTATCTGAAAGGCGTAGGCACTTTTGGGGGTTCTATGTTCAGAGATTTTACCATCGTGGCCACTGCCATGGGTGCCAGCTACCTCACCATGAAAAAAGCCGGATGGCTGGGTTTGGTTTCTTTGCTTTTTGGGATAGTTTTTTTCTTTGTTTTTGGAGTAGCTTTGGCCTACATTTGGGGCATTCGGGATGCCGCAAGCCTGTGCACGGTTGGGGCGGGCTCTTGCACCTATATTGTTGGGCCCGTTACTGGTGCGGCCTTGGGTGCCAGCTCCGACGTCATCGCCTTGAGTATTGCCATCGGCGTTTTAAAGGCCATTTTAGTCACTATTCTTACACCACTTTTGGCCAAAAGAGTGGGCTTAAATAATCCTGCAGCAGCCATGGCTTTTGGCGGATTGATGGGTACCAACTCTGGCGTTTCGGCTGGATTGGCGGCTACAGACCCAGCCTTGGTGCCTTACGGAGCAGTTACAGCTACCTTTTATACAGGATTGGGCTGTTTGCTTTGTCCTTCTTTGTTTTATTTGGTGTTGGGTTGGATTCTCTAAGCCAACAAAATTCACCAATTAGTCTCCAATTTTACCCAGTTTTACACTGTCAGGGTACATGACTTGGATGTTGTTTTGGCTGAAGGCTGCCTTTACATTGGCCCTGATTTCGTAGGTGACATCCCAGTAGAGGTCGGGATGAACGTAGGGTTTTATGCTGATTTGCACCGAAAAATTATCAAAACTCTCAATTCCTATCTGTGGCTCGGGTTGTTTCAGAACGTTAGGCATTTGCTTTAAAATGTCTTCAATGATGGTTTTTGCCCTCGGAAAACTCTCCTCGTAGGGTATATGCACCAAAATGTCCAAACGAATATGTCCCTTTTTAGAATAATTGGTGACGACATTGGAAGTCACTTGGCCATTGGGAATAATGAGGGTCTTAACGCCGGGCGAAATCAAAAGCGTATTGAATATCTGAATTTCCTCCACTTTGCCAAACTTACCGTTGATATCGATCCAGTCCCCAACTTTGTAGGGTTTAAAGATGAGGATCAAAATACCCGAGGCGAAGTTGCCTAAGCCACCTTGAAGGGCCAAACCTACCGCAAAACCGGCGGCAGCCAACATACCCACCAAAGCCGAAGTATCAAAACCCGCAATACCCGCAGCCATCAAAAGCACAGCTATCTTGAGAGCAATGCCAAACATTGAGCCTAAAAAAGAAGTAATTTCGGGAGAGAAATTGGAGCGTTTGAGGCGTTCTATCACCACTTTCTCGAGCTTGTTGGCTCCCCAAAATCCAATAATCAAAACGGCAATGGCCCCCACCAATTTCGGTGCGTAGGCTATTACGTTATCAATAATGGTCTGTAGATATTTTTCTAGGTTTGGCATTTTTGCACTTGAAATTTGACGCAATTTATTGGTTTTTTGGGTGGTTACGGGTTGTAACCGATTGAAATTTTCAGGTTTGAGTTGTACTGTTTTCGTATGAATGAAAAATTTGATCTTTTTCTTTGAAACAAATTGTTGTCTACTGGATTTTTGAAAAAGTTTATTTTTTGCATCTTTATCAGTATGTGCAAATTTTGTACACACTGGATTTACTATCAATATAGCCTTTTTAGATTATTAAGTAGTTTGTTTAACACACAAAACTCTAATTCTCTTTGTTTTCAATGAATTGTTGTAATTGTTTTTTACGAGGAGTATTAGTATCAAGTAATGCGACCAAATAGATTGAATATAACAGACGCTGTCTGCTCTTTTTCAGATTTAACAGACAGTGTCTGTTGTTTTCATAAACCAAGTAAAAGTTTCTCATCTGCTGGATATTGGTAACAGAGAAGCCTTTGCCAAATTCTTTTGTCAAGGCATTCGATAAACCATGTAACAGACTCTTTCCATATTCTGCTCCGTCTTAGCCATTTTGTTCTTCTTCTACAATACTTTCCCCAATTTTAAAATAAGTCAAGACCATTGTTTGATTAACAGCACGCACCGCATTGTTTCGTGCGGCTTGCAGCAAATCTATAATTTGATTATAAAAGCGGTATTTATGGTTGGTTTCATACTAAAATATAAAATTATGCTTCGGTGTATCTAGTAAAATCATTCCCAAAGCTATACTTAAACATTCCGCAAATTTTTTCAATGCTGGTCTGTAGATATTTTTCTAGGTTTGGCATGTTTGCACTTGAAATTTGATGCAATTTATTGGTTTAGCACTTAAAAAAACAGAAACATTATCCAACTGATAACTTTGCTGAATCTTTCCATAGATAGTTTGGAATCGGTTCATTTAATTCCCATTTAATACTCATTGGTTTCGAGCCTTCATATTCTTTTAAGTTTCCTTCACCTATAAATACATATCCCATTGTATTTCCAAATTCATCTTTTGCTTTTTCTCTAACAAATAATAATATCTTTTTATTTGTCTCTTTTTGAGTAATATATGATAAACCTCTACCGATTTCTGGCTTAGAAGCATTTTGACTCTGCCAATGAAATAATGTTTCGCTAATTGCATAATCATCGTACATTGTTGTTGGAGAAAAGTCTTCTTCCGATTTTATTAGGTCTATAAATAACACTTCTGTATTTAAGGCTTTATTTTCCGCACATCCTTCTCTGTTTGAAGACTTTTTTTCAAATGTACTTAATCCAAAAGCCACTAATATTTGATCTCTGGTATATCTAGAATGAAGTTTTAATGGTTGAACAAAAGGCAATCTTATTTCAGACTCAATAAAGTCAATTTTATCAATTTGAATTTCCAAAAATTCAACAATTTCTTTTATTAAAACTTTATTCTTTCCAATTTCTTGAATGCTATCTTCCAGAGAATTGAAACCTCCTTGTTTTTGCCAAACATCGTAGTGTAACATTAAAAGCATTATTTTTTCAGCATCTGAAAAATCTCTATTTTTTAAGTTGAAATCAAATTTAGCGAGTTCTAAAATGAAATTAAAGTAACTTAGTGACTTTACAGAAATCCATTTGTTAGAGATTGCTGAAGAAATTTCTTTTTCATTTTTTGGATTAAAATCCTCAATAATTCCAGCTTTTTGACACAATCGTGACCAATTATCCTTTTTATAAATTATCTCAATAGGGATATTATTAAATTCAATAAAGTTTTTTAATGAAAATGGAAGCGTTGTTTGATGTTTATAGTTTCTGATTTTAGTAATTAATTGATTAATATTGAGTGTTGTGGCTCTTTTGATATTGTCTAATATGGTTTCTTTTGCTTTTTTCTCAAGTACAATTGAACAACCCAAAGGGAGATGAGGGAAACCATCTTCTAGCTCTTTCTGAACAGAGGTTTTAGTTTTCCCAATTAAGGCTCTGAACTTGCTTTCAAAATCATATTCAGGCCTTGAATTTCCCACAAAATCAAGTACTGTTAAACAATCTTTACCTTCGGCTAATCTTAATCCTCGACCTAGTTGTTGAAGAAAAACTGTTAAACTTTCTGTTGGCCTTAAAAATAATACAGTATCAATTTCGGGAATATCTACTCCTTCATTAAAAATATCAACTACAAACAGATAATTGAAGTTTTTATTTTTAAAATCGTCTCGAATACTATCTCTCTCATTGCTATTTATACTTGTTAAATATCTTGACTTTAGTCCAGCTAGATTAAATTTTTCAGCCATAAATATGGCATGTTCTACAGAAACACAAAACCCAATTGCTCTTAAATCATTTAAGTCTAAAGTATATTTATCTAAACTATTTATTATTTGATTAATTCTAATATTATTCTTCGTATAAATATTGTTTAACTCACTTACCGAATATTTTCCCCTTTCCCATTTTACATTAGTTAAATCTACACTATCTGTTATTCCGAAATATTGAAATGGAGAAAGCAATTTTTTGTTCAATGCCTCTGGTAATCTAATTTCGGCAGCAATTTTATGGCAGAAATCCTCTAAAATATCTTCGTTATCCATTCTTTCGGGAGTTGCAGTTAATCCTAAAAGTATTTTTGGCAGAAAATAATTAATTATTGGTCGATAAGTATTTGCAGCAATATGATGAACCTCATCAATAATTATGTAATCGTAATAATCTGGCTTAACATTTAAGTTTTTTAACCGATTATTTAAAGTTTGAACAGATGCAAAAACAAATTCATTGCTAGTCGGCTCAATTCCATCTACCCAAAGCTGACCAAAATTATTGTCTTTCAAAACCCCTTGAAATGTTGCCATTGCTTGTTGAAGAATTTCTTTTCGATGGGCAACGAAAAGTAATTTTGAAGATTTATTCTTTAACTTGAAGTTTTTGTAATCAAATGCTGAAATTACCGTTTTTCCTGTCCCCGTAGCTGCAACAATTAAGTTTTTATATCTATTATGAATTGTTCTTTCAACATCAAGTTTTTCCAAAATTTCATTTTGATAGGGGAAAGGTTTTAAATCAAAATAAGCCGCAGAATTTGTATATTCTTTAGAAAACTTTCCTTGTTTTAGTGCTGATTTAAGTTTTTCAACATGAATATTTTTGTCAAAAGTTTCAAATTCAGAATTTTGCCAATATGATTCAAATGTTTTTCTGAACTTATCAATTATGTGACCTACTTCATTTGTAGTTATCTTTAAATTCCATTCTAGGCCATCAGTTAAAGCTGAACGAGAAAAGTTTGAAGAACCAATATAGCCAGTGTGAAATCCAGAGTTTCTTATAAACAAATAAGCCTTGGCATGTAATCTTTCATTTCCAGTATTGTAGGATATTTTAATTTCGGTATTTTCAAGTGAAGATAAAAACTCTATGGCTTTAGAATCTGTAGCACCAACATAGGTTGTTGTTATAACCCTTAACTTTCCGCCTCTTTTAGTAAACTCAACAAGTTCTTTTTCCAAAATCCTTATTCCTTGCCATTTTATGAATGAAACAAGTAAATCTATTTTATTGGAAGATAATATTTCTTTTCGTAATTCACTTTCAAGTGATGTCGAGCAATTTCCTCCGGTAAAAAGTTCACTGTGAATTAACCGAGTATAGGGTGTTATTTCTTTAAGGTGTAAATCTAAATCTGTAAAATGAGAATCAATTTTAGAAAAAACAGCTTTTAATATTTTTCCCTTTGTTTCGATTAAATCGTCCTCAAAGTCTTCTTTTTTAAACTCATCTTTCAGAAAACGAATTATTTTATTTGCAATATCTATTTGAGTATCGACAACATCGTCACCTTTTATAAGAGTTAAAGCATATTTTATAGTTTTGCCAATATGAGATGAAAGTAATTGTGCAGCTTCGGCTTTATCAATTTCTGTTTTCTTTATTTGAAAACTGGTTTTATCGAGTTCATTAATTTTGTGATTAACAAGTTTTGTAACCAGCTCTTCATATATACCTTCTAGCATAATTATATGTGTGTTATTTGTTTTAAAATTGGAATGTCAGCTTCTGCCCAATCAAGCGATTTTAATTCATTTATCTTAATTAGTTTATAGTCAATATGTTCATTTAATTTTAATTCTCCACATTGATAATGTGCAACGTATGGAATTAAATTTATTTCGAAATTTGGATATTTATGAGTTACAGGTATTAGTCTTTTTAATATTATAATCTCAATATTTAATTCTTCTTTAATTTCTCTCTTAATACAAGAAATCTCATCTTCGTTTTGTTCTAGTTTTCCGCCAGGAAACTCCCATTTTAATGGCAAAGACATATTCGGGCTTCTTTGTGCAACTAAAATCTTATTTTCAATAATTATTATGGCACAAACAACAGTTATCATGGATAAATTTTTGATAATAATAATTCTATTTCTAAATCAAATATTGATTCGTCTTCAGTAATATAAATACAAGTAGAAATGCCTCGGTGTAAATATAAATAAAGGCCTTTGAAACTATTGAAAATGTAAAAGTATTTACCTTGTTGATTAAAAAGGTAAATGAACTTTTGGCCATTTCGGATTTTTAGTAATTCTATACTAAAACATGCAAATCTATAGTAAATTACTCCTATTTGTTCCAACACTGTTTTTAGTAAATTTATTTTAAAAAAATGATTTTATCAACATCCGATAAGTAACAATGCGTTCTGGTATTATCTGGGCCTTGTTTTTCTACAAATTTTAGCAGAATATTTCTTCACCCACCAATCCCCGCAGCAGGGATAGTAGCGGATACCCCACAGCTGGCGAAGCCGCGAGGAGTAGGAGAACAAACAAGCACGGGAGTGCGAAGATTGCGAGCGTAGCTCTGCCCGGCACGCCTGACGCAGGCGGCGTGGCTGCCCAATGTTTGGGGTTTATGGTTTTTGGTCACTTTTTTGGTGGCTTTCACAACATTTTTTCGTTTGGCTTGGGTGCGGTTCCTACTTTTGGGCTACAATTATGAAAAAGCTCGGGCGGCTTTGGACACAAGGAGAGGAAAAGCCTCTTTGCGTCTTGGCAACCTGGCGGTAAAATGAAAAATACTATGCAGAAAATTTTGAAGGGTCGTCGGTTAGAGGTTTTGTTGGTTTTTGTTTGTGTGGCCATTTATGTGGCGAGGCGGTTGTTTCAGGAGGCCAATGGGTTTGACAGTTTTATCTACGGCCTGCAGCCCAGGGTGCCGGGCAATGTGATGTGGCTGATTTGGCGTGAGCTGGATCATTACTCGCATTTTTGGAACGCCATCTTTCCGATAGCCAGCGGTGGTTTGTTGTTCTTTGCGGCGTGGGCGGTGTTTCATGTGGGGCTGTTTCCGAAGCTGCGGGCGTCGGAGTCATCGGTGAGTACAGTGGTGTATGCGGTGCTGACGGTGCTGCTGGTGGTGGGGAGTGTTTTTGTGCATAATTATTTCAGGCTGTATTACCGGGCCATGAGTTCGGACGACCCCGAGGTGATTGTAGGCCTCAGGGTGTTTTCGGAGTTTCGCAAGCTGTTTTTGCTGACCGACAGCATAGCGGTGGTGATAGTTTTGGTGTTTTATGAGCTTTTTGCACAGCTTTATTACTATGTGGAGGCCAAACTCAAAGAGGAGCAGGAGGGTGGTTTTATTGGTCATGTTTTGGTGGCTTCTGTGGTGGTTTTGCTGCTTTTTCTGGCGTTTTTTGCTAATCTGCCCCGCAAGGATTATTGGTACGGAGCCGTGAAAGAACTCTCGATGATGGCCATTGGGGCGTTTACGGTGTTTTTTGCTCAGAATTTTTTCTATTTGGAGGTTTTGCCCAATTACAGAGATTACCGCTCGGCGGAGTTTAAGACTGGCCTGCTGAAGTTTGGGCTGACGCTGTTGGTGGGTACGTTTGGTATGTATTGTATTCTGTTTATTGGTTGGCATTCGTTTCAGCAGGTGCCGTTTGGCTGGCATGCCGAGTGGATGGTGACGATGTTTATGGTTTCTTTCATTGCGGCCGTGGTGTTGGCTTTTTTGAGGAAGGTGTTTACGAAGGAAAAGACGCAACTGAAGACGCAAATCAGCCAAAAAACGGCCGAGTTGGGTAACCTGAGGTCGCAGATAAATCCACACTTTTTGTTTAATGCCTTGAACACGCTGTATTCGGTTTCGCTGAGAGAAAACGCCGCCCAAACCTCTGATGGTATACAAAAACTGGGCGACATGATGCGGTTTATGCTCCACGAAAACCACCAAGACCGTATACCGTTGGTGAAGGAGATAGAGTACCTCAACAATTTTATTGATATCCAACGGATGCGGATAGACGAAAGCCACGACATAAAAATAGAGGTGAATATACAAAATGCTGACCGTGAGATTTTTATAGCCCCGATGTTGCTGAATCCTTTTATAGAGAATGCCTTTAAGCACGGCATCAGTTTCAGGTCGGCGTCGTGGATATACATCACGCTGACGCACGATGCCCAGCATCTGTATTTTAAGGTGCACAACAGCATCCACCAAAAAACTGAAGACACTTTGGACGACCAAAGCCACGGAATAGGACTAGAAAACGTAAAAAAACGCTTGGAATTGATATATCCGAACCGCCATAAGCTGGAGATTCAGGCCACGGATCATGATTATTTTGTGAGCTTGGTGTTGGGGGTGTATTGAGGGGTGTTATAATAGTTTCACCCCTTCGGGGTTTTGTTCTTTGGTGTGTTGAGGTGGGTGTTATAATAGTTTCACCCCTATGGGGTTTTTGTTCTTTGGTTTGTTGAGGTGGGTGTTATAATAGTTTCACCCCTATGGGGTTTTTGTTCTTTGGTTTGTTGAGGTGGGTGTTATAATAGTTTCACCCCTTTGGGGTTTTTGTTCTTTGGTGTTTTTTGCTATTATAATAGTTTCACCCCTTCGGGGTTTTTGTTCCTTGGTGTGTTGAGGTGGGTGTTATAATAGTTTCACCCCTATGGGGTTTTTGTTCCTTGGTGTGTTGAGGTGGGTGTTATAGTTGAGGTGGGTGTTATAATAGTTTCACCCCTTTGGGGTTTTGATTTAGGGTGATGTTTCGGTGGGTTATAATAGTTGCACCCTTTCGGGGTTTTTGTGGGGTATAAAACCCCATTGGGGTGATATTATTCTAGAAAACAGATTGTAAAATAATATTCCAAAAACCCCGAAGGGGTGATATTATTCTAGCGTGATATTATTCTAGAAGGTGATATTATTCTACGAAATACGTGACCAAATTGAATTTAAAAATAAACCGAAGGTGTAATATTACTCTAGAATTTTATTAATTTCCATTTCGAACCTAATTCCAAACGCATTTTAAACCATTTTAAAACATATGCCCGGTACATATTCACAATTATACATTCAAATAGTTTTTGCTGTTAAAGGCCGTCAAAATTTAATTGAAAAAGAATGGAGAGATGAATTACACAAATATATCTCAGGAATAATTACAGGAAAAGGCCAAAAGTCAATAATTGTGAATGGTGTTGCTGACCATGTACATTGTTTTGTTGGACTAAAACCTGCTATGGCTATCTCAGATCTGGTCAGAGATATAAAAAACAATTCTTCCAAGTATGTGAATGAAAATGGATGGGTGAAAGGAAAATTTAGTTGGCAGGAAGGTTTTGGCTCTTTCTCTTATTCTCATTCACATATAGACAATGTTTATCGGTATATACTAAATCAGGAACAACATCATAAAAAGAAAACTTTCAAAGAAGAATATTTAGAGTTTCTGGAAAAATTTAGAATTGAATACAATGAGAAATATTTATTTGAATGGTATGATAAAGTAAATTAATGCCATTATTTATTCTTGATTTGAAATGACAATAAAAGCCATCGCCATCGACGACGAACCACACGCCTTGGAGGTGGTAAAAATGCTCTCAGAAAAAGTGCCTTTTTTGAACTTGGAGGCTACTTTTACCAACTGTTTTGATGCGATACCCTATCTGCAAACCAACAAAATAGACTTGCTTTTCTTGGACATCAACATGCCTGATATCTCAGGGATAGAGTTTGTGAATATCCTGCCCAAATGCCCGATGGTGATATTTACCACAGCCTACTCCGAATATGCCGTTAAGGGCTTTGAACTAGACGCCATCGACTATCTATTGAAGCCTTTCTCCCTGGCCAGATTTACAAAGGCCTGCAACAAAGCCCTGGATATGAAGAAAATGCAAGACGAAGGTTCACCAGATTTTATTTTCTTGAAAACGGGCTACGAAGAAGAGAAGGTGCTGCTGGACGAAATCCACTACATAGAAGCTGAAGGAAATTACATGACTTATGTGCTGAACAACCGAAAACTGCTCTCGAGGCAGAGTATATCGGATGCTCTTGGCCAACTGCCCGCCGACAAATTCGTCAGAATTCATCGTTCTTATCTTATTTCATTGTCAAAAATCGAGAAAATTAGTCGCAATTCTGTTTGGATCTTGGGTAAGGAGATACCTGTGGGGTCTTCTTATGAGGAAAAACTTTTGGAGATTCGGGGAGTTTTGGGGCTTTGATTTTTTTACCACAGAGGGTCACGGAGTTTTGCACAGAGTTGCACAAAGTATTCATTATTAGAGCTTTCGTTCATCTGTGCTATTCGATACACTTTGCGACCTAACGTCTTTGCGGTATAAATGCAATCTACGTACGAAAAATTTCGTAGAAAAAATTTGGAAGTACGAATCTTTTCGTATTACATTTGTACGAAACAATTCGTAGATAGATGGAAACTTTCCAAAAACCAACAGAGTCGGAGCTTGAAGTACTCAAAGTATTGTGGCAAATGGGCCGTGCAACAGTAAAGCAAGTGAATGAGGAAATCAACAAAACCAAGGAAACGGGCTACACGACCACTTTGAAAATCATGCAGATAATGTTTGAAAAAGGCCTTGTCTCAAGAAATGCCGAAGGCAAACAGCATATTTTTGAAGCCATTGTAGGGGAGGAGGAAACACAAAAATCGCTCTTGAATCGTTTTATAGATTCCACCTTCCAAGGAAATGCCATGAGCTTGGTGATGCAGGCTCTGGGCAATCATCACGCCTCGGAAGAAGAACTATCTGAACTCAAAAAACTCATCCAACAACTCGAACAAGACAAGTAACAATTTATGAAAAAGCTATTTTAAAAAATTAAACAATCCCTTGTTGGTTACAAATTGTTCACTGAGCGGAGCCGAAGTGAAGATTTGAAGCCACCGAGTGTAATTCAAAAAATCTTATGGAAAACATCACAGAATTCTTCTCTAATCCCCTGGCCAAGACACTTGGCTGGACATTGGTTCACTCTTTATGGCAGATTTTGGCCATTACGTTGGTTTACTTTTTGGTGGTAATATTTACCAAAAAAGCCAATACCCGATATTGGTCAGGTATGTCTTTGTTGCTGCTGCAATTTATGGCCAGCGGTATTACTTTCTTTATTATCAGTGAGTTTTCTTCATCGGAAAAAACTTTTGGTGGTGTAGCTTTGGCTCCTAAAATGCTGAACAGCGTGCAAGTTATGTTGAGCTTTCTCCAAACTAATCTGCCACTTGTGGTAGGCATTTGGGTGTTGGGATGTGCCATACTTTTTTCCAGGTTAATTCTGGGATATTTGTGGGTAAATCAACTGAAAAATAGCCCCAAAAATCAGTTTGATGAAAGATTAACCCAGATTTTGTCGGACATGAAACAGAAGATGAATATCACAAAAAACGTGCAAGTAAAGGTTTCAAGAATGGTGTCGCTTCCTATGATTATGGGTGTTCTGAAACCCGTAATTCTGATTCCAGCCAGTCTGGTTTCTGGATTTAGTCAGGAACAATTGGAGACTATTTTGGCTCATGAATTGGCTCACCTTAAACGCCATGATTTTCTATTAAATGGCTTACAGTCAGTACTGGACGTAATCTATTTTTTCCATCCCGCCATGTGGTTGCTTTCTGCCCAAATCAGGAAAGAAAGAGAAAATTGTTGTGACGACTTAGCTCTTGAAGTTTCCGGCAATAAGTTATTGTTGGCCAAGACTTTGGTTCAATTGCAAGAAACGACCTATACGCCAAAATTGGCCATGGCTTTTGGCAAAAAAAGTTATTCTTTATTGGAGCGTGTTCAACGCATTGTGGGCATCAGTTCGCCAAGAAATTTCAACAAAGAGAGCATTTGGATAGTGCTGGGTTTGTTTGTGACGTTTTTTGCTTTTGCTCAAAAAAATGAAGAAAAAAAGATAGTTTCTACGAGCATTTCCAGAAGTTCTTCCACTGCTGATACGCTCATCTCACCGAAGAGAAATGAGGCTTTCATTGTTATTCAAGACGATTTGAATGATTTTAGAATCAAAGACAACAAGATTTTTTATAATGGCAAAGAGGTGCAATTGAGCCCCGAAGTGCAAGAAAAAGTAAATGTAAGACTGAAGGCGGTTCAGGTCAATCAACAGCAAATGGAAGCCCAAAGCAAACTTATGGAAGCCCAAAGCCATGAAATGGAAAAATATAGCTCTCAAATGGAGGTAAATTCTAAACCTATGGAAGAAATAGGGAAGAAAATGGAGCTGATTGGCAAAAAAATGGAGTTGGCTGCAAAAAAATATACCACCGAGTTGAACAACAAGAAGTTTGGAGACAAGGACTTGGATGCTTTTTCGAAAAAGTTTGATGCAGAAATGGCTGAATACGATAAGCAGATGGAAGTTTATAGCAAACAAATGGACGAGTTGTCGTCGCAGATGGATAAGGTTTCTGCACCCATGGATGCTATATCTGCTAAAATGGATGAAATATCAGCACCCATGGATGCTATCTCTATTGAAATGGATAAAAATATAGAAGAAATTATAGAGCTGATGCCAGCTGAAATCAGGTCGAGTATCATGAAATACAGACCTAATCCTCCTGTTCCTCCAAAAGCTCCAAAGGCTCCCAAAGCTCCAAAAAGTGTAATTTCGCCCAAAGCACCAAAGGCACCCAAAAGTATAATATCATCGAAAGACTTGCCATCTCCGCCAAAACCGCCAACTGCACCAACAAAGGATTGAAAAGATACGATCAATATTGTTGGTCAAAGGGCTAAGCCGAAGTTCACTCCCTGAATGAAAATTCGGGGAGTTTTTTTATTCAAAAATAACGTTTTTAGAAAGTCCTTTTCGGTGTAGCCAATACTGCACAGAAGTTTGTAAACATCCAATGCCGTATTTCAGGCTTCTTGAAAAATTGATAGACGAAGCCTCTTCAAAATATTTAGTTGGGCAGGTGATTTCGGCCACTTCGTAGTTTTTGTTAAAAATCTGACAGAGCATCTGGTTGTCAAAAACAAAGTCATCAGAGTTGGCCATAAAATTGATATTGCGAATCACTTCCGCCGAAAAAGCCCTGTAACCAGTATGATATTCTGAAAGTTTTTGGCCGATAATGAGATTTTGAGCAAAAGTCAGGAATCTGTTAGAAATATACTTGTACATCGGCATTCCGCCTTTCAATGCACCTTTTCCAAGAATTCTGGAGGCGATAACCACAGGATATAGCCCCTCGGCTATGATACTCACCATCGATCGAATCAATAAGGGAGTGTACTGATAATCAGGGTGTAGCATAATGACGATGTCGGCACCGAGTTCAAGAGCTTTGTTATAGCAGCTTTTCTGATTTCCACCATAGCCTTTGTTGCTTTGATGAGCCACAATGTGTTTTATTCCTATATGTCTGGCCATTTCTATCGTAGTATCCACCGAGGCGTCATCTACCAACACCACCTCGTCCACAATGTCAAACGGAATCTCATCGTAGGTTTTTTTGATGGTAGCGGAGGCATTATATGCCGGAAAAACCACCACCACTTTTTTATTATTAAACATATATTGGGCTCTTTTTTTGGTGCAAAATATGCATTAGTTCGCCCAAATATAATCAAAAAGTGTGCCTTTGGCTTTTTTTGCAAGACAGATTTAGACTTTTTTGATTTACTGGATATTGTATTTGATGCCCAAAAATACCCTTCGACTTTGAAGCGAAGTATAAACATAAGTGGGGTCAAAGGTAAGTCCGTAAGGGTTTTCTGCTGTTCTCTCAGCCTCGCCGTATTCATTGAAAATCACTTTTTTGTCAAATGGGTCGTTGGCCCTCGAAATCAAGAATGGTAAATTCCGATAGGGAACAAAATTGAAAATGTTCTTTACACCACCGTAAATTTTGAAATCCTCACCAAACGCCCTTGTCAATTGCAAGTTTTGGATATTGGTCCAGGGTGATTTTCCTGGGCGTGGGTCGTATTCGTTGAGTAAGGGCAACCTCATTGGTCCCACCAAATTTGCGGAATAGTCTATCAAGATTTTTGGTTTCATTATTTCATACGAAATCGTATAATTGGCAGAGAATTTTTCGGTGAAATACGGAACAGTTTTTACTCCATTTTCATTTTTTTGAACATCCAGAAAAGTTACTCCGCCCATCAGTTTTAAGCCGTTTTTGAGATTCAAATCAATATTTACATTCGAACCTCTCGAAATTAGAAATCCTTCAAGGTTTTTATAAATAATCTTATATGTAGTGTCGTAATCTGGAATAATTTTGTTGGAAAAGTAAGTATAAAAAGCCGATGCGTCTAGTCCAAAAAAGCCGTCGTTGAGTAATATTTTTTTGTTGAAATTAAGGTTGATATTCCAGCTTTGTTCGGGTTTTAGGTTTTCGGTTATTTCCACTTCTCTTGCTCCAGTCATAGCTGCATGTTCCTCGGCAAAAACATTGACTATTCTGTAACCTTTTCCAACATTTAGTCGCAAAATGTTGAGTTTATTATTCCATTTCAAAGCCAACCTTGGTGTGAATATCAACCCGTGATTTTGGTTATAATCGAGCCTTACTCCCTCCAAAGTTTTGAAATTTTCTCCGATTTTACGTTCATGTTGAGCAAAAATGCCTGGTACCCAAACTTTCAGAGGTTGGTTCTGTTTTTCTGATTGGGTAGCTACTGTGTTGTCGTCATAGAAATTGTATTTCAGGGGTAGGCCAATCAGCAAATCATCGTTTCCAATGGTTTTCTGGTATTTGGTAAGCAGAAAACCTATATGTTGCGTGCCTATCAAGGGCACATTTCCATAGAAAGAGTCTTGTTGGTGAGAATTGTAAGAGTAGTTAATAGACAATGCATTAGAGAGATTCTGTGCTCCAATAACTTCCACTCTTTTGGTGAAAATACTCTCGCCATATACTTGATCAGTACCTCTGAACCTCGGCGTCCAGTTGGTTTGGCCGCCCCATCGGTTTTCATAGAAATAACGAAAAGCTACAGAGCCAGTTTTGCCTTGAAATTTATTGAAGACCGAAATCCTGTTTTGAAGGCTCAAGTCTGTGAAACCATCTAGGTTTTTATCTATTATTTGGCCAAAATTGAAGTAATTTACGCCTAAAAGAGCATTTACTTTGCCCAATTTGTATTTTAACCCCAAATCTGAATTCCATTCGCCCCAACTCGTGCTGTTGGTTTCTAAACTCAGTTTGGGGCTTTTTAATGGCACTTTGGTAATGATATTTATCAGTCCGCCCACAGCCTCAGAGCCATAAAGCGTGGATGCTGGCCCTTTTACCACTTCAATCCGCTCAATAAGACCGTTTGGAATTCCGAATAGGCCATAAACCGAGCCAAGTGAGGAAACTATGGGCATTCCATCAATCAGAATCATAGTGTACGGGCCTTCCAAGCCATTGATGTGTATATCGCCCGTGTTACACACATTGCAGTTAACTTGTGGCCTCACACCATTCACACTCTGCAGTGCTTCGAAGATATTGGGAGTGGGATTTTTTGCAAAAAAGGCAGGTGTTATAATATCAATAGGAATGGCACTTTCGGCTTTACTCATTTCTTTCAAATTTCCAGTCACCACTACCTCGTTTAGCTGACTGGGGTCGTCATTTAGTTCTATTTTTACAAAAGTATTTTTGTCGAGAATGACTTCGGTTTGTTTCTCGAGCATGCCTATGAAGCTGGTTATCAGCGTCACTTTTCCCTTTTGAAGGTTTTTGAAAGAGAACTCTCCCTCTTCATTGGTGGTCGTTCCTATTGTGGTGCCTTTGATTTTTACGCTGGCAAAAGGTAACTTTTCACTTTTTGCTTTGGTGAATATTTGGCCTTTCAACTCATATTGCCCGGGCGAAATGTTCGCAAAGGACATGATAATGAGTAAAATAAATATATATTTTTTCATGAATCGATTCTAATCAATGCACAAAGGTAGTAGATTAAAACTAAAATGTTAGATTAGTCTAACAAAAATTTTAGATTAAATATTTATTTCAGAAAATAAAATCGGATAAATTTGTGAATGATGACTTTGACAGAGGAAAATTATTTAAAGGCTTTGTTTCATTTAAGTACTGAGAATGAAGAAGTTTCGGTGTTGGATTTGAGCAAAAGTCTGACCATAAAAATGCCTACGGTAAATAGTATGGTCAAGAAACTCTCAGGTAAAGGTTTGATTTCTTATGAAAAGTACAAGCCACTTATGCTCACCCAAAGTGGTAAACGTGCCGCTGGACTCATCATCAGAAAGCATCGCTTGGTAGAGATGTTCTTGGTGCAGCATTTGGGCTTTGGTTGGGACGAAGTCCATGAGATTGCGGAACAAATAGAACACATCAAATCTCAAAGATTTTTTGACAGGATTGATCAATTACTAGACTTTCCAAAGGTTGATCCGCACGGTTCACCAATTCCTGACATCAACGGAGAGGTTGTTTTTCAGAATTACAAAAAGCTGGAAGAATGTGTTGAAAATCAAATGGTTATGTTCATGTCTGTTGGTTCTTCTCAGGATAGTTTTTTGAAATTAATCGATAAGTTAAATCTAAAACTGGGCGATATTATCAAGGTTTTAGAGATTCAGGAATTCGATAAAACCATGCGAGTTTTGGTAAATGAAACCTCCGAACAAAACTTGAGTCAGATGGTCGCTGCTAATATTCTGGTAAAAACTTAACCGATTTCAGTATTTTTTGAGACCTTTAAAAGTGGTGGTTAAATCTTCAATAACTACGGTCATTTCAATATTTTGACCTGAAACTACTGCCAATTCCTTTCCATCTTCCATTAAAGAAATACCTCCATCGGGTTTTCTATTGAGAATCAATCCTTTGTGTTCTTCTTTTTCGGTTTTCAATATGCCGTTGGTCTTTTCTTCAAAAATTAAGGTTAAATCGGCCGTTATTTCGGTAGTTCTAAATATTGTAAAATTTAGGTTTAGGAAGTTAGTTCCACTTTCTAGGGGCAAGGGGATCTCGGTTCCACCCAAAACGATCGAAATTCCTTTGTATTCACCTGCCACCAAATCACCTAAGGTGGGGTTGTTTTCGGTTTTTTCGCAGGAAGAAAATAAGAACGTTACGGATAGCAGTAAAAGCAAAAGATGATTTTTCATTTTTGTATTATTTGGCACGTTTTTGGAGTATGCATTATTAGGAATATTAAAAAATGCTCAAAAAACGTACCGTAAAGACTCCAAAAGTCTTTTTTTTAGAAAGAAAACTTTCAGAATATTTTGAAAATTCAAAATAACTATTTTAATTTGGAACTTATTGTACGTGCTATTATATAACAGACCTATTTTATGGAATTACAAGAAGCGAAGGATCGGTTTATCCATACCTGGGGTACCCTTGCCACACAGTGGGGGATAAACAGAACTATGTCGCAAATTCACGCATTGCTTCTGCTTTCACCCAAATCGCTCAATGCCGATGAAATCATGGAAGAATTACAGATTTCGAGAGGCAACGTAAACATGAACCTTCGTGATCTTATGAGCTGGGGTCTGATATATAAACAACTACTTCCTGGCGAGCGTAAAGAATATTTTCAAGCCGAAAAGGATATTTGGAAGGCCGCAAGACAAATAGGTAGAGAAAGACGCAGAAGAGAACTTTCTCCAATACTCGAAACGATGGAGGAAATCAAAAAAGGTGTGAGTGACAATTCGCCCGAAAGTGCCGAATTTCTGAAAGTTGTAAATGATATTTATGCAGTAGCTGGCTTTGCCGACAATACTCTGGAACTAGTAACCAAAGCCGAAGAATCGTGGTTGACTTCTACTTTTATGAAGTTGTTCAAATAGGAGAGTGGCTAACTTATTAACAGAACATTGCTAATCGAAATTTGCGATTCGTTAATCTTAAATCGCCAGTCTTAAATTGTTAATCTCAAATCGTAAATAAAACGCTTTTCTCACTTCGGCAACGCTCTTTCCAATTGTTTTTTCTTGTTCCAAGGTGCAGTGGTTTGACGAGCCATGTCTATCAACACAATGATTACACCTAGCACAAATAGAAAGAATACAATCTTAAAAATTTTATTGTTCTTCATCTCAATTTAGATCTTTAACGTCTACTCTTTTCACCAAAGAACCCGATTTTTGAGAAATTTCAGCCCAGCTCAAATCATCGAATTTTAAATGAATCACTGTGGCTTTTGACATACTTCCGCCACAGTCTTGACTTGAAAGGTAATCAGCAAAAAATGTAATATCTGGGTTATGGCCAACAATAATTACAGTTTCCAAACTTTCATTTAGCCCATTTAAAAGTGCTAAATAACCTCTGGGACCGCTTCCGTAGAGACCATCGGCCAATTCAACATTGTCGGTGTCGAATTTTAGTTGCTCGGCTATCAAATTGGCTGTCGTATGAGTTCTTGTAGCCGGACTACAAAGAATGGCGTCTATTTTTAATCCGTTGTCTTTAAGGTATTTACCTATTCGAGCCGATTCCATTATACCTCTTGAGGTAAGTTCGCGGTCTCTGTCTCGTACCATGGCAGAGTTGGTTATGTCTTCGGCTGTGGCGTGTCTTACGAGTAGTAAATTCTTCTCCATTTCTTTTAGGCTTAGAACTTTATAATTTTACTTTGGTGCTTGGTTTAAAACGATTTTTTCTAAAATCTTCGGGAAAAATCTTTTCAAATATACTCCCAATACTTCTTTTCCGCCAATATAAATCTCACTTTTGTCGGCTTTGATGGCTTTAACTATTTTGCTGGCACATACCTCTACCGGAATTCCGTTAGCTTGGTTGTTGTCCATTTGCCCGTGCTGTGAACCATCAGCCCCAATGGCGTTTATAGAGATTTCCGTTTGTATATATCCTGGGCAAATCATGGTCACCTTGATGTTGTCGTTGTGAACCTCAGATCTCAATGCATCAAAAAAACCATGCAAGGCATGCTTAGAGGCACAATAGCCCGATCTTTTTGGCGAACCCAGTTTGCCAGATAAACTACTGGTAACAACTATATGACCCGATTTTTGTTTCACCATTTCGGGCAAAACCACTTTGGTGAGAGCTACCACACCAACCAAATTGATATTAATTATTTTTTGAAAAACTTCTAGATTACTCTCCAGCACTCCGCCTCTTTGAGATATTCCGGCATTGTTGAAAAGCAAATCTATTCTGCCAAAGGTATTTAAAACGCTTTCTTTGTGTTTTTCAAATGAAGCAAAATCTTCAACGTCTAAAGGAAGCACAAGTATATCGTTATCAGGTAGATTACATGCTTTTTTTACCCTTTCAAGTTCCTCTTTTCTTCTAGCAGAAAGTACGAGCTTAGCTCCTTCCTTGGCCATTTGGTAAGCGGTTGCTTCTCCTATACCCGAGGAAGCTCCAGTAATCCAAACTATTTTATCCTTTAAGTCTTTCATTTATAAATTTAGGTTTGTGCAAAGGTAAAATTTTAATAAATCAATTGTCCCGCCTTTCAAAAAAAAAGACTTTCACCCAAGGCAAAAGTCTAATTTCAAAAAAATCTAAAATTGTTAATCTAAAATCTTCAATCGTTAATCCAAAATCGTCAATCTAAAATCAACAATCGTCAATCGAATCAATCGAAAATCGAATCATCCATATCCACCTCTAAACTTGTAAGAGCTAGATACTTTGTCGATGGCCAAAATGTAGGCCGCCAGCCGCATTGGTACTTTATGTTTTTGAGAAATGTCGAAGACGTTGTTGAAGGCGTCTTTCATCGCTCGGTCGCTTCTACGGTTTATTCTGTCGAGTGTCCATTTATACCCGATACGGTTTTGTACCCACTCAAAATACGAAACAGTAACGCCACCCGCATTGGCCAAAATATCAGGAACCACCATGATGCCTTTTTCATTGATAATGTCGTCAGCCTTTGCAGAGGTCGGTCCATTAGCTCCTTCCACAATAAGTTTGGCTTGTATTTTTCCGGCATTGTTTTTAGTGATAACGTCTTCTTTGGCTGCAGGAACCAACAAATCAACTGGTAAAAATAATAATTCTTCAGCGTCAATTTTTTCGGCTCCACCAAAACCTTCCAAAGTGCCGTTGTTTGCATTTCGGTAAGCCATGGCTTTGTCTATGTCAATTCCCTTGTCGTTAAAGTATGCACCACTGATATCGCTGATACCTGTTATAGAGACACCTTTTTCGTGCAAAAGTGCCGCCGCATGTGAGCCAACATTTCCAAAGCCTTGAACGGCTGCAGTCGCACGGTAAGGGTTCAGTTTAAGTTTTTCCATACCGGACAAGGCTGATACCATTACCCCTCGCCCTGTAGCCTCCGTTCTTCCTAACGATCCTCCTAGAACAAGGGGTTTTCCAGTAACTACGGCTTGCACCGTCATGCCTTTTGCTTTGGAATATTCATCCATCAACCAAGCCATTTCTCTTGGGCCGGTGCCCATGTCTGGAGCCGGAATGTCCTTGTCTGGCCCAAAGATATCAAGCATCGAGAGTGTATATGCCCTCATCAATCGCTCTATCTCACCTGCCGACATATTTCTTGGGTTACAAGCTATGCCACCTTTTGCTCCACCGTAGGGTATATCCACAACAGCACATTTCCAAGTCATCCAAGCTGCTAAAGCCCGCACTTCATCAAGGGTAACATCTGGATCTAGCCTGATTCCTCCTTTTCCCGGACCTAAAATAGTAGAGTGAATTACCCGATAACCTTCAAAAACTTCGATTTTGCCATTGTCCATCGTTACCGGCAATCCTACAATTACTTGTCGGGCGGGTACTTTCAATATATTGTACATTTCGTCGCTGATTCCAAGGATTTTCACCGCAGCGTCAAACCTAGACATCATTGACTCCAAAGGATTTTCTTTGTCCTTTATTGGAGCCGGCTCTAAATAGGTCATTTATTTTATTATTTGATTTGGGTGCAAACTTAATACAAAGTTTTCGATTCTTTCAAATTTCATATTTATTCTAAAATTAGTTATATTGATATTTTGGCAAAAAGAAATAGATAAATAGGTGTTTGAGTTTAAAAACAGTCGATTCTATGGCTTTTGTAAAAAATGAGATATGAAAATTTTTTTCTACAAAATTATATTTGGTTGAAGCTACTGATTCGAATGCCCCTTAGTTTGCCCAAAAGCTAAATTTGAATCATTTTTTTTGTAACCAATTAAGTTTAATCAACACCTTGATAAACAGTCAATTTTGGGAATATTTAAAAAAAGATTGCTAGTTTTTTTAAATGACTTATATTTGCGGAAATTTTTAAAAACTACTTATTAACAACCCAAAGAAAACAGATTTAATTATGGCTAATTCAATAGAAGAAAAAACCAGATATTCGGAAACCGAATTGGCAGAATTTGAAGAAATTATCAATAAAAAATTGGCCGCCACTTATAATGAAGTTAACTTCATAAAAGAGACATTAAGTAGAAAAAACGACAACGGTACCGATAACACCGCGGTGGGTTCTAAAACGCTCGAAGACGGTGCAGACGTGAGAGAAAAAGAACAACTGAGCCAGTCGGCTTCGAGACTTCAGAAGTTTGCTTCTCAACTTGAGGCGGCACTTATCAGAATCAAAAATGGCACGTACGGTATTTGTAGGGATTCGGGCAAGTTAATTCCGAAGGAAAGACTTAGGGCGGTTCCTCACACTCAGCAGACTATTGAATCTAAACTAAAACAATCTTAAAACTTGCCTCGTGCAAGTTTTTTTTTGTTTAATTCTCCTATTTTTGTTTTCAAAACCTTGAAAATGAAAAACATCGTTCTATTAATTTTTACTTTCCTCCAAAGCCTAAGCGGTTTTTCTCAATCTTCTGATTTGCCGCAAGTCAGTGTTAAAGCCAATGAGTTCATCGTGAATAATAAGCCATTTGTGATGAGAGGGCTGAACACCAGCGATCCTGAAAAATTATCCAATCAAGGTCATTGGGACTTGGCCTATTTTGAAGCAATGAAATCTTGGGGTGCAAATGTGGTCAGATTTCCGGTTCACCCAGCTGCTTGGCGGAGAGTAGGAAAAGAAAAATACTTAAAACTGCTTGATGAAGGAGTATTATTGGCAAGAAGTCAGAAAATGTACGTCATTATTGATTGGCATTCGATAGGGAATCTCAGAACAGAAATGTATCAGGCAGAGGGATACGAAACTACACAAAAAGAAACTTTTGAGTTTTGGCGAACAATGGCCAAGCACTTTAAAGGAAATAATACGGTTGCGTTTTTTGAAATCTTCAACGAACCTACCACTTACAATGGTGAGTTGGGGACTTGCAGCTGGCAAGATTGGAAAAGACTCAACGAGGAAATAATCGGAATCATCAGGGCACATGGAAATACCGCCATACCGCTAGTTGCGGGCTTCAATTGGGCTTACGACTTAACTGAAATTGCCTCTGAGCCTATCAATGCTGAAGGAATTGGCTATGTTTCGCATCCTTATCCTCAGAAAAGACCAAAACCATGGGAAGAAAAATGGACCAAAGATTGGGGATTTGTAAAAGAAAAATATCCACTGATTTTAACCGAAATCGGGTTCGCTGGTGCCGAAGAAAAAGGTGCCCATGTGCCTGTAATTAGTGATGAATCCTACGGAGAAGCCATCATGAAATATTGCGATACAAAGAATATTTCTTGGGTAGTTTGGGTTTTTGACCCAAGCTGGGCTCCTAGTTTATTCTCCAACTGGAACTACGACTTGACACGTCATGGTGTATTTTTCAAAAAAGCTTTGATGGAGAGAAAAGATAAGTAAATAGAGATCCCTAATCGAGATTGTTGATTGAAGTAAACCAAATACATTCCAGAGGTACGGAGAAATTAGAAATGCGTTTTCTTCTAGAATCTGATAGTTGCGGTTTCTGACATTCATAGTTTACTACAATAAAAAGTGCCAATTTTTTGGTATTCTCTAAAAAAAATACAAAAAAAGATTTGTTTCAGATTTGTTTTATCATGCAGAATTCATAATTTTGCAGTCCAAAAATCAGTAGATAAATTTTAAATATTTCATAAATGGCAAATATTGGTAAAATCTCACAAATCATCGGACCCGTTGTGGACGTAAGTTTTGAGGGGGAAGCCGCTTCTCTACCTGCAATATTAGATGCTTTGTCTGTAACAAAGTCAAATGGTCAAAAAGTAATCCTTGAGTGTCAGCAACACCTTGGTGAAGATAGAATCCGTACCATCGCTATGGATAGTACTGACGGTCTTCAGAGAGGACAAGAAGTTACACACTTGGGTACTCCAATAACAATGCCTACAGGCGAAGAAATAAAAGGTCGTCTTTTCAACGTTGTGGGCGAGGCTATCGACGGTTTGGGAGCTGTTAACACTCCAGGTCTTTCGATTCACCGTAGTGCACCAAAGTTTGAAGATTTGGCTACTGCCACTGAAGTATTATTTACTGGTATTAAAGTTATCGACCTTCTTGCTCCTTACGTAAAAGGTGGTAAAATTGGTTTGTTTGGTGGTGCTGGTGTGGGTAAAACCGTATTGATCCAAGAACTTATCAATAACATCGCTAAGGCTTATGCTGGTCTTTCAGTGTTTGCCGGTGTAGGTGAGCGTACTCGTGAAGGAAATGACCTTCTTCGTGAGATGATCGAGTCAGGCATCGTGAAATACGGTGAGGCTTTCAAACATTCAATGGAAGAAGGCGGATGGGATCTTGACTCAGTTGATAGAGAAGCTTTGAAAGAGTCTCAAGCTACATTTATATTTGGTCAAATGAACGAGCCTCCTGGTGCTCGTGCGAGAGTAGCCCTTTCGGGTCTTACTGTTGCAGAACACTTCCGTGATGGTGACGGCGAAGGTAAAGGACGTGATATCCTTTTCTTTATTGACAATATATTCCGTTTTACACAAGCGGGTTCTGAGGTATCTGCCCTTTTGGGTCGTATGCCTTCAGCGGTAGGTTACCAACCAACATTGGCTACGGAGATGGGTGTGATGCAAGAGCGTATTGCCTCAACAAAAAGAGGTTCAATCACTTCGGTACAGGCCGTTTACGTACCTGCCGATGACTTGACTGACCCTGCTCCAGCAACAACTTTTGCTCACTTAGATGCCACTACGGTATTGAGTCGTAAAATTGCTGAGCTTGGTATTTATCCAGCGGTGGATCCATTGGATTCATCTTCAAGAATTCTTTCGGCAGAAGTTTTGGGCGATGCTCACTACGACTGTGCTCAAAACGTGAAAAACATTCTTCAGCGTTATAAAGAATTGCAAGATATCATCGCCATCCTTGGTCTTGAAGAACTTTCAGAAGACGATAAATTGGTTGTATCTCGTGCTCGTCGTGTTCAACGTTTCCTTTCTCAGCCATTCTTTGTTGCAGAACAATTTACAGGTTTGAAAGGCGTACTAGTGGATATCAACGATACCATCAAAGGATTCAACAAAATCATGGCTGGTGATTACGACCATCTTCCTGAAGCTGCTTTTAACTTGGTAGGTACTATCGAAGACGCAGTAGTGAAAGGTGAGAGATTGATTGCTGAAGCTTCGAAATAATTGGTTAATTTGAATAATCAAATTGACACATTAATAAATTAGCATTATGAATTTAGAAATAATAACTCCAGAAAAAAACGTTTTTAATGGCGAAGTAGATTCAGTTATACTTCCGGGTAAAAACGGTCAGTTTCAAGTTTTGAAAGATCACGCTCCTATGGTGAGTACGCTAAAAACGGGCGATTTGGTTTATGAAATTGGAAACAAGAAAGAAACCATTGTAGTAGATGGTGGAGTTTTACAAGTATTTAATAACAAAGTTTTGGTTTTGGCCGAGGCTGTGGTTTAACAGATATTTATTCTTTGAGAAAAAGGTTGAGGCTATTGTGGTCTCAACCTTTTTTTGTTTTAGGCATTTTAGATATTTAATAAAAATTTTTAAAAAATATCGAATTAAGGAAAATGATGCCTTATTTTTGCAATAAAAAACCTTTCTTTTATGAAAAAACTATTTCTGCTGCTGGCTCTCTGTCAGAGTTTGGTCTATGCTCAAACGCCCATTCCTTTAAATGATTTATCTTCATTTGTATCTAAATCTACCAATTGGAGGATTGTAGGTGATGTAAACGTGGATATTGATAAAAAGAATACAGTTATTTCTGTTGCTGGTACTGGTGTACTTCTTTGTGAGCATGAACAAGGTAAATATGGCTTGGATTATGATCTATTTAGCAAATTAGAACATGGAGATTTAGACATAGAATTTGACTTTATGATGGCCAAAGGCTCAAATTCAGGAGTATATCTTCAAGGTAGATATGAGATTCAACTAAACGATAGTTGGGGAGCAAACGTTCCTAAGTATTATGATTGTGGCGGTATTTACGAACGTTGGAACGACAGCAAACCAGATGGCCAAAAAGGTTACGAAGGCTACGCACCTCGATTCAATGCTTACAAGGCTCCTGGTCTTTGGCAAAACATGAAAATATCTTTCCAGGCACCAAGATTTGACGCAAATGGGAAGAAAATTGCGAATGCTAAAATTCTTTCCATCAAACTCAATAATGTCTTACTTCATGAAAATGTGGAGCTTTCGGGTGTAACGCGTGGAAGTATTTCACAAGAAGAAACTAAAAGTGGTCCATTGAGAATACAAGGAGACCACGGTTCAGTAGCTTTTAGAAATATCATGGTAAGTCAATATGATAAAACTCCAGGCAAAGTGTCAGATTTGAGTTACAAAGTTTACTATGGAAACTACATGCACGATCTTGACTTATCAACATTAAAGATAGATGAGCGTGGCAAAACAGAAGACCTTACTTGGGAAGTTACAAAAAAACAAAACGATTATGTTTTTGTAATTAAAGGAACATACACAGCTCCTTTGGCCGGTAAATATACTTTTTATACTCAATTAGGAGGAAATAGTACTCTGAAAATTGATAACAAGGAGATCTTGGGTAACAATTGGACATTAGCCTCTCAGCAGCGTCAGGCGAGTATTGAACTTACAGCAGGAGAGCATACTTTCGAGATTTTCAATAACAAGAGAGATGGTTGGATAAAACCTGCTCTGGGTTTTTGGTCTGAAGGTCCGGGATTCAGAAGCACTGCTCATCACGTGGTAGGCTCTTTGATAGCTTCTAAGCCAAGCGATCCAATTTTGGTGGAAGCAAATACCAATACTTCGCTTAGAAGTTTCATGGATTTTAAGAAATCACCAAATGACAAGAATTTTAGAATTGTACACGCTATATCGGTGGGTTCGCCTGAGAAAATGCATTACACTTACGATTTGGACAAAGGAGCGATTGTTCAAATTTGGAAAGGACAGTTTCTAGATGCCACTCCAATGTGGGAGGACAGGGGAGATGGTTCCTCTAGGCCATTGGGAAGTGTAACATTACTTAATCACGATTTGACCTTGACGAACAACCAAAATTCTTCATGGCCTAAAGATACTGTTGGTACGGGCTATAAACCAATGGGTTATATCTTAGATGAAAACGATTTGCCGACTTTCAAGTACAAGATTTTTGGTTCTGATGTACAAGACAAAATCAGAATTGCTGACAATAAAATGTTTACCAGAGAGATAAGTCTTTCAAAGTCAGGGAATATAGTGGCACGAATAGCAGAAGGCTCGAAAATAGAAAAAGTAGCAGAAGGCCTTTATGCTGTAGATGGTAAAACTTATTTTATCAGAACGGCCAGCCCGGCGACCATAAAAAATGGTAATGAGTTAGTAGCTAGTCCAGTGGACAACAAAATTATTTATTCAATCATATTCTAAAAATTCGATAGAGATGAAAATTAAAATATTGGGATTTTTATTCCTGATGTCTTGTGGTGTCTGGGCCCAAGAATCGCCAAAAGAAGAGGATTATTACAAAATAGTGACCTTGCCGGTGCCTGAGGGTATTCTACTTGAGGTGGGTGGTGTCACGATGATGCCGAACGGCTCAATGGCATTGGCCACACGAAGAGGAGATATCTGGGTGGTAGAAAACCCAAGTTCTAGAAACCCATACTTCAGGAAGTTTGCCTCTGGACTTCATGAAGTGCTTGGTTTAGTTTATAAGGATGGTTCGTTTTATTGTGCTCAAAGAGGAGAACTGACCAAATTGACCGACAAAAATGGTGACGGGAAAGCTGATAGCTATGAAACTATTCATGCATGGGAAGTTTCGGGGCATTATCACGAATATTCTTTCGGACCGAAAATTGCTCCAGATGGTGGATTTTTTGTGAGTGGAAACGTGGCTTTTGGCGATGAGGAATGGTGGAGAGGAGAGGCTAGAGCCAAAACGAGAGGTTCGATTTTTAAGATTTACGAAGACGGTAGTTATGAGCCATGGGCCGCAGGTATGCGTTCGCCAGCAGGTTTGGGAATGATAGATGGGGAACTTTTCTATTCTGACAACCAAGGTGATTGGATGGGTTCTGGTGGTATTTGGCATGTGAAAAAGGGAGCTTTTGTGGGTCATCCTGCTAGTTTGAAATGGACCACTATGCAAAATTCGCCTGTTAAACTTACAGAGGAACAATTTTTTGCGGAAAGAGACAATAGAAAAGTAAGAAATGCCTCAGGTTATTATATCAAACCTGAAAATGTGGTGGATGAGAAATTCAAAATGCTTTACGAATTGAAAGAAAAGTATCCGATGGTTCAAACTCCTGTGGTTTGGTTGCCTCATGGAATTTTGGGTATTTCTAATTCTGAAATCATTAGAGACGAAACTAACGGTGATTTT
Source organism: Lacihabitans soyangensis (assembly GCF_024343775.1). Taxonomy (GTDB): domain Bacteria; phylum Bacteroidota; class Bacteroidia; order Cytophagales; family Spirosomataceae; genus Leadbetterella; species Leadbetterella soyangensis. Next base: position 40,391 of record NZ_RJUF01000195.1, on the reverse strand, counting down.
GGACCTTTTGCGGGACAAGTTTTTATTGGTGACCAAGGCCAGTCTAAGATTATGCGTGTATTTATGGAGAAAGTCAATGGTGAATTTCAAGGAGCCGCTTGGGATTTTCGTGGAGGTTTTCAATCAGGTGTGATGAGAATGACTTTCTCGCCAGACGGATCGATGTTTGTGGGCGAAACCAACCGTGGTTGGGGAAGTGCAGGCGATGCTAATCAGGGATTGCAAAGATTGGTTTGGAACGGTAAAGTGCCTTTCGAAATGTTAACGTGTAAGGCCATGCCTGATGGTTTTGAGATAAACTTCACTATGCCTGTTGACAGAAAATCTGCTGAAGATTTGGCCTCAATAGCCGCAAGTAGCTTTATTTACAAACACCATCCAGTTTATGGTTCACCACCTGTTAACAGACAAGATTTGAAAGTGAAAGGTGTAAAGCTTAGCGAAGATGGCAAAACTTTGAGAATAGTGATTGACGGGCTTCGTCCATATTACATCCATGAGCTCAATCTTGAAGGAATTCGTTCTGCTTCAAACTCTTGGTCTTTGGTACATCCAACGGTTTATTATACGCTTAATTCAATTCCGACAGGAAATAAATTGGCTGCCAATGATTTGAAGACTTTTGATTCAGGCAAATCAAAAGCAACTGCACCATCTAAGACTGCCAAAGAAGTGGTATCGCCAGATGGGAAAGGTAAGCCAACGGCAGCCATTACGACAGCAAAAGCTGCTCCAGTGACGTTTGCTACAATTAAACCATTGTTGCAAAAACACACCTGTTTGGCTTGTCATGCTGAAGACAAGAAAGTGGTGGGACCTGCGTTTAAAGAGATAGCAAAACGTAAATATACCAACGAGAAAATCGTACAATTGATTTATAATCCAAAACCGGAGAACTGGCCGGATTTTGCTACTCCGATGGCTCCTATGCCGCAAGTACCAAGGAAAGATGCACTAACGATAGCTAGTTATATAAACTCCCTGAAATAACAAAAAGAGGCTGGAGCATCGCTCCAGCCTCTTTTCATTAAAGCCATTTAGATTATTTTAAAGCAGTCTTAAAGGGCTCAAAGGTTTTCAATTTTGCTAAATCCGCCTCACTTACTTTGAAAGAGAAGAGGTCGTTGGAAGGACAAGTACAAGCTGAACAATATATTTTGTCATCTTGCGTATTTTTGAATTCTTTCAAATTACTTACTCCTTTATCTTTCAAAAATAATTTGAATCTTTCCTCTCTCGAAAGGTTTCCTTTGTTGGTGTAAGCAGCCTCATCCCATGGTTCTGAGCATTGGGTAGGCTTGTAACTTACTGCGAAGTTTTCTCCAACTACTACTTCTGTTTGTTCGCAAGAAGTAAATGTGAAAGCCATTATGGCCAATAATGTTAGCATTTTCATTTGTAATGTTGTTTTTTTCTTATTGACCCCGAAAGACGCTTGAGCGTTGGAATTTATTTGAATAAATCTTCAATCTTGATTTCGCTCTGTACCCGACTCAGTTTATACTCGTTTTCTAAAAGTCCAAAAACAGTTACGAAAGTTATGAAAATCGATTTTCTAGTTTTGGTTTTTTCTTTGAAAATTTGAATTTTGTTGGCGATGTTTTCGGAGACGATTTTTTAAATATTCGCAGCCAAAACAACCATAAATGTATACATTTTGGATGCGGATAAATAATTATTGACAGCCATTTTACCAGCAAAAATATATAAAATGGCTGCGAATATAAATATTAAAGTATTGATAGATAGTAAATTAGGTGTTAATTTATTTTGAAAGTATTCTCTATTATTGATAAATATTCTAATGGGTTTTAGCTAGAAATATTTGATTCAGTTTATGTTATTCTTAGGATATAAAACTTTAATGGAAATACTTACATTTTATTAATCCATTTTATTTCTTCAATGGTCTTAGTTAATGGTAGTTTGAGCTGTTCATTAATAGCGGTTAATAGTACTTCTTCATTAAAGCTAAGTTGGTTTTTTTTTGATTTTTTTGTAAAAATGAAAATTTCCTTTATTTCTAGTAGTGTCCAAGAAATTGAATTATCAATATTGAATTCTAGAGAATCTGTTATAATTGACAAATAACAACTAAAACCACTTCTACTTGAAGTATTGACGATTTTTATTTCTACATTTTCTAGGTTCTCGGTTAATTTCTTTTCTAATTCTCCTTCTAAATAAGTAAGTCTAATTTCAGCCCCATTGGATTGTACTTCTCTTAAGTATATGTCAGAAAACTTTGATTGAAACCATAGTTTATGATAAATAAAACCAAAAAGAAAAATAATGAAAACAATAAAAAAGCTAGCTCCAAAATTTCTTGTTTTTAGTAAACTGATAATTAAAACTAATCCAAATAGAAGTACAATTTGTTTTAAACCAAATTTATTATTTCTATCTTTTTCCGAAATGTAATCATGAGAAATATGAAGGGTATTTTCCAAAGTTTCTATTTTTAATCCAAAAATTGCTTTACATAATTCCTTGCAGTTCTGATGGCCGCATGCACATCTTCCTGACTACCTTCGTAGGCTTTGTCTTCTACTTCTATCACCACGGGACCTCGGTAGCGGATGTCTGTCAATGCCGCAAAGAATGCCCTCCAGTTTACATCGCCCAATCCTGGGAGCTTTGGAGAATGATATTCTAGCGGATTGGCCAAAATTCCTACTCTGTCGAGTTTGTCTCTGTACACTTTTACGTCTTTGATATGGACATGGTGCAAACGGTCTTTGTATTGATAAATCGGTTTGATTTCGTCCATCATCTGAAAAATCATGTGCGAGGGGTCATAATTTAATCCAAAAAGTGGGGTAGGGAAGGTTTGGAACATTCTGTCCCACACGGCAGGAGAAATCGCCAAGTTTTTACCTCCTGGCCATTCGTCATTTGTAAAAAACATTGGGCAGTTTTCTATGCCTATTTTTATGTCTTCTTGTTCAGCAGTTTCTATGATAGGTTTCCAAAGTTTTTTGAACAATTCGAGGTTGTCTTGCATGTTAAGTGCTTGATTTCTACCTATGAAAGTATTCATAACTGGCACACCCAATTGGTTGCAGGCTCTTATGATTTTCTTGATGTGTTCAATATAGAATTCAGACTTTTTGGTGTCGGCATCAAGAGGGTTGGGGTAATAGCCCAAACCAGAGATGCTGATATTTTTTTGTTTCAAGTATCCGTTGATGTAGTTGATGTCCATGTTTTCCACATCGATATGTGTCACACCTGCGTATCTGCGAGCATCCGCCGAATTGCCCGGCCAGCACATCATTTCCACACATTTGAAATCATTATTTGCCGCAAAATCGACAACTCCCTCAAAACTCGAATCTGCAAGTATGGCAGACACAAAACCTAGTTTTAGCATATTTAAGGTATCTTATATATTGAAATTTTAAATTTACGCCACCAAAAGCTCCAAACTCCTTAAGGCTTTACCACTTTCAAGGGATTCCTTCGCTTGGGCTATTCCTTCTTCTATTTTTATGTCTTGTGCTACACTCAATGCTATTGCCGCATTGATAATTACGGTGTCGGTTTGGGCTTTTGTTGCTTGGTTTTTCAGGATATCGATCATGATTTTTCCCGATTCTTCTAAAGTATCTCCTCCTGAAAGTTCTTTAGCATTGATTTTTTCGAAATTGAAATTTGAAGGGCTCAGTAAATCATCAATTTGTCCGTTCGCAAATCTGAAGTCCCCTGTCAACGATACCTCATCATAGCCATCCAGAGCATGCAAAACGCCAAATTTTGTCCCAGACGAAAGGAAAAGATTTTTGTAAAGTTCAAAAGTTTTCTGGTCAAAAACCCCGCTGAGTTGCTTTTGTACTTTGGCTGGGTTCATCAATGGCCCGAGTATATTAAAAAAGGTTTTTATACCCAGTTCTTTACGTATAGGACCCACAAACCGCATGGCCGGATGAAAAAGTGGGGCGTGGAGGTAACATATACCGGCTTTTTCGATTTTAGACCTCAGATAATCGGCATCATTGGTAAATTTTACACCCAAATGCTCCAATACGGTACTGCTGCCTACCAATGAACTCACACCATGATTGCCATGTTTGGCCACTTTTTGGCCGGCTCCAGCCACCACAAATGCCGCTGTCGTAGATATATTGAAAGTGTCTTTGCCATCGCCGCCAGTGCCGCATACGTCCATAGCGTCAAATTCGCTCAGGTCTATGCCAATGGCCAACTCCAACATGCCTTCTCTAAAGCCTTTTAGCTCCTCCACCGCAATGCCTTTTTGTTGTATTCCCATCAAAAAAGCGGCTATTTGTGCAGGATTTATTTCACCCGATCCGATTTTGAGTATGGCATCTCGCGATTCTTCAAGGTTCAAATCGGTGGCTGAAATAAGGCTTTCGAGGAGTTTTTTCATTAATACTTTTTTTGGAATCTAAAATAAGTACACGAAAGAGGATTTATCAAAACAAACTTTCATTATTTGCTAAAAACAAAAAAAAGAGTGCCTCCACGACACTCCCTTAAACGAATTATTTGACAAATTTAACGAAATTACATTTTCTGGGTAAAACCGAACAATGTGTGAATTGTCAATCTTTTTTGTTTTCTTTTTAATAGATTTCAATTTCTGTGCCATAATTTCTAAATTTGTTGATTATGGAAAAAAACTGGAATTTTAAACCCACACCAACGCAGTCAGATGATCTCCAAATTGTAGGAGATTTGGTAAATCAACTCTCTGTGTCCAAGTCGATGGCTACCATGCTTTGGCAGAGAGGCGTGAAGGATTTTGATGAAGCCAAACACTTTTTCAGACCTCAAATCGAAGATTTACATGATCCATTCTTGATGAAGGATATGGATGTGGCCGTAGAAAGGCTCATAAAAGCAATAGATGAAAATGAGAAAATCTTGATTTTCGGAGATTATGACGTAGATGGAACCACAGCTGTGGCCTTATTTTATGGTTTTCTGAAAAATTATTACCCCAACATCGAGTATTACAACCCTGACAGATACAAAGAAGGATATGGGATTTCCAATTTAGGAATAGATTATGCTGCCGAGATTGGGGCATCGTTGATGATTAGCCTTGATTGTGGCATAAAGTCCATCGACAAAATTGTATACGCCCAAACCAAATACGGTATAGACTTTATTATCTGTGATCACCACGAACCGGGTGATGAACTCCCAGCAGCTGTGGCGGTTTTAGACCCAAAACGTAACGATTGTCCTTATCCTTTCAAAGAATTAACAGGTAATGGGGTTGGTTTTAAGTTACTTACGGCATTTTGTATTCGAAAAGGAATACCTATCGAAAATCTATTTGAATTTCTTGATTTGGCCATGGTCAGTATTGCTTCTGATATAGTTCCTATCATCGGTGAAAATCGAATCTTGGCCTATTTTGGACTTAAAAAAATCAATGAAAACCCTAGAACTGGTCTGAAGGCACTCAAACAAGTGGCGGGTTTTTCAGGTGAAATGAGTATTGAAAATGTGGTTTTTGTTCTTGGACCAAGAATAAATGCTGCAGGAAGGATAAAACATGCCAAGGCCGCTGTACAATTGCTCTTGGCCGATGATTTTGATGAAGCACTTGCGTTTGCTTACGAAATTCAAGCCAACAACACCGAGCGAAAAGGCCATGATTCCCGTATTACCGAGGAAGCTTTAGATATGATTCGGAAAGACGATTGGTTGCTCAATATGGCTAAAAGTACGGTTTTGTTTTCGGAAAATTGGCACAAAGGAGTCATTGGCATTGTGGCGTCAAGGTGTATCGAAAACTTTCACAGACCCACCATCATCTTCACAAAATCAGGAGATAAAACAGCAGCTGGCTCTGCTCGTTCGGTTCCAGGCTTTGATTTATATGCGGCCATAGAACGAAGTGCACATTTACTGATACAGTTTGGTGGGCACATGCATGCTGCTGGGATGACCATCGAAATAGATAAAATTGATGAATTTAGAGCTCATTTTGATCAAATAGTGAACGAAATGATTTTGGAGGAGCATTTGGTTCCGAAAATCAACATTGATATCAAAATAGATTTGTCTGAAATCAGTCCGAAGTTTTACAGAATCATGAAGCAAATGGCTCCTTTTGGTCCTCACAATATGCAGCCCATTTTTGTTTCTGAGAACCTTTCTTTATCGGCAGAGCCAAGAATTTTAAAAGAAAAACACCTAAAATTAGAGATTTTGGATGAAGACACGGGCTCAGTTTTTTCGGCCATTGGCTTCGGAATGGTGGACGATTTTTATCAAGGTCTAAAAGCTGGGAACAAATTCAGCATGGCGTATTCGATTGAGGAAAATACGTTTAGAGATAAAACAACTTTGCAGTTGTTTGTGCGGGATATAAAGTTTTAGGAACCGCCTAACATTTTTTAACATCCTCACTTAAAGAATAAATTGGTATTTTTACATCCAAATTGATACAGAATGATATTACGCACCGAAAATCTTATAAAAAAATACGGACAAAGGCTCGTGAACAATGAAGTGAGTTACCAGGTAGCTCAGGGAGAAATTGTTGGGCTTTTAGGGCCGAATGGTGCTGGTAAAACTACCTCTTTTTATATGGCGGTAGGTTTGGTTAAGCCCAATGAGGGCAAAATTTGGTTGGATGATGTCGATATCACTAGTCTGCCGATGTACAAAAGAGCAAAACTAGGAATTGGTTATTTGGCTCAAGAGGCTTCCGTGTTCAGAGATTTGACTGTTGAAGAAAACATTCTGGGCGTAATGGAACTGGCTTTGCCAAAAATGACCAATCAAGAGCGAAAAGAAAAAACGGAGTCGCTTTTGGAGGAATTCAGCCTTACACATGTTCGCAAAAACAAGGGTATTGTGCTTTCGGGTGGTGAGCGAAGGAGAACCGAAATTGCCCGGGCTTTGGCGGTTGATCCAAAATTTATCTTATTGGATGAGCCTTTTGCAGGAGTCGACCCTATTGCAGTAGAAGAAATACAAAGTATAGTGGCCAAGCTAAAACATCGAAACATTGGAATACTGATAACCGACCACAACGTAAACGAAACACTTTCCATTACGGATCGTGCATATTTGCTTTTCGAAGGTAAAATTCTGAGACAAGGTACTGCAGAGGAATTGGCGGCTGATGAGTTGGTGAGAAAGGTGTATTTGGGTATGAATTTCGAGTTGAAACGTAAGTTTTAAACATAAAAAAGACGAGATTATTGGTCTCGCCTTTTCTTGAATATTTATTTCTAAAAATATTATTTCTTAGTCGAATCAGCTGCTGCAGGTTTTTTGCCAGAATTTTTGTATTCCTCGTTAAGACCTTTCAAAACGTCTTGAGTGATATCCAAATCTTCTTTGGCATACAATACACCACCACCTTTTGAGTAGCCAATAACCATATCAAACTTGTTTCCTGAGTTATATTTTTTCAAGTAGGTCTGAATGTTTGTCAACAATTCGTCTGTTTTTTTAGCTTGTTCTTGTTGCAAGTTTCCTGCTGCATTATCTCTAAACATCATGATGTCTTGCTCTTTTTGTTGAAGGGCCAGCTGAGTGCTTTTTCCTTGCTCTTCGGTCATTCCACCGGCTTGTGCACGTCTTTGAAACAAAGCCACTTCGTTTTGGAACGATTGTGTTCTTTTTGCCAAGTCGTTTTCAAGAGCAAATCTTTTGCTGTCGAATTCTTTCACTACGTCTTTGTAATATTCGTAGTTGTTCAATAATGTATCTGTGTTTACATATACAATTCTTCCTGAAGGTTGACCGCCAGTTTTTGAGTCACCAGCTGCTTTGTCGCAACCCAAAATGGCCATCGAAAGACCTAAAAATAGTAAGCTTATTTTTTTCATTTAAATGTTTTATTTTCTGAATAAGGGTGCAAATATAATTATTTATCGAAAATTATGGAGATTTTCTGAGGTCTAAATATTTATAAATCGGATAATTATCCTAATCGAATTTAATTTGGATTGTTTTTTGGTAGAGTAGGGTTGGTTATTGTTTTTCTTTGATTAAAATAATAAATTTAAAATGATAATTCTCATAAAGAAAAATCTGAAACTTATTCTGTCCTTAGTTTTGATTTACTGTTTCATTTTTTTCTTTTCAAGTTATTTGGAATCCCCAGGAAAGGATGAAATTACTTTGGATAAAATTGAGTTTCGTTTCGAGCAAAGCAAGGCACTTGTTGAAGAGAGGGGGGGATTTAGAGGGTCTACTTTAAATAGAAGAAAACTATTTGGTTTTAATTCTGATTCTTTGAAATTTGACGGAAAAATTGTTGGATCAAAGAAAACTTTTTTATTCTCGGGACTAGGTGTTAAACAAGGAACAAATTGGCAAATTGTTAATATTTCCTTTATTCCAGAATAAAAAGAGATGTGTTAAAACTTAGTTGATTTGGAAATTGGTATTTTCAAATTAGAAATATCATTCCTGCGAAGTTTATTACCTTCTTCGTTGTCTAAAGCGTATAATTAGCCAAATGGAATTTAATTTGGATTGTTTTTGGTAGAGAAAATTTTATCAAATGTTGCACTCATCTCCTGAATTCTCCGTATAATTGAAATAAATGAATGGCAAAACTCAAAATATCTTACTTCGTCAAAGACCGAAATACACTATTACTTAGGTCGAGCCTTCGCATAATTTGTCAACAATCAATTGCAAATTCATTCATTACTGCAGAGACACCAAAACAATTAGATAAAAATAAATAGCACAATCAAATGAAGGGGAAAAAATTAAATGCAATTCTATATTTAGTTGTAGCATTGTTTTTTATTTTGATTATTACTAAACAATATTATCGTAAATATTTAATTTCAGACTGTTTTAAAGTTACAATTGGAACAATTACAAAAGTTTCAGGTGGCGGAAAAGCAATTCTTAAAATACACTATACATTCAATTCAATATCTCAAGAAATAGAAACTGAAGAAATGCTTGATAAAATGGACTATAGAAAAAACGGAGAGGATTACTATTTAAACCGAAGGTATTTTGTAAAGTTTTATTGCGAAGACCCCAAACTTTCAGAGATAGTCTGGGATATTAAAGTGCCAGATACGCTAAATTACATTCCACCCAAGTGTTGGGATAAAATTCCATATGGATTAGAAAACGTTCAAATAGAATAACTTCGAGATATAAAAGCGTTATTATTAAATATCAAAAACATTAAAATACTCTCTTTACGAACATTATAGTTTCATAAATACTTAAAGCCTCCCGGTAGACATCGGGAGCCCTTTCAGGAACCGTAAAGTCAAAAAAAAGAACCGCTTGAAAAACCGTTTGACCGATTTTTCAAGCACGTTCCTCACTTAAAATATCTTCTCATTTGTACCCCTGACATACCAGCAAAACCTCCAATTGCCGTGGCAATGAGGGTCATTACTGTAAAGACCAGCCCAATCTTAGGTATTTTGGATAAAAAACCCACGCCACCTGTGAACATCTCGGCTACTTTGTCCACCAAACTCACATCAGCCGTGGCGTTTAAAAAAGTGGCATAACCAATCCACAAACTTACAGTGGCGGCAGCAGAAACTAAGTAACCCTCTTTTGGAGTTTTGGCTTTCCACCAACAAAGAGCTAAGGCCACTGGGGCAATAATCCACCAAGGGCCGAAGTATGAGGCTATGCCTCCAATTATCAATATCAATAAATATAACATAATCTAGTATTTTATTTTTTAGGTTTAATTGTCATTGTTCTAGTCAGTTTGGCTGATTTTTCGTCTTTGTTTTTCATAAAAACCAAAGTGTCGAGTTTGCCAGCAGCCCATTTATCTACCATGTTGTCGTAATATTTGCTACCTACATTGCCCGACTGTCCGCCTGGGTATAATCCATAGCCTCTTGGCCAGTCTTTATCTAGTTCTATCACCATTCTCCAAGATGGGCCAGTTGATTCGGTTGTGGCATTTACAATGCCCCTTCCCCCTCCATTCATTATGCCACTTCTCGCAAATCCCGGAATTTTACCCAAGTGTGAAATTGATGTATTTTTAACTTTTGCCCATGCCCAAGTTTCTGGTGTCAAAGGGCCATTGTGCAGTGTTAGACTATCTAAGGTAGCCTTGAAACTCCCCAATACAATATCATTGATGGTTTCCACCTTGTCTTTTGTGTTTTTGTTATCAAACCATTTGGCGGTTGATTGCTTTTTAATCATTTCAAAAGTTCTATCTTCCGTAGGATGTAGCATAAATTGTTTGCTTGGGAATTCATCCTCCCAAATCCAATTTTCAAGTTCTTTCACCCAACGTTCATAAATTGTAGCTCCTACTGCATCTGGATTATTCATCAAATCCCACTTCTTCATAATTTCTCTGGCCGGAGCAATGCTTGCATCTTTTGAAGTTTCTAAAATGGGCAACAAAGTAGGCAAAATTCTTCTCGCTGCCACATTGTAATTATCGTTCAAAATCGACCTTAAACTATCCGCATTGGCGTTTTTCATGGCCGTAAGTCTTTCATTTATCCTAACTGCACGGTTTGGTGCGGCAAATTTCCAACCGAGGTAATACGGATAAGTTGGGTCAGCAGAAAACTGATTGGCCGAGCTTACAAACCCTCTAGGTGGGTTTTTAACGGTCGGGTTCTGCTCCGCCGGTATCCATCCTTGCCAGTCGTGTTCGGGCATAGAGCCATCTAATATGAATTTGCCCTGTTCTTTCCACTTGAGTGGGAGTTTGCCGTTTGGCGTGATGGCTATATCGTTCTGATTACTTGCAAATATGAAGTTCTGTGCAGGTGCCGTGTAGAATGTTAGAGCTTTTCTATAATCATCGTAGTTTTTGGCTCTGTTGAGATAGTAAAAAATCATCAGGTCCGAGCCAGAGGTTTCTAGAGCTATCCAACGCATAGCGTGTCCCGCAGGAGCGTTTTTGTTAAAATTAGATTCTTTTGATTCGTTGTAAACAACGGGTCCATGGTGTGTATAAATCAAGGTGTCTTTTACGATTTTTCCTGATTTAAGTCTGAATTCCTCTGTGTATTTAGTGGTTGGAGTCCACTTGTTGTTATACATATAGTGCGTTTTTTCAGGATTGTTGAATCTTATTTTGTAAAAGTCCATCACATCGCTACCCACATTGGTCACTCCCCAAGCAATGTCTTTGTTGTAGCCAATTACTATGCCAGGACAACCAGGCAATGCCACACCATAGACATTTACCGTTGGACAGCTCAACTGCATCTGATACCAAATCGAAGGCAATGTAAGCCCAAGATGTGGGTCGTTAGATAAAATTGGTAATCCTGTAGCAGATTTAGCTCCGCCCACGGCCCAGTTGTTTGATCCAATTTCTGGTGCAGGACTAGGTATTTTCACAATTACTTTATCGTCATTTTTGCCTGCCATTACTTTGCTCGGAGTAGTAACTGGTAAAGGTTTAAAGTTCCAAGGTGTACCTACAGGGATTATCGGAGACTCTTCTGCGGGATAATTAGGAAAAAGATCTTTGACGGTATCTAAGCCATATTCGTCCACTACATTGCTCATTCTGAAGTCGTCGCTACCGCCATTGAGGGTGTTACGCATATTCATGAGCATCAGAATTGTTTTGTAGGGCGACCACGCGGTTGGTTTGTAACCCAATATTTTGTACTCTACTGGAAGGTTTTTGTAGTCAATCTGAGCAATGTAACTATTTACGCCATTGGTATAGGCATCTAATATTTTCGAAGAGATAGGGTCACTTTTGAGGTTTTCGGCAATTTTGGCCGCAGCTCTGGCCATTCCCAGTCTTCTGTTGTATCTATCATATTCTAAGGCTCTTTCACCTACAATTTCGGTCAGTCGGCCTGCTGCCACCATGGTGTAGAACTCCATCTGCCAGATTCTGTCCTTGGCCATCACATAACCTTGGGCAAAATAGAGGTCGTCCTCGTTATTTGCAAAAATATGAGGTACCTGGTTCACGTCATAGATTACCTTTACTTCTTCTTTTACACCTTCTAAGTCAAGATTTTGATCCAAAAGGGTGCTTTTGTTTGTACTATTTTGTAAAAATCCTTCGAAAGGACTGAATAACCTACCCAAAGGAGGGAGCATACCGATGGGATTATGGAGGAGATAGATCAAGCCGACCATGACCAGATAGCTCCAGAAGTGTTTAATGAAACGCATGTTAGTTTATTTGGTTTTTTGCGAAATTATGAAATTTTATTGATTTTATTTTGTTTTATCTAGGTCATATATCCAACTAATGAAGAAAATCATTTTTATTGTTTTGTCCATTTTTCAAACCCTAGCCGTGTCTGCCCAATCCAAGTCATTCGATTTGCTTCTGAGAAGTATGATTAAAAAAACTGTGCCTATCATAAAAGTACAGGAACTGAAATCCCAAAAGGAGAAGGTCGTTCTCCTGGATGCACGTGAGCGAAAGGAGTTTGAGGTGAGTCATTTAAGAGATGCACGTTATGTGGGTTTTAACGATTTTTCGATAGAAAGTATAAAGGATATTCCCAAAAACAGTCCTATTGTGGTATATTGTTCAATCGGTGTAAGAAGTGAAAAAATAGGCGAGAAGTTATTGGCTGCTGGCTATACCAACGTTAGAAACTGCTACGGGAGTATTTTTGAATGGGTAAACCAAGGCAACGAGGTGGTAGATATGGAGGAGAAGCCCACGCAAAAAGTACATGCCTATAACCAGAAATGGGGTGTGTGGGTCAAAAAAGGAGAGAAAGTGTACTGATAATATCAAAAGCAAAAAAGAGTGGATCGCCACTCTTTTTTACTTTACAAAAAATTGTAATTATGCCGGTTGATGCTCTTTCCTAAGCAAATCATTCACAGTTTTCACCGGGTTGAAGGTAATCAAAGGTACTTCCACAAAAAGCGTGTTCCAGTCAGACATGGCTCCGTTCCATAGACCTGGCAATTCTTGAGCTTTTAGCGTTTTTCCACTTTGTGATTTCTCAGTAATGAATCCAGTTTTCGGGTCTCTGAATTTCAATAAATCGTATTTTTCTTTTTTGTGATTTTTGGTGGCACAAATCAAATCTACCGGGTTAAAGTGTGTTGCTTTTTCAAAAATCTCTTTTTGTTTTTTGTTTTTCATATCAAACTGAGCCGACTCCACGATTTGTAAAGATATAGAATCGTCACTGTTTTTCGCCCAGAAAGGTCCTCCACCCGGCTCACCGACATTTTTTACCATGCCACAAATTCTAAGTGGACGATTGAGTTTGGCTATCGCAAATTTATATTTTTCTTCAGGCGACCAATTTCTAAATCCTTTCGGAGTTTCTACACTGAGGTTTTCTTTGATAAATCTGATAGCCTTGTTGACCATGTAAACCGAAGGTTCAGGTTTTTCTAATCTTTTAAGGAAATAGAAAATCTGTTTTTGGAAACACAACAATAAACCCGCCAAGGCTTTTTTATAGAGAATAGTCTCACTTTTGAGGTGGTCAGGCACTACGTTGTCTACATTTTTGATGAAAATAATGTCGGCATCAACATCATTTAGATTTTCGAGTAGAGCTCCGTGGCCAGCTGGTCTAAATAGCAAATCACCTTTATTGTCTAGAAAAGGCTCATTGTCCATACCTACCGCAATGGTATCAGTGGAGGCTTTTTGTTCAGAAAATGATATATCAAACTTTACATTGTATTCGGCTTCATAGCTTTTTAAAACCTTGTTTATGAGGTCTTTAAATTTTTTTCGGTGCTCTGGCGAAACGGTGAAGTGCAACCTTACTTTACCTTTGTTGTTGGCATATTGTGCTCCCTCCACAAGGTGTTCTTCTAATGCTGTACGGGTAGAATCTCCATAGGCATGAAACTCTAGAAGGCCTTTGGGTAAGTTGCCATAATCCAGCCCATTTGAGCCCAATAGTGCTTCTAATTGTTCTTGTTTTTCGTTGGTTTTTAAAAATTTGGACAGACTATTATAAAACGCAAAAGATTTGATTTGCTCATGAAATTGTTCCACCGACTTGTCTGACTTGCCTTCGTCTTTGGCTGCGTAAAGCGACTTGAACATCCTACTTGCCGCACCTGAGGCTGGTACAAACTTCAAAAGTTTCTTTTTGGAAGTTTCTTGGTTAAAAATCTCTAGATATTCATTGAGTTCTTTTTCGTCGAGTTTTATCATGCCATCACCTATGGTGGCGGCTCTTTTGGCAGTCATAAATGGAAACCCCGTCTTGAAGTTTTCTATTTGTTGTTCTATCGTTTTTAAATCGCTGCCTCTGTTAGCTATTTGTTTAAGGTCTTTTTCCGTAAAACTCATGGGTAAGGAATTGAATATTATTTGGAATTCAATTAGGCAAAAAGTTTTAGGATAAGCAAATATTAAAAAGGAAAATGAAGTGGGAGATGGAGAAAAAACAAAAAAGTCGCTCGAAAGCGACTTTTTCTGTTGGCTTACAAGGACTCGAACCTTGAATAACGGCACCAAAAACCGCTGTGTTACCATTACACCATAAGCCAATCCTGTAATGTGGGTGCAAAATTAAGCCACCTTTGCAATTCTTCCAAACAGTTTCCTAAAAATATTTTAAGAAAATCCTCTGGTTTTTGGAATCTGCTAAAATCTAAATTTCGAATTTCTTATAAATACTTGAATGCCAAAGGGTCAGGAAATAGGAATTGGTATTGGCTTTTACTCGAGAAATTTTCAATCGAGATAATTTTTTTAGATGAATCTCTGTTTTTGGAACTTGCCTCTGGTTTGTTTTCACCACACTTCGCCCAAATTTCCGACCTTGTAGGATGTTCGGGACTAACAATATTAAATGTTTCGTCCCAAATGTTTTCTTCAACCAAACTCAGGATTGCACCAACGGCATCGTCTTGATGGATGTAGTTGACCCTTGAATAATCGGCCGAAGTTTGTGATGTGAAATATTTACAAGGATTTCTGTCATAGCCCATCAGACCACCAAATCGTATAATCAAATGTTGTTTATTGTGGTTTTTACAAAAGTTCTTGACCAAATTTTCAGCCATAAATAAGAAATGCTTTGGGTTGGCGTTGTCCTCTTTCATTTCTTTTTCGAGGTTAGGATACACTGATGTGGAGCTTACAAATACTATTTTCTGCAAGGTTTCAGATTTTTTGCATTCCTCCAGTATATTTTCAATCTGTTGCAGGTGGAACTCTTCTCCCAGAGACTTTGCCCTGGGCGGAATGTTTATTATCAATATTTCGGAATCAAAGAAAACACTGTCACCGACAAAGGCCGGTTGAAATGCTATTTGAAAGGCTTCGATGCCATTTTTTTTCAAAGCCTCCATTTTCTCTGAGCTTGTGGTGCTGCCTTTCACGCTAAATTTTCTGGATAAAAAAGCCGAGGCCAAAGGTTTTCCCAACCACCCACAACCTAAAATCGATATTGTATTCATAGTCTTTTGACAACGAATTTTGAAATATAATGGTTTAGAAAAAATGTTTTCTGCTCAAAAATGCCCAATTCCACAGCGAGATTTATTAGTTTTGTATCCGAAATTTTAATTTTTAAACAATTTTGGTAATTTAAATGGCTCAGCCTTACATAATCGGTATTACGGGAGGTAGTGCTTCGGGTAAAACTTATTTTCTGCATAGTTTACTTAGCCATTTTACAAAAGACGAGGTTTGTCTTATCTCTCAAGACAATTATTATAAAACCCGTGATTTGGTACCAAAAGACAAGAATAAAGTTGAAAATTTTGATCTACCCGAGTCTATCGATTTTGAATTGTTTTCGCAGCATATCAACGACCTCAAGAGCGGAAAGGAGGTCAGAATGCAAGAATATACTTTTGATATTTTTGACAAAGAACCCAACATACTGGTTTTCAAACCTGCTCCCATTATCGTTGTAGAGGGTATTTTTGTATTTCATGATCCGTACATTTCGGCATTGCTCAACCTCAAAGTATTTATAGATGCACTGGAGCATATCAAAATCCGCCGAAGAATAATCAGAGACAACAATGAGCGTGGGTATGACTTGGACTCAGTTCTCTACAGGTGGGAAAATCATGTGGCACCTACGTATGAAAAATTTATAAAACCTACCAAGCAAGACGCCGACATCATCATTAACAACAACAAACATTTTGAAAATGGCCTTAAAATTTTGACGGCTTTTTTGCAAAATATCCTCAAGAAATAGACCTTTAGGTCTTTTTTACTTGCTCTTAAAGTATTTCTACCTTATTCAAAATCAGGACATTTTACGCTAAAATGGCTAGGGTACTTGGTGTAGCTTTACATCATGAAAACTGTTAAAATTTATAGCCATGAGAAATCAAAAATTAGAAATCGTTCTTGAAGGATTTGACTTGTCCGATAGTCAACTGAAAGGGCTTGAAAAAGAGGTAAATGGATTGGTGGCCAAGCATTTGGTAAATGCTCAAGTCAGCAAATCTATTGGTACAAAACTTCGAATCAATCCTGAATGGTTGGGTATTTGGCTCAAAAAGTTCAAAAACGAGGCCTTACTCAACAAAGCGAAGACTTTCAAGCCTTTTTGAGCAATGGAAAAACAAAAGTACGCATGCCCTTCCGCTACCAACAGCGAGGGGGCATCGCTTTTCGGTATTGTGGGTAACGATGGTTTCGTGAAATTTCTTCCGCATGTGGTGCCTTTGGATGCCGAGTTGATTAAGGCCGGTAATAACCGTGGAAACCCCGAAGCTAGGTTTAGATATACCAATACCTGTGCTGAATCAGGCTGTAGGCAGTGGACGGGTGAAAAGTGCGGGGTGGTTGACAAAGTTCTGACTTTGGAGTCGCAAGTACAAGACTTTAAATCTCAGAATTGCCCCATCATGAATGATTGCCGTTGGTATGCCCAAGACGGCACAAGGGCATGTAAAGTGTGTCCGCTGGTTATTGCGGACATGATTTAGATAGAATTAAGGTAGTTTAGGTTAATAATAAATGTCAAAAGCCCCACTTTCTGAGTGAGGCTTTTATTGTTATTTCTAAAAAACTAAGTTCTAATCAAAAGTCTTCGTCCAATGAGAATGACATCTTCTCTCTATCAGATGTTACACCAGCTTTCTGATATTCCCCAACTCTTTTCTCGAAGAAATTGGTTTTGCCTTGTAACGAAATCAAATCCATGAAATCAAATGGGTTGGTGGCATTGTAAACTTTAGGAAGTTGCAGTTGCTCCAAAAGGTGATCAGCCACGAATTCTATGTATTGGCACATTTGCGGTGCGTTCATGCCAATCAAAGATACTGGCAATGAATCCGAAACGAACTCTTTCTCTATTTCTACTGCATCAGTGATAATTCTTGTCACGTCAGAAGGGCTCATTTTGTTTTTGATGTACTCGGTATACAACATGCAAGCAAAGTCTCTGTGCAAACCCTCGTCTCTCGAGATTAGCTCATTTGAGAAGGTCAAACCTGGCATCAAACCACGTTTTTTTAACCAGAAAATCGAGCAGAACGAACCTGAGAAAAATATGCCTTCTACAGCAGCGAATGCTATCAAACGCTCGATAAAGTTACCGTTTTCTATCCAACGCATCGCCCAAGCAGCTTTTTTGGCCACACAAGGAATGTGGTCTATGGCGTGCAATAGTCTGTCTCTTTCTTTTTGGTCTTTTATGTAAGTATCTATCAACAATGAATATACCTCTGCATGTATATTTTCTATCATGATCTGAAAACCATAAAAACATTTGGCTTCAGGAAATTGTACGTTTGAAAGGAAACCAACAGCTAAGTTTTCATTAACTATACCATCGGAGGCTGCAAAAAATGCCAAAACATGAGAGATAAAGTGACGTTCGCCGTCATTCATGGCTTCCCAATCTTTGGTATCTTGTGATAGGTCTAACTCTTCGGCTGTCCAGAACGAGGCTTCAGCATTTTTGTAAAATTCCCAAATATTCGAGTGTTTGATAGGGAAAATTACGAATCGATTTGGGTCTTCAATCAGTAAGGGTTCAGTAAGTTTTAGGTCTGCGTCTGTCATTATTTGAGCGTAGTATATTTTTTTGATTCTTTATTTCAAAATTACATCAAAAAGTTAGTAACAAAAATATTTTTTTACCTTTTTTGAAGTCATTGATTTTATTAACTGCAAACCGTTTTTTTTGTTTATTATTTATCCTAATTTTAGGTTTGGAATTCCGAGATAGTTTTCAATTTATGCTATAAAAATGAATAGTAACGGTTTAAAATTAAGATTAGTTATAGGTTTGGTAATGGCTGGTATGGCTCTTTTGAGTTATTACGGTAAAACCCAAGAAAATCCACTAACAGGTGAAAAACAACAAGTTAGCTTGTCTCCTGCGGAGGAGGTAGCTATGGGTCTGCAGTCTGCTCCCCAAATGGCCCAAGAATATGGAGGTTTATATCCCGACGATAAAGTACAGCAGAAAATTAAATCCATCGGGCGTGAGCTTGTTCTTACTTTCAACAGAGAAGTGGAGTCATTTGGCCATGGAAACCCTTATCAATTCGATTTTCACGTTCTTCGTGATCCCCAAACTGTCAATGCCTTCGCACTTCCCGGTGGACAGATTTTTATAACCGTTGGATTGCTTAGTAGGCTAAAATCCGAGGATCAGATTGCCGGAGTTTTAGGGCATGAAATTGCACATGTAGTGTACAGGCATTCGTCTGAACAAATGGCCAAAACGGAGTTTTACCAAGGCTTGGCAGGGGCAGCCACTGCTGCTGCTGGCGACATGGGAGCCTCCCAAATAGCCAATTATGTGGCCCAAGTTAAACTCATGAAATTCGGTAGAGACGATGAGTTAGAATCAGATGAATTTGGTGTGAAATATATGCTCAAGGCAGGTTACAATGCCGAATCGATGATAGAGGTAATGGAAATTCTTGCAGAAGCCTCAGGTGGTAGAAGCAGAGATGAGTACATGAGCTCGCACCCAAGTCCAGACAACAGGATAGGCAGAATAAAAGAACACATTGAAAAATACAAAAAAGAGATGCGTTGATACGTTTTTCTTTGCTTAAATGTCTCTTTGGGCTAAACTAAAGAGACATTTTTGGTTTCTGGGGTAAACAATAATTGATAAAACTTCCAATTAAAGCCATTAAGTCCTAATTTTGCGGAAATTTTTGGGGTTTTTAAAATCAGATAGATGAAAAAAGTAGTTTTGGCTTACAGCGGTGGTTTAGACACATCTTTTTGTGTGAAGTATTTGGGCGAAGAAAAAGGCATGGAAGTGCATTCTGTGTTGGTAGATACAGGTGGATTTACAGACGCCGAAGTAGCTGACATTGAGAAAAAAGCCTATGAACTGGGTGTAAAATCTCACTACACCGCTCGCGTTGCAGACAAATACTATAAAGAGTGCATCAAATATCTGGTTTTCGGAAATATTCTAAAAAACAATACCTATCCGCTTTCGGTAAGTGCAGAGCGTATTTTTCAGGCCATCGCCGTGGCAGAATATGCCAAATCCATTGGTGCCAACGCCATCGCCCACGGTTCTACAGGAGCGGGTAACGACCAAGTGAGATTTGACATGGCCTTCAGAATTATAGTTCCTGAAGCCGAAATTATCACGCCAATCAGAGACTTAAAACTATCTAGAGAAGAAGAAATAGAGTTTTTGAAAGCCAAAGGCGTTGTGCGTGAATGGCATAAATCAACGTATTCTATCAATCAAGGTCTCTGGGGAACTTCAGTTGGCGGAAAAGAAACGCTGAACTCATGGGATAACCTCCCTGAAAGTGCTTGGCCGACACAATTGACCAAGAAAAAGCCAACCGAAATAACCTTAGAATTTGTAAAAGGTGAGCTCAAAGCTGTAAACAATCGCAGATTTAAGAATCCAGTTGAAGCCATCAGAAGAGTGCATGAATTGGCTTCTCCGTATGCCATTGGGCGTGACACACACGTGGGCGACACCATCATCGGCATCAAAGGCCGTGTAGGTTTCGAAGCTGCAGCACCCTTGATTATCATAAAATCACACCATTTGCTAGAGAAACATGTACTGACTAAATGGCAACAATACTGGAAACAAAACCTGGCCGAATGGTACGGGATGTTACTACACGAAGGTCAGTTTAATGAGCCAGTTTTGCGTGACATAGAAGCTTATTTTGATAATAGCCAAAGTAATGTGTCTGGCGTAGTAAGAGTACAATTGGCTCCTTACAATTTCCAGATTTTAGGTATAAAATCAGACTACGACCTAATGTCCCCAGTATTCGGAAGCTACGGCGAAATGAACAATGCTTGGTCTGGTGACGACGTAAGAGGTTTCTCAAAAATAGCCTCCAACCAAGTAATGATCCACCAAAAAATTCAGGAATTGGCTGAGAAGAAGTAAGTTATTGAGTTTTAAATTAAATAATTAAGAATGAGGTTAATTTTATTTGTTTTACTAACTATAAGTCAAACACTAACTTTTGCACAGAAAGTAGATGTTTTTTTTGTTTCAGATCAATTAATTAATAAGGGAAAAGATACTGTAGAGTTGAATCGTAAAAAGTTTAGCGATGTAGAATTAATTAGCTGCATTTGTGCCTGCCACGAAGGTTTATTTTCAGAAGAGGGAAAATCTATTGCTATCAAAGTTTCCGCAAATAACCTCTATACTTTATGGGGTAAATCGTTGTCAAAAATTAATTCTTTTAAAGATTTGACTGGTATTAATGCTAAGGAGAGAATAATTGTAAGTAATAATTTTGGGAAGAAAAAAAATGCAACCGGGACAATTTCTTTTAATTATGACAGTCCGATTAGAAAATATTATGTTGTTTTAGAAATTGAATTCCCCAAAATTTTTAGAAGTAATATTTTTAAAGAAGAATCAATTGAGATTTCCAAAGTTGATAACTTCGAATTTAAAATAGTTGAATTGAAAATAGAGGATTATAGTCATTTGGAAAATATTGATAATATGTTTCTTGAAATGCCTGAATCTGAAAATGTTAGATTGGGTTATATTAATGGAGGAATTACAGCAGAAAAAAGTGAAGAGACTGAGAGATTGTTCAAAGAGAATAAATTTGATGAGGTAATTGCTAACTTGGAAGGGTATAAACTGATTGATTTTCAGAAAAAAATGTTAGTTGATTCTTACATAAAATTAAAGGAGCTAAATAAAGCAATTAAAGTTTTGGAGGGTTCATTTGAACAAGAATTTAAAGTAAAACTGCAAGAATTGTATATCTTGAACGGAGATCCTAAATTGGCATTATCAAGTAATATTAAATTGGAAGAATTTTACACTAATAACTTTAGAATTGTTTCTGCTTTTTTGGATAAAATTGCGATGTCTGAGGTAAATCCACTTTTTGAGTTAAATGAAAGCGAAATAATTGAGCTAGTTCCTTTTTTTGATTTAGTTCACGATTTTGGAGCAATCAGAAACCATGTTGAGAATTCTAAACTAATTTCTAAAATTAACAAGAAGAAAATAAAAACAATCATAGGGTATTTTGAAAAATGAAATTAGTTTTTTTTGATTTTTAAATTCCAAAAAATTCAGGAATTGGCGGAGAAGAAGTGAGGTTTGGCGTTTTAGGATATTTGAAAAGGCCGGTTTCTTTGCGAAATTGGCTTTTTTTGCGTGATTAAAAAAATGCGGATACTTTTTTTTACCCTATTAGTTTGTATCCTTAGAGACAATGACCAAAGAATTTAAATGAAAATTAAACTTCAAATTGATAACATACTTTTGGATGAAGCTCAACTTTTGGTGCCATTAAAAACTAAAGAGGAAATAGTGGAGGAGGCATTGAGGTTACATTTAGCTTCCCTGAAACGTTTAAAAATGATAGAATTGTTTGGAAAAGTTACCTGTGAGGGAAATATAAATGAAACGAGGGCTGTGAAACAGTGATTGTTTATCCGTTCATCAATTTCCGTCATGAAACTCTTGGAAAATACCTAATTTTGAATCCAATTTAATTCGACTCTCTCAAATCAGCATGAAAAAGCTTTTCCTACTTTTCCTAATCTTTAATATAGGCCTCCAAGCTTTTTCTCAAAAAATACAATTAAAGTTCGTCGATAAGTTTTCAGCACCGCTGTTTGGAGTTACCGTCAATTTAAGAGATTCTTTGAATAAATCTTTTCAGCTAAACAATTTCACGGATACTTCTGGAAGGGCGGAATTTAATCTTAAAAGCAATTCTATTTATCTTCTGAAAGCAAGTTCGGTTGGGTACAAGCCTTTTACCTCAATTATAAATACTTCTGAAAAGGGTAAAGCCTATATTTTTACTTTGCAGGATGATTCTCAAACGCTTAGTTCGGTTACCGTAACGGCCAAAAAGCCGCTCATGACTCAGGAAGACGACAAAACCATTGTAGATCCAGAGCCTCTAGCTGGTATGAGCACCAATGCTTTTGAGTTGATAGAAAAAACACCAGGGCTTTTTGTGGACCAGGATGGCAATGTTTATCTTAATAGCTCGAGTCCAGCGAGAATTTATATCAACGGCCGAGAACAAAAGTTGGGACCTTCGGATATTGCTTCAATTCTCAAGAGTTTGCCGCCCAATAGCATCGAAAAAATAGAAATTATCAGAACCCCATCGGCCAGCATGGATGCCTCCAGTTCGGGCGGAGCAGTCAATGTAGTTTTAAAAAAAGGCGTAAAATTGGGAAGAACGGGTACGATAAACGCAGGTTTTAACCAAGGAAGATTCGGGAATCAGTTTGTAGGAATAAATCTCAACCGGAGTCTAGAAACCCGAAGTTCGTATCTCAACTTAAACTTCAACCACCGCAAATCGTTTGACGAATCGACTTTTGAGCGTGTTTTAGAAACAGAAAATCGAAATCTGAATACGGATAGCTATTCTATTTTTCCAGCTTACAGTATTTTCTCTGGCTTTGGGGCGAATTTTGACTTGTCTAAAAAACTAGAAATTGGGTATGACGGAAGACTGAGTTTTAACGATAATAAAAGTCGAATCGAAAACAATAGTGAGGTGGTCAATTCTGCGAGTTTTGTTGAAAAGTTTTCTCAAAACACCAACTTGGTAGATAATAATACCCAAAACTACAACATTAATCAAGGCGTAAACGCCAAATATAAATTTGATGAAAAAGGCTCAGAATTAAGGTTTGATACGTCTTTAGATTATTTTGAGACCAACGGAGTGCAGGATTATAGTACTAACTTTTTGATTCCAACACCCATAAGTTTCAGTGGTGCAGGTGACTGGCTCAATTCAAGGACATTGTTCGCTTCGATGCTAGATTTTAAATATCTTTTTCCCCAAAAATTTACTTTGGAGACTGGTCTGAAAACTTCGATTCAGAATTTTGACTCTAAAACCGAATACACCATAACCAGAAATGGCATTACGGCAAAAGATGCTTTTAGAACCAACGCCTTTGATTATTTTGAAAACATTAATGCAGCCTATGCCCAAATGTCAAAATCCTTCGGAAAGTATGTGTTGAAGACTGGAGCAAGGTTAGAAAATACCGTAATGAAAGGTCGTCAAACAGTGCCTTCGGATACTACTTTTAGTATCAACAGAACAGATCTTTTTCCTTATATTTTCTTCAGTAGAAAACTCTTTAAAATAGCATCTTATGACCTTCGCGGATATTTAATAGCACGCAGAACCATTAGTAGGCCAGTTTATGAATACCTGAATCCATTTCCTCGTTTTGTGGATCAATACATATATGAGGCTGGAAATCCATCCCTAAGGCCACAGTTTACCAATAATATAGAGGCCAATATTAGTTTTGATGAAAGGCCGATTTTCGCCATTGGTCGCAACTACGTGAAGGACATCTTCACTTCGGTGGTGCTTCAGGACAAATCGGACGCTAGAGTTTCGTACAGAACTTATCAAAATTTGGGTAAAAATACTGAAACGTATTTCAGGCTTTTGGGTGCTGTTCCTCCTGGCAAAAAGTATTTTTTTGTGGTGGGTACTATGTTTATGTTTAACGATTATGAAGGGCAACTGGACAATAAACCCATCACTTTCTCAAAAGGCACTTGGTCTTTCTTTACCTTTCACCAACTCAAAATTGATGGTAATTCGTCAGTTTACATGAATGGTTTTTTCAGAACCAACGGACAGCAACAATTCTATGAACTCAGCAATTTTGGCAACCTGGATTTGAGTATCAATAGGCAGTTTTTTAACAAGAAGTTGGTCGTTACTGCCCAGATGCGAGATTTGTTTTATTCTAATAACTATTCCTTTACGCTTAACCAGGGAAATATCAACGCCACAGGCTTCCGCAGAAACGATTCTCGTCGTTTCGGCATCAACATTCGCTACAATTTCGGCCAAAAAAAGAAAAACGAGGGCTTTGATATGTTCAATGTGGAGGGAATGGACTCCAAATAATTGTACTTTTTTAAGTGCGATATTTCACTAATTCAACAAGGAGGCCTATTGCTGCCGATTTTTACAAGTTTTATTTGTAATTATTATTTTATGTTTTTTTATTTGTAAAGTTGAAATAAGTATTTTAGCGAATTTTCGCTAATTAACAATTTACTTTAAAAATAAAATGTCGCAAAACCTCAATAAGTTCAGCAGAACCCTAACGCAAGAAATCACGAATCCAGCCGCTAAAGCCATGCTTTACGGTATAGGCCTTTCTTCAGATGACATGCAAAAGCCGCAGATTGGTATTGCAAGTACTGGTTATGAAGGCAATACCTGTAATATGCACTTAAATGGACTTTCTGTACATGTGAAAAAAGGGATTCAGGCCAACGACATGGTAGGTCTTATTTTTCATACGATAGGTGTATCTGACGGTATGACCAATGGCAACAACGGAATGAAATATTCTTTGCCTAGTAGAGATTTGATCGCAGATTCGATTGAAGACGTGGTTTCTGCTCAATGGTATGATGGAGTGATAGCCGTTGTGGGTTGTGATAAAAATATGCCCGGTGCCATGATAGCCATAGCTAGACTTAATCGCCCCGCAATGTTGGTTTATGGAGGTACTATCCGCTCTGGCGAATATAAAGGTCAAAAACTGGATATAGTCTCTGCATTTGAGGCACTTGGGAAGAAATTCGCAGGAAATATCTCCGATGAGGATTATGAAGGAGTTATAAAAAATGCAATACCTGGTGCTGGTGCTTGTGGAGGTATGTACACGGCCAATACCATGGCATCTTCAATGGAAGCGATGGGTTTGACATTGCCAAACTCCTCAAGCTACCCCGCTACACATGAAGGCAAAACCGCTGAATGTATAGCCATAGGTGCTGCAATGAAAAATATGCTGGAGCTGAATATTTTGCCAAAAGACATTATGACCCGCAAGGCTTTTGAAAATGCAGTAACTGTTGTGATGGCTCTGGGTGGTTCTACCAATGCGGTTTTGCATTATTTGGCTATTGCCCATGCAGCAGATGTTGATTTTACACTTGATGATATACAAGTTATCTCTGACCGTGTTCCGTTTTTGGCAGATTTAAAACCATCAGGTAAGTACTACATGGAAGATATGCTATCTATCGGAGGCCTTCCAACCTTGTTAAAGTATCTCCTAAATAACAATTTACTACACGGCGACTGTATGACCATTACAGGTAAAACTCTCGCAGAAAATTTAGCGGATGTTCCTGATCTAGAGTTCGAGAATCAAAAGATTATTCGTCCGTTATCCAATCCTATAAAATCTAGCGGTCACTTGCAGATACTCTATGGCAACCTTGCCACAGAAGGTGCCGTGGCTAAAATTACAGGAAAAGAAGGTGAGAAGTTTGAAGGTACAGCCAAGGTTTGTGAGTGTGAAGAGGATGCCATAGAATTTTTGTCGAAAGGTGAGATAAAACCTGGACAGGTTGTAGTGATTAGAAATGAGGGACCAAAAGGCGGCCCAGGTATGCCAGAAATGTTAAAGCCTACTTCTGCAGTGATGGGTGCAGGTTTGGGTAATTCTGTCGCCATGATTACCGATGGTAGATTTTCAGGCGGTACCCACGGCTTTGTAGTAGGTCATGTCACTCCAGAGGCATTCGAAGGCGGTACTATTGCATTGGTCAAGGATGGAGATAAAATTACGATTGATGCAGTCACCAAATCATTGACGCTGCATGTTTCTGATGACGAATTGGCCATAAGAAGGGCTCAGTGGAAACAGATTCCTTCGCCATTTACAAAAGGAATTTTAAGAAAATATGTGAAAAACGTTAGCTCAGCCAGCAAAGGCTGTGTGACTGATTTATAATTTCTTTACGAATCCCCAATTCTAAAGAAAAGACTCTCGAAAAAAAACAAATAAAAACTAAATATACCATGAGTAAAGAAATAGCTTTCATGGAAGAAGACATTAAAATAGAAGAGGTGAAATTTTTGTCTGGTGGTCAGGCATTGATGGAGTGCTTCGTGGCAGAGGGTGTAGATACCATCTTTGGGTATCCAGGTGGAGCCATTATGCCTATTTATGATGCCCTCTACGACTACACCGATCGTATAAACCATATTTTAGTTCGTCACGAGCAAGGTGCCTCGCATGCTGCCGAAGGCTATGCCCGATCAAGTGGTAGGGTAGGTGTTTGTATGGCCACATCAGGCCCTGGAGCTACTAACTTAGTAACGGGAATCGCCGATGCCATTATTGACTGTACGCCTATGGTGGCTATTACAGGTCAGGTGGCTTCAAATTTGTTGGGAACTGATGCATTTCAAGAAACCGACGTAATTGGTATTACTACGCCCATCTGTAAATGGAACTACCAAATCACTGATCCAGACGAGATTCCGTTGATATTGGCGAAAGCATTTTTTATTGCGAGAGCTGGAAAGCCTGGTCCGGTTTTGATTGACATCACCAAAGATGCTCAGGTAAAAAGCATGACGAAGCCATTTGAGTATAAAAAAGTGGAAGGACTGCCAGGTTATCACCCAAGGAGAGTTCCGAAAATGGACCAAGTGGAGAAAGCCGCTGAACTGATCAACAAAGCCAAAAGACCTTATATACTTTTTGGACATGGAGTGCTTATTTCAGGTGCTATGCAGGAGTTTAAAGAGTTTGTAGAAAAAACCGATATTCCATGTGCTAGTACACTTTTAGGCCTTTCTGGCATTTCAATAGACCACCCCAACTATATGGGTTGGTTGGGTATGCACGGTATGTATGCACCTAACGTAATGACCGACCAGTGTGATGTTTTGATAGCCATCGGTATGCGTTTTGACGATAGAGTTACGGGAGATGCCTCACTTTTTGCTAAGCAGGCAAAAATTGTGCACATCGAGATAGACCCTGCAGAAATTGAAAAAATTAAGAAAACAGAAGCTCCTGTAATTGGGGACGTAAAAGAAGTTTTGGAGTTGCTAACACCATTGGTGAAAAAGGGTGATTTTAAAGGCTGGAAGAACGAATTCAGGAAACTTGAACCGAAAGAAAAAGAAGCCGTTACCGACAGAGACCTCAAGTTTGAAGGTCAAATAAAAATGGCTGAGGTGGTGAAAATGGTTTCGGATAAAACCAAAGGTGAAGCTTGTGTTGTAGTAGATGTAGGTCAACATCAGATGGTTACGGCCAGATATTTTGAGTTTAAAAGACACAATTCTTATATAGCTTCGGGTGGATTAGGAACCATGGGTTTTGCCATACCGGCAGCTTTAGGTGCCAAAATGGGAGCTCCGGATAGAGACGTAATTGCATTCATTGGTGATGGTTGTTTTCAGATGACTATACAAGAATTGGGAACTATTGCTCAGAGTAAATTGCCAGTGAAATTGATTATTCTGAATAACAACTATTTAGGAATGGTCCGTCAATGGCAACAATTGTTTTTTGATAAAAGGTATTCTTTCGTAGAGCTTCAAAATCCAGACTTCATCATGATTTCGAAGGGATTTGGACTGGAAGGTGAGAAAATTACAGAAAGAGAACAATTGAGTGAGGCCATTGACAAAATGTTGGCTCATGATGGCGGATATGTGTTGGAAGTAGTGGTAGAGAAAGAGGAAAATGTATTTCCTATGGTACCTGCCGGAAGAAGTGTAAGTGAAATCAGACTTGTTTAAAACAATTTAAGAGTAACATTTACAGCAAATTAGAAAAATTATGACGCAATATACCATATGTGTTTTTACCGAAAATAGCATTGGTCTTTTGAATAAGATCACGGTAATATTTACACGTAGAAGAATAAATATAGAAAGCCTCACCGTTTCTGAAACTGTCAGAAAAGGCGTTTCTCGTTTTACGATAGTTATCAAACACGAAAAGCGTGAAGAGGTAGAAAAGCTGGTTCGCCAAATCAGAAAAATTGTAGAAGTTTTGGCAGTGTTTGGATATCTGAACGACGAAATCGTTTACAACGAAATAGCTCTTTTCAAGATATCTACGCCAATTGGTGGAAAAGCCTTAGATATAGACACTATTAACCGCATTTATAAGGCTTGGGTGGTTTATTGGGGCTTGGACTATGTAACCATCCAAAAAACAGGTACGGAAGAAGAAATTTTTGATTTTTTCAGATATCTCAAACCCCACGGAATCATAGAATTTGTCCGCTCTGGAAGAGTGGCCATAGGTAAAACTCCACAAGGATTGGTTGAGTATCTA
Organism: Lacihabitans soyangensis; assembly: GCF_024343775.1. Classification (GTDB taxonomy): domain Bacteria; phylum Bacteroidota; class Bacteroidia; order Cytophagales; family Spirosomataceae; genus Leadbetterella; species Leadbetterella soyangensis. The sequence goes on along the minus strand of NZ_RJUF01000195.1, from coordinate 11,941 downwards.
CCTGAGGATCAGGAATGGGAATATTATCTGTGATAATTTGAAATTTTGTATCTTTGAACCTTGAATTTCAATAACATGAGAAAAGTACAAACAAAATTATTTTATGAGATAACCTCGAAAGTTAAGCAGACAGTGATAGAATTTGACCCGAACGCTGAGGTGATTTTGTTTGGTTCAAGGGCAAGAGGAGATTATAAAAAGGACTCAGATTGGGATTTTTTGATTTTGACGGATAGGAATGTAAATGAGCCTCTGAAGACAGTTTTTAGAAGAAATCTTTTTGAAAAAGAAATGGAGACTGGCCAATGTTTCTCGAGTTTTATTGAAAATAGAATAGAATGGAAAGGGCAAGCCATTACGGATTTCTATCAAAATGTGCATGAAGATGGCATTGTTTTATGATTTACGAGAGAGAGACAATAATAAAGTACAGAATAGATAGAGCTTTAGAAACGCTTGAAGAGGCTAAAATTCTCTCTACTGGAAATCATTGGAACACTGTTGCAAATAGGCTGTATTACGCTTGTTTTTACATTGTAATCGCACTATTATTTAAAAAAAGTTTCAGGACAAAGTCTCATTCTGGAGCAAGGTCAACCTTCAGTAATGAATTCATTAAAACTGGTCTTGTAAAAAAAGATTTAGGAGTTCTCTACGGAAATCTATTCAACAAAAGACAAGAAGGAGATTACGAGGATGTAAAAATATTTACAAAGGAAGAAATAGAACCACTTATTTCTGAAGCCGAGAATTTTATTATTGTGATTAGGGAATTGATTGGGCAGTGAAGAAGTCTTATTGAAATCAACATAATGAATTACATAGTATTATTAAGTATTATTAGTTCCCTTTTGATAGGGTTCAATGAAAATAAGCAAAAGTCATTTTTTGTAAAACAGGATGATGGTTTTGTAAATATTCCAGATGCAAATTTTGAAAAGGCTTTAATTGACTTGGGCATCGATAAAGATGGACAAATAGACCAAAAAATTGCAAATAAAGATGTAATTGGAGTTGCAAAATTGAATTTATACGGAATGGGGATTGAAGATTTGAGTGGGATTCATGCATTTAAAGATTTGATAGAATTGGATTGTAGTCGTAATGAATTAATAGAGTTAGATTTATCAAAGAACATTTATTTAAAAAGTCTAATATGTAATAATAATCAACTCTCAAATTTAATTATAAAAGATCTTAAAAATCTAGAAAACATAGAATTTGATAACAATTTAATAAGTACAATTTCTTTAAATAATTTAAAAAATTTAAAAAGATTGGATTCCCGTTTTAATAAGCTTGTTGAGGTAGATTTATCCGATTGTGTTAATTTAGAGTATGTTAATTTTGAGGAAAATTCTTTACAAGTATTGGACTTTAAAACAAATGTTAAGTTAAAAGAGGTCTACTGTTATAGGAATCAACTGGCCCTCTTGAATTTGTCATATAATAAAGAATTGATTAGATTAAATTGTGGAAATAATAAAATTTCCAATTTGGATTTGACAAAAAATCTTAAACTATATCACTTAGAGTGCAGTGGTAACCAACTTGAAAATCTAGATATTACAAAAAATGTAGTTTTGGAAACATTAAATGTTAGTTTCAATAAATTAAAATTAATAGATATAAGTAAAAATGTTCTTTTAGGTGTTTTAGATTGCATGAATAATAATATTTTAGAATTAAAAACAAAAAACAATTTAAAACTAGAAGTTTTGGTTTGTGGGTATAATAGTTCTATTAAATTAGATTTGAGGGAGAACGTATTATTAAATCATTTATCATGTAACAATAATCAGTTGGAGCATCTAGAAATTAGTAATAATGTTAACTTGTCTAGATTGTATTGTTCTGAAAACCAGTTAAATAATTTAGATTTAAGAAGAAATGTAAATCTTCAAGATTTGCGTTGTTTTGATAATTTGTTAACAGATTTAGACCTTAATTCAAATGTTAATATTACTGTTTTAAATTGCTCTAACAATCGTTTAAAAAAAATTGATTTAACTAACAATCGTAAATTAACAAGATTAACAATTGCAAATAACATGTTGAGTTCGATTGATTTTAAGACTAATATCTCGTTACAATTTTTGTCTTGTGATAATAATCTCATTGAACATATAAACTTGATTGATAATGTTAACCTTTTAGAATTAGGATGTTCTCACAATCTAATTAAGGAATTGCTGTTAAATAAAAATATTAATTTGGAAACAGTTATTTGTGATTTTAATCAATTAACACAATTAAACCTTAATTCAAATATCAATTTAGTGAGTTTGCGTTGTGTAAAAAATAACTTAATTAATTTAAATGTTGCTAAAAACAAGAATTTGACTTATTTGACCTGTAGTGATAATAAAATAAAAAATATTTGTGTTGCAGATTTGAATTTAGCAAATAAAATCCATTGGCAAAAAGACTCAACTGCAGAATATAAAGTTTGTAATTGATTAATAATAAATAAAATCCAAGTTGGTTTTTGGCTTGGTTTTCGCCGAATTTATTCGGAAATTTGCAGAGCTAAAATTAAAAATTATGCATGGGTGCAATAGCTAAACTTCCTTTTTCTAATCTTCAATTGGAGTTTTTGAAACTCTACGAGAGTGGTGTGTCTGACGATGATTTGAAAGCTATAAATCAACTGATAGTGAATTATTTAGCAAATAAAGTGCAGGATAATGCTGATTTGCAGTGGGATGAGAAAGGCTTCTCGAATTTATTAATGGATGAGTGGTTAAGTAAAGATTTAAGGAAATGAAAGTTGTTATAGATACCAATTGTTTATTGGTGGCACTTTCAAGAAAATCTAAGTATAATTGGTTAATTCAGTCTCTAGTAAACCATGAATTTAATATATGTTTAACGACTGAAATTCTAAATGAATATGAGGAAATAATTGGAAAATATTTTTCTACAAGTGTTGCTGAACCGTTTTACGAGTTATTAGTTTCGGCGAAAAATGTAGAAAAAATGAATGTTTCTTTTAAATTGGGTCTAATCGAAAACGACCCTGACGATAACAAGTTCGTAGATTGTGGCTTTGCTGCAAATGTAGATTATATAGTAACAAATGATAACGATTACAATATTTTGAAGAGCATTGATTTTCCGAAAATAAATATAATTTCACTAGAAGATTTTGGTGAACTATTAAAAAATAAAATATAACGTAATTTTAAAACAAATCAGTAATTAATAAAAATGGCAAAGTTAAATTTTGGTGGTGTTGAGGAGGAAGTAGTAACAAGAGAAGAATTTCCCCTTGAAAAAGCAAGAGAAGTATTAAGCAACGAGGTAATCGCTGTGATTGGATATGGCGTGCAAGGTCCTGGTCAAGCAATGAACATGCGTGACAACGGTCTTCCGGTAATAGTTGGACAACGTAAAGGTAAAACTTACGACAAAGCTGTTGCTGACGGATTTGTACCAGGCGAGACACTTTTCGAAATCGAAGAAGCTCTTGAAAAAGGAACAATCATTTGTTATTTGCTTTCAGATGCTGCTCAAATCGAGCTTTGGCCAACTGTTAAAAAATACCTTACTCCAGGAAAATCATTGTATTTCTCTCACGGATTTGGCATCACTTACAAAGAAAAAACGGGTATTGTTCCCCCAGCTGATGTTGATGTATTTTTGGCTGCTCCAAAAGGATCGGGTACTTCACTTCGTCGTTTGTTTGTAGAAGGAAAAGGTTTGAACTCATCTTTCGCCGTTTACCAAGACGCGACTGGCAAGGCTCGTGAGAAATGTATCGCAATGGCTATCGGTGTTGGTTCAGGATATTTGTTCGAAACAGATTTTTACAAAGAAGTATCTTCTGATCTTACTGGAGAAAGAGGAACTTTGATGGGTGCTATACAAGGTATTTTTGCTGCACAATACGAAGTATTACGTGCAAATGGTCACTCGCCATCTGAGGCTTTCAACGAAACTGTGGAAGAATTAACGCAATCCTTGATGCCATTGGTAGCAGAAAACGGTATGGACTGGATGTATGCCAACTGTTCAACAACTGCTCAAAGAGGTGCTTTGGACTGGTGGAAGCCTTTCCGTGATGCAACTAAGCCTGTTTTTGAGAAATTATATAATTCTGTAGTTACTCAAAATGAAGCTTCGATTTCTATTGAGCGTAACTCTCAGCCAGACTACCGTGAGAAATTGGAAGTTGAGTTAGCAGAACTTCGTGAATCAGAAATGTGGAGAGCTGGTAAGACTGTAAGAAGCCTTAGACCAGAAAATAACTAAGAACCGCAAATGTTTGTGTCGCCGAAGTTTGTGTCTTAACAAACTTCAAGGCGAAAAATGTTAATATTCAAAAATCCTCGAAGCAATTCGGGGATTTTTTGGTTTGAATGGTTTTCATTTGTGAGAACACAAGCGAAGGCCTATGCGTTTGGCACAAACCTTATCGCATTAATTTCGATCATTTTCTTCCCGACTTTCGAGCTTACCAACTTTCTAACATACCAACTTACCAACTTTCCATCTTCCAAACTTTTTAACTAATTTTGTACCATAAACAAAACCTCTGATAAGATGACAGCATACGTATTTCCGGGACAAGGTGCACAGTTTAGTGGCATGGGAAAGGAGCTTTACGAAACCAACGAAAAGGCCAAAGCTCTTTTTGACAAAGCCAATGAAATTTTAGGATTTGATATTACAAAAATAATGTTTGAAGGTTCTGACGATGAACTCAAGCAAACCAATGTGACGCAGCCAGCCGTCTTTTTACACTCGGTTATTTTGGCTACTACTATCGAGGATTTTAAGCCCGATATGGTTGCGGGTCATTCTTTAGGTGAGTTTTCAGCTCTTGTGGCAGCAGGTGCTTTGTCTTTCGAAGATGGGCTTAGATTAGTTGCAAAACGAGCTGATGCGATGCAAAAAGCTTGTGAATTAAATCCATCTACAATGGCTGCAGTTTTGAATCTGTCAGACGAAAAAGTAGAGGAGGTTTGTGCTGCTGTTCATGCCGAAACTAAGGAAGTAGTTGTAGCTGCAAATTATAACTGCCCGGGTCAGTTGGTGATTTCAGGAAGCATAGAAGGTACTAATATTGCTTGCGAGAAAATGAAAGAGGCAGGTGCCAAGCGTGCATTGGTTCTTCAAGTTGGAGGAGCATTTCACTCGCCTTTGATGGAGCCGGCTCGCGAAGAATTGGCGGAGGCTATCAAAAATACTGAATTCAAAACTCCTATTTGTCCTATCTACCAAAACGTAAGTGCCAAGCCATTTACTGAGGTTGAGGATATCAAAATGAATCTGATTCACCAATTGACAGCACCCGTACGTTGGACTCAAAGCGTGCAAAATATGGTGGCTGACGGTGCCACAAAATTTGTAGAATGTGGTCCTGGTAAAGTATTACAAGGTTTAGTGAAGAAGATTTCGCCTGAAGTAGAAACTGCGGGTGTGTAATCCTACAATATAGTTTAAAGTATGAAAAGAGTCTGAAAGGACTCTTTTTTGTTTAATAGAATCTAAAATAGTAAAGCGATTTCAAAGGGTAGGTTTTAAAGTTTTCTTCTCCTTTTTTACTAATCAGGGATAATTTGAAAAGGCCGGTTTTGTTTTTTAAATAGGACTTGGCTTCGTTTTGGCTAAAAATAGCGTTTGCCATATTGTTCTCACTAAGGCTATTATCAGTGGCGAGTTTTATTTGAAAAGTGTTTATGCTTTCGGTATCTTGGAACTGTAAATAGTTTGTGTTTTCCTTTTGCTTAGCGTCTAATTCTACTATAATTTCATGCTTTAAACCATTGTAATAGGCTTCAAAGAACTCAGGTTTATTAACGGAGTCTGCTGAGGAATTCTTCGTATCTAAATTAACGAATTTTGATAAAGCCAAATTTGAATTTGTCTGGCCATTCCAATTTATTTTCAGTGTTTCTTTTGATTGAAATATTCTTTTGTTTTCAAACTTCACGAAAGACATCTCAAAACTGCCACTTTTTAGTATTTTCTTCGGTATCATAAACTCAAAATAAAAATCTCTCCCCTTTACAGGTTTTATAAGAAACAGCTTGTCATTTTTGAGCGGAAGTTCGTAATAGTTTTTCACTCCATTTTGAATACAAACTATTCCTAAGCCATTTAAAGGATTTTTCAAATAGTCTTTGATTCTTGCAGAAATGGTTATGTACGGATTGTCAATTATTTGTGTTCCATCTATGCTGATAATGTCTATTTTGTTTTTGAGTTCTCCAGAAATTTCATTTGAATTAAATTTTATAGGCTTTACAATTAATGATTCCAAAGCATCAGAATTGTCAAAAACGCCTTTGTTAATCAAGGTGTCAAGCCCAGGACGCATGTTTAAAGGAATATTATGAATGGCTCCTTCATCAGCATAAAGTTGTTTGGTGCTTCCCGAAATCATCACCATCACAGCTTGGATAGACCTTTTTTGATATCCAAAAACTTGAATCCATTTGGTGTAATTTCTTGCTTGGTAAACCAAACAGACAAAAAGTATCGCAAGAAAAGACCCATTTGTAAGTTTAGTGTTTTTGGCTTCAATCCACTTCGATAGGTGTATTTTATAAAAAAGAATATAAAATGTTACAAAAACACAAACGCTGTTTATGAGGTAAGCACCTCTAAGAAGAGCTGTGGAATCGGTATATTGTCTTTTGGATGATATAAGCAGATAAGTACCCAAAAAGAAAAGCATTAGTGCTGATAGAGCTGTATTATTTTTGTAGGATTTTTTTATGATTAGAAAGTAAATGGCTAGGATAATTCCCAAAATACCAAATATCATGTTGATTTTAATGGATTCCATACCACCGATTCCTCCCAGATAAATAGGGAAAACGTAGGCTATTCGTTTAAAGACCGATGCATCAAGCGGGGTATTTCCTTTTTCATAGTCTAGGAAAAAAACAAAAATAGCCAAAGCACAGAAAAGGCTCCAAATGCCAAGTCTTTTGTAATCTTTAGTTACTATAAGTCCTAAAATGCCTATCGGGACCAGCAGCAGGCCATTTCCATTGGAGTATATGCCCAGAAACAAAAGTATGATGGGCAGAACGATTTGTTTGGTTTCAAAAAGGTAATAAAGACAGGATATCGCAAAGAAAATCACCACAAAATGAGAAAGCGATTCCATTGCCAAACTGTTGATCTCGGCGTATGCAAAAGAAATCAAAAGCAAAGGGACAGGTAAAAAGTAATAGAATTTTGAAGTTTGAAATCTGCCTAATTTGAAAAACAAGAACAACGTGCTTAAGAAAAAAGAGAAGCCGATAATTCTCAAATGCTGAAAGTTGATTTTCCCAAATATGTAATAATCTGAAAGCGTAATGAGCTTTAATACAACCAAACGGAAGTCGTTATTTTGAGAAAAAAGCAGTTTTATTGTTTCCGAAAAACCAGTGGTTTTGAGGTAATCCACCATAAAATTCACGATGGCACCAAAATCGTCTAGTATAGGGTAGTTTACAAAAATATCTGTAAAAATGAACAAACTAAAAGCCATGAAGCATACAAAAAATGCAATGGAAAGTCTATTTAGTTTGTTCATTATCAAAAGCTTATTGTTTACACTCCTGTAAAAGTAAAGGGAGTTATTTGTTTTAACTCATACTTTGTTTTTTCAGAAATATCTAAGGTCTCTATGAACTCTTTGATAGCTCTTTCAGTGATTTTTTCGTTTTTACGGGTCAAATCTTTCAAGGCTTCGTATGGTTTCGGGAAACCTTCTCTTCGTAAAACCGTTTGAATAGCTTCGGCTACTACGGCCCAGTTTTCTTCCAAGTCAGCGTCTATAGCGGCTTGGTTCAATTCCAGTTTTCCTATTCCTTTTAGCAGTGATTTCAGGGCTATAAGCGTATGAGCCAAAGGCACTCCTAGGTTTCTTAAAACCGTAGAATCTGTTAGGTCTCTTTGAAGTCTCGAGAGAGGCAATTTGGCCGAAAAATGCTCGAAAAGTGCATTTGCGATACCTAAATTCCCCTCAGCATTTTCAAAGTCTATGGGGTTTACTTTGTGCGGCATGGCCGATGACCCGATTTCTCCCGCTTTGATTTTTTGTTTGAAATAATTCATTGAAACATACTGCCAAACATCACGTGAAAAATCCAAGAGTATGGTATTGATACGTTTGATATTGTCACAATAAGCTCCAAGATTGTCATAGTGCTCTATCTGTGTGGTGGTTTGGCTACGGCTAAGTCCTAGCGTGGTATTTACGAACTTATTCCCAAAATCCACCCAGTTTGTTTCAGGATAAGCCACAAAATGGGCATTGAAATTTCCTGTCGCACCACCAAATTTTGCTGAATATGGAATAGCGGCCAAAAGTCCAATCTGATTTACCAATCTTTCTACAAATACCTTCATTTCTTTGCCCAAACGAGTAGGAGAAGCAGGCTGTCCGTGGGTTTTTGCCAACATCGGAATGGCTTTCCACGCTTCGGCCAATTCTTGTATTTGCTCAACTACGGCCATCAGGTTAGGGAAAAACACTGTGTCATGTGCTTCTTTTAATGAAAGAGGTATAGATGTATTGTTGATATCTTGAGAAGTGAGGCCAAAATGAATGAATTCCGAATATTTCTCGATTCCGAAATTTTCGAAACGTTTTTTAATGAAATATTCGACGGCTTTTACATCATGATTGGTCGTTTTTTCTATTTCTTTAATTTCAAGTGCATTTTCTTCTGAAAAATTCAAGTAAATGTTTCTCAGTTCGGCATAAAGATTTTTAGGAAAATCAGACAATTGTGGTAACGGAAGTTCACAAAGTTGTATGAAATACTCTATTTCTATCCTTACTCTATATTTTATGAGGCCAAATTCAGAGAAATAGGCGGCCAAATCTTCCACTTGTCTGCGATACCTACCATCTATAGGCGAAATGGCACTTAAAGAATTTAATTGCATATTATATTTAATAAACCGCAAAATTACTAAATTGCTCCCACAATCAACCTTAAAACTCTTATAGATTTATGACACCTTCACCATTTTTGGGCGAACTGCTCGGTACTTTTGTTTTGATTTTTCTCGGAGAAAGCGTTGTTGCCAATGTTTTGCTCAAAGGCACCAAAGGGCACAATTCTGGACTGATAGTTATAACCACCGCATGGGGCTTGGCCGTTATGATGGGGGTATTTGTTTCACAAAAATTCGGTAGTCAGGATGCTCATCTCAATCCTGCCCTCACTATCGCATTTGCCTTAAAATCAGGTGATTGGTCTAGTGTTTTGCCTTATATTACCGCTCAAATGATTGGAGGATTTCTTGGTGCCGTAAGCACCTGGTTATTTTATTATCCACATTGGGCTGTTACCGAAGATAAAGGAGCAAAGTTGGCCGTTTTTTCGACGGGACCAGCTATTAAACATACGCCCTCTAACCTTTTTGGCGAGCTTGCAGGAACATTTATATTGTTCGTTGGGGTTTCCTCTATCTATGCCTCAGACGGTTCAGGCTTATCGCCTTACCTAGTAGGAATGCTCGTTTGGGTTATCGGAAATGCCTTAGGTGGCACAACAGGGTATGCCATAAACCCAGCTCGAGATTTGGCTCCGAGGATAGCCCATGCTATTTTGCCAATAGCTGGCAAAGGCTCTAGTGATTGGTCATATGCTTGGATTCCAGTTATCGGACCAATTTTAGGAGCAGTTTTGGGTACTTTCTTATTTTAATAATTAAAGTTTTCCATGAAAAAAGTAATACTTTGTTTCTTGATATTGGGTTTTTCACTGGTTGTTTCTGGCCAAAAACTTAAAAAAATATTTAATGGTAAAAATTTAAGCGGTTGGGTTGTTCCTCAGCCCAATAACGACAATTGGTCGGTAAAAGATAAGATGCTTTTGGTGAAAAGTAGTGATGACCTCAAAGGAAGTATTCTTTGGACAGAGAAATCCTACAAAGATTTTATAGTTGAAGTAGAATATAAAGACGTAAGTGGGGTGGTGGATTCGGGTGTTTTTTTGAGAGGTGAAAACGACCAGATTCAAATTGGGATTTCGGGTTCGCTTAAAAGAGACCTTACGGCATCGCCTTATATTCCAGGCTTGCGATATCCTTCAGAAGCCAAAACTGAGGGAATACTGAATGTGGGTGACTGGAATACGATGAAAATAAAAGTGGTGGATAAAACCTATACTGTTTGGCTAAATGGTCAAGAAGTAATGACGTATACTTCTGAAAAAATACCTACCTCTGGTCCAGTGGGTATACAATTGCACCCAGGCAATAATATGAGTATTCAGTATCGTAAAATACTGTTGGCCGAAATTTAATCATCGTCTTCCAGTTCGAATAACTATTCCGTTTGGAAATTTGTAAAGTTTTGATTGTCAAGTATTTTCCAGATACTGTTCAAATAACCTTTAAGAAATGACTTCGGAAATCTTACGTTTATGGAGTCCATTTAATTTTGAAGGCGTTAAGAAATTCGTAAATATTATTGAATTCAAAAAAAACAGGCCTGAATTTTAGATTTCGTTTAATTCGGGCCTGTTTTTGGAAGGAGCTTGGTCTTCTAAAATTCTACATTTCGTCTGCACTTGGGCCGTATGGACCTGGTACAGGAATATCTAGCAAGCGTAAGCATACTTGCAGCTGAGCACGGTGATGTGCATTTTGACCCATGGCATGCCGGAAAGTCTCCCATTTTTCTAGCGTAAGCCAAACTTGATCGCCCGAACACATTTGCCATAGGTTTTGCAAAATGTCATCTGTTGATTCATCAAGAGCAATTCTCGCCTCCGCAATGCAATCATCAAAGCATGCCAACAGTTCTTCCGCATTGTTGCAATCTGCAGGTTGATAAGGAGAGTTTCCAAAATCCCACTTGTCATGTTTTAGACCCATAACTATCATGAGTGGAATCTCAGCTAAGTGAGTAGCTAATGTTTTGATGTTCATGCTTTTTGGATGGGGTCTCCAATCCATTTTGTCGGTTGGTACAATTTCCAACATCCTGCGAGTTTGGATGGCTTCTGCCTCTAATTCTTTCTTAAATGCTTCAATAAAAGAGATCATAGTTTTATTTACGATTTTAGATTTACGTCCCGATGGCTATCGGGAGATTCGATTTGAAATTTCTATGAAGCAAAAGTAATTTTATGAAATGACAACCCTATGTCAGCAGCCTTTGATAATTTGTGATTCCTCAGGATTGAAATTAGGATAGGGAACTAATATTTTAGAATCGAACTTCTCCTGTGCTTGCCTAAAATAGGTTGACGTTTTTTTAGACAAATGTAATATAGTTAAAATTGTAATATACATTGATTTGGGTTGATATTTTTCGTTTCATTACAAGTCCAAATTGGTAATATCGGTCGATTTTCGACATATTGTTCTTTGATATATTGTTCAAACGAGTTTGGTGATAGCTTATTCAAAGCTACATGTGGTTTGCTATTGTTATAGGCTTCAATTGTTCGGCTCAATTGTTTTTTAAGTTCTTCAAAACTTGTAATATTTCGATATCTGAGGTACTGGTTCTTTATAGTTCCATTTACTCTTTCAATATGAGCATTTTCATGGACTTCGTTGCACATACTTATTTTGATTTTGGCAGCATTTAACATTTCTACGTACTCATTGCTGACGTACTGCCCACCTCTATCAGAATGATGAATTAGTTCTGTAAAAATAGTCTGTTTCCGAGCTTTAAATGCCATCTTTAGAGCCTCACAATTGTTTTCTGCTCTCATATTATCTGCAGCGGTATAACCTACTATTTTGCGGGAATAGACATCCATTATCATTGTGATATAATAGACTTTTTCACCAACATTAAAGTATGTTATATCACTCGTCCAAAGTTGATTAATATTATTTAGTTTTATGTCAACCAAAAGATTTTTGTATCGACTATATGGACTCGAAAATGTGGTTCTAACTGGGTTTTTATAAGCCATTAACCTAAAGCCATAATGAATACCAATACTTACGAAAGCATCTC
>NZ_RJUF01000194.1 GCF_024343775.1 Lacihabitans soyangensis | reverse complement strand
GTTGTAAGGGCTGTAGTGCATCACTTTGTTGTTTTTGTCTAGCTCATAAAATTTCCTTGGGAAAAGCATTGTGCGGTAAAGTGCCGTATAAAAAGTTCCTTTTTCTGCCTCTGAACCACCTTCTGCGGCTATTCTGCTCATCATTTTGTTCCATGTGGCTCTGCCTTCGGTGGCTATTTGGCCAAAGGTTTTGTTGCCAATTTCGCGTTGTAAATTGAGTTCGGCTTGTTCGGGGCTAATGAAAGAGGAGGCTATTTTGAGATTTACGGCTTCATTGGCTTTGGTTTTAAACTGTATCACAGAACCTACGTGTTTGCCAGTGGCTTCCAACAATTTTATATCCAAACTGCCGTCTTTGGCGATGTACACTTGCTCAAAGGCCTTGTCGGCATATATCACGAAATAGTTCTTGAAGTTTTCGGGTACACCACCAGAGTTATTGCAAGAGTAGCCCACTATTTTTCGCTCTTCTGGATACACTTTTATGTGCGAGTTTTTGAAAAAGGCATCTACGATCAAATACGCCTTTTCGGTTTCGGGATACGTAATTCTGAATCTTGCGGCACGCTCAGTAGGGGTTATTTCTACTGTCATGTTATAGTCTGAGAGGTAGACTTTGTAGTAATGTGCTTGCACCACTTCGGCTTTGTGTGAATACCACGATTCACGCTTGTTTTCATCGAAGACGAGTTTTTCGGTGGTGGCGAATATCGAAAACGCACCATAATCATTAATCCACGGCGAGGGTTGGTGGGTTTGTTTGAAGCCCCTGATTTTTTTGGCGGCATACTGGTAAGCCCAACCGTCGCCCATTTTGTTGGTTTGTGGCGACCAGAAATTCATTCCCCAAGGCAAGGCAATGGCCGGGTATGTGTTGCCATTTGATAAACTAAAGTCAGAATCGGTACCGATGAGTGGGTTGATGTATTTGGCCAAGTCGGCGTTTTGGGAAAAGGCATTAAATGCCAACAATACAAAAAGGGCTATTTTTTTCATTAAAATCAAGAAAGATATTTAGCCCGAAATTTATGGATTTTTAGTGAGGAAATGGGTGGGGGAGAGGTTTTTTGTTTTGGGGTGGGGAGGAGAATTGTGTTTATAATATACATGTTAATTTTCAGGATTAGAATTAAATGAATTTGTTTATTTCTTGACGAATTCACATGACCCATGAGGGACAGAACGGCCTGTTTGAGCTCTTTTTGTTGGCCTGCCTTTAGGCGGAACGCAAAAAAGCGAGTAGTGATGGCCCGACCCCAGCTGCTGTGGGGAAGATTTTAGTTTGGGGGATGCTCAACTGACTTTGTTTGAATGTTATAAAATCTTAATTTACTTTATCTAATTTGGCAGTTTTCTTCAAAATAAAAGAAGAAATCAAACAACTTATAAACCCCAAGACAAGGAGCAAATGGGCAAAATTCCAACCTGAATTCCAGTAGATAAACGTCAATAAAAAGAAACTTATAAAATTGAGTAAGAAGCTAATTCCTATTAATTTAAATGTTGAATTTTTCTGAAAAAACACTGAAATTAGGCCTGAAGAAAATAGAGAAAATAGAAGCGGAATAATAACAACGATAATATTTTGAAATTCATCACTAATTGGAGAATTTTCATAAAAGTTAATGAACATCTGTTCATTCTGCTTATTTTCCTTTGACAAATCATCAAGTCTCAAGTCTGATTCTCCAATTTGACTTGAATAAATTAATTTGAAATTGGGCTTGTATTTAATGAAAAATGTAGGCTCGCCAAATTCTCTATCATAACCTATGCCGATAAAAGTGAATAAAAATAGGCCTAATAAAATTTCTGCAATTGCTTTTTTCATAATTCAGAAAGTATCAATACTAATGGAATTAATAATAATAACATACCCAATAATATTGAGGCATAGGTTTTTTTAATTTCAGATTTGAAAATAAGAAGGAAAATGAAAATGAGCATATTGACCCCAAACAAGACAAAATAACCTAACATAAAAATTACCAGAGATTTATCTGAATCATTTTTAACTTTAGTGATATATAATAAAAAGCAAATCACAATCAGATTTGCTGAATAAGCTAAAATTTTATGCGTTTTCAAATTCTTTCAAGGGTTGCGATTTGATCTAAATATTATATTATCAACAAGAATCAAGCCTAAAATTTAATTATTTCTCCCCCCCATGAGGGACAGAACGGCCTGTTTGAGCTCTTTTTGTTGGCCTGCCTTTAGGCGGAACGCAAAAAAGCGAGTTGTGATGGCCCGACCCCAGCTGCTGTGGGGATGCCTTTTGTTTTGGGGAATGCTCAGCTAGGGGCATGCCCTAAAGTGTATTTTGTTTTAGCTGAATATGCCTTTGACGATTTGCCCGCTGACGTCGGTGAGGCGGAAACGGCGGCCTTGGTATTTGTAAATGAGCTGCTCGTGGTCGATGCCCATGAGGTGCATGAGCGTGGCCTGGAAGTCGTGCACATGCACGGGGTCTTTGACGATGTTGTAGCTGAAGTCGTCGGTTTGGCCATAGCTGAGGCCGGCTTTTACGCCTGCTCCGGCCATCCACATACTGAAACAGCGTGGGTGGTGGTCGCGGCCGTAGTCGTTTTTGGTGAGTTTGCCTTGCGAGTACACGGTGCGGCCAAACTCTCCGCCCCATACCACGAGGGTGTCTTCGAGCATACCGCGGCGTTTGAGGTCGATGAGCAAGGCTGCGGTGGCTTGGTCGGTTTGTTTACACTGTTGAGCCATGTTTTTGGGCAGGCCGCCGTGGTGGTCCCAGCCTTGGTGATAGAGCTGCACAAATCGCACGTCTTTTTCGAGGAGTTTGCGGGCCAAAAGGCAATTGGCGGCGTATGAGCCTTTGTCGCGACTGTCGGGGCCGTAAAGGTCAAAGACTTCGTTGGGCTCGGTGGTGGTGTCCATGACTTCGGGCACGGAAGTTTGCATGCGGTAGGCCATTTCGTATTGGGCAATGCGGGCATCTACTTCGGGGTCGGCCCAGTTCTCGTTTTGGAGTTGGTTGAGCTGCGTGAGGTAGCTGAGCATCTCTTGTCTGTCTGAGCCGTCGTAACCTTCGGGGTTGTTGAGAAACAGCACGGGGTCTTTGCCTGACCGAAACTGCACGCCTTGATGCTCTGATGGCAAGAAGCCATTGCCCCAAAGGCGGGCATAAAGCGGCTGGTCTTTTGAGGCGTTTTTAGACACCAAAACGATAAATGCGGGTAGGTTTTGGTTTTCGGAACCCAGTCCGTAAGACAACCACGAGCCGATGGACGGTCGGCCAGGCAGTTGGTGGCCCGTTTGGAAAAACGTAATGGCCGGGTCGTGGTTGATTTGCTCGGTATACAGCGACTTGATGATGCAGAGTTCGTCCACCACTTGGGCGGTGTAGGGCAGCAATTCTGACACCCAAGTTTTGTTTTTGCCGTGTTGGTTAAACTTGTAAGCCGAAGGCACCACAGGCAAAACGGCCTGATTGGCACTCATGCCAGTGAGGCGTTGGCCTTTGCGAATGCTGTCAGGCAGGTCTTGGCCAAACATGTTGCTTAGTTTTGGTTTGTAGTCGAAAGTTTCAAACTGCGACGGGCCACCGGCCATGAAAAGGTAAACCACTCGTTTGGCTTTTGGGGCTATGCTGGGCAGTGCGGCAAGGAGGTTTTGCTCGATGCTTTTGGCGTCGGAACTGTGTGCGAGCAAATTGCCCAAAGCAAATGCTCCGAGGCCCGAGGCGGTTTTCAGGAGGAAATTCCGCCTATCGAGTTTTTGCGATATATTTTCTAGGTCTTTCATTTTTGTCGTTTTCTTAATGAACACGGATAACACTAATGGGACACGGATTTTACTGATTTTAATATAATTGTATGTTGTAATAATTTATCCGTGTTCATCAGTTTAATCCGTGCGGCAGCCGATGCTGTCATCTGTGTTCCAAAAAATATTACCGCTTCGTTAAGGCTGCGTCCGAATTTAGGATGGTGGAGGCCACTACTGCGTTGGCGGCTAGGGCTGGGGCTTCTAGGTTGGGATTGGTTTTTGACAATCCGGCTGAAAGCCAGCCTTTGGCTTTTTCGGGTTCGGCCTTGAATTTTTGATATTCTTTATCTCTCAGATCCACCAAAAGCTTTGTTTCTGCTTCTGAGGACTGTTTTCCAGTGAGTTTTTGATATGTTTTTTCTATACTTTGTTTAATATCTGTATCCGAGCACATTTGTTCTCCCAGTTTTTTAGCGGCTTCCAAAAATGTCGGGTCGTTGAGTGTAACCAAAGCTTGCAAAGGCGTATTGGTGCTTTGACGACGTACTATGCAAGAGCTTCTTTGTGAGGCATCAAATGTGCCCAAAGTAGGGTTAGGGACAGTGCGTTTGACCACAATATAAAGGCTTCGGCGGTAGATTTCATCTGATGAATCTGGTTTATAAGTGGCTCCGTTGATATCCCAAAGGCCTTCTGGCTGATAAGGTTTTATACTTTTTCCTCCGATTTTTTCATTTAGCAAGCCACTGACTAGCAAGGCATTGTCTCTTATCATTTCCGCCGTTAAACGTTTGGCTGGGCCACGGGCTAAAAATCTGTTTTCTGGGTCTATTTCTCGTAGGTTTTTGTCTGTACGTGAGTCTTGTCTGTAAGTGGCCGACATCACGATGAATTTATTGATTTGTTTTAAGTCCCAGTTGTTTTCTTGGAAATTAATGGCCAACCAATCTAAAAGCTCGGGATGTGTGGGCATTTCGCCTTGGTTTCCGAAATCTTCAGCGGTTTTTACGAGGCCCGTTCCGAAGAAATTCTGCCATAGTCTATTTACCGCCACCCGAGCTGTGAGGGGATGATTTTCATCAGTAAGCCATTGGGCTAGACCTAGTCGATTTTTTGGGTATTTATTAGAAAAAGCCAAAATGCTTTCTGGAGTATTTGGGAAAACTTCTGCTCCCGGGGCATCGTATTGACCTCTTTGGAGTAAAAAGGTTCGTTTGGGTTTAGGCATTTCCTGCATCACCATGAGTTCAGGAATGTGTTCCATGGAATCTGCAAGGACGGTTCGGGATTTTGTTAGGTATTTTTGAGCTACTAAGCTGTTTGAATCTACCGCCGAAATGTAAAATTGTTTTAGGTTCTCCTTTTCATTGCTGCTTAGATGCTCTATTTCTTTTTGTGAAAAAGTAGACCAAGAGGTTTTTTTGGCTAAGATATTGATTTCGAAAGGCGTAAGTACCCTGTTGTATACGACCACATCATCTACCTTTCCGCCTTTGAATCCTAGCCCACGCCACCAGCCTCCTATTTGGAGGGCTGGCTCGTTTTTGGAGAAAAATACAATGTCTTTATATAGTTGGTCAATAACGGTTTCCATTTCGAGTGGCTTTCCATCTAAATAAACCTGCAAACCTGCAGCGGTAGACGAGCCGTCATAGGTCATGGTGATTTGTTGCCATTTGTCTCTTGGCACATCAGAAACGCTCAGTTTGGTGATGGCATTGGATGGGGCTGTATGAGCCAAAGTGGCTTCGAGTCGATTGTTTTTTAGGTAAAGATGGAAGCCTTTGAAATTGTAAAGTCGCTCAGCATTGCTTTTATGGAAAATTACGCCATCTTTCATGTCTTTGGGTATTTTGAGCCAAAGCCCAACTGTAAACGCCTCTGATTTGCGGAATACACCTACGTCTTTGAGGTCGGCGTACACATCTCCATCGAGGGTGAGATAAGTATTGTTAACGGATTTTTCAAAAGTAGGCTGGTCTTTTGTACCTGCATCACGACGCATAATACCTTTTTGGGTAGGATTTATGCTGTTTTTTAGCGAATCCTCAAAAGTGAAATGGCCTTGCAGATTGGTTTTAGGAATTGAATAATCCGAAAGCTTTTTGTAGGCATTGGTTTTTAGCCAGTTGTCGAAATTTGCCTGTGCTTTTTGTTTCTCTAAAGCAAGTTTTTCTTCATTTTCAGAGACAGTATTCTTTAAAAATGTGATTATTTTTTCCTTCTCTTCATCGGGCAAAAGTAGGGTAGGAGTGGCGGGGTCATCATTCCAAGAAATTTGTCCAGCTTCTCTTACATTATTAAAAAAACTGTACAATTCGTAATAATTTTTCTGAGAAACGGGATCGTATTTGTGGTCGTGGCAGCGGGCACATCCTACCGAAATGCCCAAGAAAGCATCGCCGAAGGTGTTGGTGCGGTCCATCACGTATTCGGTTTGGAATTCTTCCTCCACTATACCGCCTTCGAGATTTTGCTGGTGGTTGCGGTTAAATGCCGTAGCGATGATCATATCTTTGCTTGGATTGGGCATCAAATCGCCGGCGAGTTGTTGCTCGATAAAATTTTTGTATGGCATGTTCTGGTTAAAAGCCTTGATGACCCAATCACGGTAAGGAGACATATCTCTTAGCCGATCTACCGTATAGCCGTGCGAGTCTGCAAAACGTGCTAAATCTAACCAGTCGGTAGCCATTTTTTCGCCATAATGTGGAGAGCTGAGAAGTCTATCCACTTGTTTTTCGTAGGCTTTGGGGCTATTGTCAGCTAAAAAAGACTCGATTTCGGCCAAAGTGGGAGGCAAGCCAGTAAGATCAAGCGAAACCCTACGCAGTATAATTTCTTTATCGGCTTCTTTGTTTTGTTTGAGATTTTGGGTTTTGAGTTTGGCTAAAATGAAATTATCTATGGGATTGAATACCAATTGGCTGGGATCTACCGCAGGTATTGGCTTTTTGGATGGTTTTACAAAAGCCCAATGTGGCTGATAGACAGCTCCGTTTTCTATCCATTTGATGATGGTTGCTTTTTCTATGGCCGATAGCGTTAAATGAGATTTTGGTGAGGGCATCATATAGCTCGGATCTTGAGAAATGATTCGGTGGAATACCTCACTTTTATTTAGGTTTTTGGGCGAAATGGCTACTTTTCCTGGACTTTCAGGGAGTTGAGCATAAGCATTTGCGGCAATATCTAGCCGTAATCCTGCTTTTTGTTTGGCTTTGTCTGGCCCATGACAGGCAAAGCATTTATCTGATAATATGGGTTTTACGTGGATGTTGTAGTCGATTTCTGAGGGTAGGTTATTGAGGGCATCGGTTATTTCTTTGGGCAATTTTGCATTTGTTTGGGCATAGAGATGTCCAAGGGAAAATGTAGTAAAAAGGAGAAAAAGTTTTAATTTCATTTAGAAGTTAATTTCTAATATATTTCGGTTAATCAATAGCGATAATTTCCAATCTTTCGTGCCCTTGCCGGGCGGGCTTACTTTTTTTTTGAAAAAAAAGTAACAAAAAAAACACTTTTTGAACAATGATCCTCTGTGAAATTTTGGATTTAACCTTTTCCCAATTAATAAATTTAGTCAGTCCAAAATTTCACAACGGACTGTTCAAAAAATATAATGAACCAATAGTATTTATTAACTTAACAGTGACATACTTAATGGGAGTTTTTTAAATTATAGGGCATCTCAATACAAGTCGATTTTGTTCTTGATTAATATTAAGTTATAATTTAAAAGTTATTAATTACTTCAAAGAATCGGGTTTTGAGAATTTGAAATTGCCGGATTCTATTTTAGTGTTTGGCAGTTTCTTTTTTAATTGCTCAATGCCTGATTCTGAGATTTTAGTTTTCCATAAATATAATACTTTCAGGTTTTTAATGCTCGAAAGAGCTTCAATACTTTTATCGGATATTTCGGTATCATAAAGGTTGAGTTGTTTTAAGTTTTTCAAATTTACAAGTTCTTTTATGCCATTGTCTGTAATCGTGGTTTGGTCAAGGTTTAGTCTTTCTAGATTTTCGAAGGTTTTAATTTGGCTTAAATCTTTATCAGACAAGGCTTTATTATTAATTTTTAAGGAAAAAATATTTTCTCTAATCGTTTGTAAATCAGTTATTTGATTTGTTTTTATATCTTTGATGTTTACAAAATTTACAGCTAGTTTTTTGCCCTCAAATCCTTCAGAATTTATGACGATTTTTTCATTTTTGAGTTTTTCTAATGTTTGCTGGTCAGGTTTATTGAGATTCGGTTCTAAAATATCCAGTTCAAGGTTTTCTGGTAGAATATTTTGTGATGAAACTTCGTTCAATGGAGTTATCACTTGTGGAATGATAGTTTCCGCTTCTATTTCTCCTGTAAATGATGCTCCCTTTTTTATCCAATAATGTATAACGGAAAGCTCGCCAGAAGTCAACTGAGATTTGCCTTTGGGAGGCATGTGTTTGTCGTCATCCAAAGGTAAAAGTAGGTTGGCGTATAGTGCACTTTTACTAGGATTTCCAGCATGCAAAACTTCTCCATTTTTACCTCCTTTTCGTATAAATGTTTCAGAATCAAGTCGTAAACTCCCTTTTTTTTTTCTGGAAGAATGACAACTGTAGCATTTTTTTTCGAGAATTGGAGCTACTTTCTCGTTGTATAAAAACGTCTGCTTTACAGTTTTCTGTCCAGAGTTTGTGGTGTCGATTTTGGTTTGTTTTTGTAAAGTTTTTGAAGGTTCTGGGATTTCCTCTTCTTTACCAAAAAGATAACCTTCTCCATGGGTAATAGTTCCTCCAAAATGACCTGCGATAGTCAATGTCGCTGCCATTATGGTTGACAGAATCATTCTTTGGTTTTTATAAAAATAGGCGGTAAAACCGAAAACGGTCGAGGCAATCGCAGTCCATTGGTGCTTTTGTACGATTTCGGCCTCATATTCGCCACTTTGAGCCAAAAACCAACCTGTAATACAAGAAAGCAAAGCACCTATCGAGCCCAAAAGTAGAGTGAGAGAAATAGCCTCGGTCAATTCTGCTTTTTGCAATTTTTGATAAATTATCAATAAGAAAGCAAATAGCAAAATACCGATCGGCAAATGCACCAAAAGCGGATGAAACTGACCGACGACTTGCGAATAGTTCATTATTCTTTCAGCTTGCTAATCAACCAATTGGTCACCTTTTCTTGTTGCTCGGGGTAAGTCCAGTGGCCAGTTTCGAGGGCTAAAAAAAGTTCTTTCGGTGCTTTTATTACATTGTAAGAGGCATACATAGAGGTAGGAGGGCAGGTTTCGTCGTTATAACCCCATGAGTATATTCCGGGTTGACTGAGTCTGCGGGCAAAGTTTACAACATCGTAATAACCAACGGTTTCTATTTTCTCTTTTTTGTTATTAAATGCAAAACCATTCTTATCGAAGTAGTGAGGCCAACCACCTGCTCTTCCGTTTAGATAACCTGTAACATCAGAAATGGCGGGATAAAATGCACCTAACCATTTCACTCTAGCGTCTAGTGCGGCGGTTACGATGGATAATGCTCCTCCTTGGCTGCCTCCTGTAACGGCTAAGTTTTTGCCATCAAATTGTGGTAAGCTTACTAAAAAGTCGTTGGCTCTTACACAACCCAAATACACTCTTTTATAGAAAAAACGATTTTTGTCGTCTAGGTTATAATTCGGGTAGCCATTCAAGATTCCCCTTCCAAGGTCGGCGTACACTTGCGGATCTAGGTTTACGGGTATACCATGAATACCGATTTGCAAGGTGATAATTCCTTTTTCGGCGTTAGAAATGTCACCAGAGTACGGCCTTACACCAGCTCCCGGAACTTGTAATAATGCCGGATATTTGCCTTTTTTTTTGGGAACGCAAAGAATACCGTAAAGTCTTGTGCCAATTGCAAAGTTTTGAATATTTACATGATAGACATTTACTTTTTCGGTGCAACGCTCGGGTAGGAGCGTCATTTTAGCGTCAAGCGGAATTTTTGATAATTCGTTTTTTGCCTCGTTCCAAAAGGCATCAAAGTCTGTAGGGTTGTCTACAGTTGGCTGAATGTCAGTAGGATTAAATCCGGCCGTTGCCAGATTTCGGTACTCTTTCCCGTCGATTTCTGCAAGGGCCGTGCAGCGAAGGAAGCCCGCTGTTGACATGGTACCAGCCTCAAAAGTTTGGCTGCCTGTTGCTAAGATCAAGGTTTCTTTTTTAGTAGGCTCCATTTTTTCTGGGCCGATTTCATAACGGACTTTGGCATTTTTGACAAGGTTGCCATTTTGCAAAACCGAAACCGTGAACTTTGCTTTTTCACCCACTTTATAGGTCCAGTCGGTATGGTCAGGAGCAACTATAACTTTTATGATTTTTTCGGTAGGCTGGGCTACTCCGAAAAAGTAGGCATTGAAAATGAAAAAAAAAGAGAGAAAGATTTTCTTATGCATTTTGTTTTTTATGGTTGAATACTACGATTTAGAGATTTTTTTTGAAAATCACAAGTTATTACTGTTTATAAATTTCAGCAAAACTTAATGTTCTGAAGTCTAATATTCTAATATTCAAGACCTAAAAATGAAAAAGTCGCCGAATAATCATAAAATAATTTGGTTTTTGTGAGGTGTTTATTTGTTTTTTTTGTTCTTTTGGGACACTTAAATTAAACAGGAAAATAAACTACCGTATCAAATCAATGATTTGTAAGGCTCTGCCTATGAAATCTTTATGCATTTGGTGCACTATAATCACAGATTTTATGAAATCCATTTTTACCCTTACCATACTTTTTTCATCCTTCATTTTCTCGGCCTGCGAGGAGGCTGACCTTTCGCCCGAAAAGCAGATTTTGGGAGATTGGAAACTAATTTCCTCAGAGGCATTGCTTCACCTCAAAGACAAAGAGCCCGAAGAAACGAAGTCGGAATTGGCCACCAAAAACTTGGTGATGACTTTTGAGAAAGATGGCACTTACGAAATAAAAGTAGATGACCGAAATGCAGACGTAAACATGGTAGATTTGGATGCTTTTTATCTCAACAACAAAGGTACTTATGAGCTAAAAAACGGTATTTTGGAGTTTAAGTCATCAGAATTTGCAGAGGATATCACAGCCATAAAATATAGGGTGGCTTTTAATAATACCGACGCATTTGAAATGGAAGTAGATAGAGAACTTTACTTGGAAATGATCAGAAAACTAGTGGTAGCTCAATGGGCATATTTTCAAACACTTGGTAAAACTCAAGATGAAGTGATGGCGGAATTATCTGTAGACTTGGTAGAGTTTAAAAGTAGATCTAAGTATTTGAGGGTGAAGTAGTCTATGTTTAGTTTATTATACAAGTTGCTTATTTTGAATTAGTTAAATTAAGTTAAATATTTAATCTCTGTTTTTTACTTAAAGAAGGATTTTACAATTTTGGTGAAATTAAACACCTCGAATTTTGAATTCTTTTCTTCTCAAATTGCATATTCTTTTTTATTTCAGCCGAAATATTTGGTTATTTACCTTATTGGTTTCCCTGTTGTTTTGGAGTTTTATTAGTTTTGATACCCATGTGATTTTTAGATTCTATTTCCCCGCTATTTTGTTCTCAAAATTGGCCATAAATGGCTTCATTTTTCTTCTATTCAATCTACAAAAGGGCAAAAACTTCTTCCTTCTTTATAATAATCTGGGTTTGGATAAGTTGACCTTGTGGATTTTCACTATTGCAGTTGATGTGCTTCTTTTTCCTTTCTCTGTAGTTTTTTATAATATTTTCAAATGAAATTAGAAGTAGATAGCGTAAACTTGAGGTTTGGTGAACATATAGTTTTAAGCGACATTTATGCCGCTTTTGAAGTCGGGCAATTGTCTAGCCTTTTAGGTAGAAATGGCTCTGGATAGTCTTGTCTTTTTAAGATTATCATTGGCTCTATTGGCTCACAATATGCCTCTGTTCGAGTGGATAAAAAATATTATCCTTCCTTGTTTAAAAGCAAGCTTTTGAAGTATCTGCCACAAACCTATATCTTCCCTGAAAGCATGAAATTGAAGAAGGCCATTAAGTTCTTTGAGGCTAATTCTACGAATACGATGAGTCACCTTGAAAGTCTTAATATTGGTCTTGAAACTAAGTTTGGGGATCTTTCTGGTGGGCAGAGAAGATTGGCCGAAATTTATATTTATTTGAACTCGCCCAGCCCGTATATTATTTTAGATGAGCCATTTACCTATTTGACACCTATTCAGATTGAGGAATTGAAAAAGTCTTTGGCGGTTTACAAAAGCAAAAAAGGAATTATAATTTCAGACCACCAATATCGACATGTGATTGATGTTTCCGATAAGATTTATCTCTTAAAGTCTGGGAAAACGCACCTATTAAAATCTGAGGATGTAATACAGCAATTGCGTGATTTTATGTATATTTTATAGTGTTAGATGATTATCTCGTCCGTATTTATACCCGCAATTTTCATAGCTATTTGAGATATTTCCACAATAAACTCAATTTCCTCGTTTTCGAAATATTCAGTATCCCAATTGTCATAGTATTTCTGTGTTTCGGCTTGTAAATCAACGCCTTCTTTTTTAACATGAATGATCAGGAAATTTGTGAAATCTTGAATTTCAAGTCTCATTTGCTCCACTACATCATCGCCAGGCCACGACAAATCTCGGTCTTCCCATTCGTCTAGAATAAGCCAATCTTTGGTCTTGAAGTCCTCTAGGTGTGCTATTCTTTCTTCAGTAGTCAGGTTCATCTTTGCTCATATTTACCTACAAAGATAATGCAAATTGAGGTAAAAAAATGGGAACAAAAAAAGCCGAAGTGTTTGGCTTCGGCTTTCTGTGATGTATTCAAATATTATTGAGCAGGAGTCTCTATTTTCGGTGCTTTCTTTACCACTTCTGGTTTAACAGCTTTTACTACTGCGGGCTTGGTAGCAGGCTTGGCGGCCGGTTTTGCTACAGTTTTTGTAGTCGGTTTCGGAGCTACTTTAGCTGGAGTTTTCTTTAGTATTTCCACCTTTGGAGCTACAGTTGCGGTTTTAGCTGCCACTTCTTTTTTAGGAGCTACGGCTTTCTTGTCTGCTTTTTTAGCAGCTTTTTTCGAAGGTTTCTTTTCAGCTTTTTTAGCTGTTTTTTTGGCCTCTTTTTCCGCTTTTTTAGCGTCTTTTTCGGCTTTCTTTTTGGCTTTCTTTCTGTCTTCGATAATCATCTCAGCCAATTTTTCGGCAGACTTTTTAGTAGCTTTCTCTATTTTTTTGTTAGAGTCGCCTTTAACTATTGCATTTATTGCTTCTTCAATTTGTTTTTTGAGAGCTTGTTTTTCTGCTTTCATATTTTTTTCTGTTATGTACTGTTATAATTCGCAATATTATGAAAAACTATTGTTAAGTCAATATTAAGTTTTTTGAGCGGGAAATTTGGGAGATTTCAAATGGCAAGAGATGTTGCTTTTTTATTTGGGAAGAATAAAACTGCCGGCCTCGTATAGCGGCGACTAAGCTGTTGAATTTGACATTTAAGAATAGTTTAGAGTGCACCTTTAGGTAAACTCTGAACTGTCGAAATTATCCCTCTATTTATATTCGAAGCCAATTCGGGCCTAAAAAGCCTGTTTGAGAGCGTATTTAATATTTTAACAACTACCTTTGTTAGGAGGACGTTTATAAATTATTTCATTATTTCTTTCTATATATTCTCCGGCAATTATGGGATATGCATATTTGGGTGCGAAGGAGACAAAACGGCTCTTGATAATTATTTTGTCTTTTACTTTCAGTTTATGCAATTGTTCAAATTCACTGGACTTTTCTGGCCCAAAACTAAGAATATAATCTTCATTATCAATCTTGACCATCATTCCGAAGCCTAATCTAGAACCTGGCGGAAGAGAAAGAGAGCTTATTACGGCCTCCATACCAGTAAAATTCTTGGTCGGCTTGCTTATTTTGGCCACGGCTGCGTATACTTTTTTACCTGCTGGTGAAGCCTCCCACTTTTTAAAAATTATACCACCAGGGGTAGCCTCCCATTTTTTTCTGGCGGCCTTCTTTTCCTCGGCAGATAAAGTAGCACTGCTTGTAGGCTCTGAGATTGACTTTTTTGAAGGCTCAATTCTATTCTCGCGATTTGCAAAAACTAGCCCAGCTACCACTGTAAGTACTAAAATTGGGATGAAAATAAGCTTTTTCATGATTTTTGAATAATTAAATAATAGGCTAGTTTTCTCTTTTTTTAATTTTCTTCTTTAGAATTGCTTCAACGAACTTCATTGCAAGGTCCTTGAGGCATTTTCTTGCTCAAAAGTATTCTATGACTTTGAGAATGTAGTAAATCAAATGTAAAAAAATGTAAATGATAGGTAAGTGTTGGATTTGGATTTGGGGCTTTAACTTGTTTAAAATACCGTGATAAGGTTTTTACATTTCTTGAAGTTGTGAGATTCGGGAAAGTTAGAAAAGAATAAATACTACTCTAGGTCTAGTTAATTTTTTTCGTGAATTACCTCAAGAATAAAAAACGCCTCACTGATGTAGAAGTATTTTTTTTCATTCTTGGTCATGATATTTATTTCTAATTGAGAATAATGATCTTCTTTATTGCCAACAACAATGCTTTTCCCTTTTACGATCTTCCAGTATGCATTATTTGAAATTTCTAGATCTTTCATAAATTTTGAATAACGATTATTAAATCTAAGTGTAAACTGCCCATTTTTTTCTAAGTTAAAAATGGATTCAGCAAAACTAAGTCTCATTTGTTCAAGGTCTTTTTTTTGTTCATTATTGAATTTTGGAAGCACCTCGGGTATTATTTGGCAATCCACTACCCTCCATTTTCCAATAACAGCCTCATTTTTAAGTTCTTGAGAATATAGTTGAGTGGAAAAAACTAGCAGACAAATGAATGTTGAAAATGATTTCATAAAAATATTGATTTGATCGGTTATAATGTGTGATTAGTTTAATCCTGAAAATTAATAATTTGCTATTTCGCTTTAAGTGTTTTTTTTAATGTTATTAGTTTTCTGTGGGTTAAATCAGCCATTAGTCTATTTGAAAGTTATATTCTTTGGATATTAGAAAAAATCAAAAAAATATTTCTAGTAGAAGTAATACAAAGGTTAATCCTAGTATAGTTAAGTGTACCATTAATTCTCCCTTGTTTCTATTCTTATTATAATTTAGAGACATATTTGCTTTGTTAAATACTGACCTAATTATTCCTACAATATATGTAATGATAATGACAAGAAAGCTTACGGGAGGTGCGTGTCCATAGCTCCAGCCAGTTAGTTGATGTACTAAGTATGTCAATACAGCTCCTAAAAGATATATTAAAAATCCTATTAACAAGCCAATCTTAAAATCTGATAACTTATATTCCATTTTTGAAATTAATATATTTTTCCTTGCTCTCAAGGGCTGAGCTATTTTTGCTCGACTTCATTTTAAATTAATTTTATCAAAAATAATGCCTACAAAAAAAGCCCTCAGAAATCTGAAGGCTTTGTGGTCCCAAAGGGAATCGAACCGGGCTGGCGTTCCAGCGGGTTGCCGCACCATTGGATCTATTGTTTTTGAATACAAACTCCACAAAAAAAGCCCTCAGAAATCTGAAGGCTTTGTGGTCCCAAAGGGAATCGAATCGGGATGCCGCACCACCATATCTAATGTTTAGTAAACATATATTCACAAAAAAAGCCCTCAAGATTGAGAGCTTTGTGATCCCGCCAAGAATCGAACTTGGATCTATTGTTTAGGAAACAACTATTCTATCCGTTGAACTACGGGACCGTAATTGGAGTGCAAATTTCGATAAATTTAGGAGAAATAAAAAGCATTCCCCTATAAAAACAAAGAACCCAGCAGAACTGGGGTCTTTGGGGCAAATAATGCAATTGGGTATGAAGTTTACCCTTGTTCAAAGTCTTGGCTTCTACTTTATCCTACGGAAAATGATGAAAAATGAATAAATCTTCATTCAAAGATTTTCATATATTCTATTTCCTCCCAATAATCATGGCTTTAAATTGTCCAGTACCAGTGCAGGTTGAAATTTCCGTACCAATATTTGTTACTCTTATTTGAGCTCCTGTTGTTGTGATCGTCTCAATTGTATAAACAATATGGCCAGGGTTTGTAATATTTATTGATTGACCAAAAGCTATACTAGGCGTTGCAACAAATGTTGAAAAGCCAATTCCTACACAACAAATGGTTTGCCCAGGGTTCAGATTCCAAGTTAAATTAGCAGGTGTGGCAAATTCATCAATTACAAGCTGGTTGGCATCATTGCTTCGTACAATTCCCTTGCCATTATTTGTTGTAATATTCCCATCTACAGCTAAGTTGCCATTGGCATTGAGCGTGCCTGTTACATTTACTGTGCTTGAAAAATTTGCTGTAGAATTTGCCTGAAAAGTTCCATTAATTTCAGTAAAACCATTGGAATACAAGCCATTTGAATATAAATCTCCATTTACTGATAGCTTGTAGGATGGACCAGTGTATCCAATTCCCACATTGCCAGTTGATGTAATTGTTATTCTTTCTAAATTATTAGTCCCTATTCCAATTGATGCATTTTCATAATTCCAAAAGAATGCTTTGGCAGATGCACTATTAATACCTACTAAAAGTCCATCGGTAGGAGTAATACCAGAGAAGTTATTATGAAAATACATGTTAGCATTGGTAGGATGAAAAAAATCAAAAGGAGAAACTGGTGCATTTGTACCTATCCCTACATTGCCGAGCGAATAAGATATGGATGTTCCATTCACATTCCATTGGTTGCCAAAAAGAGCATTTTGCCAGGCGGTACCATCGTAATAACGGAAATTATGGCCAGTTGTGTTATAATAGAGCAATCCTTCAGTAGGAGAGGCTAAGTCTGAACCAACACGAGGCAAAAGTACGCCTTTGGTACTGCTCCGAATATCTAAAATAGAAGTAGAATAAGGTATGTCGGTGCCACTAATATTAGAAATCACGCTACCACTTGGTGAATCGATAACTTTGGCGTTTTGAGCAAAAATAGAACTACTAAACGATAGTATAAAAATGTAAAGGAGAATTTGTTTCATGGCGTTAAAATTAAAGTTTGCCAAAGCTTTAATTTTTTTTTGAAATTATATAAAAACAGAAAGGAATAAAGCGAAAGGTTTTATTTAATGGCTTATTTTTGAGTATGTTGTGTCGAATTGTTGTTTGGTTTTTTATTAAGGGTAAATCAAATAAATGTATAATTTAGGTTGAGATGTACATCTGGAAATTTCTTTTCGTTGAATTATGGATACATAAATCTTGTAAATTAACAGAAAATCAAAAAGGTTTAACTGAAACCAAAATTTCAACTTTTCTGCAAAACAGAAATCCCTCAAAACTCTTTAATGCTTAGTTAGGTCAGCATTCTTTTGCGTTCATTTGAAAAAGAAATCAATATTACTCAGATTAATTCTTGACGAAACCGAGTTAGAGCAATTTGAAGAACTTTATAGTGGTAAGGGACAATGATTGAGGAATATGTAAAAAACATTCCCGAAGTCACAGCCATATAGCTGCTAAATTTGGAAATTTAGAAATGGGCAAAAAATGGACTCAAACGGAAAATACCGAACAAACAATTAGAGAAGAAGTTAAAGTGCAAGAAGGCTGATTTTTGGAAGTTTATTGGTTTAGAGGAAGAATTTCGAAGGTGCAAAGAACTTTGCCTTTTTCGGAAGAATAAATTGAATCCCCCCTATAAAAACAAAGAACCCCAGCAGAACTGGGGTCTTTGCGGCATTTACCAATATGAATCAAGTTTGAAACTTGTATTCAAAGTCTTTATATCTTCTGTGGTAGCGGACACTGAGCGGAGCCGAAGTGTCGTTCTATGTATGCTTTATCGAAGTGTCACTTCGAGACCTTCGGTCGCAATTTCATTCAGATTATATTCTGAATTTCATTGTGTTCAGTGACCAATTGTCAGTAACCAGTATTTAACCAGTAACCAATATCCTAATCTGAATCAATAATCTGCGTTTTGAGGATCGAAGTTTGTCCAACCTGCTGTCCAGTCAGTAGTGCTAAATGCACCTACATAAGTGTTGGCTTCAAATCCTGCTGGAAGTGTTACTCCTGAGTTCAACAAAATTGAAGCTGAAATAGGCAACAAAGCTGGTTTTCCTGTCAATGAGTTGTAACCTGTTGGTAAGCCCAAAGCTGAAGTTTCCAAAGCAAATTGGTTCTTTCTTGCGGCGTCGTTTAATTTAGCTGCATCTCCCAAAATCAAACCTTTAGTACCCATACCAGCAAATATCAAACCTCTAAAGTCGTTTTTGCCATCTACGAAGTTTTTCTGAGTAGCAGCATCGCCAAGCTCAAGTCCGCCTCTTGGAAAAGCACCCGCTACCAGTGAGTTGTAGATAGAGATTGCAGAGTTTCTTCTGATTCTGTAGCCTGAACGAAACTTAGCGTCTGGCGTTCCATCGCCCATTATAACCGATACGTTAGCAAACATAGCGGAAGTTTGAGGTGTTGCGGCTGAGCCAGAAGCGTCGTTGTCAGACTCAAAGCCGTTAGAGTCTGAGCAAGAACATTGGTCAGCAACTTTTGGATCTCTGAAAATCAAACCATATTGAACTTTACCAGCATATCCCCAGTCTGTATCAAAGTCGTCATCCAAGTTTTTGTAAGATATCAAGTGCTTGGCGTTTACGTTTCCTCCAAACCACTCAAAACCGTCGTCTCCGTTCATAGAAACTTGTACGTAGTCAATCACAGTGCCGCTACCAACACCACCAAGGGTAAGTCCGTTGATTTCTTTGTCGGTTTCGAAGGCAATACCACCAAACTCAAGTCTTACATATTTCAATATTCCTGAGTTATCAGCTTCTACATCACCACCGAAAGTTGAGATGTTTTCACCTTCAATAGTGGCTGGAGTTTTGTTAACTTTTCCTTTTCCAAGTATAATTAATCCACCCCAGTCTCCGTAGTTTCTTGATCCTTTCGCCTGATTTGAAGTAAATACAATTGGCTTACTAGCAGTTCCTTCTGCAATGATTTTGCCACCTGGTTTTATGATCAAAGTAGCTTTAGTTGCTTTGTCGCCTTTGATAATTGTACCTGGATCGATGGTCAAAGTAGCACCTGATTCTACATAAACAAAGCCCTCAAGGATGTATTTGTTTTTGGCATTCCAAACAGTGTTGGCAGTCATCGAGCCTTTTACTGTAATGTTTTCTCCAACTGGAATCACGGTTGTGTCGTCGGTGTCGTCAGTTCTTTCGCATGAGCTTATTGCAAGCCCCAATACCATTGCTGAGAGTAATAAAGTTTTAAAATTCACCTTCATGATTTTCTTTGGTTTTGAAAAAATATAAAATAATTAAAGTTTATAATTTAAAGTCAAGAAGTAATTAGAACCTCTTTTGTACTGTTGGAAAATGCCGTCTGTTTCTGTTATTTTATTATCTCTATTGGTATCTTGAATAAGTCTAAACGCTTGGTTCAAAAGGTCTTGTACGCCTGCTTTGATTTCTATGTTTTTGAAAGATTTCGAAAGGTTCAGGTCGATAACGTTTCTAGGCATTTCGAATACATTAGAACTCAACACATTGTCGCCGATAACATAGATTCTTTGTCCAATCACGTTATACATTATGTTGGCTTGTACGCCACTTTTAGGCTCGCTATAGAATAATCCGGCGTTGATCAAATATGGAGACTGTCCTTGTAAGTATCTATTTACGTCAGATAGTCCACCAACTGTTACGTTTGAATAAATCAATGAGGTATTGAATACTCCCATCAAGTTTTTGGTGATGTTTTTGCGTACTTCTAATTCAACACCTTGAGAATAAGCAGATTCTGAGTTTGCTACTGTAAAGGCCACTGTACTACCATTATAGAATACTGCTGCTTCAATTGGGTTTTTGAATTTTTTGTAAAATGCACCAATCGTAATCAGCTCACCTGAGCTTGGATAGAATTCATAACGAATATCGAAGTTTTGGATAGTAGCAATTTTGATATCTTTGTTTCCTCTACGAGCCACGTCAAACACGAAGTCATAGTAAGTAAATGGTGCCAATTCTCTAAATTCAGGACGGTTTACAGTGGTTCCATATCCAAATCTCAAGACGTTTTTATCATTAAAATTATAAGTAGCATTTACCGAAGGTAAGAAACTGAAAATCGGGTTGTTTACATCTACTTTTGCACCACCGCCACGCTCACGGCTTTGTAGCATTTGTTTGTTGTACTCTTCTCTGATGCCAAATGTTGCGTTAAACTTCTTGTTAAAAGGTAGATAAATACTTGCAAAACCAGCAGTTAATAAGTTTTGAGCAGTATACCTGTCGTCAAAATTAGTTCCTTCTGAGTAATATACTCTTGATGATCTCAGGTTCTCATTACTAAAGAAGTTGTTTGGTTCTAGCGAAAGAAGCTCATTGGTTACACGGTTAGGGTTCACCACGCCAAACCATCTGGCTTTGAAATATCTGTCTTTGTATTCGCTATAAATTCCAGTTTTAAGCATTTTATTCATAGCCTCGTTGTCGCTTTTCTTGCCCAAAACCACATCGTAATTTACTGAACCAGTGATAACATACTCATCCATGTTTGAGTAAAAACGAGCGGCTTGTTGTAAGGTAGGAGATTCAAACTGTTGAAGGTCCATTTTGTATCCACCTGTAGAGCCAATTTCTCTTGACGACGTAAATCTTCTGAAATCTGGCTCTTTTCTAATGGTATAACCCAAGGCACCTATCCATTTCAATTTAGCCTTTTCTGAAAGTTCGTGCGTTCCATTCAATTGACTAGAGAAAATACTTTTTTGCTCATATCTGAACGACTGATTGAAGATTTCTAGATTATTCTCTAAAAGATTTCCATTACGGGTAACGGTCTCTTTAGAAGCCATTTGGTTGAATAGATTCCTGAATTCTATCTTATTTTTTGGATTAAGAATCAATGCCCAGTTGGTCATAGCACCTAACCTTACGTTGTTGGCATACGATTGGTCAAAGAACTCACTCGCTTTAGATTCGTCAAACAAAAATCTGTTCTGAACTACACTTTGGTTGGTGTTTGTGTTCGAATAGTTGATGTACGAAATGTTAGTCAATTCTTTGTTTCCAAAGAAAAATCTTCTACTGAAATTGATATTTGCTCTGAAGTCAGGATTGATGGTTTTTGTAGTGGCACTATAATATGGATTCAAGTCTCTAAAGTTTTGAATCATTTGCTCATTCGACGCAAAGTTTATAACGTTTTTGGTGCTTGGAAATCCGCTAGGGAGACTTCTGTAAGCTGCACCGAATCCAAGGGCGTCAAGATTGCTTCCTGTATAATCTGTAGTGGTTTGTCCAGTTGCATTTGAGCGATATCCTACTGTGAAACCAGCAGAAATGTTGTTGCCGTCTGGAACAGTTTTGGTGTAAATTTTTATAGCTCCACCCGCAATATCTCCTGGCAATTCTGCCGATGGAGATTTATAAACCATCATTCTGTCGATAGCAGCACTTGGAATTAAGTCAAATGAGAAAGATTTTACATCAACCTCCGTAGATGGCGTGATGATGTCGTTCAAAAGAACTGTATTGTATCTTTCGTTCAATCCTCTGATTACTATGAATCTATCGTCAAAAATAGAAACACCAGGTACACGTCTTACCACTTGTGAAGCGTCTCTGTCTTGTGTTTTAACGATTTGCTGAGAAGAAACACCCACCGCAATGTTTTGAATTTGCTTGATTTCTGATATTACTGAAACCTCTGTCCCTGTCATTCTTTGGGCTTTTATCACAACGCCTTCCAGCATTTTGCTGTCGTCTTCCAAAACCGCATTTATCAATGTCGTTTTGTCTGATTCAATTCTTACGTTGTCAATTTCTCTAGGTGCAAAACCGATGCTGGTGATGACGATTTTGTAGTTTCCTGCGGCCAATTTCGAGAAAATGAAGTTTCCTTCAATGTCTGTCATGGCTGCGAAGGTGGTGTTGGCGATTTTTACAGTAGCTCCTATAGCTCCTTCGTTGGTAGTTTTCTCTTTTACATTTCCTTTAAGTATGCCTGATTGTGCAAAAAGTGTGGCAGAAACAAATAGTAATAATGTAGTAATTTTAAACTTGCTCATTGGTATTTTAAATTTCTAATTGCTTGGTAATATTGATTACGGCACAAAAGTAGAATCCCAATGTTAAGAGAATATTACGCCAATATTAAGTTTGGATTTTGTTGGTTTTTTCTCACCGCTAGGTCGCAAAGACGATATGAATTTGGATTGTTATTTGGGTTTTTGAAATAAATTGGATATTCTAACCAGGTATTTTTTACTTCAAAATCATTCCCTACTCAACCAATTCTCCTTTGCGACTTCCGGCCTTATTGGTTGATAATTATCAAGAAATACTCCTACACGTCTTGCGGTTTTGGCGGTTGAATATGTTTTTTCAAGAAAATAATGTATTTTTCGCTACCCTCTAAACCTTAAAAACCATGACGAAGAATTTATTATTACTTTTCTTCATTTTATCAGCTCTAAATTCTCAGGCTCAAAAGCACTTTCAAACCATTTATGGGCAAGTTTTAGATAAGCAAACCAAAACTCCGTTACCTGGTGCTACAATAATAGTCGAAAACTCAAAACCTCAACTAGTGGCTTCCTCCGACGAAAACGGAAATTTTGTTTTAAACCAAGTGCCTATTGGCCGTCAAATATTGGTAGTGACTTATATTGGATATTTACCCCAAAAGTCTGACGCTATAATACTTACTTCAGCTAAAAGTATGAATGTTAAGATAGAATTGACCTCAGGAAGTATCAACGCAGAGGAGGTGGTAATCAGTGCCAATAAAAATGCATTCGAACCGCTTAACGAGCTTTCTGTGGTGAGTACTCGGTCATTCACGGCAGAAGAAACTGAGCGTATGCCAGCTGGTGTAAATGACCCTGGGCGAGTGGCACTTTCGTATCCAGGTGTGCAGCGTGGGCCAGATGATACTGAAAACCAGATAGTTGTTCGTGGAAATTCACCAATTGGTATTTTGTGGAGGTTGGAAGGTGTAGATATGCCCAATCCCAACCATTTTGCAGTGGTAGGCTCGTCGGGTGGGGGAGTTTCTATTTTTTCGGCTCAGCTTTTGGCCAAGTCTGATTTTTCGACGGGTGGATTTGCAGCAGAATATGGTAATGCCCTTTCTGGTGCTTTTGATGTGCAGTTTCGGCATGGAAATATGCAAAAACGGGAACATAGAGCCAAAATCGGTATTCTAGGCTTAGATTTCGCCACTGAGGGACCAATTAGAAACGGCAGTTCTTCTTATTTGGTAAATTACCGTTATTCTACTTTGGGACTTTTGGGCAAAATGGGTTTTTATTTGGTCGGAGAGCGTGTGACCAACGATTTTCAGGATTTATCATTTAATCTGGTTTTTAAGAAGAAAAAATCTGTTTCAACCATTTTCGGAATTGGCGGCTTGAGTGAAGAGAATTACTTTCCCGTGGAAAATGCTCAAGATAGGAACCCAAATCGTGCGAGCGAATGGGAAGACAGAGTGAAACCGTCCAACATGGGGGCTTTGGGTTATACTTATACCTATATGCCTGATAGCAAGACTTATGTGAAAGCCGTGGTGGCCTTAGTTGGTAGCGACCAAATCCGCAACAGCGATACGCTAGATCTTCAAAATGTGCGATTTAGATATAATTCAGAACGATATCTTGATAAACGTTTGGTCGCCTCGGTGGCTTATTCGAAGAGAATTTCGGAGAAGTTTTGGGTAAAAACGGGCGTAATTGCCAATCAGATTTTTTATGATTTTTTCAAAGAAACCAAAGCTCGACTCAACCAGCAAGACATCAATCAAAGACAAGTAAATGTGTCTGTAAAAGGTGATGGAAGCAGTCAAATGCTGCAACAATATGTACAGACTACCTACAAGATTTCTCCGAAACTATCGCTGAATGCAGGTATGCATTTTCTTGAATTTCTGACTAACAAAACTGGTTCAGTGGAGCCAAGGATTTCGATGTTGTATGCACCGAATTCATCTAGTAAACTTAGTTTTGCTTATGGTCGTCATGGTCGAATATTACCAATGATGACCTATTTTTTCACCGATTCTACCGGTAAAAATATCAACTTGAACTTAAAACCTATCAAATCCGATCATTTCATTGCGGCATTTCACCATTACACCCAAAACCGCATGCGGTTGAGTATGGAGGCGTATTACCAAAGTATGTTTAATGTGCCTATAAGTGCAGATGTTACTTCCAACTATTGGTTGCTCAATTACAGTGCTGATTTTCCGGAATTTCAGGTGAAAAGCCAAGGTCTCGGAAGAAATAAAGGCATAGATTTGGCCATAGAAAAGCAGTTTTCTAACTCTTACTTTTTCCTGGCTACTTTTTCGGTTTTGGACTCAAAATTCAAGGCCAATGATGGACTTTGGCACAACAGTCGATTCAATACCCGCTTTTCGTCAAGCTATACTTTCGGGAAAGAATTTCCTTTCAAAAACGGTAATATCCTACAAATTGGCGGCCGGTATTTGTTTAGTGGAGGTTTCAGATACACGCCTTTTGATCCCGTAAAGTCTAAAGAAAAGGGTTTTTACGTGGCAGACCAAGCGAGAGAAAACGAAGGCCAAGTGGCACCTTTTCAAAGACTCGACACCAGAATTGCTTACAGGTTTAATGGCAAAAAAACGTCTGGAAACATCAGTTTGGATTTTCAAAACGCCACCAACAGACTGAACGCCACCAATGTGGCCTATGATTCAGTCAAAAATACGACCTACTTGGAGTACCGTGGAAGTGGATTTATACCAGTGCTGACTTTTCAGTTTGATTTTTAATCTTTTTGGTTTGGAACACGGATTGGATGGATTTGACACGGATTATATTAGTTTAAAGTAATTTTTAAAAAATCCGTCCGTGTCGCCGGTGATGTCTAATTTGTTAAATCTGTGTTCTATAATACGGGGAGCAAAACGTCAAAATTAAAAAATCCGTGTCAAATTCGTGAAATCCGTGTTCCATTAAGTAAATTTCGATATTCAATCACCTTAAAAAATGAATATATTAGAAACAATTGTCTCCGAATTGAGGGGATTCCTTGGTATCAATGAGGCCTTAAAAATCATCCAATCAGGCGACTACAGTGCTTTTCTTACATTTGATGGCATCAAGTCGGCCATTTATCCGCTTATTCCTTTTCTACTAATCTTTGAGTTTATTGCTGGTTTGATTTATAAAAATCCGCATACCAAGGTTTACAAAGTCAACTTTTTGCTTTATATCCTCAACAGGTTCATTTCTAGATTTATATCTATTGGAGTTATTGGCTTTGTGTTGGCTAATTTTCAGAAGTACGCCTTGTTTCAGACAACATTCACTTGGTATTGGCTCATTTATGGCTATGTTGTTTGGGAATTTTCACACTTTATTTACCATTATTTAGGGCATAAAGTCAGGTTGTTTTGGTGTTTACATTCCACCCATCACGCACCCGAAAATATGAATCTTTCTGTTACTTATGCTCATTTTTTCTTAGAAGGGCCGTATGCCGATGCCATTAGAGGTACGATCTGTATTTTGGCGGGGATTCATCCCGAGCTCTTGTTTTTCATTATGTTTATAGATGGTACTTGGGGTGCGTTTATTCATGTGGGAGAAAATTTTGTAAAAGACGGAAGATTGGGTTTGCATAAAATTCCTTTTTTTGGCAAATATATACTTTCACCTACGGATCATAGGGTACATCATGCACGAAATCCACTTTACATGGACACCAACTATTGCAATCTGCTCAATATTTGGGACAGGGTTTTCGGGACCTACCAACCTATTCATGATGAGGTGAAAATAGAATATGGAATAACCCGTAAGATGGATTCAGGAAACTTATTGGACGTATATTTTGGCGAAATTTGGGCTTTATTGAAGGACATTTCCAAGGCACCAAACCTAAAAACTGTTTTCTTGTACCTCATTATGCCTCCTGGTTGGTCACCTACTGGTGAGCATCAGACGGCTGAAGTTGTTAAAAGGCAGTACTTTGAATCGAAATCTGATTTTGCTAAAAATCTAAAATCTGAGACCGCCGCCCATTCGAATCAATCGTAAGCTGAACGCCGTAAAGTATCAGTTATTAATCGAGTCAATCTAAAATCGAATTAATCGTAAATCACTTCAATCGTAAATCAACTTACCATCTCACCTGTCCTTCACCTCTGCAAATCCATTTCTCGGTCACGAGTTTTTCTAGAGCAAATGGTCCGCGGGCGTGTAGTTTTTGGGTAGAAATACCGATTTCAGCTCCTAAACCAAACTCCCCACCATCCGTAAATCTGGTAGAGGCATTGTGGTATACAGAAGCAGCATCTACTTCTTGTAGGAATGTTTCGGCCAATACAGCATCTTCAGTAATTATGGCTTCCGAATGTTTGGATGAAAACTGGTTGATATGGTCTAGAGCCTCGTCAAAACTATTTACAGTTTTTATAGAAATTTTAAAATCTAGCCATTCCTTGCCAAAGTCTTCTTCCTGGGCATGTTGAAGATTTTTGAAGCCGTTTTTTTCAAAAATAGAATATGATTTTTCATCAGCAAAGACCTCGATATTGTATTTCTCAAAGCCTGATTTAAGCATAGGAATCAATTCTTCTAATACATTTTCATCCAAAATAGCACAATCTAGCGAGTTACAGACAGAGGGACGCGAGGCTCGAGCATTGATGATAATATCTGCGGCCATATCGAGATTTGCCGTTTTTTCAACATAGGTATGGCAAACCCCCGCACCGGTTTCGATGGTCGGAATCTTGGAATTGCTCCTCACAAAATCAATGAGCGACTGAGAACCGCGTGGGATGATTAAATCCACATATTTATCAGCTTCCAGCATCTGGGTCAAAAACTTTCTATCGGTAGGCAAAAGCATAACTACATCGGTAGAAATGTTATTTTCTGACAAAGCCTGATGAATCAGACTCACCAAAAATTGATTGGAAAAATTCGCTTCTTTGCCACCTTTCAATACACAAGCATTGCCAGACATGATACACAAAGATGCCACGTCGATGGTCACATTTGGACGAGATTCAAAAATAGCACCTACCACACCCATCGGCACAGCTATCTTTTGCATTTTAATGCCATTATCCAAAGTTCGCTCCAGCAGAATTTGACCACTGGGGTCATTCAAACTAGCCACTTGTCTTAAGGCATCACTCAGGCCTTTTATACGATTTTCATTGAGCAAAAGTCTGTCATACTTGGCATCTTTGGGGTCCATTAGGTCCAAATCCTTTTTGTTTTCGGCAATAATTTGTGCCGAATTTTCCAAAAGAATCTCAGCCAAATCTGTCAAGATTTTAGCTTTCTGGCTTTTATTCAGTCGTCTTACTTGCGAAGCTGCCTTGTGTGTATTTTTTAAAAGATGCTCAATGCTTTCCATTTCAAACGTATATTTTCAAAGGCAAAGTTCGGTATTTTTTTTGGAAAAGTAATCAGCTAAGGTATTAGGAAAGCCTAACCTAAGAATTAATACAGCACTAATTGCTTGCAGTTATCCTTCAAGTTAGATAGAAATGTTAGAAAGTTATACCTAGCAAAAATAGTGTGTCAATAGATTTTGCTAGAACTTTTGATTCTATAAATGTCCTATTTCTAAAACTTAAATAACTGGAAAGTAATAAGTTATCTTGCCCTCACCCATTTTTCAACAAACTGACCCCACTCGGTCTTAGGGTGTTCCTTGCCTTCAGGGTCAACAATTCGTGTGTGGCCAATCATATGGAGGGTATCTCCTTTAAGTGTCCATTCTTGATCTGCCGTCCAGCCGAACCACTCAGGCTTTGATCCATATTTATAGGTCTCCGTATACACTTGGCCGTTTATACTGAATGGCCCAGCATAGGCACTGTTAAATGTTCCATCATTTTTCAGAATAATGACAGAGAAATACCCTTGATGGTACGATTTGAATTGATGGTTTTGAAAGTTTAGTTTTCGGCCATTTTTTTCTACCAAAAGCCAGTTGCCGTCTAATGGAGACTTCTTTTGTGTGTAGGTCAGATTCAAGCCAGCAATTGAAAATAGGATAGTTAAAATAATTTTCATTTAAGTAATAGTTTTTTTAGTTGCAACCGCCTATTTCGGCTTTGAATACTACACCGGCCTCTGCCTTAAACCCTGGATTACCAAGAGAACCAGGGTCGAGTGTAACACTTTTGTTTGAGCGGTAAACCACATTGGCATTACCTGTTATTTTATTATTTGCCAATATAGTTTCATTGGTTTTTTTGAGGGTTGTTCCAGAGCTGTAGTCATCTATTGGGCTTTGAAGAACCACAGGGGTTCCACAGTCATTTATTACAACCAAAACGGGTTTAATATCAGCACATCCAGTAGTTGTCAGTGCTTTTATATAATAGGTACCAGATATATTAATGGCACTAGGCGGTGGGTTAGTAAGTGTTACATTTCCAGCGGCATCGCTGTGATAGCTTAGTGTTGCACCATTTAGCGTACTTCCAGCCGTTAAGGTAGATAATGTAATGTCGACCGTATTCGGTGGTGAAACTGCAGCTGGATTTGTTATAATCAAGTTGGGTTTCGGATTTACCGTAATACTGATACTATTCGAATTTCCACTTGTTAGACCATTATTACAAGTTGCAGTCAGAGTTAAGCTAGCATTGAAAATTACATTGTTTCGCGTGGCACCTATGCCCCCATCGCTCCAGTTGACTGTGTTTGAGCAACCCGTGGCGGTGAGGTTTACGCTTGTTCCAGCACAAACTGCGGTAGCACTCGAGGAAATAACTGGGGGATCGGGAGGATTTATTGAATTACAGTCTCCAGTTAAACTTGATCCTGAAGACCACCCAGTACAAGGTGGCGACATTCCAATATCCGCAGTATTGGTGAAATATGTTCCAGAAGCAAATGGACAAAAATTACATAAACTCTGGCTGGCATTGAATCTGAATTGCCAACGTAAGTTCGTTGCGTTCCATTCAATATACATAATGCCACTACAATTACAACCATTTGCATTGTACCCAATGCTTCTGGAATATGAATTTTTCCCATTTACGACGCTACCTTTTGTGTAAAGTCCATTAGGATTTAAAAAAGTTGGTGGTGGGTTTTCAAATCCCGAGGCAGTTATACTTTGCCCCCAGCCAATTTTGGCCAATACAATCCCAAAAAAAAGCAGTAACTTTTTCATAATTTACTTATTTACAATACTTTATATTTTTTTACTTCACCCCCTGCTCACCCACATAAACAATTTTCCATTCGCCACCTATACGCTCCAAAATGCGGGTTTCGCGGATGGTTTGGGCTACCGTGCCGTTGGCGATGGCTTTTTGGGTGTAGGTAGCCCAGGCCATGTCTTTGTTGATTCTGATTTCGAAGTCCTCACGCTCTATTTTGATGTCTTTTTTTTTTACTAGGTTCTTGGCGGCTTCATTGAGTTTGTTTAATGTTTCAGCTTTGGCATAAGGCTGGCCAATCCAAGCTACAATCTGCTGGCTCTGGAATTCATCAGATGGTTTTCTTGACCAATAATCTGTTATTTTTTCTGGGTGCCCATCTAGGTAAGATTGAGTTTCGGCTTCTATCACTTTTTTGATGGCTACTTCGTCATCCGTTTTTATTGTTGGCATAGGTGTAACTACCGAGCCTACCAACTTCCATTCCGTATTGATTTTTTCGAGATAGCGGTGGCAGTTTTGTTTGGTGGTGTTGCCTTTTTCGTTGGTAAATGCTTCCTCATGCTTTACAAAAGCGGTATTGCCTTTGATGGTTATTGATTTGTAGCTGGCCTCAATTTTTGATTTATCTGGCGTTGGATTGGCTTTCATAAAATAGGTGTAGGTGTTTTTGATTTGCTCAAATCCCGTAAGGTTGGCGTTCAGTGATGTCAACACATAACTGGCATTAGGCACATTTGCCCAATATGAAAGCGATTTTTCAAGGTCACGGTCGTAAGAAGCTTGAGTTTGGCCTTCAATTACTTTTTTAATGGCAGCTTCTTCGCTATTTATATCTACAGGTGCCATAGAATGAACGGCAGATTGCAAAAGCCATTTGCCATTTTGATTCACCAACGTGGCTGTAAGAACCTCATCATCAATTCTTTTTTGGCCTGTTGGTTTTATTATCACGGTATGTTTCATTTGACTTGTAACTACTGCACCTGCACCATTTTGCTGGACCTTAATATTGCTATAATCTCTTGAAATCTCCTCCAAAACATCGTAGATTTTGAGACTTGCTACTTTGTCGCGTACTATTCCGTCAGTGCCCGTATACACAAAATTTGGCGTAGTTTCATTTTGCATAAAGGCAACAGGGTTTTTCAAATAGCGAGCATTCATTGCCTTGAAATCGGCTTCAGTAAAAGATTTCTGGGCTAGGATGATATGCGGTAACATTACCACAAAAAGGGTTATTGTTTTTTTCATTTTCATTAATGTTATTTTATTAATTCACTAAATCATTTCGCCTCAGTACTATGCATAGAGGCTATTTTCCATTCACCATTCGTTTTTTCTAAATAAGATGCCCTATGAACGGTTACTTTCTTGTTGTTTGAAGTGACTTCCGAAATCCAAGTTGCCCATGCCGCATTGCCATTTACCCGAATTATGTAATCGTGAAAATCGGTTGCAGAGTTATCAATTTCTGGATGATCTTTGAGGAAATTTTTATAAGTAGTTATAAGTTTCTCGCCTCTTACGTAGCCCAGACCTGCGGCTGTGTAATAATGAGATATATATGGTGCATTTAACCAATAAGCGAGTGCTTTGCTTTCGTTACTCTGTTTAAATGCAGCGGTTTCGCCTAAGAGGACACTTTTTATGGCAGTTTCGTCTTCCGTTTTGGGAGCAATAAAATTGGTATGTTGTGCTGCTGCCATCATCCAATTGTTATTTTGATAAACAAAGGTATAAGTGAACACACCCAAGTAGTCATTCACTAATTTTCTGTCAGCTTTCTGAAGAAACCTTTGATGGATTTTACCAGTTATGATAGCAGTATTGCCTATTTGCTGTATTTTTTCTTCAGAGGTTTCGTGTTTGTCTTGGATCATATAATTGTAGACAGAGAGCAATTCGGTTTTATTATAAGACTTTCCGTTTCCATTAGTAAAAACAAAACCTTCGGTGGCGTATTTCTGGAATGTTTCAGCTGGTTTTTTCTCTATGTCACCATTGAGCTGATGAACTTGTTCTAATGTTAGTTTGGGAGCTGTTTTTTGGGCGTATAGACCAATAAAAGCCACAAAAAAGAGGAGAGTAATGATTAATTTTTTCATGAGTTTTTTTATTTTAAGAGAATGTTAAACCGTTTTTTCGAAATTTTAAAATAGACCAACAACGTCACTAAACCTACCACAAGCCTAAAAATGGCATCTGCCCAAAAGAAGTTATTACCAGGTACGTCTTGGATGAATATGTCATAACAGCCTTTAAATGTGCTAGCTATGTTTACCAAAGCAGAAACCAATAATACATTCTTGATATTTTTGGTTTGGGTGTCGTTTCTGAATAAAAAGGTTAGCAGTGCCAAACAGAAATTAGAAATGCCGAGGTATTGAAAAATGGCAACATGAAATTGATCGACCGGCACGACGCCGTACATTTTCAAAGTTTCTGAGGAATTAAAAAGCATCAGTATACCAGTAATTCCCCCATAAATTGCCAAAAAGAGTAAATAGTTAGAGGTTTTCATATAAGTTTTGTTTTAAGGTTTCATTTTTGAGTTACTAGCAGCGACCGCATCTGCATTCTTCTTCTGCGACTCACTTTCAGGAAAGAAGCATCTTGAAGTTTGACCTCATCGTAATTGGGTCTGATGAAATAGTGCGAAACGGCCGAACGGTTGACCACCGTACGACGATTAATTCTTACAAAGTCCTCCTTAGGCAACCGGCTTTCAATGGTGCCCATGGTGGTAGAAACCACCGCTTTTGTGCCATCCTGAAAGAAAATGGTCGTATAGTTGATGTCTGCTTCGAGGAGTTTAATTTTTTCTGGCCGAACGTGCATTCTGCCACCGATGTGTATTTGTAGATTTTCCATCTTTCAATTAGTTTTTTGGGTATTAGTCGTGTGGCGATTAGAAACACCAACACGATTCAACGATTTTTTTTTAAGAAAATTCGATAGCCAAAATTCCTTCTTAATTGAATGGTAGTAAACCCCTAATCTTAGGGGAAAATTGCGAGAGCAATTTGCGACAGCAATATTGTATGGGAGAGCAATTTGCGACAGCAATATTGTATGCGATAGCATTTTACTAGAGCAATTTTGGAATTCGAAAATGCTAAAGGAACACAGATGACACAGATGTGACACGGATGAGACGGCTCCGGCGGTCCAGACGGATTTAAATATCTTATTCCGCTAATCAATAAGAGCACAGATAATAGCATCGGCTGCCGCACTGATAAGACGTGATTTTTACTGATTTCTATTAAATAAAAATCAATACTTTCCATTAGAGGAAATAAATATGGAAATCTTGAGGAAATATAAAGTACTGATTAACAACAGATTATTTTATCCGTGTCTCATCCATCAAATCCGTGTTCCAATATATTCACAACAGCTTATTTTTCAAGGCCTTAGATACGGCTTCGGGGGCGGAGTTCACATGTAATTTGGTGTAGATATTTTTGATGTGGTCGTTTACGGTATGAAAGGTTACGGACAACTTATCGGCTATCATTTTGTAGCTGAGTCCGTCTACGAGACACCGGAGTACCTCTTTTTCTTTGGGAGTCAGCGATATGTATTCTTCTTTGTTGGTTTTGAACTGATTCTGAAAAATAAACAAGACTTTACGAGCAATATTCGGTGACATCGGCGAGCCACCTCGGGTCATTTCTCTGATGGCCTCCAGCATTTTTTCGGGTGAAGTACCTTTGAGCATATAGCCCGACGCACCACCACAAATGGCCGCAAAAACCTTGTCGTCGTCTTCAAAGATGGTCTGCATCATCACCAAAATCTCCGGAAACTCCCTCTTGATTTCGGTCACGGCCTCTATGCCGTTTACATCCGGCATATTGATGTCCATCAACACTACGTCGGGCTTGGTTTTTCTTATTTTGTTCAGCACTCCTCGAGCATCACGAAAAGCTCCGGCCATCAGCATGTCGGCCTGACTTTCTACCATCAATCTGATACCTTCGTTGATGAGGGCATTGTCTTCAA
Organism: Lacihabitans soyangensis; assembly: GCF_024343775.1. Classification (GTDB taxonomy): domain Bacteria; phylum Bacteroidota; class Bacteroidia; order Cytophagales; family Spirosomataceae; genus Leadbetterella; species Leadbetterella soyangensis. The sequence continues at coordinate 200,909 of NZ_RJUF01000194.1, read as the reverse complement.
AAATTGCGACTCTTATCATTCCAAAATAATTTGCATAAAATTCCAAAAGTCTGGCTGCCAGAAAAACCCCTAATTTTAGGGGAGAAAAATCGAAACTTCGAGAGTGGTGCCGACATTCACTTCACTTTTTATTTCAAAAGCTCCATTCAGATTCTCTATACGTTTTCTCAAACTTCCCAGTCCGTGGCCCTCAAAGTTTTCATTTAGGTCAAAGCCTACGCCATCGTCTGATATTTTCATCCAAAACTTCCTGTTTTCCATTTTTATGTTGACGGTAGCCGTTTTGGCTTTGGCATGTTTCAGAACATTGTTGATGGCTTCTTTGAAAAACAAAAAAAGGTTACGCTGAACCTCTATACCCAACTCTTGTTGCTCAATACCTTCAATCTCAAAGTTTAGTGCAACGCTCTTAGTGGCAAGCATTTCGTTGGCGTAGTATTTGAGCCTTTCAAAAAAATCTTTTGCAAAATCATTATTGGGATTAATGGTCCACACCACACCACGCATGGTTTCCACGCTTTCTTTCGACGAGTCTATCACTTTGCTGAGCAGGGGCAAAATATCTGCTGGTTCGGCTCTGTTAATGATTTTCTGCCGAATCAACTCCCCAAAAAAACCGATACTGGTCAGTGTAGCACCCACGTCGTCGTGGAGGTCGGCGGCTATATTGTTGCGTACTTTTTGGAGTTTGGCTTGTTGCCGAAATTTATAAAGAAGAAAGAAGTAGATAATCATACCCAAAATCATGGCACCGAAGAATAGCATGGAAAAAAGGAAGAACCATGTTAGATAAAAAGGCTTTTCAATTTCCAATGAACATGTCCTAATTATTTTATTGGTGTAATTGTTTCTGATTAAAAGTTTATATTCTTTACCCACTAGTTGATTGTAGTTGCAATAATTATTCGAGTCTAGTTTAATCCATGAAGTTTCTTGAGGATATAGTTGATATGAAAAATCACCTCTTGTCTTAATGAAAAAGTGTAGAGATTTTTCTTTGGCAGTTAAGATAATTGTGGTATCCGAATTTACTCTTTTATTGTTGACGACAAGTTCCAAATCCTGACCGTGCAAGTCAGAAGAAATTAATATGAAAAAAATAAATATATACTTCACTTATTTCTGTTTTAGATTTGTGTAGCTAACAGCAAAAAACAAATAGAAAAAACTGTAAATAATTGGGAGGTAAAAATTTGCCAAATATCTGAACAAATCAACTGAATAATTAAAAAAAGAATTCGCAAAAGAATAAAAAATAAAATTGACAACACCTAAACCTAAAATTCCGTTTGCTGCCCAAAACATCGGTTCATTTCGCAATGAATCTCCCGAATAATACCGATATAAGTTAATCATGTAAGTAAAACTTAACCAAATAGAATACCCGGCTTCAATAATTCTAAGTATACTAAATGAAATAAAATCATTTCCGTTAAAAATTATTAGAATGGGTAAAATCAATGGTGATAAGTACAAAAATCCTCTTGAATAATTAGCGTTTTTTTTTGTAGAAATTTTTTCAAAAATTTTATATTTTAGGTAAAAACTAAAATAAACTAAGAAATAAGTTAGGAAGTAATTATTATTTAATCCGAACCAGCTTTTAACTGGTAAATATGCTTCTAAAAATCCAATGAGGAAACTTCCAATTAATAAAAATAACAAATGGTTAAGTTCTTCCAAAAGTACATTTTTCTTAAAGTATGCAATACAAATCGGAATTAATAGGATATAATTATAGATCGTTGGTAGCAAGGTTTCAAGATTCATAAATTTGGGTTAGATATCTAACCCAAATTTATAAGATTATTTCAATTATCGTTATTCACAAGGTCTGTAAATCGGACAGGTACTACAGCAAGACGAAAATAAATCGTTCATTTTCTTGTAAGGATTATCAAGGATACTTTCAGATTCTTTTTCTTTTTTAGGTTTGATTTGAACTACTTTTTGATTCTTTTTTTGAGCCGCAGCCACTTTTTGACCCTTTTTACCAGTCCGAGCAGCTTCACCATTTGAATTTTTAATTTTGCCGTTGTAATTTCCAAATGCTACACCACTCAATAAAATAATTGATAAAACTAATGTTTTCATTGTTTTGAAAAATTTAAAATGATTAGAAAAAATATTTATGTGAACGCATTCAGAAGATTTAGTGCTTGGCTAAATATGCATTCATGGTTTTTGTATCCTAAAAGGGAAGAAAAAACGCACAGAATTATCTGGAAAATTACTCTGTGCGTTGATTAGATTAGAAGAATCTAACTATTTCATTAGAATTAGAAGAATCACCTTGAGGGTTAAATGGTTCAAGACAAACATTTGCATAAACCTCATCTTGGAAACTAATCTTTACTCCAAAAAAACCAAAGTCATCATCTTCATCTAATTTTTCTCTATGAACATTTTTAGAAAAACTTCGATTAAGTACTCCTGGCTGTGCTTTAACAAAAAGGGACTTTAGTCTAAATAAATGTTGATCAGGACCTACGTCATTGCCTCGAATAGTAACAGATTCCTTAAAAACAGACCCTGCTAGCTCTTCAGCACTATTGAAGCGGATTTGATAACTTACGGTAACTTTTTTTTGCTTGGGTTGACCAGGAACTTGGGATATGTCAAGCTTAACATTACTAATATTTGCCATTATTTTAAATTTATTTGATTTACTGACTACTCTATTTATGGCTTTTCGTCATTCGCCTTTTTTTATTTGAATGCATTCAGTAGGTTTAGTCGTAGCTTGAGAAAAAACACCAACAGAAAATTTGTTTTTTTTCAAAAGTTTTTTTAAAATTGTATAACCCAAACCTGTAAATCGCTGAAAATGAATTTCTTCCAACGCAAATTTTCGGAGCAAGATATTGTAGAGGGAATCCGTTTGGGCGGCACAAAACGGCAGGGATTTGAGAACAAACTGTATGAAAACTACAGGTATCTGATAAAAGATGCCACCTACAAACACAAACTGAGCGAGGAAGATGCATCGATGGCTTACTCAGATACCATCTTGACGGTCATCGAGCACATCGGTTCTGGGAGGTTTGAGCAGCGTTCCAGTCTAAAAACTTACGTTTATCTGATTTTTTACAACAAATGTGTTGATGCTCTAAGAAAAATTTCGACTAATAACAAGATGAGCCAGTCCTTAGACACGGTGCTGGAACCCCTCCGAGACCCGCAACGGTCAGTAATACTGGAGATCATCAGAAAACAAGACCATGAAAAACTAAGCCGACTATTAAAGACCTTGGGAGATCGCTGTCAGGAATTGCTCAGCCGTTGGGCGGAGGGATTTACGGATAAGGAGTCGGCCATTGAATACGGATACAGCTCGGCTGCGGTGGCACAAACCACACGGCTGCGTTGTCTCGACAAACTAAAGGAGATGTATGGAAAATGACACAAAACTGATAGACGATTATCTGGGCGGAATGCTCTCGGCCGAGGAAATGGCGGTGGTGGAGCAGCGAATAATGGCAGATACCGCCTTTGCGGAGTCTGTGGCATTTCACGCCCAAGCTAAGTCTATTTTGAGAGACGAAATATTGCTAGACAAACACAAACAGTGGACCTCTCAGCCAAAAGCCAAGGTGCCTATGTTTACCATTTTGTCTGCGGGCATAGCGGCTGTGTTGCTATTGGTGGCAGGTTGGTGGTTTTTTGCCAAAAACTCAGAGCCAAACCTAGAAACACTGGCCCAAAACTACATCGACCAAAACCTGAGCACATTGCCGGTAAAGATGGACGCCAAAGAAGACAGCTTGGAGCTGGGTAAGCAGTATTACAACGAAGGCGAATACACCAAAGCCTTGGAAGTTTTCGAAAAGCTAAATGACCCCAAAGCACTAGAGTTTGCAGGCCTATCGGCCCTAAAAGGCAAAAAATACCCCGAAGCCATCCAGTTTTTCGAGAAATTATCCCAAAATACGGAGCTTCTAGAAAACAAAGGCAAGTTCTATTTAGCCCTAACATATTTGCAGCAAGGCCAAAAACAAAAGGCAGAAGTTTTGCTAGAAGAAATCAAAAAAGAGGGTCTTTTTGGGGCTGATTTGCTGGATTTTGAAAAATAGAGGTACCGTTTAATGGAAAATGGTTGGAGGGGGTGGCAAGTATTGTTTAGTTGTCACTAAAATAATTTTACAAAAAGTGAAAGTAAGCCAATGAATTTATTTGTATTGTGTTCTCCTATGATTAGTTCATATTCCCCAGTTCCAGAATATTCGTTAATCGGATTAATAGTTCTATTCATTTTAATTTATGCAGTATATTTTTTCTTAAATAATGAGAGGATAATTTATCTAATTGTCGCGGTAATTTTAGTGTTTTTACTTGGGGCATTATTCTATTGGAATAGTTTATGTGAAAATCAAATTGAAGGTCAACGAAACATGGTAATTGTATATGAAGAAAACTTGGAAAACTTGCCCGCTATAGAAAGTAGCTTGAGACGAAATGGGTATGAAAAAATAGATTCTTGTAAATCAAACCCGGGATTACAACTATGGAGTGCAGGTCGGGGGGTGTTTCAGGATATACAATCTGGAGATGGATTAGCAGATGGCTCGAATCCAAGAGCCCGAGGGGCAAATGGTGACGAGTTGGGGGTAGATATAGCTTTAAATTTAGAAATTAAAATTCCTGAAAATAATTTGGAAAGTAATTCGGAACTGATATCCGAACTTAAAAATTTCCCTAAAGGTTTTTCTCTAAATACTCGTCAAATTGGATCTCATAGTGATGATGTCAATGATAATGAATATATTATTGCTGTAACTGACACCCAAATAGATACTTCTTTTAATTATGTAAACTTATGGGAAAATAACTCTGAAAATTTTGAGAATTTTGGGAAAAATGGTTGGAATTTTGTTAAAGAAAACGATTCTATTTTTTCAAAATTACCTCTGCACGCCACTTTTGTTACATATTTATTAGAAAGAGAATTGAAAACCACTTCTCATAAATTTTTGCCGTTAATAACACTTGATGAAAATAAACGAGGTTTCTTGTTTGATGCACTTTGTGCTTTTGAAGAGGTTTTAGCTTATAATCAAATGCAAAATTCTAAAAAAATTCGAGTAATTAATGCAAGTTGGGGTTACTATGGAAAGAGAAATTGGGCATTAGAAAAAGGATTAACAAGATTAAAAAATGGTAAAGTATTATTGGTAGCAGCAGCTGGAAATTCTGATTCAGAATGTGATAGATGCGAAAAATTAGATGCGAAAAATTTAAGAAACGTTTCAATGCGTGAGAAAATGTTTTACCCTGCGGCCTATAGCCCGATTTTCGAAAACGTAATTTCTGTAACGACATTTAATATTAACGGCGATATTTTTCAAGCAGCAAATCAAAATTATTCTGATGAATTTATAGATATTGGAGTTCAAAGTGATAATTATCGAACAGGGGATTATTTGTTTCACTTTCCATTTATTCTGACTAATACTAATGAAAACACCTCAAAGATATTTGAAAGAAAAATTGCGAGCTGGGGTTCATCATTTTCAACGCCAATAGTTACTGCTCACATTTTTTCAAAAAACTTAGCTCAAACTCCTGTAGTGGAAAGTCTCGATTATCAATTGGATGGAAAAGATAAACTACTTGATAATGGATACGGGACCTATCGGGAAGATTTGAATTACAAGATTGAATCAACTTGGCGTGCAACAAACCTTTCAAAAAATGGGAAAGTTTTGTTGAAAAAGTATTAAATATACATTTCCAAGAAAATAGAGCAAAATAGTTTGTATCCTGATGAATAAATTTCTCTTGTCTTTTAGCCTATTTTTTTTCTCACAAAAATTATTTTCTCAAAGTCTTAAATTTGAACAAGTTACTAATGAAATAGAGAAGTCCTCTAATTTAGCTGATAAAGAATCTATTGAGTTTCTTGAGAAAATAAAACAAGATTGGAACAAGTGTAAGTATCCAAAAGATTCTAACCTTGCTAAAATAAACCATTTTATTGGAAGGAGGTATAGGTTTCTCGGATTAGATAATAAAAATGATAAATTTTTAGTTAAAGCAATCGCATATACATTGGAGGCCGTAGCAATTAATTCACAGAATAAAAAATATATAAGTGAACAAAATCTCGCTAATAGTTATTTGAATCTTGGGCTTTTGTTTTACGAATCTGAAAACCAAAATTTAAAGGAAAGTAAAAAATACTTGGAAAAAGCTTTAGCATTAAGTAAAAAATTTATTTCTAAAATAGACATTAGTTTTCAAGCTTCGGATTTACTTTCGAGAATTTCAATTTCTGAAGGTGATTATAGCAGATCAATCAAATATTCTCAAATTTCAAAAAAAATAGCTGAGGATCTTAAAAATACTGAATATTTACTTGCTTCGATAACTAAATTATCTGAGAGTTACCAAAAATTAGGGGACTTAAAGAATGCAAAAGGCGTTTTGTGGTCTGCTTTATCATTATCGAGTTCCCCGAAAACAAAGAATGAGAATCATTTTTACGGAGAAGTATATTCAAATTTAGCTATTTTAGAAAGTTCGGAACAGGATTTTTTAGAAATGTCAAAATATTTTAAAAAATCATACTTCTTTTTTTACAAAGCTGAATCAAATTATGGGATGGCAATGGTTAAAAATAATTGGGCTTATATTCTATGGCAAAATGGTTTTGATTCTCAAGCATTACATCTTTATAAAGAAAGCTTAGAAATTGTAGAAAATATAAATTTAAAAGTTAGAATACATGATAATATTAGTGTTCTGTATTCAAAAATTGGCAATTATTCAAATGCGATTTATCATTTAACGGAAGCATTTAAATTATATAATATCAATTATAATAATCAAATTGTAAGTAAGTATACACCAGTTTTTTTAAAAGTTGAAAATAAAGGCTATTTGCTTGATTTATTTGTTAATTTTTCTAAAATTTTAAAACAAGATTTTAAAAAGAACAATGAAACTAGGTTTCTTCAAAATGGAATTAACTCTTTATTTAATGCAGATCATTTAGTAGACTTCATGCGTCAAGAACACACAGGTACACTCTCCAAATACTTCTGGAGAAACAAAACCCGCTCACTTTACGAAAATGCCATCGAAACCTGCTATCTCCTAAGAGACTACGAAAAAGCCTATTATTTCATGGAGAAAAGTCGGGCGGTTATGCTTAATGATAAGCTAAATGAATTGGGTGCCAAACAAAAACTCAATGAGACCGATCAAGAGAAAGAACGAGATTTTCAAAGGAAAATAATAGAACTCAATACCAAAATAGAAGCCGAAACGAAGGCCACAGAGAAAGAGAAACTAAACAGCCAATTGTTTGATTTACAAGAGCAACAAGAACGTTTTGTGAAATCTTTGGAAACAAAATATCCAGCGTATTATCAGCTCAAGTACAATACCCAAATCGGCACTTTGAAACAAATGCAGGCATATCTGAAAACTAATTTCAAAGACAAAAATGCAAACATGGTTTCCTACTTTTTTGGAGATTCGGCCAGTTATGCCATGGTCATATCCCCAACCAAGGCGGAGGTCAAACAGTTTAAATATGATGTTGCTCAAAATCAAGAGTTTGTAAATTTCTTGGCCACCAATCAAGGCACCAAGGCGGATTTTGCCAGAATTTTATCAATGGGTTCTGTTATCTATCAAAAACTAATTAAACCGCTGAATATTCCGAAAGGCCACCTGATTATCTCTCAAGACGGTGTTTTTATGCCTTTCGAAGCTTTGAGTTCTTCGGCCGCCAGTGCACAATATTTGCTAAAAGATTATGCCATTTCTTATACTTATTCGGGTCAGTTTTTGCTTAAAAAAGCTGTAGAAACTAAATTTTGGCCAAATCAGTCATTTGTCGGTTTTGCTCCTGTCGAATTTAATAATCAGCTCAATTCCCTCAAAACTTCTGACCTAACCTTGGGAAATGTGGCCAAAAACTATTGGTTTTCAAATACTTTTACCGGAAAGGTAGCCACAAAGGCCAAATTTCTGCAGCAAGCTAAAGACCACAAAATAGTTCAGATTTTTACTCATGCATTCGCAGATAGCCTAGACACCGAGCCCAAGATTTATTTTGCTGACGATGCCCTGAAAATTTCTGAACTCAATGCCGAAGATCAGTTTAATACCCAACTATTGGTACTCTCGGCTTGTAAAACGGGCGTCGGCAAACTGGCCAAAGGCGAAGGTGTATTGAGCCTTGCACGAGGTTTTTCAATGTTAGGAATTCCTGCCACCATCACCTCCCTCTGGAGTGTGGAAGACAAAAACACCTATCAACTTACTGAGCTTTTCTACATATATCTAAACCAAGGTCTATCCAAAGACGAAGCATTACAAAAGGCCAAATTGGAGTTTTTGGAGCTTCACCCTAACGCTGGACCAACTGATTGGGCATGTATGGTTTTGGTGGGGCAGACTTTACAATTAAATAATAATACTCCCGTTCTTCTGGTTTTAAGTGTCATTTTTGTGATTTCCATAATTGCTGGAGGTTTATATTTTGATAGAAACAGAAGAGCCGCCTAGCGACCTTTTGGAACAAAAAAATACCGGAAAACCTCTCGGCCTCCGGCATTCTTTGTGTATGTTATAAATAATCCTAGTTATTCATGAGCCCTTGTGCAAACCAGTTAGCTATGGCTTGTCTGTTGTCTGCCAAAAGCAGACGTTTTCTGTCAAATTCGTTGGTGATGTTACCCAATTCTATAAAAACTATAGGCGGCTTTGATTCCTTTATCATCCAAAGATCACGTGCTTTTACTTCTCCAGTGTAGCCACGACCTTTTTGTTTGGCGTTGTATTTCTTTTTAATTGTATCATACATTCCTTCGGCCAATTGCTTGCTTTCGGGCTTGCGATCGTTGTAGTAAAAGAAAATATCAACTTTATTGTCGGTGTATCGCGAATCCACATGTGTTTCTATAACTCTCTGAATTTCATAACCTTTGCGTGCGTTTTCGGCATAAAGCTCGTTAATAATTTGGGTTCTTTGTCTAAGTCTGGCAGCTTGATTCAAGGGTATTTTTTCGCCGCCCCAAACTACTTCGTCGGTGTCTGTTTCAAGGTATTCATGGTCTCGAATGCCGTCATTTTCGTCTCGCACAATCATGTACACTTTGGCACCGTGCATGAGTAGATTTTTGGCCAGTCTTAAGCTTACATCATAGGCATATTCGTCTTCGGCCACAAGTTTGCCGTTTACTTTGGCATTGGCTCCAGGATCTGGGCCACCATGTCCGCTAACAATATAATACACGTGGTCGTAAAGTTCGTTATCAAGGATTGGAGTAGAGGAATGGTTATCTCCAAATATTTCATAGTTGGCCATTTTAGGCGAGCCTTTAGAACTTGGATTTTTGTCTTTAAAAGAACTTAAAGCTATCAGCGAAACAGCCGCGGCCAGATAGAATAAATGATTTTTCATACAAGAAATTTAGAAAAGCAAAAACTTATTATTGGGATACGATTGTAGGGAATCAATATTTGTGCCAAAAAAATATTCTTATGTTCATTTCATACTTTTAGTACTTAAAAAGAACAATATATGTAATTTAAAGTATTGGTAATAAGATATATAAAAAATCATCATATTTGTAAAAAAAATATTTAAAATGCTCAAAATGACCTTTTAAAATGAAATTATATAATATCCTTATGACTTTAAAATACTGTCATCCGTGAAAAATAAAATAAAAAAAATGAAATCTTTATATCGCCCCCTGCACTGTTTGAACACAGTCAAAATTCTCTAAAGGGAATATTTTTATAACTACTGGGATATGAGAATTTTGACTGTGTGAGTTTGCAGGGTGCAGTTTTTTTTGCTTCGTTTTTTTTCGAAAAAAAATGAAGGCCCCGCCGGCGAGGCGACGCCAGTCAGTAAGGGGGTAGTTTTTAATGTGAAAATAAAATCAAGGTTAAATGACTACTTAGGGTAGATTTTTTAAGTAAATTCATTTTAGTCAGATGACAGTAATACTAAAATAGCAAATAGTTTTAAATATTCTTTAATCTCGAAACCAAATTGTGCTACTTATCTATAAGTTTGTAGAACCTAAAAATCTCCTTACCGAATAATGAAAAAAGTTGTCTTTTTATTTTTAATACTTCCCAATGTTTTTGCCCAGAAAACCAAATTTGATTCTCTCGCAAATCATTTCGGCACTAAACATTTTCCGCTGTTCTTAGAATATCTGTCCATACCCTGTGATGCCAATTACAAGGAAGACATCATGAGAAATGTCGTTTGGGTGGAGAATCAGTTTGTTAAAAGGGGATTTGAATCAAGGCGACTAGAGACCAGTACAATTCCTGTGCTGTTGTTGGAGAAGAAATCGCAAAATCCGAAATCCAAAACTATTCTTTACTATTACCACTCCGATGGACAGCCTGTTGTCCCGTCAGAATGGTTTCAAGAAGACCCCTTTAAGCCTGTCTTGAAACAAAAAAATGCGGTAAATGGCAACTGGAAAATCATACCGATAGAAAATCTACAAAAGAAAATAGATCCTGAGTGGCGAATATTTGGCAGAGCATCCTCGGACGACAAAGGTCCTGGGGTGATGTTATTGGCTGCTTTGGATGCATTAGAATCACAAAATATTAAAACACCGTATAACCTAAAGATTTTGGTGGATTTTGAGGAAGAAAAGGGGTCGGTTAATCTTCCAGGAATAATTGATAGTCATAAGTCTGCCTTGTCTTCAGATTTGCTTCTGATTTTTGATGGACCCGGACATGTATCTAACTTACCTACCATAACTTTTGGAGCCAGAGGTATAGCCACGCTGACCCTTACCACTTATGGTGCCTACACGCCTCAGCACAGTGGACATTATGGCAATTACCTTCCTAATCCGGCCCTAAGGATGGCTCAATTATTGGCAACTATGAAATCCGAGGATGGTAAAGTACTCATTCCTGGATTTTATGATGGTGTGAAATTAGACGCCAAGGCCAAACAGAAACTAAAAGAAATCCCAGATGATTTGTCTCTGATAAACTCTAAATTAGGAATCAAAACGCCCGATAAAGTAGGAGAAAGCTACCAGGAGGCATTAGTTTATCCCTCTTTGAACATTAGAGGCTTTAAGGCAGGAGAAGTTGGAGCCTTGGCGGCCACCATTATTCCTGACAAAGCCGTTGCCGAAATTGACATCCGAACTGTAGCTGCTACTAAGCCCGAGAAATTGCTTCAAAATGTGAAGGATTTTATTGCTTCTAACGGATATTTTATAACTGAACAAGATCCTACACCTGAGGAAAGGACTAAATATGAGAAAATAATTAAAGTCGGTTCAAGGCCGGCATACGGGGCATTTAATACTGATCCAAACGGAGCTATTGGCATTTGGCTGGAAAAGGCACTTGCAAAAACCACCGATAAAAAGATAATCAAATTGCCAACCATGGGCGGTTCAGTCCCGATTTCTCCATTCGTGACTAAACTTGGAGTCACGGCCGTAATTGTACCGACAGTAAACGCAGATAACAACCAACACAGTGCTAACGAAAACTTGCGACTGGGTAATTATTTTGAAGGTATAAAAACCATGATGGGGCTTTTAAGTAGTGATTTTTAAGAAATGTCAATTGTGCGGTGGAAATATTGTCTAATTTTGCGGCAAGATTAAAAAGCAAATGAACAGAATCACTGCCTTATTTCAGAATAGAAAACAAGAAGTACTCAACGTATATTTTACAGCTGGATTTCCGAATTTAAGTGATACTACCACTGTTTTGGAGGCATTGCAAGAAGGTGGGGTGGATATTGTGGAGATAGGAATGCCCTATTCGGACCCTGTGGCCGATGGTGAGACCATTCAAGAATCCAATCAGAAAGCTTTGGAGAATGGTATGTCTTTGAAAGTTCTTTTTGAGCAATTGGAAGGAATTAGAGGCAAAGGCATTACGGTACCGATTGTTCTAATGGGATATCTTAATCCGGTGTATCAATTTGGTATTGAGGCGTTTGCTAAAAAGTGTCAGGAAATAGGAATCGATGGCCTCATCCTTCCCGATTTGCCAGTTGATGAATATTTTAGAGAATATAAAAAGATTTTTGACCAATATGGCTTGCTTAATATTTTCTTAATTACCCCACAAACTTCAGAAGAAAGAATACGGAAGATTGATGAAATTTCCGATGGGTTTATTTACATGGTTTCCTCAGCTAGTGTTACAGGAGCCACATCAGGAATCACACCGGAAATGGAGGCGTATTTTAACCGTGTAAATGCCATGAATCTTCGTAATCCTCGCTTAATTGGCTTTGGTATAAAAGATAAAGAAACCTTCCAAACTGCCTCAAAATATGCATCGGGTGCAATTATCGGTAGTCAATTTGTGAGAATAATCGGAGCTGCCAAGGATTTGAAGGGAGAGGTTATTTCATATTTGAAGTCTTTGAGGTAGTTTTTGTTACTTTTTTTAACGCAAGGCCGTAAAGTTTTTCTCAAAGAATCGCAAAGGTTTGTTATCATTTTTGGTAGAGAATCCTAGTCTGAGTTATTTTTTTCCACACAAAATTCGCAAAGGGTTTTCGCAAAGCTCGCAAAGTTAAATTTTAAGATTTCGGTAGGCTTCTTTTAGAATAATATTCTTTAAGGAAACAATCCTTTTCGTTTTTTGGCATGTAGTTTTCTAGGTGAACTTTATTTGGAATGACACTTATTTTGGAGAAATTTTCCAAGGAACTGAACCAAAGGTAAACCACAAAAAAAGACCCCCAATTGGAGGTCTTTTTCTAATAAACCAAAGAAAATTATGAAGTTTGGCCAAGGCCATTTTCCAATAATTTTTGGTTAGTTATCTATTGAAAAGTTCATCATAAGATATCGACACATAGTACATGCTTCCGACCATAGCACTACCAAAAGCTTGGAAATAAGGCTTAGACCCAATATTTGTTCCTCCAACTTTTATTATAGACTTCATAGCCGGTACTTTTAAGCTTACCTGTGCATCCAAATTCGTAATTTTAGGAACAGTAGTGTTAGTAAAGTTATTATTTGTTGTGGTTGTAGGAATCACAAAAGACGATTCCCAAACAAATGAATCTTGGTGACGGAGCGATAGGTTAAATCCTACTTTATCTCCACTGCCCAAACGTTTCCCAAAATTAACATTATAACGATATCTAGGTGTATTAAAGCCAGCATATTGTTGCTCAGGTGTTACAGTAAAACCTGTTAGTTCGTTAAAGGCGATATTTCCACCAATGTTAAATCCTTTTGGTAGGGCGTAATTAATATTTCCAGCCCAACCTTTTACTCTAATTTCTGATCCAGTATTCGAAGGTCTTGAGTATGCCAAACGGGTAGAGGCACTAGCTACACCCGATTCGATAGGTAAGCCCGGGCCTGCTGGTGCAGTAGGAACAACAATTGAAGTGCCACCGATAAAGTTAGTATATATACTCCAATAATGGTACGCGTCAATAAACACCTTTTTGCCAATTAAGCCTTTGTATCCAATTTCATAAGATTGAATTCTTTCAGGCTGTAGGGCTTTAACTTGATACTTAGGTATTTTGGCCAGAGCAAACGCAGGTAATACCTGTGCTACAACACCAGGAACGTTAGCAGTTAATGCTTTTTGTAGTTCCGCGTTGAAAGCAGGTTGGAAATTTGCTGCTAATGCACCTGGAAGAGCTTTTGCAACTTCAGTATTCAAATTTGCGGCCAAGGCTCCAGGTAATGCTTTGGCAACCTCAGCCTGTAGATTAGCCGTTAGGGCAGCTGTAACTTGTGCAGGCAAGGCGGCAGCAACCTGAGCTTGTATAGCGGCGGCAGCAGCGGCTTGAGTTAATGTTCCAGCGGCAACTGCAGCATTTACGGCAGCCGTAACTTGAGCGGTTACGGCAGCTGTAACTTGTTGTGTAATGGCTGCTGTAACTCCAGCTGTTACTTGTTGAGTAATTGCAGCAGTAACTCCTTGTTTAACTTGAGCCTCTATAGCTGCATTCACTCCAGCCGTAATTGCAGGTGTAGCTTGAGCAGTAACAGCGGCAGTTGCATACTGCGTAGCTTGGGCTTGAACAGCTGGATCTGCGGCATATTTAGCAACATTTGCTGGAGCTAAACTTTGTACAGGAATACCTGTGGCTAATTTATATCTCGCATCAAATTCTGGTAATCCACCAATTAAAGTTCCCGCTCCTGCAAACAAATCGATATACTGGTTTTGAGTAGTAGGAATTCTAAAACCTGATTGATATGACAATCTAATGTTATGTTGGCCAAATGTAAATACACCAGAAATTCTTGGAGTAAACTGACCTTCAAAGTTTTCGTTTTTATCATATCTCATTGATCCTGTCAACTTAAAATGGTCTTTAAACATGCTCTTTGATGCCTGTAAAAATCCCCCAAATTCGTCTATGTTAATTACACCAGATCTACCTTCTTTCAAATCAGCGAACAAAGTACCATTAGAAGCCAATTGGTATCTTCTTACGTTGGCACCTACCATTAAATCAATGAATTTCACTTCATTTTTAAAATTATAAAATCCTTCGGCGTGAAATAATTTAGATTTGTCGTCAAATGCACCGCCACCTTGTGAAATAGAAATATTGTGATATTTTTCCGCCAAGTTGTTTAGAGCATCAGTTTGAGTAGCTGGTAGTCCGGCATCAGCAACCCCTCTTGCGGTAAGGTGAGCAGCCGCCTCGGCTTGTCCAGCACCTCTGGCTTGTGCGAAAGCACCTACGTACTGCCCAAACCATGTTGCATGTGGTTTGATCTCGTTCAGCATACCTAGTGCCGACAAGCCCGAAGCATACGATTGACCTGAATTTTCAAGTGTTGTATAAGCTCTCAAGTTAAAATTATCTCCTTTTAACTCAGCTTTGTATTGGCCTATTCTAAAATTTGATAATGAGTATCTAGCGGCTCCTGTATATACGGTAGTTCCCAATCCAAAATTGGCTTGAGCTATAAATTCAACTTTCTCGCTAAATCTATGGTGTAAAGCCACATTAGTTTTAAATGATTTCGTATTGTAGTCTACTAAATCTCTTTCCAAAAATCCAGTTCTACTTACAGGAGCATTTGGAATTAGAGCAGTAGCTGCGGCTGGCAAAAGTTTAGCGGCTACTAGTCCGTTGGCTACTGTGAGCATGTTAGCTTGTACTTCATCGCCATAAATATTCTGACCATCATAATCAGGATCTACACCTGCACCTCTAGTGCCATTTTCTACACCGCCAACATTTAAGTTGGTATAATTGTTGGCCTCCCAGTCGTCTGCACCGATATACGCTAAATTTAATTTAAATGCAGTTTTGTTATTAAAAGCCTTTGCATATCTGATAGAAAAGTCATAGAAAGGAGTTGTAGCTCTTGTTCTACTACTTTCATTCATTACGCCAGTTTTCAATGTACTGCTAAGGCCTTGGTACAAAAACGGGCTTTTCGAATTCATCAAAACTAAACCGTTAATGGCATTTGGTCCATACAAGGCAGAAGCAGCACCAGGCAAAATTTCAACTGATTCCACATCCAATTCTGGCATACCCACGATATTATCCACTGGGAAATTTAATCCAGGGGCCGAGTTATCCATACCATCTATCATTTGCACGGTTCTAGGGTTACCTGTGGCACCAAACCCTCTCATGTTTATAGATTTGAACAATAAGCCCTGAGTTGTCATATCCACACCCTTCATGTTAGCGATAGCGTCATAAAAACTTGGAGCAGCTGTTTCGCGGATAGCTCTAAGGTCCAACTTTTCCACAGTGACGGCAGATTTCATTACACTTTCCTCTACACGAGAAGCAGATACTACAATTTCCTGACCCATAATGTCTTGGTCTTCAAGACTGATGTTGATGGCTGCATTTTCGGAGTTTACAGTATACTCTTGTGCTTTGTAGCCAACTGATGAAATTACCAATTGAAGTGGTAATGGAGTTGATGTAGTAAATTCAAACTTTCCTTTTACGTCAGTGATAGTTCCAATTACTTTTCCTTTGATTTGCACACTCACACCCACCAAAGGCTCTTTGGTTTTGGAGTCAGAAATCATTCCTGAAATCACTGTTTGTCCGAATGTAAAACTTACATTAATAAGACAAATAGCTACAAAGAGGAATAATTTTTTTAGGTTTGGGTAAATTTTACTCATAATTAAGGCAGCATTATTTGGTTAATGAATGAAAATAAAGGTCAAAAATAAGCATTAAAATTATTTCAATACAATAAAATCAAAAAATAATCATAAAATGATTAGAATAATTTTTACTCAAATATTCGTACTATTCATGGTTGTGGGGTCACTAGAGGCTAATTCTCAGAATAAAATTCTCATTATCAATGACTTCAATGTTGGGCCATTGCCTAAAGTGCCCAATTACTCGGAGAACCAGAGTTGGGCCGCTTTGCCTACGATAAGCGATATGGCTGACCTTCTTCCAAAATCCAAGAATGTTATGGGCGATAATCAAGCCAAGGCCCCAGCTGATGTGTTTTATATTTATCCGACTATTTACACCCAATTGCCGGAGAATGAGTATACGTGGAATGCCTCTACAGAAGACCAAAAGCTGAACGCCAAAATAGATAACTCAGCCATTAAAAACCAGGCAACGGTATTTAACGGAAGCTGTAAAGTATATGCTCCACGATACAGACAGGCTCATTATTCTGTTTTCCTGACAAAGGATTCGGTCTCTGCTAAAAAGGCTTTGGATTTGGCCTACTCCGATGTGAAAATGGCTTTTGAGTACTATCTCAGCCACTTCAATCAGAACAGACCCATCCTGATAGCTGCTCATAGTCAAGGTACTTTGCATGCTATCAGACTATTACAAGATTTTTTTGATGAAAAACCACTTAAAGAAAAACTTGTGACGGCGTATTTGGTGGGCATGCCTGTAAATGACAGCATGTTTAAGAATATAAAACTGAGTACAAAACCTGAGGAAATTGGCGGGTATGTGAGTTGGAACACGTTTTCAAATGGTTATTTTCCAGATTATTATAAAAATGGATTACATAAGTCACAACTCGTGAATCCCATAATTTGGACTAATGAAGATATTTTTACGGATTATTCCCTTCATAAAGGAACAGTTGGTCTGAAATTCAAAGTATCACCCCAAATAGTATCTTCTAAAGCCTCTGAGGGGTTATTATGGATCAAAAAACCAAAGGTTTTTGGCAAGGCGTTTATAAAAACTAAAATCTGGCATTTTGCCGATTATAATCTTTTTTGGATGAATGTCAGAGAAAACGTAGCTTTGCGTGTGAAAAACTATATTGAATAAACATGACATCGAATAATTTCTTGATTATAATGGCAGGAGGGGTAGGGACCAGGTTCTGGCCTTTCAGTCGTCAAACGTTTCCTAAGCAATTCCACGACATACTGGGAACGGGCCGTACCCTTATTCAACAAACCGCCGACAGATTTGTAGGTATTTGTCCAAACGAAAACATATATGTTGTAACTTCTCCAGAATATTTTGAAATTACAAAGACTCAGTTACCTTTTCTGACGGATGATCAAATTCTATTAGAGCCAAGTCGTAGAAATACGGCACCTTGTATAGCTTATGCATCGTACAAAATAGCTAAGCAAAATGCCAATGCACAAATAGTTGTTGCTCCAGCGGATCACATTATTTTGAAAGAGGAAGAGTTTAGGAACAGAATAAATCTGGCTTTAGATTTTTCATCAAAATACGATGTTTTGGTCACATTGGGTATAAAACCAACTAGGCCAGACACGGGCTACGGCTACATACAGTTTGACGACACCGACGTAAATGAAGTAAAAAAAGTAAGGACATTTACAGAAAAGCCCAACCTAGAACTGGCCGAAATGTTTCTCGCTAGTGGCGACTACGTCTGGAACGGTGGCATATTCGTTTGGAGTTTGCAATCAATCACAAAGGCCTTTGATTCACACCTACCAGAAGTAGCTGATGCCTTCAGAATAGCCCAGAAACATTTCTATACCGACAAAGAAAAAGAAGCTCTTGACACTGCTTATCCAAGATGCCGCTCAATTTCTATTGACAACGGCGTGATGGAAAAAGCAGAAAACGTGTATGTTGTGCTCTCTGACATCGGTTGGTCGGATCTCGGAACTTGGAAATCTGTTTATGAAAATTCTGAAAAAGATGAAGTCAACAACGTGATAGATGGTAAGGCGATGTTATTCAACGTGGAGGATTGTATCATAAAAACCCCGAAAGATAAATTAGTGGTCATCAATGATTTGAAAGGTTACATAGTGGCAGAATTTGACGGTGTTTTGATGATTTGTAAAAAAGACGACGAGCAGAAAGTAAAAGAATTTGTATCAAAAGCCGAAGCTTACGGGAAGCAGTTTGTGTGATTTTGACAAGTAAGGTCTCCCAAATATACTTTCAGCTCCAATCCTGAAAATTGTTAAATTCGATTTGTTTTTTTAACTATTGAGGGTGGAAGTAATCTATTGCCAATTTTCTCTAGCCCAATTAGGTTAATGGTTGGTTATAAAGGTTTTGTTTGGACCCACATTTCGTTGCCTGAAGAATCAAGGCCTTTTAATTCCAATTGGCTGGCGGGGTTTCTTAGTTTTATAAATTTCAAATCATATCCTTCGTGGTTTTTATAATCCCAGTTGTCAGAAAGGTGGACTACATCGTACTCAAATGTCTGGTCAGGGTTTGTTCTTCTAAAATATAAACTTAAACTGGCCAACTTGAAACCTTCGTTTTTAATCAAAATATAACTGGTGGAATCACTTGGGTCTCTCAAGATATCTATTTGCTTAGTTTCCTTATTTTTATCCCAGTGTTTTTGGAAACGCAAGAGACGAGCGTCATTTGAATGTGAAAACTCGGCTATCGAATAAAAAATGAGATCTTCAAATTTTTCTTTTTTCACTATTGGGAAATTGCTCTCAATGTATGCTTTGAGGGCGGGAATATCTGCTGCGATTTTATCGAAACTTTGAATATTTGTTTCATTGAAATTACTAAAATCATATTTGCGATTTGACAAATACGAATAAAACAAATAGTGAGGTTTGTAAAGATCAAAGTCTACGTATTTGAATTCTTCTGATAAAGGTTTGTTAAGTTTTTGAGCTTTTCGAAGTTTATAAGCCAATGAATACTGCTGTATGTTGGTTTCCCTAGGTTTTAGTCGGTCGTTAATAACTGACTTAATATTTGGGTAGGAAAGTAGAAACACAACCGCTAGAAAGTAAATTACTTCGGGTAGCTTAATTTTAACCAAGTCCTTGGTTATTTCGAATAGCAAGAAAATACCCATACTTGCCAGAATACTAATGAGCGGTGTTACAGGAGCGATGTACCAAAAAAGTTTTGTTTTTGAGGTGGAAACAATGAGAAAAAATGTTAGGGTGAGTAATGTTAAATACGTAACAAAAGACAAATATTTTTTATTTAGGAACGACAATGGAATCGAAATAGCAGCAAGTGACAGTACCTTAAGTCCGAAACTGTTTCGCAAAAGCTGAAAATAGTAATCGAATTGTTTTACATTGCCATGGTTCTCTACTTGTGTATATCTCCCTGCAATTTCGTTAATCCAAATTTGATGAATATAACCAGGCGTTAGAATTTCTCTAAGTAAATAATACCCAACCCCAAAAACCAACGGTATGATGATAGCCTTCCAAAAATTCAAAGAAAGCAAAATTTCTTTCAGTTTTTTGTTGAGAATCAGGAACAAAAAGATCCCTGGTAAGAAAAAAAAAGCTGCAATACCTTTGGTAAGTATCGCCAATGTGAGGAAAATGCACGAAATCACCAAGGGTTTGATATGCCTAGATTGTGAATAATTATAAAAACAAAAAACAAAACTCAACGAAAAAAGTGTAAAAGTGGCATCGTAATCACCTGTTCTCAAAACGTGAACCCCCGTGAATAACCAATTGGAGAATAATAAACACCAACTGGTTAGAACCACCCAAGTTGATCCAATCGATTTTTTAACAAACCAAAGAATCATAAAAGCGATACCAATCCCGGCCAGAGCACTAGGTAAACGAATGGCCCATTCTCCAGGCCCAAAAATATTCATAAAGAGTACTTGAAGCCATATGAGCAAAGGTGGCTTGGTGTTCCATGTGTCTATTTGATTGTCAAATGTAGTGTATAAAAATGATGTAGGATTGAGATACATCTCGAAAGCATTTACTGCATTTCTGCCTTCGTCGTACGCTCTTACAGCCAAAAAATTAAGATTGTAGAAGCATACAAAAACTACAAATGTGAATGTTGCAATTAATAGCGTTTTTTCAACGAGTGTCTTCATTAATAAACCTAAAAGAGGTTAGGTTTATGGATAATTCTAACCATAAACAAATAGAGGGAAATCAATTTATTCTGATTTTAAACCGAAATTATAATGCTATTTTTTTATGGAAAAGCGTGATTAGAATTTCTAAGTAAATTCTAATTAGCTTCTAATTTGGATTAGAATAAATGCCATTAAATCAACTAAAAATTAAGAAAAATTCAGCTATGAAAATTAGATGATTCAGACGAACAGTATTTCTGGAAAGGTTGTTAACGAATTCTTTTGTTTGTTTGGAAACAAGAAAGGAGTTACAAGCTAAAAGGGTCCTTCCTTCACTTCCTAGTCCATTAACTAGCACCAAAAAAGTAATAATACAGAAATAAAATAGAGCAGTAAATAAAGTTTCGCGTCTTTTACGAAATACATATAAGTACTGAAGATGTCAATGGCCAGCCACATCCACCACGCTTCTACTTTCTTTTTCATGAGTAAAAACGTGGCTATAATACTCATGACGGTAGTGAAACTGTTCTTAAACTGAAATGCACTTGGAAGACTGAATAATTTCGGGAATATATCTTGTAAGTTTTTTTGAAAAAGCCTCCATCAAATATGTAGCTATCAATCTGCCAGCCAAAAAAAATTCAGAGGATTTAGGTTATAGTTGCTTGATTTTTAATCCATTTTTTTGTTGGCATTTTCTTCTTTCGGGAATTTCGACCACCAAAAACCAATATTGCTGGTGACGAAGAAAAAACCTTGTAGAAAAAGTCGGGTTAGAGCTGAATTTTATTTTAAATCAATGGTCTATATTTTATTTCTGAGACGAACTGTTCGATAGAGTAATTTTTGCTAGTATTCAAGCAATATGTTTAATATCGAGGTATTGCCCTTAGAAGCCTAATTCTCATCACAACCAGCTATTTTGGCCTCAAAAACTGAACCTAATTGTGTTTTAAAACCGGGTAAAAGTTCTATTGCATTTCCGGCAAAATATTTCCAGTTGTCGATGAGGTGCTGATTTGAAATTATAAAAGTTTTCGACTTTATGGGATTATCAATATTCGTTGTAGAAGTTGTTAAATTGATTTCGTCAAAACAAGTTGTTATTTTCTTTTCAGTAAATCCGAAATTTAGTTCGTCTGTTCCTGCAACATAGACTATTAAGGTAATTTCTTTGCCAAGAGTATCAACAAAAAGCGAGTCTCCTATTATATGAGCTGGCCCACTAATTACTAGAAATCTGACACTATCTGTTGTATTGGTAGTTCCATTTAATTTCAACCTAGAAGCGGGTTTATTTGCACTTGGTATTAAATTAAAGCTTAATGATTGATTTACTCTTGGTTTCCTTACAATCAAACTTTGCTCTTTGTATGGTGCTATGTTATGGACATTTTCCTGACCGTGTTGGGTTGCTCTAATGGTAATAATACCGGGTTTCGACATAAACTGGAGAGAATCATTGTAGATGGAACCTGGACCAGAAGTAGTAAAAAAAGTAATCGGAAGTAATGATGTAGCCGAAGCCGTAAGTTTAATTCTGTTTACGTTGTAGGTAGTATCCAACGGTTTAGCAAAAGTTAGTGTTTGATTTGTTCCCCAACAATTTTTACTAAATAATAAATCTTTGGTATCTGATAATCCTTTTTCAGAAGTAATGGTACACCTAACCAAGGCCCAATAGCTGGCACCTGACTCACAAGTAATATTAGGTAAAGAAAAATTCGGTTGTGCGTCTGTGCTCACATTTACCAAGTGCCTATGGCCGTTATGGCTGTCATAAACTTCCCACTTATAATTTAGAGGTTCAGATGTAGGATTTATAACAGCGGCAGTAAACTGAGCACTATTGCTAGCGTTTTGATCAACATACTCATTCAAATTGGGATCAGCGAGTATATTATCAACTGTAGGCTTTTGCGTATTAAAATGAATTTTTATAGAATCCTGCGAAAAAGCACCTGTTGAATCCGTAACTTTTAATTTTAACCATATAAAATTATAGTTTAAATTATTAGCGTCTCCAACTTTAAAAAAAGGTTTTAGGCCAGTGCTCGTCTGTCCATCTGATAGTTCCCAATGATAGGAAAGACTATCATTAGGATTTGGGTCATAAGATAAGCTAGCATCAGGTGAAATAATATAACTTGACGTACCATAATTAACAGGCAAAAATATCTTTGAAATTGGGTTTGAGTTAGAATTTGTGGCTTTAATTCTAATTATTTGTCCAAAGGTAGCGTTTGATAAGTCTATTACACAAACGTACAAATCTCCATTAACAGGGGAAGTCCTAATGGCTGCGATTTGGTCATTTAAAGTACCAAATTTATATATAAATTCTGGATTATAATTGGCATCAAATTTTGTGCGGTAAATATTTTTACTCACAAAATCTCCAAAGAATAAGTTGTCATGATAGATTTCCGGATAAGAAGCAAAATCATGATAAAAATCACCAATAACTATGGAGGCGTTTCCACTTAGGTTATCGCCAGGCAAAGAAATTGTTCCTACTTCAGTTTTGTTTCCATGTATATTTCCAAAAATAGCGTCTCTCATCGCTAAAGCAGGCTTTTTCCAAACAGCTGGTGGCGAGGGGGGTCTATTAATATCTTCAAAATCAATACCCTCAAAGTAAGGCCAACCAAAATTTTCTCCGGGATTTTCAAGAATGTTAATCTCCTCTGCTACGTTTGTTCCTACGTCTCCAATTAAAAATTTACCAGGCTGCGAAATAGAACCTGTATGAGGTATTTTGAGTAATTTCCAAGGATTTCTCAAACCTCTAGCATAGGTTTTTGAAGCAAATGATCCCGGGTTATTCCCATCATAATAAGGGTTGTCTGGTAATCCTAGCCCAGTATTTTTATCTATTCTTAATATTTTTCCGCTCAAAGAATTTAGTTCTTGAGCTCTAAGTGAACCTATGTTTTGATCCCAAGTAATTATTCCTATATCAAGGGATTTCTGGAAATACGAAGTTGTGTCCGAGCCGTTATCATCACCAAAGGATGCTCCATCGCCTGCAGAGAATAGAAGTGAACCATCTGTACCAGAAGCCAATGCTCCTCCTACATGTCCAATATAAGTAATGGGCCATCCATTTGAAAAGTTCGAGCCAATAAGGATAAATTCCGAATTCATATCCACTATTGGGTTGGTAGAGGCAGGATTAATAACCGTAAATCTGCTAATTCTTCCAACAGAAGGAGCGGGAGCAAGCTGGTTGCCAGGTATGGAATCTTCTTTTATAACATATGCTAAATATATATAGCCATTTTGCAAGTATTGGGGATCTAAAGCAAATCCTTGTAGACCGCTTTCACAACATTCGGCTGTTTTAAAACTTATATCTAAAAAAGGGGTAGAAGAAATGGTGTCATTTTTAATAAACCATAATTTCCCTGATTTTTCATAGGCATAGGCTCTGCCTAAAGAATCAAACTCAATTCCAATTAAACCAGCGTTATGGTTAACAATAGTTTCAGAAACAAAGCCTACAGGTAAATCTTGGGCATTTGAAGTATTAAAATTTACAATACCTATGAAAAAAAATATAAGTAGTTTTGAATTAAATAGTTTAATAATGTATCTCCTTTAAAGTTTCTATATACTAATACGATAATTTGGACTCAAAATTTTATGGGTAGTTTAATTTAACGTACAATCTTAAAAAAATTTAAGGTTGTACATTTAATAGTTAGTGGAATTCAACAGTAATCGTCTATCAGGAATCGGTTGTTGAGATTTTGGGTCAGTTTGAATAATTTATTTACTACTTGGCTACCTACAATGTCTAATTCTTTCGTACTATTTCAATAAGTTTAGGTATCCTGGTAGATTTTGCCAGCTAAGTAGGTCGAAAGTACTCAAAGCTAAAAAGACTTACAATCAATTGGAAATAAAAAACTGAACCCGATTTTTAACTCTTAAAATTATGCTTTTTTTTAAAAAAATCAATTAGACATCCCGATTTCCCAAATCTTAACTTCCTTGTTTCCACTTCCTAGTCCATTCCACTGCACCAAAAACAGCAATAATACAGAAAACGAAATATAGAAGTGAGTAAAGTTTTACGTCTTTTACGAAATACATGTAGGTGCTGATAATATCTATGGCGAGCCACATCCACCATGCTTCTACTTTCTTTTTCATGAGCATAAACGTGGCCACAATGCTCATCACGGTAGTAAAACTATCCATGTAAGGAAAAGCACTCGGAAGACTGAAAAGTTTCGGGAATATATCGTGGAGGTTTTTAGAGAAAGTACCCATCAAATAAGTGGCTATCAATCCTCCAACAATTAGAAATGCAGAAGTTTTAGGCTCCAATTTTGTGATTTTCAGTTCGTTTTTCAGGTTAGCATTTTCTACTTTAGGGAATTTCCACAACCAAAAACCGATGATGTTCGTCACAAAGAAAAAACCTTGCAGAAACATATCAGGATAGAGCTGAATTTGGTAAAACATAATTGATGCAAGAACCACATTCACAAGACCCAAAATCCAAGACCAAACATTCTCTTTCACAGAAAGCCAAACTGCCAAGCCACCCGAAACCGTAGCCCAGAATTCCAAATGGCTCATTTCATAGCCCCAAATGGTGAAGAAGATGTTTCTGATATCGAAAAGATTAGGCAACTACTTTGGATTTAAAAAGTGGCACTGTACTACAAGGCTCGCCAAACATTAAACTTTTTACAATGGGCTTGAGCCTTCGGGTTAGTTCTACATAAACATAGGTCGGAATCTGAGCATTGCTGCAGCCTTTCACTACTACTCTTTGGTCTTTAAATTGGGCTAAATCCAGGTCATTAAGAGCTTGTTCATAGAGTTTTTTCTCCAAGTCTTCCAAGCTTCCAAAAACCACCATATTGGCATAAGGCTCTAGCTGAATGGCCAAGAGCATGTAAGCCCAAGTAGGTACTATAGCGTCTTCAGAGCAGATGATCGCTACATTTTTTCCACTATATTCCGACCAATCTTTTGATTTCAGGAACTCTCTAAAATCTTTTTCTTTCAGAATCAATCCCATAAAAAGATTTTCCTTGATATCGTAAACCACACGCTCGCCTTGGTGGAAATAATCCTCCAAATCAAATGATATCAGGCCACTATTGGCCACTTTATTTACTATTTCTGCCTCCATTTTTTTAGTTTTCTTCTGCAGTTTCAGCTACCACAATTACTTTTTCTAACTCTATAGGTCTTGTTTCAAAATAGTTTTTGGCAGCTATTTGAGTACTTATTTTTAGAAATGTTCGGCCAAAAACAAAAACTTGTTGCACTAAAAACATCAAAAAAATAGTCAGCCCAGAGTGCATTCCTATCAAACTATCTATGCTCAAATAAACCACAGAGAGTATAATACCTAAAACAATAATCAACCAAAAAAGTGCTATTGTGGTTGGCCTTTTGAAAATATAGCTGAAAGCCTTCCAAAAAGCACTGTAAGGTGAAAGTGTTGTTGATTTGAACAACATCACTCTGCCATAATCGCCCATTATCACCACAAAACCAATAAAATACACAAGAATAAGCACAGGAGGAATCATCCACAAAATGTAGTCTTTCTCTGAGCCACCCTCCGCAATAGCTGCAAAAATGAAGAAAAACATGCCAGCCAAAGAGACCAAAACCATTAAAAAGATAAAAAGAAAGACCAAAAGCATGGCAAATCGGCCAAAATGCTGTGCCGAGGCTTCAAAAAAACGTGGAAACTTGAATTTGTCTTGTTCCGTGGCATCTAAAGTACCTCCTGCAAAGAAGGTATTGAGCAACAGATAGACCAAACCCAGCACAAAAACCAGAGGTACAAATGGTCTGAAAGCTTTCTGGCTTTGGTGAAAAAAGTCTGTAAAAATCATAAAGTCAAAGTCGGCTATCAACTTATCCAAAGCCACAGACGTATTGGCCTCGTTCAGAAATGTTACATAAAACGGCCTGGCCACCAACATAGCCAATATGAAACCTACTGCATAGAGAAGTAGAACCAATTTTGGCTTTTGGTATATTTGATGGAAGGATTTTAT
Organism: Lacihabitans soyangensis; assembly: GCF_024343775.1. Lineage (GTDB taxonomy): Bacteria > Bacteroidota > Bacteroidia > Cytophagales > Spirosomataceae > Leadbetterella > Leadbetterella soyangensis. The sequence goes on along the minus strand of NZ_RJUF01000194.1, from coordinate 174,616 downwards.
TAATATTTTTAGCATTTTCTATATTTCTAATTTTCTACAAGGATAATGGGTACAACTGAATTGTGAATGCAGTGCGTTCACAATTGAAAACCTCTCATTTATTAATCTTTACTTATTTCCATAAAATTCGTCTCAGTTTACTCACCCCAGCTTCGGGTTATTCTTGTGTCTGTCAAAATCTCGCATGGTCTTTTTCTCCAAATTCTTCACAAAAGCTTCGCTCAAATCTATGCCCGTTTGATTCGCTAAACATATCAACACAAACAGCACATCGGCCATCTCATCTCCCAAATCCTTGTTTTTGTCTGACTCCTTCTCTGACTGCTCACCGTATCGCCGAGCCATTATTCTGGCCACTTCACCCACCTCTTCCATCAATATGGCCGTATTCGTGAGTTCGTTGAAATACCTAACACCAACAGTTTTAATCCATTCATCTACAATGCTTTGTGCATCTTTTATGTCCATTGTTTATTTCTTTGTAGGTGGCGAAATCATGATATGTGCCCTGTGCGTGCCCGGGTCCATAATCCACGGAGCTCCTGGTACCACTTCCTTTAGCGGCAAACCTGTAGAAGCCGCCGTTGCCCAAGGAATATACACCACATAGCGATAATTGGCTTTTTCCAAACTCTCTCCACTCAAAATATGCAAAGTCGATGGATTCTTCGGCATTTTCAATTTGCCCTTTTTGGCCTCTGCCTCACGTATGTCAAAAACCTCCTTAAACGACTTATTCTCCTTTTGCAAAGCACGACCACGAGCCATAAAAGGCTCCAAATCTTGGTGATAACACGACACACTGAAACCCTTTTTGTTGGGATCATCCGCCAAACAAATATATCCACTACCTCCTTTTTGCAAAACCACCATTTCACCATCCGCATCGTAGCCCCATATTTTCGCATTGGGCCTGTCCGCTTCTGGCAAAGCCATCGTCGCCTCTTTTATTTGCTGTTCGTTCGGTAAAACCTGAGCAAAAACACCAGCGGTAAACAGAAAACCGCAACAAAACAATAATTTTTTCATACCATCGGTAGTTTAAATTGACAATAAATCTGGGCGAATCCCTTGGTCCGATTGCATCAGGCCCAAGGGTCGGGCTTTCGCCTTTACTCCTCGTCGCCTCCTAGCGTCGGCTCCTGTGGGGTACCGGCTCTATCCCTTTCGCAGCACAACAGACCGCAAAGAACAAAGATAACAAGTAAAGCGATTTTTCAAATCGCTAAAAACCAATTTTACCCAATTCATTCCCTCCACTTTTCATTTTGAAAAACCAAAACACAAAACAACCGTAAAGCGATTTTTCAAAACCATGAAATGAACATTAGCCATCTTTCATTTCATTGATTTTCGATTTGAAAAATCGAAATACGTAAGTCGTATCATATTTTTCGTAATTTTGATACTTCAATCAAAACTAAAAAACAACATTCCATGAAGCGAATAGGCTTAATATCGGTGGCAACTCTTTTCGTAGTATTTCTAAGTTCGTGGGGTATGTGGGGGCATTATGCCATCAATCAATCGGCCATATTTTCATTACCGCAACCCATAGCACAGTTTTTCTACCGTCACATAGATTTCATCTCAGAGGGCGGTAATCTACCCGATGTCAGAAAATACAGCCACCTGAAAGACAAAGCCGAAAATCCTCGCCATTTTATTGATATTGAAGACTTTGGTGATATTCCTTTTGATAGTATACGCACCCGTAAATGGGATGAAAAAAGTCTCCAAAAGTGGGGGAATTTGCCTTGGTTTATGAGCGATACCTACAAAAGTTTGGTGAATTCTATGAAAAATGGTCGCCGCACCGAAACCTTGTTTTCTGCCGCTGAACTGGGTCATTATCTAGCTGACGCACACATGCCACTTCACACTTCGTCTAACCACGACGGCCAATTGACCAACCAAAGAGGAATTCATGCACACTGGGAGGCACTTTTGGTAGAACGGTATGCCAAAGGGTATAACCTCAAAGTTGGGCCAGCAACCTATATTACAAACGTGGACGCCGAAATCTGGAACATCATCAGAGACACACACATTCTAGTGGACACACTTTTGGCTATAGACCGAAAACTAAGAAGCGAATTCCCGGCCGACCAACTTTATGAAAAAGACAAAGACGGCAAAGTGGTAAAGAACAAATTTGGCCAGTGGGTATTTACCAAAGAATACTCAGAATTGTTACACAAATCGCTGAACGGTATGGTAGAAAAACAAATGCGGAAGTCAATCCAACAAGTGAGTAATTTTTGGTATACCGCCTGGGTAGATGCCGGCAAGCCCGATTTATTGGCAATGGAACAACCAGAATTGTTTAAAAGAACCAATAAACAGTACAAAAAGGACGTCAAAATCTGGCAAGGCGGTCAGCTGCCTTACCAATACATGGAAAAGGAATACTAGTAGTGCGATTTTGCTAAGTCGCATGTTGAATTCAAATGGGCAATATTCATTTTATAATTTTCACAATAAAAAACAAAGTAATTATTCACTGTATTCAGCGATTTGAAAAATCGCTGTTACTTAAGTTCCCTACGTCTCTTCCCCACCTCACGCCAAGTAGTCAATATAATCTTATTGTCTGCCAAATATTTCTTAAAAACTGGATCCATCATCGTCATGGCATCACTTTTTCGAACAATTCCTGAGTCAGAAATGTACTTAAATATCTCCGAGGGCCATGTGCAGTGCATAATTACCATCGTAAGGCCAGGTTTTAGGGCTTCTATGGTTTCTATATATTTCTTGGTTTTAGAAGCCAACAATTCAGCATCTGAACAGTCTTTTTTGCCATCTGGGCATCCCCAGCCGTAAGAAACATTATGCAAATCATCAATCACTGGCAGACCAGCTGCCCACAATTGTTTGCCCACCGCCGTGGTCATTTCTATGGTGAGTCCTGCGTCTTTTTCAGTTTGTAGAATCATCGAATTGTGTCCTCCCGGAAACATCACGGGAATTTTCTCTTCCATGGCCACTTTCAGATACCTTTCTAGGAAATCTTTTCTGGCAAAAACCGTCCCCATGTGTGTGTCTAGGTGTGTTGGCTCCCAGCCCATGGTGCGTGAGCGGTCTATTTGAGCTCTTATCTCTTTTTCTATTTCGTCAGGAGTAGCATTCGTGGCTGTGGCTCTTACACTTGGCCACATAGCTCCTTGTTTGTCCACCAGTCCAGGAACGGCAGGTTTACCCATCAATGGCCCCCAACGGTAACCTTTCCATTCAGAAGTGAGCGTCAAGTGCAAACCCGCATCAGTTTGAGGATGGGTTTCAAGATATTTGAAAAAATCTTGAATCCACGGGCAAGGCATCATCATACTTAATGAGTTGGCCACGCCTTCCTCCATGGCTTTTATGGCTCCCAGGTTAGAATCATACGACATACCCACATCATCGATATGCAAAATAAGCACTTTGGAGCCTTTCGGATAACCCAATTTCTCGGCATAAGTGGGTTCTTGAGCAAAGATATTTTGAGAAAATAGTAGCAAAATTACCAGCAGCTTTTTCATTGAAGGTTGATGTTTGGGTTGAATATTAATTCCGACTTTAAAAGTAAGGAAATTTTGTCTTTGGAGCAAAAAATGGTTTTGAGTTATGTTTTTGGGGACACAAACATTGGGCATGAAGTTATGGGAACACAAACTTAGGCTTTTTGAAGTTTTTGGGAACACAAACTTGGACTTTGTGAAGTTTGTGATGACACAAACTTGGGCATCATTTTTTAATTTTAGAAACCCAATATAAGGCGGCAATTCCTATTAAGCCGAGAAGAATCCAAAGCCAATAATTGGTGGTTTCTAAAGGCTCCATATTGCCATTTACCACAAAACCAGCCCAAAAATACGGGTGAGTTTTGAGCGGATTTTTGCTTATGAATGTTTTCTTCGCATTGCTCAGAGCCTCGTCTTTATCTTGACCTTCTTTCAGATTTTTGTAAAAATTTATGATTATCTCGGCAGTTTCTTTGTCGGGTACTTGCCACAGGCTGTAAACAGATGATTGCACACCGGCGTATGTGAGTGCACGAGAAATACTCATGATACCTTCCCCAGATTTTAAAATGCCATTTCCAGTATCGCAGGCACTTAAAACGGCCATTTTAGCGGGAAAATTGAGACTATATAATTCAGAGAAAAAGAGTTTTTCGTTGTTGGAGAAGACTAAACAGGACTTATTAAAATCATCCTCAAAAAGCTGTGAATGCATTGAAAAATGAAAGATTCCATACTTGTCTATCGAACTCAAAAACCTTGCTTTGGTGGCTTCTTGGTTTTTTACACTTTCACCTCCAAACAGACTTGCAATAGCGTTAGCTTCTTCACGAGCAAATTTTAAATCCGCAAAACCAGCCCTAACCAAACTTACCTCTGATTGGTTATATTGTGGAGAGAAAGCGATTAGTTTTTTGTTAGAAATACGTACATTGTTCTGCTGGTTAAACAACCAAATGGATAAAGAATAATGATACGAAAGTTGATGCTTCAAAACTATAAATTGCTTGGATTTCGGGTCTATGAGCGATTCGAAAGGTAAATAACTCAAAAAACCTTCGGGAATAATGCTGATTTTGGGCGTTGAGGACTTAAATCCCAGATTCCTGCACAATGCCATGGCGTTTGCTTGATAATCAGCATTTATATTTTTGGTTTTGGCCAGAAAAGCTTCCATCTGTGGTTTTAATGTACTCACCAAACCAAGTTTTTTTATTTCTAGGCTGTTCTTACTCAAATTCAAGACGTAAACGTGTTCGTTTCCGATATAATATTTTAAAATCGATTCGTCATTTTTAATATTTGCAATAACCTCATTGACATCAAAATTTAGAACAGATATTTCTCGGATAGCACGGTAAGTTTCGGAAGTACTTTCTAGCAATTTGTTGATTTCGGCTTCAAGTGTCAAAATCTTCTTATTGTTTTTGGCGATAAGATCTTTGTCTTTGATTACTAGGTTTTTATAGTAATTGAGCTCGCCTTCGAGGTCTTTTATTTGTGTGGCCGTGCGTAAATTGGTATTATCAGGCCTGTAGGCTTTTTTGAGATATTCTTTAAAAAGATGTTGAGAGGAATTTTCTTCGATAGTATTAATGTACTCTATGAGGTCTGCCTTTGAGAGCTTTTTCTCCGTTGTGGTGCTCAACAAACCTTCAATTATTTCAGAATGATACTGGTTCAGAGTTTCGTTGTATTCTCCTTTTTGGTAATATTCAAAAAATAACTTTGAAGCGATTTTATAGAGCTGTTCTGCTTGAATTAAGTCTTTTTTGTTTTTTGTTACTTTGTAATTTTTTAAAAATACCTCTCCACTTTTTGTAAAAACTTTGATAAAATTTAGGGAAACAGCATCTTTAACGTCTTTAAATTCTATTTTTTCAAGAGGCTTTCTTTTTTTGGAAAGCTCAAAAACCAAGTCTTCTAAATTCTGTTTGACATCAACCACTGCAGCCTCATGTTTTTTTTGAATTAAATTCAATTCTGCACGAGTACTTTTGAGTGTAAATTTGGACGAACTAAAATTTTCTGTATCTATATATCTAAGAGCAAGTTCTATATTTTTTAGAGCATTTGGATAGTCTTTTAATTCGTAATTTATTCTAGAAATTCTGGAGTAACCTATCATTTGATGGTGTTTTGACTGGTACCTGTTTGCTACGGCGAGTGTTTTTGTGGCCAACTTAAGTGCTTCGTTGTAATTTTTTTCTTGAATGTAATATTCCAATATTTCGTCGGAAGACTGAAGAAAATATTGGAGGTCTTTGGGGTTTTCGTTAGAAAAATTCGGGTCTTTTATCAAATTTGTCAGTAATTCCTCTGCCTTTCTTACCTCCTTAGTGGTCAAGTATATTCTAATGTTATTTAAAACATAGCTTTTTTTTGCTTTGAAATAGGTATTCAATTTTTGATTTTCGGGCTTACCGTATTTTCGCTGATAAAAAGTATTGAGTTTTCTTGAAGACTCTTTTGCTTTTTGATAATCGCCGTAATTGAGGTATTGATAGGTAAGGTTCTGGTAAACAGTGATTAGATAATCATCTTTGTCAAATAGGTTTTTGTGTACTTTTTCCCAAATATTAGCAGCCTTTGTATAATATGCTATGGCATTTTTTTCGTTTCCGACTTCAGAGTAGGCGTAAGCTAAATTATTATAAGTCAGTGCTGTATGTGTACTCACTTCGCCAAACTGCCTGATGTATTGTCCCAAGGATGTTTTGTAGTACGAGATGGCCTCGAAGTTCTTATCGTTGGTGTCATAAAGATAGCCCAAGTCATATAGATAATCCGTTCGTGTTTCAAGCAATGCTTGATTAAAATCTTTAATTTCTAGGCCCTTCAAAGCAAAATTTAGAGCCCCTGGCCAATCGCCAGAATAGGCAATGTAGTGGTATTTGTTGGTATAAAAATTCAGTAAAAGTGTGGTTTCGTGAGGTTTTCTATTTTTTATGGCTGAGAGGTTTTTTAATCCCAATTCCACATTTTTGATGAGTTCGTCATCGCTTAATTTGAAATCAAAAAGCAATATGTAGTTGTCTATAAAACTTCTCTCTGAAGTGCTAATAGATTTGTTATTTTTAAGGGATAAAGAGGCGGCTTTTGCTGCTTTATAGTCCGATTTATCATCCAAGTCATAAATCTTTTTCAAACCATCTGCAAACACTTTGGATTGTGAAATCGCCGTACTGCTTGACAAAATAAAAAGTAGAATGAATAAAGAAAACAAAAGTGTATTTTTAGTCATTGGCTTAAATATAAAACGAAAAAATACTTGATTTCTACCCAAGGTAAAAATCAAGTATCGGTATAAATTGTTTTAAATTTAAAACAAAGATTTATAAGTTGAGGTATCGAAGGTAGTTTTATCAGAAAGTTTTACCTCTTCTATCTCCATATCTACGGTATTTCCGTTTTCAGCTTTAACACTATAACCCAAAACTGCCCGGCCTTCTTTGGCCATTTTGGCGAGTTCGGGATGAGCGTAATATGCCATATAATTTTTCTGAGTGCTTTTGCCCGCTATTCCACCCGAACCATAACCCATTTTTTGACCCAATTTGGCAAACTCACCTACACGACTCTGGCTAATCCACATCAATACTTCGTCTTTAGAATCTTGATCCTCAACTTTATAACCGTCACACTTGTAACCTGCTATGGTTTTGGTTTGAGAGGTTTTGGTTATTTTTATTTGCTCATCTTTTTCAGTGGCATATTGTTCCAGCTTATCAGGTTTGAAACCGATGGCCATCAAGTTTTTGGTACCGTTATTGTTCGTAAAAGTAAACATCTTGTTTTGCTCCAAGTCCATCACAATCATGTCCATATTGCCAGAGGCTTTTTGCATATCCGGGTTATTGGATCCAATAAATTTTATCCCTACGGCCTTATCGTCAGCACCAAAAAAGTATTTGTTTTGCATGACGTTTTGTGTTTTTTTCTTAGGCTCAGTCATGGTCATTTTCATGGTCATGGAAGACACAAAACTGTATGAAGCCTTAGGTTTACCGCCAAACGAAAACCCACCGAAACCACCACTAGACTTTTCCTCCTTCGATTCCTTTGTCGCTGGTTTCTCTTTTGAAGTTTCGGTTTTTGTAGTAGTTTCTTCCTTTTTTTTGGTTTTAAAAAGACCATCAAAGGCTTTGTCAAAAGCGGCTTCAGCTTTTTTTAGGGGATCTTCCTCTTTCTTCTTTTCGGTCTCTTTTTCCTGACTCCATCCAGCAAAAGAAAGAGCCGAAAGCACGATAAACAACAAATATTTCTTCATTTTGTGAGCGTTAATTTATTATTCCAAAATATAGCTTATTGGTCTTTGAAAGCCAATTTAAATGGCAGAATTTTATTTTATGACAGAAGTGCAAAATCTGTACAACCTGAGCTAAAAATGAATTTATTTGGTTTCTTTCATTTCAATTATCACAGGTAAATTCCTTTAGCTGATCTTCGTAAAGTTTTCTTTGAGCAGCGGTGTAAACCGAACAAGACTTGAGTACATTATTGAGCGATTTCTTAACTGCCTCACATTTACTTTTGCTCTCAATATCCGTAGACCAAGCCTCAATGGCTTTAAGGTAGTCTTCGGTTACATTTTCACAATTGTTGGATATCGGATCCAGCAACTTTGCAGGCCCGCACGAAACTGTGGTAAAAAATGCTAAACAAAAAAGTAGTTTTTTCATGGTTTGATATATTTATAATTAATATTTCATGCTGAATGTACAATTTTTAAATTCTTTATCTGGGTCAAGGAAATTAGTTAGTATGACATTCATTTCTCCTTCAATCACACTGTTTTTCTTGTATTTTGTAAATTTAAACGTGCCACTTTTAGACAGCATATTTTTGCCGTCGATTGTACCTACAATAACACCTAATAGATTGGCCTCTAAATTTTTGTTGTCAAATTGGTAAGTTTTGCCTAATTCGAGTTTGGTATCAGTGAATTGTAACGAAATGAAATTGTTGTCGTCTATTTTACCTACCATGTCAATAGTGGCAAAAAGCCCCCCAAAACTTACTGATTTTGCCTCCCAAGCCTTTCCGTCAAGTGTGCCTTTCATACTACCAGATACTTTACTGCCAGAAGAACTTCCTGAGTCGTCGTTATCGTCAGGTGTAATGTCGAGTTTACCACATGAAGTGATAGATAATGTGACTAAAAATAGAAAAGAGAGTTTTTTGATTGTTTTCATGATTATTGATATTGATAAGTGATAACTAAACTGTGGAATTGAAGGGTGTTTCCGGTCCAATTTCCTGATGATGAAATGTTTACATAATATGAATTATTCTGATTGTCAACGGTTTCATTAGCATTATCGGTGATGTTAATAACGCTTACCGTATTTGTAGAACTTTGAGCAGATGCAATATTGGTAAATGTATTGGTTGCATGGCTATTTTTATTTAGCGTAAATGAGAGATTCGAGGCTGAATTGTCTAATAAAAACATTCTAACATTAGTAATCCTAACACCATCAGGTAAATTTATTGGTAAATACATAGTAGCTCCAACATTCGTGGTGTTAAACCAGGCATAGCCACTGCCTTTTCTTAGTTGGTCATCATAATCTTGGGCTTGAACTGCACTAAAATTATAGCTTGCAAAGTAATTGGAACTACCTTCTACTCTTAAAATACCATCTTTATCAGCGAAAACATGGCGACGTTCGGTTATATTGACCTCATTAAAGTCGAGTTCAGCGGAGCGTATAGTGTTATTCACGTCAAGATTAGCCTTTGCTTGGGCTAAGCCATCTTCACCAATCCCCGTAATTGAAGGATTAATACTTACATTTTGATCACTTCCAACACGAATAACAGTCCCGAAAATAGAATTCATTTTTAAATTATTTTCGAAATCCATTTGAATGCTATTATTGGATTTTAAACCTAATCCAGAATTATTACTAGTTCTGTAACTATATAGGTAGCCCTCATCCTGCAAAAGAATTTTTAGTTTGTAAGTAACAGGTAAACCAATTAGATATCGAAAAGAAGCAATGGTATCAGAAGACAAATTATTTCTAATTTTTACAACACTAAGCCTGTGGGCTGGATTATCAACTCCAATCCCAACATTTGCAGTTTCTCCATCAATTATAAATCTATTAGCTCCATTATTTCTAAATGAAAGAGAACCAGCAGACTCAGATTGTAATAGAAAGGACCCATCGGAGGTCATAGAAATACCATTTGGATTTGATCGCAAGAAGAACTTGTTATTTAAGGAAAGCGTAGCTTGATTCTGTAAAGGGTTTCCATTTCCAAAAAAAGCTACATTTTCATTGTTTGCTAGAACATTGAACCTGTAAAAGCCATTTGTGGCGTTATCAGCAATGGAGACATTCCCTTCGGAATTTAAGTAGAACTTTGGTCCACTGTTCGTATCAAAAGAAGTATGAAGTGAAAGGTAATTCTTCCCAAACAACTGTAAACCTCCATAGCTAGTCCTTATTCGCCCATGAAGCAATGAATAATTATAAAAATCAATGGGAGTCAAATGACCCTCACTATAGATTTTAAAAGGATTTGATGGTGAAGAGTTTACTTCAGTACCGCTACTTAAATTGTCAAACACACTTTTCCCAGGCTCTAAAGTGACAGACTGGCCAAATGAAAAAATAGACAAAATGCTCAACACAAATGTTTTATATATTTTTTTCATAACTTTGATTATTTTTTTACAATTTCAAAAATTCAACTCTGCGATTATTAGCCTTTCCTTGCGGCGTGGTATTAGGTTCAGAAGGCAGGGCTTCGCCCTTTCCATCTGTTTCCATGCGATTGGCCTCAATTCCAAACTCCGCTGAAAGAGAATTCTTTACCGAAGCCGCACGGAGTTTCGATAATTCTAAGTTTTTCACATCATCACCATCAGAATCCGTATGACCAATGATTTTTACTTTAACAGTCGGGTTTTCTTTCAACACCGTTCCGATTTCTTTCAAAACTCCATAAGACTCAGCCTTAATTTTGTCAGAATTGACATCGAAAAGAATTCCTCTGGTCACTAGTTTGCCTTCGGTGATGAGTTTGGAACGGGTATCTGGTGCACCCACTGCATATCGAACATTGGCCACCATATACTCGTCTTTGTTTTCCTGTTCCGAGTAGTTCATATAGCTGGAGCCTAACTTAAATGCATTGTATTTTAGTTTTGGGTCAAAAGCCTTCGGGATATCCAAAACTTTGACTTCGTTGACATAGATACGCAGTCTACTTTTTTGCCTCCATATAGAGAAATGAACTTTGCTCGGTTCTTCATAACTGTCGCCTGAGCATGTCAAACTTTTTATTACTAGTTTTTCATTCTTGTTGATTACCTCGCTGTTTTCATAGACTTCAAAACCAGCGAATTCGGTTCCGCCACCCCAATTGAAATAGAATCCATTGTTGATATTTGTATTTGTAAAATCAGCCTTAGGATTTGGGCTCGAATAAATGTAGAAATTGTAGCTCAGTAGGTTATTGCTGCGGTATCTAGTGAAGATATCATATTCCAAGGTGAAATTTTCTGGCATATCTTTCACAAAATCTGGCTGAAAAAAGCCATCCTGACTCATGAAAAGCCATTTTTCAGGACTTTCGTTGAAGGTAACAATCTCCGCAGACGAGTTCGTATTCCATTCCAAAGGAAAGTCCCCCACACTGGTCTCATTAAAGTCATCAAAACCCAAAACTTTCTCTCCAGGCACGAAGTCAAACTTCGAATAGGCCTTCATGCTGGCCTTGGGAGCTGGTGCGGTTTGCTCCTTTTTTATCTCTTTCTTTTCGTTAGGTTCTGAACCCTCAGAAGCCTTATCATCCTCATTTTCCTCCGAATCACTTTCTTCCGATTTTTTCGAATTACTCTCCTTTTCAGGCTTTTCTTTTTTCTTGAAAATATTCCCGATACCTTCCTCTACTTTGTCGAGGCCTTTGTCAATGCTTCTGTCAATTGCATTATTGGTACGGTCAGTAGCTTTTCTTTTCGCTACTTCTTTGGGTTTTATGATTTGGGCCGAAAGACTCTGCACGGCCAAAAACAAAATCAGTGTTATGTAAAATCTCATTTTATATAATGTTTAGTATTGGTGTCATTTTGAGAAAAAAGTAAACTCTGGTTTTGAATTTTTTTTTCAGTTCATTTTTTTTCATACAAAAGGCTGTTTTTTAGGCCCGTAAGTCTTCTCCTCGAAATACTGGCCTTTAGGTTATTGAAAAGCAAAACTTCTTTTTCTTGAATTTCGAGACAATAGTGTAGGTTAATTATGCACGAGCGATGTGTACGGTAAAAAGGATAGGGCTCAAAAATCCCTTCACATTCCTTAAGTGTTTTGGCCAATGTGATACTTCTGCCATTTGAAAAATAAAACACGCTATAGTTTTCGTCGGCCTCCACTTTTATAACATCCTCGGGTTTTACTTTGGCTCTTTTTAAGCCTCTAACATTTTTAAATTGATATTTCATGAACACTTTTTTAATGTTTGTGTGGAAAAACACGAAAAGTAAACTGCCGTAAAATAAAAAATTTCGTATGTTTACTTTTTAAGAAAAAAAACACTAAGCTCAGAACAGTGACGGAGATAGAGAATTTAAAAAGGCGGGACGGAAAAACACTGGAGCGGATTTATACTTCGTATCGGAGTGGATTTTTGATGTTTGCCTCGAAGTATAATTTACCTCAAGAAGACATTCTAGATGTCTATCAAGATGCTTTTGTGGCTTTGATAGAAAACGCCGAAAAAGGTAAACTCGATGGATTGAATGCCGAACTGAAGACCTATCTTTTCTCTATTGGTAAATACATGATTTTTGGCAAATTGAGAAAAAATAAGACTGATTTTGTTGAAATAGAAACACTCCCTGACGGCCTAGAATGGTCTGAAGTAGATGAAAGTGATCAACAGATTGGGCTTCTAGAAAACAGTTTGAAAAAACTGGGAGACCAATGCTACAAAATTGTGCGACTGTTTTATTACGAAGAAAAAAAACTCGACGAAATAATGGAACTGCTCCCTTATCAGTCAAAAGACGTACTGAAAAGTCAAAAAGCGAGATGTCTAAAACATCTCAAAGAAATGTTATCGAAAAACTGAAATGGAAGAGCTAATCAATAAATATTTCGAGAAAACACTGACTGAAAAGGAGTTAGTGGAGTTTAATGAAAAACTCGAAACCGATAATGAATTCAAGGCAGAGTTCGAATTTCAAAAATCGGTGCAGTCGGCCATTCGTTCAAAAGAGAGAGCTGAAATCAAGAACTTGGTGGCGAGCTTCGAAAAACCAAAGCATCAGAATGGTTGGTGGAAATACGCCGCAGCTGCGGTGGTGTTTATCATCGGGGGCTGGGTGGTTTTTCAACAATTTCTTGGTAAATCCGATACCTCCAAACTTTATCTGAGCTACTATCAAACTTACCCGAATGTTATAGCCCCGAACGTACGTGGAGAATCCGAAGAAACCTTAAAAACCAAGGCTTTTGCTGCTTACGACTCTGGAGATTTTCAATCTTCAGCCCAACTTTTTGGAAAACTCAAAGCACTGGTAAGTGAAGATTATGCCACGTTTTATGAGGGAATTTCTTATCTAGAAATCAATAAACCAGAAAAAACCATTGCACTTTTCGAGAACAAAAAATTTATTAATTCAAATGCTCAACTAGAGGTATACAGGCAATGGTATTTAGCTTTGGCATATCTAAAAACCAACAAAAGGGACAGTTCAAAACAGATTTTGAAACAACTGTCCATAAGCGATAATCCCCAAAAAGAGCAAGCCTTGAAGCTTTTAGACGAACTTTAGGTTTTGTTAATATTTCATCGATACCGCCGAAAAACCCTCTATTTGTGTTATTTTTGATCCGAAAATTATCAAACAAGCATTATTTAGTGGATTTGAATAAAAAAATCAGACGAGTTTTTTGGTTAACTTTTTTTATACCTTTTTCAGTTGTTTCTCAATCGAATGTAACCCACCAGAATCTGTTTTGGATGCGGGCGATGGTACAGACAAATTTGAATAAAAAATTATTCTTGGTTACTGAAATAGACAACCGTAGGTTTTATGAGGGGAATACCCAGCACCACACTATTCAGCACAATCATCTACATTTTAAGGTAAATCCTAATTTAGACGTTGCATGGGGACAAACTTTTTCGTGGCAAGATCCTCAATTTCCTGACGCCACCGTTAAACTTACTGTTCCCGAGATTCGTCCTTTTCAGGAATTAAATGCTGTACAGCGAATAAATGAAAAGATTGTTTTTTCTACCAGAGTCAGGATTGACGAGAGATTTATTCGGAAAAATGACGGTGTTCAACTTCTTGAGGGATATAATTTTAACATGCGTTATCGTCTGAGGCTACAATACCAGTTTTTTCTCTGGAAAAAACAAAACGCCAACCTAAAGCTTTCGGATGAATTAATGGTAAATTCAGGGAAAAATGTGAATTTCTTTGACCAAAACAGAATTTATATAGCTTACGAGCATAGTTTTACTAAAAAATTCTCTGCCGAATTGGGCTATTTGCGATGGTATCAACAGCGAGCTCAGTTCGATACGTATTTTCAAAGAGACATTGTTCGTTTGACTTTATTTAAGAAGATAAATTTTGCCAAAAATTAGATTTATCATCGTTTTTTGATGAAATAGCAAAAAAATCGGAGTATGAAAATTTTACTAGTAGAAGACGAGGCCAAAACTTTGCAACTCATTAAGCAAGGTTTGGAACAACATAATATTGAGGTAGATATCGCATACGACGGCCTCATGGGCCTTACATTGGCACAAAGAAATACATACGATTTATTGATTACCGATATCATTCTTCCAGAAATAAATGGGCTAAATCTTTGCAGAAAACTGCGTGAAAGTGGTTTCGAGACACCTATTTTGCTCTTGACTGCCTTGAGCACTACTGCCGATATTATCACTGGACTAGACGCAGGAGCAGATGACTATCTTGGGAAACCGTTTGAGTTTAATGAGCTTATGGCCAGAATCCGAGCCTTGACTCGTAGAAATAAGTCGATAGCGGCTCCATCTAATGTGTTGCGAGTGTCTGACTTGGAGCTAAACCAAGATACCAAACAGGTAAAACGAGCTGGAAAGGAAATACTATTGACGGCCAAGGAATTTAATCTTTTGGAGTTGTTGATGCGTCATCCTGGTCGTGTGATTTCGAAGGTCGAACTTGCCGAGAAAATTTGGGACGTAACCTTTGACACGGGTACGAATGTCATAGAAGTTTACGTGAATTTTCTTAGAAAAAAAGTGGACAAAGACTTTGATAAGAAGCTGATTCATACACAAATAGGTATGGGCTACGTTATAAAGGATTGACTAGAAATCGAAATAGAATCAGGTGAAGTCCATATTGGAAAAATTAAACTTTAAGCTCAACATAAGAGGGCAGCTTACCTTGCAGGTTTTACTGTTGGTGGGTTTTCTTTTTATGTTTTTTTCGGTTAGTATTTATTTTTTTAGTAAACTTTATCTCGAAAAACGCTTCTACAAAAAACTACAAGACAGAGCTTTAACGACCTCGTCTCTTTTTTTTGATTTCCAAGCCAACAATATCGAGATTCAGAAAATTGTTGAAAATACCGAAAGAGAGTACCTCAACGAAGAGGTTATTTCGATCATAGACATCAAAAGAAACCTTTTTGTGTTTTCCAACAACTTCAAAAAAGAGGAATTTCACCGACTTTTGATGTTGAGGATTGACTCAACCAGCTCGGTAGGAAACGCAAGTTTGGGTGCTTATAAGATGGCTTATCTGAGAATCAAGGATAATTCTGGAGAATATTGGGTGATGGTGAGTGCCGTTGACAAAATAGGCGAGGGAGCCTTGGCGGACTTAAAGAATATCCTTATCATTATGTCCTTTGTGGCCTTACTTTTTATAGGATTCTTGGGTTGGTATCTGGCCAATAAGGCCCTTGCTCCGATATCTGACATTATTCAGCAGTTAGACCAGATTTTTCCGAAAAATATTTCCAAACGTATCATTCATACCAATTTTGGCGATGAGATAGGCCAAATGGCCGAAACAATCAATAAGCTCTTACATCGGGCAGAAAATGCCGTATTCACTCAGAAAATGTTCGTGGCCAATATTTCACACGAGCTAAAGAATCCCCTGACGAAAATCTTCACACAGATAGAGCTGTTGGAAATGAAATACAAGAATTTTCCGGAGTTTCACGAGCAGATACTTTCTTTGAGAGAAGATACCCTTAAACTCAATCACCTCACGCATTCGCTGTTACAATTGGCCAATATATTTTCAGACGAAAACGCATTGCCACTTACCGAAGTCAGGCTGGATGAAGTGGTTTTTGATGCGGTTTCGGAGTTCAAAAAATGGAATGCGAATAAGAACATAGAGATAGATCTCGAGAATTTTCCTGAAGATGAGAAATACCTCATCGTAAATGGCAATGAGGAGGCTTTGAAGGTGGTTTTCAAAAATTTGATAGACAATGCCTGTAAGTTTTCGGTCAACCAGACTGCTTTGTTGAATATTTCGGTTAAGCGTAATCAGGTGAAAGTGGGCATAAAAAATGAAGGGGTCCCTATTCCCAAAAACGAGATCACGCAAATTTTTCAACCCTTTTATAGATCAGATTCCACCGCAAGAGGCAAAACAGGCCATGGTGTTGGTTTAGCCATTGTAAAGCAAATTGTTGAACTACATCACGGTAAAATCAGCGTTTTACCACAAGAAGATGGCAATCTTTTCCAAGTCACTATTCCAAACCTTTTTTACTAACAGCTGAATTTTAAGGTAAATTTAATTTCCATTTAACACCGGTTTAAGGTGGGTATGTTTAGTTTGTAGCATATTCGAAACTTAAAATATTTAAATATGGAAATGGAAAATCATTCACCGAGTAATTCAAATACACTTAAAATAGGTTTAGTTGTTCTTTTAGGAGCTTTAGGTCTTTTAGGATATCTATACTACGGTTCACAAAACGAAAACGCCGACTTACAAAAACTTCTAACTGGCAAAGTAGACGAGCTCTCAACTACCAAAGTTAAGTTGGATTCGATATCTCAATCACTTGATGCTAAAATTGCCGAGGTGACCGCCTTGGGTGGAAGTGTGGAGGAGCTTGAAAAAATCAAGGCTCAGCTAGAGCAAGATAAGAAAAGACTCAAGGCAGATGCTAATTTTTCTGCTAAGAAATATGAGGGTAAAATAGCTGAATATGAGGCTTTTTTAACTCAAAAAGACGAAGAAATCTTAAAGTTGAAAGAAGAAAATGGGCTACTAAACTCACAGAATTTAACTCTTCAGACAGAGAAGGAGCAAGTGCTTAGTCAAAACAAATCATTGAGCTATGCCAAAGACTCTTTAAACTCAAAGGTAAGCGAGGTTAGTTCTCAAAATGAGGATTTACGCAAAAAAGTAAACGTGGGTTCTGCTTTGAAAGCGGTTAACGTACAAGTGGTAGGATTGACAGGAAGAGGTAAGGAAAAAGATGGCGAATTGAAAAACCGCAAGGTTGATCAACTTAAGATTTCGTATATTCTACCTTCTAACCCACTTACTGAAAGAAACAATAAAGATGTGTATTTGAGAGTAATGGATCCAAACGGAGCAGTGCTGAATGACATGTCGAGAGGTGGTGTTTTGAATTTTGCCAACCAGGAAATTGGTTACAGTTTAAAGCAAAACGTGGCCTACACCAATGACGACCAGAAAGTTGATATGTTCTACAAAAAAGAAGCAGCTTTCAAATCAGGTAAATATGCAATTGAACTTTACTCAGAAGGCTTCAAAATTGGAACAGGAAGCTTCTTGGTAAAATAAATAAAGAATATATTCATAATGGTTTATAGGGTTCTATCGGATTCCTGCGTCGATTTTCGATGCAGGAATTTTCATTTAGCGTGAGGCTAAAAAAGGGCCTTGCGGCCCCTTTTCTTATTTCAAATCTATCATTCCCGAATTTTTCAAAATCCCCTTGTCTTTGTCGTTTAAGCTCCAGTTTTTGTCAAAAAGACCATAACCTATGACATTGTTGATGTTTTTGTCATACAAAACCCAGTCACCATAACCCGAAAGAATACTTGCTTTTCCGGCTGATCTCAACCTAGCAAAAGGACTATTGTCGGCATTGGGCAATTCCCAAAACGGTTGTCCCGAGTTAATCAAAATGTATTTGTTGCCATTCGGAAAAATAAAACTCAAACTGGCATTTTCTTTGGCAGAAGATTTAAGCGATATAGGCAAGTAGGCTGCATATTTTTCGATGATTTCATTGGTTTCTGCTTCGCCAAAAAGCACCAGATTTGACCTCTCTATGTCATTTGGTCTTACTTCTTTGTCGGACAAAACCCTAGGAAATACCATCACCCTACCCATGAAATCTCCTCTATACACACTCCAATTTGCTGCTTCTTCAGCTATTTTGCGTCTTTGGTCTAGCTGCTCTTTGGTCGGATTTCCCTTCGTGCCATACACGTAAATATGCCTATCACCAATGGCCTCCGTCATTGGACCTTCCAAATTTGCATTTTTAGTTTTCGTATTGTCAGGTCTTTTGCCTACAGCCCACTTCCCATCATTTTTTATCAAAATTTGCCCATTGGTCAATCCGAAAACAGAAAGATTTTGCCCGTCTATGTTAAGACTTAATTGCGACTTGGTGTTAAAATTCGGATGTTCTAAAATATTGACAGAAAACGCATTGATGTTTTCAGTTTTTACGTCCAGAATATTCTTATTTTTAAAATTGGCCTCTATTTTGGCTGTTTCTCCAACATTTTTGTCAATAATTTCGAGCCAATAAGCTTTGTTGTATTTCAGCTGACTCGTAGTAAATTTCACTTTGTCTGGAAACGGATTTCTTGTGAATTTCGAAAACCAGGTAAAAATAAATTCGTCTTTGTAGGCATTTACCCAACTATCGTGTTTTACTCCTGGATATTCTTGGTAAGTTACTTTTGCTCCTGCGGTTTTAAAATCTTCTACCCACTTTCTAGTGTTTTCAACTTTTACAGCAGGGTCTTGATCTCCTTGGAAAAAGTGAACATTCATGTTGTATGCATTATCGAGATATTTGATGGTTTCTGAAGGTGGTGCTGGACAAACAGGTGCTATAGCCGCCCAAACATCGGGCCTCGTGAGACCCACCCACATGGTGCCGCCACCACCCATCGATAGTCCGGTAAGATACATTCTGTTTTCATCTATGTTGAAGCGTTTTTTCGCATCGGCTATCATATCCCAAACATCTTTTTCGGCTATACCTTGGTAGCCCATGGTGCCACGAACATTTGGAGAGATCACCACATAATTTACATCCTTCCATTTCGGAAATTTCAAGCTAGCCTCTACGTCATTTTCACCTTCGGCATTGCTTTTGCCAAAAACTCTCCGAAGAGCTAAGCGATGATTAGAACCAGCTCCATGGAGCATAACTACCAATGGGTAAGACTTCTTCTCGCTGTAATCTTTTGGAATGTAACAGGCATAGGGTTGTTCGGTGTCATCAACATCCGAGTGAAAAGTCAGAATTTGCGGGCCCGAAGGGAGTTTCTGGGAGAAAGAATTTAGGAAAGTAAATAGTAAAATAGAAATTGAAAGTATCAATTTTTTAGGAAAAACATGACTCATTTTGGGTAAGGTTTAAGAAAGGAAGTTAATTTTCATTCGCCAAATTTTTAAATATTTCTTTATATTTCAAATCAAAACATTCAAAATGTATGATTGTGAAGACAAGAACGAACTGATTTTATAAAGTTTTTTAATAACTATCGTTTTTTTAAGAAAAATCTTAGGATTAAATCCAACCAAAAATATAATTCATTATTTTGCATAAACTATTCAACAATAACAAGATGTATTTAGATCGAAGAAATTTTCTCAGAATCGTTGGAGCATCATCTGCTTTACAAATATTACCAGGCTTTACGTATGGCAAAAATGATGAAATAATAATCGGCCATAATACTCACAAATACAAGGTAAAGGTAGGTTGGGGGATGCTGGATGCCCAAAAAACACCAGTAAATGACTGCCACGAAATGGTAGAAGATGCAACTGGTAGGCTCATAATGTGTACGAACGAAACCAAGAACAATATCCTTATTTACGATAAATCAGGGAAATTGCTCGAGACTTGGGGAAACTCCTATCCCGGAGCTCATGGCCTCACCATATTCAACGAAGGCGAAAAACAATATCTTTTGATTTGTGACAACAGCCGCAATCAGGTCATAAAAACTGATTTGAAGGGCAAAGAAATTTTTAAAATAGACTATCCCAAAGAAACGGGTGAATATCAATATCCAAGTCAGTTTGTACCAACCGAAACAGCCGTAAATCCCGCTAATGGAGATATTTATGTGGTGGATGGCTATGGCAAAAACTTTGTAATACAGTATGATTCAAAAGGTAAATATATTAGGCATTGGGGCGGAAATGGCTCAGAGGAGGGTCAATTTAAATGTAACCACGGTGTGGTTGTTGATACGAGAAATCCTTCAAAGCCAACTTTGATTATCACATCAAGACAACAAACCTGCTGGAAGCGTTTCACGCTTGAGGGTAAATACATATCGACCATCCATTTGCCTGGTTCATTTATTTGTCGCCCAGTGCTAAAAGGCGAAAATCTCTATGGTGCAGTGTATCGTTCTACCTCAGAAGAATATCCCAACTCAGGTTATATTCAAATTCTCGATAAAAACGACAAGGTAGTTTCCTCACCTGGAGCCTCCGAACCTATTTACCAGAATGGTCTACTTCAAGAACAAAGAAAATCAGACCCCGCCAAGGTGTTTATGCATCCACACGACGTCTGTATAGATGGCGATGGAAGCATCTACATACCACAATGGGCATCCAAAAAGACTTATCCGGTTAAGCTAGAACGGGTGTAGAGGAAATTTACTAATATCAGGACTATGGTTTATTGAGTACGGATAAGCAAATTATCGGCATTTAAATTAAAATCTGTGAAAATCAGCGTTGCTTGTATCCGTGTCATCTGCGTTCCATTTATATTGAAATTGGATTCTGGGCAATACTTTTTTCATAATCAAAGATATTGATTTGAATGCTTTGTTTTGACCGAAAAAACCTTCTCATTTTGTTCCCACCCCTTCAATACCTATTTTTGTATTTTTAAATACAGAAAATGAATATTCTTATAATAGGTTCGGGTGGTAGAGAGCATGCATTTGCATGGAAAATGGCTCAAAGCAAAAAATGCGACAAACTTTTTGTAGCTCCTGGCAATGCCGGTACAGGCCAAATCGCCACCAATGTAGATATCAAAGTAGATGATTTTGAAGGGATAAAAAAACTGGTACTCGCTGAAAGTATAGGTTTGGTAATTGTTGGGCCAGAAGATCCTTTGGTGAAAGGAATCGTAGATTTTTTCAAGGCCGATAGACAACTTAAAAAGGTAAAAATAGTAGGCCCAGATGCTTCTGGAGCTAGGCTTGAAGGCAGCAAGGATTTCTCTAAGGCCTTCATGCAAAAACATGGTGTACCTACCGCATTTTCTGAAACTTTTACACGAGAAACTCTAGATAGCGGATTGGCTTATCTCGACAAACAAGCGGGTCCTTATGTATTAAAAGCCGATGGTTTAGCCGCTGGAAAGGGTGTGATTATCACTGAAAGCAAAGAAGAAGCCAAGGCGAGTTTAAAGGAAATGCTAACCGAAGGAAAATTCGGAGAAGCAGGAGATAAAGTTCTTGTAGAGCAATTTTTGAAAGGAATAGAGCTTTCGGTTTTCGTACTTTCTGATGGTAAAAACTATGTGATTTTGCCAGAAGCCAAAGACTATAAAAGAATAGGTGAGGGCGATACTGGCCTCAACACTGGTGGAATGGGAGCTGTTTCTCCTGTGCCGTTTGCCGATACCTCTTTTATGCAAAAAGTGGAAGATTTGGTAGTAAAACCAACATTGGCTGGTCTTCAAGCCGAGGGAATTCACTACGTGGGCTTCATTTTTATAGGCCTTATGAACGACGAGGGCAACCCGATGGTAATAGAGTACAACGCCCGCATGGGTGACCCCGAAACCGAGGTGGTTTTGCCAAGAATAAAAACCGATTTTGTTAAATTAATGGTTGCTGCTGCAGATGGTAAATTAGACAAAATCAAATTGACCATTAATCCGAAATCAGCAGTTACGACCATGGTCGTGGCGGGCGGATATCCTGAGGAATACAAAAAAGGCGATTTGATGGAAATTCCTGAGGCAGACAAAGATACGGTGGTTTTTCATGCAGGTACAAAAACTACCGAGGCCGGAGTGGTGACCAATGGCGGAAGGGTTATTGCTCTCACTGGATTGGGCAGAACAATGACCGCGGCGGTCAAGAAATCACAAAAAATGGCCAAAAAAGTCAAGTTTAAGAAGAAGTATTTCAGGAAAGATATTGGCTTGGATTTAATGAAATATTTGGATTAATGGTTAGTTTTGTTTTTAGAAAATAATTAGAAAATCGTTCCGCATTGATTTTAGGCATAAAAAAGCCCTTCAATCGGTTAAAAATATATATTCTTATGGCGTGTGGACAATGCTCATCCGGTGGATGTGGCAATATTAAAAACGTAGCAGAAGAAAAATCCAATCACAAAACTACGGCAGGTTGTAGTTCAGGAGGCTGCTCAACAGGTGGTTGTAACAAAATGAATTCTTTCGATTGGCTCTCTAACATGGAAACGACCAAGAGCAGCAGATTTGGTATCGTAGAAATCAAGTTTAAGGGTGGGAGGAAAGAGTATTTCAAAAACAAAAACAATCTGGATTTATACACGGGTGATTTCGTAGTGTGCGAAATGCCTACAGGTTATCACATTGGTTCGGTGTCATTACAAGGTGAGCTGGTACGTTTGCAGATGATCAAAAAAGGGATCAAAGAGTCTGATGACTTGGCTGTTATTCACCGTTTGGCTACTGAAAAAGACCTTGAAAAACATACGCAAGCCATCAACAGAGACTTGCCAACCATGTACCGTACTAGAGAAATCTGTAAAGAACTTAAGCTCAACCTCAAACTCTCAGAGGTAGAGTTTCAGTCGGATAATTCCAAAGCCACTTTTTTTTACTCAGCAGATGACCGTGTGGACTTCAGGGAGCTTATAAAAATGTTGGCGGGTGAGTTTAAAGTGCGTATAGAAATGCGTCAAATCAGCCTTCGTCAAGAGGCTGGAAGACTGGGTGGCATAGGTTCATGCGGAAGAGAACTGTGTTGTTCTACTTGGCTTTCTGACTTTAAAACGATACCAACGGCGGCCGCAAGATATCAGAATTTGTCTTTGAATCCTGCCAAACTTTCTGGCCAGTGTGGAAGGCTGAAGTGTTGTTTGAACTACGAATTGGAGACCTACATTGATGCTATTAGAGATATTCCAGTGGTGGATAGATCTCTAAAAACGGAAAAAGGTGATGCAACCCTACAGAAAACGGATATTTTCAGAAGAATCATGTGGTTTAGTTATCCCAACGAAACCAATTGGTATCCAATAACTTGTGCTCAAGTTGCCGAAATTCAGAAAATGAATGCAGCTGGTAAAAAGCCAGTTGGTTTGGAAAATTTGGTAGAGATTTCGGAGTTTGTGTCAGCCAAACCTACTAGTATCAACAATGATCTCGAGCGTTTGGATAAAAAATATCATCAAAATAAGAAGAAATCAGGTCCTAAAAGACCGAATAATCCTAATCCTCGCCCAGAAGGAAATGGCGGTGCAAGGCCTAATAACCCTCAGTCGCAACAGCAGCAAGTAAGGTCAAATCAGCCGAACAACAATCCGAATGCGAGAAATGAAGCAAACGTGGTTAAGCCAGCTAACCCACTGGGACAACAACAAAGGCCAAATCAGCCTCGCTCACCTCAACCACAAAATAGACCAAATACTCCAAGACCGCCACAGCCAAAGGTAGAGGGAGGTATGTCTAATACGCCACCTCAAGTCTCAACAGGAGGAAATCCTACAGGAGCTGAAGGAAATGTAGAGAACAGAAACAGAAACAAGAAAAGAAAGAAATATAGAAACAACAATAACCGACCAGATAAACCAGAGTTATGAGAGGTAAAATAGCGATATTGGCATTATTTAGCCTTATTTTGGCCTGCAAAGGAAGTTCTGATTTGAAGGAAATCAGAGAGTTTAAAGACTCTGAGTGGTTTATTGCCAAGAAACAGACCTTTGAGTTTGAGGTAAAGGATATTCAGAAAACATACGATTTTAATTATTTGGTAAGAAACACCATTTCGTATCCTTATTATAATTTGTACCTCAACCAAACCTTGACAGACCAGAAAGGTAAAGTGTTAGTAACCTCTATGGACGAAGTGATACTCTTCAATCAAAAGACCGGTAAACCTTATGGAGATGGTCTTGGTGATATTTTTGACAATAGAATACCAGCTCCAAAGCTACAAAAATATAAGTTTGCAAGGCCAGGTAAGTATAAATGGACACTTGGTCATAACATGCGTCCTGACCCACTTCAAGGCATGATGTCTATCGGTGCGGAGGTTTTAGGCAAGTAGTGGAATTTTCCAAAATTGCATTAAGTGTAGAATATCCAATTTTAGTTTTCTGGCCAGTAGAACTTTCAAATTCTCCTTTGGGTAAACTTTAAACTGCTTTAATTAAGTATTAAATTGACACCCAAATTTTGTCAACTTGGCATAAAAAGTTCATAACCAATATCCTTTTGAATAATGATGGCATTTTTATATCAATTTGAAAATGGCATAGTATGCAATGTGATAGGAGTGTAGAGCTCTAACCCTTGGGTTTTATATAATTTTCATTTCCTCCCAATTCACTCAAAAAAAAGAAACTTGCCAAAAGCTTGGCAAGTTCTCCTATTATTAACCTAAAACCTATATTAAGTACTTTTCTAGTTACGACCCGCTGGGGCACCACCACCTTGTTGACCAGTAGTTTCACCTCCACCATCTTTCACGTCGTCGTTTTTAACACCTTTTGCTCTCTTCTTTGGCATCATAGCATCGGCACCCATCTTACCCAGTTTGTAAGAGAGATTCAGGCTAATACCTCTATTAAACATGTAGTTTACACTATTTTGCGTAAATAGCGGAGACTCCATGGTAGTTCTTATTTTCATTGCATTTTGAAGGAAGTTCTGGGTAGATAGACCTATACTTCCTTTTTTATTCTTGAATTCTTTTCTAGCACCAAGCGAATAAAAACCAAATCCACCTTGACGACCCATTGGCAAAACTCTGCTGCCTCTTACGAAACTAAAGGCTTGAACCTGCCAGCCTTTTTTGAGGGTTATGAAGCTCATCAAACGTCCGTTGTGGTTCCATCCTTCGTTCGCAACTGGAATAGATACCCCTGCGGCCGAAGTAGTTTGACCGGTAATATAGTTGTAAAACGATTCTATACCTGCGTTAATCATCCATTTTGAGGTAAGACTTAGGTTACCCGAGAAGTTTACGCCATATGCTTTGTCATTTCCAATATTTTGAAAAGTAGTAATTACCACTCCATCTTCAGTGCCAGATGGTGTAGCAACTTGAGTAATGGCGTTACCGGTTAATCTCGTGAAGACCGACATGTTTAGGTAAATCTTTTTGATACTTGCACTAACACTGGCTTCTATATTGTCGGTCAATTCAGGTCTTAGTTCAGGATTTCCTTGCTGAATATTTTGAGGATTTACTAGGTTTACGTTGGGGTTTAATTGTTGTAAACCAGGGCGTTGAATTCTTCTATTGTAGCCTGTTTTAACAGTATATTTTCCGCCAAATGTTTTAGAGATATTTACATTGGGTACCAAAATATTATATGGTTCTATGTCTATTTCCGTGCTGTTATTTTGAGTGGCAAAAATATCAGTGATCTCGTATCTTGTACCAGCCTTAAAAGTGTATTTGCTTTTTGAAGTATATGTGTATGCCAAATAAGCCGCACCGATATTTTGATTATAGTCTAATGACCCGTTTGGTCTTTTCGGGTCGTTTATAAGATTTCCACCCACCAAATAGCTAAAGTCACTATTTACCTCTCTGAAAATTCCTTTTCCGCCAAATTCTACCAATTGATTCTTTTTGATCGGTGTTTGGTAGTCTACTTGCACGGTGTATTCTTGATTTATATTATCATTTCGGTTGGTAAGGGCCAGTCTTTCCAGTTCTGCGTTGCCAAGCGGTGTATTAGTAAAGTCTGAGTTTGCTGTACTTCTGCTGTAAAGTGTCGAAATACTTAGTTCTTTTTGAGGTTTAATTACATGTAAATAATCGATGTTGAAATCCCAACTGTTAGATGGGTTTTCAGAGATAATTCTTTGGTTGGTATTGCTCAACTGCGTAAGATTTTCAAATCGCTCGATGGTCAAATCTTGATTTCTATTGAAACTTCTCGTTCCAAATCTCGCTCCAGCAGAAAGTGATTTCGTTTTCGAAATATCATAATCCGCACCCAAAGTATATCTTCCGAATACCATTTCATCCTTTGCATTTCCTCTTTGACTGGTTCTAAAAGTGTTTACAGTGCCTTTTGTAATTTGCTCAAAGGTGGTTTCTGAAGGGTTAAAGTTCGCTCTTCCAAAGCCTCCCAAGGTCATACCGAATTTACCAGTCCTTAGGCTACCATTTAGGCCTAAATTTGCTCCTCGGTTTCCACCTCCTATGTCTGTATTTAGGCTGTAGCCCTCCAGATTATTTTTTTTAGTGATGATGTTGATAATACCTGATGAACCCTCCGCATCGTATTTAGCCGATGGCGAAGTGATTACCTCAACAGTCTTTATTTGGTCAGCAGGAATTTGCTTCAAAGCATCCGCTATACTTGCCGCCATAATAGTTGATGGCTTGTTATTAATCAAAACTCTGATATTTGAGCTACCTCTCAAAGAAACATTTCCGTCGAGGTCGACAGACAACAATGGTACTTTTCTTAGAATATCTGCAGCGTCACCACCTTTGGCAGTAATGTCCTTGTCGGCATTGTAAACTAGTCTGTCTACTTTCTCCTCTATAACCGCACCCTGACCAGTTACCACAACTTCATTGAGTAACTTGGCATCGGTACTCATGAAAATATCTTTAAGTGTGATGGATCTGTTTTTAGCGGTGATTTCTTCTAAAAATACAATTTTATCTTTGAATCCTATAGAAGAGAATTTAATAGCAAACTTGCCATTAGGTACATTCTTGATAGTAAACTTGCCTTTTTCGTCGGTAAGAGTTCCATCTATTGGTTTAACCATATCAGTGGTTTTGTACAAAGACAAAGTGGCAAACTCAACTGGTGTTTTGGCTACGCTATCTATGAGTGTACCCATTATTTTTCCGTCACCTCCTTGTGTGGCGGTGGGCATCTGAGCAATTGCAAAAGAGCAGATGAAAAATAAAATTGAAGTGAAGTATTTGGTCATGTAATAGTTTTTTGATAATAAATCGATAACAAAACTAACATCAAAAAGTTTGACGTTTCCAAGAATTAGATAAATGAAACTTAAATGAGGATAAAAGGTCAATAATCGATGATTTTGTGCATATGCCATGAAAATAATTCTTAAATCTATTCAAATACAATTTTGGTCTTGTATTTGAATTTTATTTAAAAAAAAATGTGAAATTGCATCCTTACAATTCTATGAAAGTGCAAATCACAAATAAAAAAATATCGAGCGATTTACTATTTAGGGTATTGTTTCATGTCATTTTTTGGTTTTTTTGGTTGGTATTACCCATCCTTAACTCCATAATGGACGATGACAAAAGCCGCTATGAATGGTTAATGCTAACTTTACCATTAGGCTTTTTTACAATGCCTTTCTTTTATTTCAATTCTGAATTTCTAATTAGGAAATTTTTGCACAAGGGCCAGCTTACCAGTTATATTATGAGTCTTTTGGTAATGTTTGTGGTGTTTTTGTTTGCCTTTTATTTGCTAAAAGATTATCTGGTTGATAAATACCCCATCCGTATTTATGACTCTCGAACCCTGTTTCCTGTTCTATTTATCATTTCCATGAGCACACTTTATGGTTTTGTGATATTTATGATTGGCCAGTCGAAAAAGAATCAAGAGGAACAGGCGGAAAGATTAAAGTCAGAACTTTCCTTTTTACGTTCTCAAATTAGTCCACATTTCATATTCAATGTTTTGAATAGTATTGTGTATTTGATCCGTACCAAATCTAAAGAAGCCGAAAGTGTAACACTTGAATTGTCGAATTTAATCCGATACATGCTATATGAGTCAGAAAACAAGCAGGTTTTAGTTGAAAAGGAAATCGGGTATCTCGAAAACTACGTAAAGCTTCAGAACGTAAGATTTGGCGAAGATGTTAAAATTGACCTTAGGCTTGAAGGTAACCCCGGTTCAATGATGATAGAACCCATGTTGTTGATTCCATTTGTTGAAAATGCCTTTAAGCATGGCGTAGGGTTTATCAAGGACCCCAAAATTGAAATCTTTATTAAAGCGAAGGAAGGTGAGAAATTCGAGTTTTCGGTTAAAAACCTTATGAGTAACGAAAGGACTGAGACCAAAGATCCAAACTCTGGAATCGGAATTAAAAACGTAACACGGAGGATTGATTTGCTTTATCCAGATGCTCATAAACTTGCCATGAAACAAGAAAACGGTTTTTTTGAAGTATATTTAGAATTAGATTTAAAAAACAAAGCCTAAAATATGAATTCCAAAATAAGATGTATTGCCGTTGACGACGAACTTTTAGGCAGAAAGCTACTCGAAGAGAATATAGGGCAACTTCCTTTTCTCGAGCTTGTAGGTACTTGTAAAAACGCCTTTGAGGCCATAGAGCTATTGGCCAATGAAAAGGTAGATTTGGTCTTTCTAGATATTCAAATGCCGGGTATGACAGGAACAAAACTTCTTGAAAGTATGGTGACCAAGCCTATGGTGATTTTTGTAACAGCATATGAGCAGTATGCCGTTGAGAGTTACGACCTTCAGGTGGTAGATTATCTCATGAAACCCGTTAGTTTTGAGCGTTTTACAAAGGCAGCCATGAAGGCAAAAGAATTGTTTAGGTTGTCAAAAAGCGAAGTCACTAATGAGGAGCAAACTTACATGTTTGTTAACGTGGAATACTCTTTGGTAAAAATAAATTTTGACCAGATCACACACATTGAGGGTCTCAAAGACTATATCAAGATTTATGTAACCAATGCAGTGCATCCAATTCTTACGAAATCAACATTAAAAGGAATTGAAGAAAAGTTGCCATCCAAAAAATTCCTTAGAGTTCAGAAATCCTTTATCGTTAATCTTGAAAAGATAGAATCTATTAGAAATCACAGGATTACGATAGGTAAATATGAAATTCCGGTGAGTGATAGTAACATGGAAAGCCTCCTAGAAGCAATAAACTATAACAAATAAAAAATGAAGAGAAATTTACTTTTAGGTATTTGTTTGGGACTAACATTCCTGGCAAATGCCCAGCAAAAGAAGGCAGAGGCAACTCCTACTGCAGCCACTACGCCAAAAGCAGAAGAAAAACCTCAAATTTCTAATTCAAGGGTGCTCAATCCTGACATGGGTGTAGTAACTAACGGTGAGGTAACCATCAAAGGTCAAAAAGTGCCTTACAAAACCACTGCTGGAACTATTCCTGTTTGGGATGACGCCGGTAAAATCATTGCTTCATGTTTTTATACTTACTATGAACGCAGTGACGTAAAAGATAAAGCCACCCGTCCAATAATATTTTCTTTTAATGGAGGCCCTGGTTCGGCTTCGGTTTGGATGCATATTGCATATACCGGTCCCAAAGTTTTGAATATCGATGACGAAGGTTATCCCGTTCAACCGTATGGATATAAAGACAATCCATATTCTATTCTTGATGTGGCCGATATTATTTTTATTGATCCCGTAAATACTGGTTTTTCAAGAATAATAAATCCGGAAACACCGAAGTCCACTTTTTTTGGAGTAAAAGCAGACATTAAGTATCTATCGGAATGGTTAAATACCTTTGTGAGTAGAGCTAACCGCTGGTCTTCCCCGAAATATCTAATAGGTGAAAGTTATGGTACAAACCGTGTATCAGGAATGGCTTTAGAATTACAAAGCAGCCATTGGATGTATCTGAATGGAGTAGTTTTAGTCTCTCCAACCGACTTGGGTATCAAACGTGACGAAACCATGGGCGATGCATTGCGTTTGCCGTATTTTGCAGCAGTGGCCTGGTATCATAAAGCCTTGGAGGCATCGTTTCAAAGTAAAGATTTGACGGCTTTTTTACCTGAAGTGGAGGATTTTACGGTGAATCAATTGATTCCGGCCTTAGCCAAAGGAGGATATTTGCCAGAAAACGAAAAGAAAGCCTTAGCTGCTAAAATGTCGAAATACTCAGGTTTGTCTGAGGATGTTTTGATGAAAAACAACCTAAAAATTTCACTCAATTATTTTTGGAAAGAATTGCTTCGTGACAGAGGTTATACTGTGGGTAGACTCGATTCCAGATACTTAGGAATTGACTCAAAAGACGGAGGCGAAAAACCTGAGTTCAATGCCGAGTTGAGTTCGTGGTTACATTCATTTACACCACCTATCAACATGTATTTGCGTGAAGAATTGAAGTTCAAGACAGATTTAAAATACAATATGTTTGGACCCGTTAATCCATGGGAGCGTGACGATGTTAATCTCGGAGAGAATTTGAGAGCTGCTATGGCTGCCAATCCTTACTTGCATGTACTTACACAGTCGGGTTATTATGATGGTGCTTGCGATTATTTTAATGCCAAATACAACATGTGGCAGATGGATCCAAGTGGTAAAACCAAAGAAAGACTAAGCTGGAAAGGCTACCGTTCTGGTCACATGATGTATCTCCGCAGAGAGGATTTACAACAAGCCAACGAAGACCTCAGAGAATTCATAAAACAAAGTACACCTGCACCTGGTAAGGCTGCAAAATATTGATAATGATATTTTTATAAATTTAAAAGCGATGCTTCGGTGTCGCTTTTTTTATATCCATAATTTTTGGTAGATCTTTACTTGCAACTTGTTCAAAATCCTCGTACTTGTATAAAAACATTGCCAAATTGGATTTTTGTACATAATTTTAAATATATTTGTACAAATAGAATCTAAAACAATGTTGACAAATATCGATATAGACCAAAAGAAGGTTGCTGAAGTAATGTCATTACTTAATATTAAAACCAAGAAAGAGGCTGTTGATAAAGCACTTGAGAATTATTTAAGAATACTTTCTGCCCAAGAACTACTTAAAATGAAAGGTTCTAATGTTTGGGAAGGTGACTTAGATAAAATGAGGACTGAATAAATGGAGAATATTCTAGTAGATACTTCAGTTTGGATAAATTATTCTAAGGGTCATTTTAATCAGCAAACGGATATGTTGGATGAATATTTGAAATTTCATCCATTTCATATTTGGTGTTGTCCGCCTGTTATTCAAGAGTTTCTTATGGGTGTAAAAACCGTAAAGGAGTTTGAATTTTACAATTTGCATTTTTCTCGTTTTATGATTCCAGAAATGGATTGGACAGCAATCTCCATTTCAGCAGCCAAACTATATTTCGACCTAAAGAAAAAAGGCATCACCATTCGAAAGAGCAACGATTGCCTGATTGCTCAAATTGCAATAGAGAGTAACGCCACATTAGTTCATAACGATTCTGATTTTGAGCTAATAACCACAGGCTCGGAGCTGAAAACTTTTGGATAATTATCTTTTAAACCAAAACATGGTCTATTTAGATAAAAGTATTTGCAATTTTTCTACCTCAGGAAACATTAATTTTTCTCACCTAAAACAAAACCTTTCTAACCCATTCAGTACCGAAGTCGGGATATAAAAAGAAAATTATCAAAGCAATGCTGAAGTAAGTGAGAACGAGTGTAAGAAAGAAATCGGGGTTGTACCGTGGTTGATTGTAGCTCTTTTTGATGAGCATAAAATATGGCACTTTTAGGTAGTAGTAGATAGAAATAGCGGCATTCATAAGCCCGAATATCAGAAGTCCATAGTAAACCGAGCTGTGCATGTCTTCTCCAAGGTTGATGATGTAAGAAAAAACCATCAGTTTTGCCATAAAGCCAATGGTTGGAGGTAAGCCAACCAAAGCCATCATAATAATTACAGCATTTAATCCCATAAATATATTTTTCTGTCCAATACCTTTGAAGTCTTCTATTTCATCACTTCCGGACTGTTTTTTCAATAAATCAGCCAAGAAAAAAGCTCCCATGGTGATTGGTAAGTAGGTCAAGAGATAAAAAAAGGCACCATAAAAATCTGTTTGGGGGCCTTTCAGAACGCCAATCAATATAAATCCTGCTTGAGCAATTCCCGAATATCCAAGCATTCTTTTGAGGTTAGTTTGCCACAAAGCCGCCAAATTACCAACTATCAATGAAACAAAAATTATCAACAAAACTACTGCGTTAAGCTCCGCGAAATTGGCTTGAATTACCCTTGCTACAACCAATACCCCCACAGCTTTCGGTGCAAAGGATAGATACGATATCACTGGGGTAGAGGTGACCTCATATACATCAGGAACCCAACTGTGAAACGGTGCGGCTGCTATTTTGAAGAACAATCCACCCAAAAACAAGAATGAAACGATTTGTAGAACAAGTGGCGAATTGCTCGAAATTGATGCGGAGAATGTTTGTTCGGCGAAATTTAGCACGTGTCCCATTCCATAAAACAACG
The DNA here is from genome assembly GCF_024343775.1 of Lacihabitans soyangensis. Lineage (GTDB taxonomy): Bacteria > Bacteroidota > Bacteroidia > Cytophagales > Spirosomataceae > Leadbetterella > Leadbetterella soyangensis. Next base: position 142,428 of record NZ_RJUF01000194.1, on the reverse strand, counting down.
ATATCCCATAAAGCATAATGGCACTGCTTGTGGCTCCAAAAATGAGGTATTTAATGGCCGCCTCAAAATTCGTTTTTTCGTTTTTGGTGGCTACCAGAACATACGAAGCGATGGATACTAACTCAATACTCACGTAAATGACCAAAAAATGAGTGGTCATGGCCAGAAAACTCAGACCCAGTAATACGCAAAGTATCAAGAAGTATATTTCACCATCAAATTTGTATTTAAATAACCTCCCATGAATTAAGAAAATAATAGTAGAAATAGATACTAATTGTTTGAAAAACAAGCTGGTTTGGTCAACCAATAGTAGGTTACCGTAGAGTTTTAGGCCTTCTGATGGTAGATTTTCATAAAAATACGTTGCTGTGAAAGTGTAAGTCAGAACCAGCAAGAATGAAAATCTATACGGCCATTTGGAATCTTTTTTTTGAAAAGATATTATGATGACCAATAACAAGATACCCAAGATAAGTATCCATTCGGGTAAAATGTGTTTCGAGCTGGAGAGTATTTCTTGTAATTCCTTCATTAAAAAAGCTGAATTACGCTAGGATTGATGAGGTCAAAAAGTATATTCGGGAAAATTCCAAAAATCAATGTTAAAATTCCAAGAACCCCCAGCATGATGATTTCTTTCTGATCGAGGTCAGTCAAATTGTTCTTGAATTCCTCTTTTGTCCAAAATTCTCCAAAAAACATTTTCTGGAAAGTCCAGAGCAAATATATGGCCGAGAGAACAATTCCTAATACTCCTAAAATTGGAATAACCTTAGGCACACTCCTTGCCTGAAAACTTCCAAAAAGTGTAAAAAACTCTCCAATAAAACCAGAAAGCGATGGTAAGCCTAGTGATCCAAAGAAAGCAATGGTAACTGCTACAGTGAATATAGGCATTGTTTTGGCCAAACCTCTGAAGTTCGCTATTTCTCTATTTTTGGTTCTTTCGTACAAAACCCCAGCGATCAGAAAGAGCATAGATGATAGTAAACCATGGCTAAACATTTGGAATATAGCACCGTTAAAACCTTCAATGTTAAACGCACCAATGCCTAACAGTACAAAACCCATGTGAGAGATGGAAGAATAGGCTATCAATTTCTTTAAATCCTTCTGAGCCAAGGCATTAAAACCGCCATAAAGAATTGATATTAAGCCCATAATACTAAATAGTAATCCATAGTGAATAGCTATGTCCGGGAAAAATCCATAGGCTATCCTAATAAGTCCGTAACCACCAATTTTAAGCAATATACCAGCCAAAACCACCGAAATGGGCGTTGGAGCCTCAACGTGTGCATCGGGTAGCCAAGTATGAAATGGCACCATGGGTAGTTTTATTCCAAATCCTATGAATAGCAAAATGAACATGAAATCTCGGGCGTTTATTCCGAAGATTTTCACTGGATTTTCTATATTCAACAACGACCCTTTCAGCAAATTCGCATGGTCACTGAGTATTCTAAAATCAAAGCTAAAGACCGTTCTTCTGTATTCGCTTGTAAAAAACTCATCGACATTCGACATGGCTAATGCTATCATCACGACCAAAATCATTACCGATCCAACCAGCGTATAAATGATAAACTTCAGCGATGCATATGCCTTGTTTGGTCCACCCCAAATACCGATTAAGAAATACATCGGCAAAAGCATAAATTCAAAGAAAATAAAGAAAAGGAAGAAATCGATGGCTATGAAACAACCGATAACTGTGGCGGTAAGCAGTAAAAATAGGCTGTAATAGGCCTTTTCTTTTTTATTTATAGAAAATGAAGATATGTTGGCTATAAAGAAAACTACTACCGAAAGAGCCACCATGGCCAAGCTTAGGCCATCTATGCCTACTATGTAATCTATTGATAATATGGAAGTTTTGCCTAAAGTTAGTCTTATCCATTCAAAATGCTCTAAAAACTGATAACCAGTGTGGTTGGGCTCAAAGCCGCCAATCAAGGTGCCTAAGTTTATCATGAGCAAGATTTGGACAATCAACGATATCCATCTGTATGACCCTTTGTAACTTTCGGGAAGCAACAAAATGACCATTGAAGCAATCAGAGGTAATATTATGAGAGAACTTAATAAGCCAGATTGCATTTTAGAATATTAGGATTTTGATAAAAACAATGCATAAAATGATAATTACAAGGCCCAAAAGATACAATTGAATCTGTCCAGACTGCGATTTTCGTATTTTGTCTCCTAAGTTTTTTAGGCCAAACGAAATCTTGAGAACCAGGCCGTCTATTATTTTATCGTCTATTTTAGAACTAATCTCCGACAAAGATAAAACTATTGAGGTGATTTTTGTTATCAATCGATCCACAATATTGGTTTCAATTCTCTGAAAATATGGGGCAATTTCAAACTTACCTGAAGTTACTCCTTTAACATTTATGCTATCTACATGGGATGAATTTACAGTTTCATTGCTTTTGATAAACATAAAAAACAGCTTTTTGTATAGGCTGTCCATGTAGAAATGGTTTTTGGATAAGAGGTAGAATTTTCTTTGGCTGCCAGTCTTAAACTCTCCCAAATAAAACCTTCTCAATTCTTCGAAAGTGGTGTTATAGCTGATGAGCAAGGCCAAAATAAAAAGAACTCCTACAACCCACGGAATCCAAGTGAAGTGTGTTTCGTCATGTTGAAATACCTCAAGAAACCAAACATCCTCAAAAGAAAATGGATTTGAACTAAACAAAAACCAGGTAGAGCAAATGGCCAATCCAATAACTGAAACATCAAAAACGCCTAGATTTCTTACAAAATTTATGACTTTTTCTTCACCCAAAGATTCATTATCAGCATTTAATATATCCTGAAACGATTTTATGGCTCCGTCAAATGTTCTTTTGGTAGAACTTATGATTTTATCTACCGGACTTTCTTGTCTTTGGAAAAATACCATAACTAACTGCCTGATCATATAAAAAGAAGTCAGAAAAGAGGTGATTCCCATCAGTACAGGTATCAATATTTTTATGTTAATTGGGCCATCTTTTGTTCCAAAAGCCACCGCGGCATTTAAAAGGGAATCTTTTGATAAAAAACCAGAGGTAAAGGGTAAGCCTATTAGTGATGCAGCACAAATTAAATAAGCATAAAAAACCACAGGAAGTTTGAGAATCAAATTGCCCATTTTTCGCATGTCTTGCTCATGGTGCATGTAATTTATGACAGCCCCAGCACATAGAAACAAACCCGCCTTGAAAAACGCATGTGTGGCCAAATGAAAAAATGAAGCTCCAACGGCTCCCATGCCTATGCCTGCTACCATAAAACCAAGTTGTGAGATGGTAGAATAGGCCAGTACTTTTTTAATATCATATTGAAAAACAGCCGAAATGGCTGCTAAAACACTTGTTAAGCCGCCAACTAATGCTATCACTAAACCTGCATCTGCTGTGATGATGGGCGAAATTCTACCCAATAAAAATACCCCAGCAACCACCATGGTGGCGGCATGGATTAGTGCAGAGGCAGGAGTAGGTCCTTCCATGGCATCTGGAAGCCAAATTTGTAGCGGCAATTGTGCCGACTTGGCGGTAACGCCTCCAAAAACCATCAGCACGGCTAAGGTTTGAAGCCCTTCAGGGGTTAAGAATGGAAAACCAAAAGCGGTTTTATCCATATTTTCTGGTATAAAAGCATCAAAATCCAGGTTTCCATAAATTAAAAACAAGAGAAATATGCCCACCATCAAAAAGGCATCTCCCATTCTGTTGATTAAGAATGCTTTGATTGCTGCTGAATTAGCCGCTTTTTTGGTATACCAAAACCCGATAAGCAGGTAAGAACAAAACCCTACAAGTTCCCAGAAGAGATAAAGTTGCAGTAGGTTACCTGCCAATACTAGGCCAAGCATAGAAAATACAAAGAGGTTCAAAAACGCAAAATAACGATTGATTCCGTCGTCATGCTCTAGATACTTAGTAGAGAAAAGCTTTACAAAAAAAGCAATTATCTGTACCAAAATATACATAAAGTAGGTTTGGTTGTCTATCAGGATTTTGAAGTTGATGCGGGTATCTCCCAAATGAAGCCAATTATAAGAAATGCTGAAGTTTTCGGTAGAAGGTACTTGTAAGCTTGAAGAAAAGATAATCCCTAGGACGCTAATTACGATGGAAATCCATCCTGAAAGTTGTTTAAAGACAGAATTGTTCAGACTAAGTAGCAAAACAAAGCCGACCAAATAGATGAATAAATTATAAAAAATTATAGACTCTGGATTCATGTATTTTCAGAGAGCTTTAAAAAGGCAAAACTAAATATTATAATTTAGAAAAATGAGATAATGAAACTATATAAACGGCAATTTCTTTAATTCAGCCGTTTTAATGCCATTTCTGCCACAGTTTTACCTATCGACAGAGACGAAGTCGCGGCTGGGGAAGGGGCATTCAGTACATTAATGGCTTGTTTGTTTTCCAAAATCGAGAAGTCGTCAAGGAGTCCTCCGTCATAATCACAGGCTTGTGCACGCACACCTGCACCGCCAGGTATAAGGTCGTCTTTCTGTATTTCTGGTATCAAAGCTTGAAGAGCTTTTGTAAATGCCGATTTCGAAAATGAACGATAGTATTCGCCTAGGCCCGTTTTCCAATATTTGGCTGCTACTTTTCTAAATCCAGGCCAAGCAAGGGTCTCACCAAATTCGGAGAAATCAAGCGAAAGCTTCTTGTAACCTTCCCTACGAAATGCCAAAACGGCATTTGGGCCAGCTTCTACGCCACCATCTACCATACGCGTGAAGTGTACCCCAAGGAAAGGAAAGTTAGGATCTGGAACTGGGTAAATTAGGTGTTTTACCAAATACTGTTTCTCTGGTTTTATTTCATAGTATTCTCCTCTGAAGGGAATTATTCTCACTTTAACTTGCTCTTTTTCAGTAAACTGAGCCACTTTGTCAGAGTATAGACCAGCACAGTTAACGACTAATGTGGTGTCATAACTTCCTTTGTTGGTTACTACGGTCGAAATCCCATTTATTTCCGAAATGGAACTTACTTTTTCTCCTAAGCGAATCTCTCCACCCAGGTTTTTAATATTTTCAGCATATTTTTCGGAGACTGTGGTGTAGTTAATAATACCCGTTTGTGGCACTTTAATACCTGCAATGCCTGCTACATGAGGTTCTATGGCCTGCATTTGTTCTTTATTTAACTTTTCTAAGCCCTCCAACCCATTTTGTATTCCTCTTTGGTAGAGTGTTTCGAGGCTTGCCAATTGATCTTCGCTGGTGGCCACTACTAATTTGCCGCAAAGTTCATATTTGATATTGTTTTCGTTGCAAAAGTCTATGAGCATGTGATAGCCTTCAATACAGTTTTTGGCTTTTAAACTTCCTGGTTTGTAGTATAAACCTGAGTGAATAACGCCACTGTTATGACCAGTCTGGTGTGCTGCGAGGCTGTTTTCCTTTTCTACCAACAATAGTCTTAAGTTGGGTTTGGCTTTTTTAAGATTAAGAGCCGTAGCGAGCCCAACAATTCCCCCACCAATTACCACCACGTCATAATGCATATCAAAACAGCTTTAAAACCCATCAAAAGGGCTATTTGAAAATAAGGACCGAATAATTAAAATAAACTTTGGCTTTTTGGATTGCTCATTTTAAATTTGTGCAAATTTAAATGATATAAGTTTCATAATGAAAAAGAACATAGTATTCATTTTCTGTTTAGTGGCTTTGGCTTCTTGTGGATATCAGAAAAACAACCGAATTGAGCAGGATGATGTAAATGAGGGCAACGAATACGTTTATGGCGTTCATCCAGATTCAGTGGCTAGACAATTAAATGTAACCTATACAGCTAAGCCTGAGTTAGAGGCTCGTACGGCGGCAATCCGTGAGAAACTTTACGGTCCATCTACTCCGGCTTCAACCGCCGAAACTACCCCAGCTGCTCCAGCAGCAGATAGTACTAAGGTAGGTGCTTAATTGACGATATTTTCTCAAAGTGATTTTACAAGAATTCTAAGATGATTTTTTGTAAAATCACTTTTTGTTTTATGTAAGATCTGGTTTCTTTTGCATTTTGAGTCAGTTTTGTCGTTATTTGATGAATACCTAACTTTAGGGTTGTATTTAGGCCTTTGGGCGTTTTATTTGCCCGAAATTATTGTACATTTGATTCGCTATAAATCTGAATTTTAGAAAATATGCAGTTTTTGTTTCCAAGTGTTTTGTGGGGATTGTTGGCCTTGAGTATTCCGCTCATTGTGCATCTTTTCAATTTCCGAAGAACGAAAAAAGTATTTTTTTCTAATGTTGCTTTACTAAAAACTGTTGAAACCAAGTCTTCGGCTTTCCGAAAACTAAAGCAGCTACTTATTATGGCTGCTAGAATGTTGTTCCTAGCCTGTTTAATTCTTGCTTTTGCTCAGCCCGTATTTTTCAAGAACAAAGCGAATCTTTCTGCAAAGCCTGTTGGTATCAATGGTATTTATCTCGACAATTCGTTGAGCATGCAGAACACCACCGAAAGCAAGCGGTTTTTAGATTTGGCCATTATAAAAATAGATGAGTTACTTTCGATTTTCAACAGGTCGTCTAATGTTCAGATGACCACCAACGATTTTGACGGGCAAGATCAGTTCGTAACAAACGCATCTAAGGTCAAAGATAGGCTCACTACGACAGACTTTTCTGAAATTCCTCGAACACTTGAGCAGGTTTATAAAAGACAACGTTCGATTGCTCAAAAGCACAATCCTTCTGCCCAAAATCATTTCTTTTGGTTTTCTGACTTTCAAAAATCTACAATGGGTCGGTTAGAAAATATCAAGATAGATTCTAACGACAAAGTGCATTTAATACCTGTAACTGGTAAAGCTTCACAAAATGTTTTTGTGGATTCGGTATGGTTAAGTTTACCTGTTGTACGGGAAATGCAAAATAATGTTTTGAACGTAAAAGTTTATAATTCAGGAAGTAAAGGTGTGGAAAAACTGCCACTGAAGTTATTTATTGACAATGTGCAAGCTTCTACGTCATCGGTTAATATTGCCTCAAATTCTTCGGCCACGGCCACATTTAACTTTACGGTTAAGGAGCGAGGTGTGCACAGAGGCAAAATATTGTTTGATGATCAGCCCATCACGTTTGACAATGATTATTATTTTGTGTTGAACGCTTCTCCAACCATTCGGGTTCTTCATCTTTTTGGGCAGCGTAGTCCACAAAACTACCTTTCCAAAATGTACGCCAACGATAGTTTGTTTAAATACACTTCGTATTCGGTGAGTAATTTTGACCCGGGTCAGGTACAAAATGCCGATATGGTGGTTTTAGAAGGAGTCTCTACAATAGATGGTGAAACTAAGTTGGCACTCGAAAATTTCCTTGCCTCTGGTGGCTGTGTGGTTATTAGTCCTTCCGAAAATCCTGTGGCCGCGAGTTATCTCGCCTTTTTGGGTAAATATGGATTTCAAAATATAGAGGTCGTTAATGAAGTACCAAGTCCCGAAAATTTTGTAGATATCAACGAACCCGATAAGAGTTCTCCTTTTTATGCCGATGTTTTTGAACGAAGTTCGTTTAATAGCTTAGTAAGTTTGCCAAAATCTACGCCAAAGTTACAATGGGGAGGTGCTGCTGAAAAACTGCTGAGTTTCAGAAATGGCAAGGCCTTTCTTACCAGAACCAGAGTTGGAGATGGCGTGGTGTATTTGTTGGCCAGTCCGCTCAATGCCAAATTCGGAAATTTTGCTGAGCACGCCTTTTTTGTGCCAACATTTTACAAAATGGCTTATTTAAGTAGTAAATCTGATAGGTTGGCCTATAATTTTAGTGAGTCGTCTCTGAGTTTTTTTATGCCCAATGCTCCTAAAAATGCAACTTATAAACTGAAAAACGATAAGCTAGAGATTATTCCGGTGCAAAGACTATTGGGTAAAACACTCAACCTGACACTTCCAAAATCTTCCGAACTGAGTGAGGGGCAGCTTTTTGGCTCAGGTTTTTATGATTTGGTTATTAACGGAAAAGTGGAGAAAACACTCGCACTGAACCATGATCATTTAGAGTCTAAACTTGATAGTTACACTGCTGAAAACCTCAGAGATATTTTTGAAAATCAAAAGAATGTCGAAGTTTATGACGATATTTTCGATGGTAGTTTCATTGAAGCCTTTAGGGATACTTCATTGGGCAAACCGCTATGGAAATACTTTGTGGTTGCGGCATTATTCTTCTTGTTGGTCGAAATACTGTTGATTCGCTTTTTGAAATCTTAAAAATCGGTGACCATTTTAAGACTCAATTCTACCACTTCGCCCATAGATTCACAAGCCAAAAAAGCTTTGTTTTTATAATGGCTAGATAGTTCTTTTCTCAACTGAGTCAAATTGGCATCTAGGTGTATTTTATCGGTTTTCATACAATTTAAAAGCTCTTGTAGTTTCACTTTTTCGTCTTTCATGCGGTGGGCTATCAATGACCGTTCCTCTGTTTGATATTGTTTCACCGATTCCGAGGTCATGTATTTCATGCCTAACTCTATGATGGCGTTGTTTTGTTTAAAATACTGAGGCATATACACCGACTTAGAGGCCTCGTAGGATTGTTGATCAAAATCTATGGCTCGGATTCTGTAATGAAAATCCTCGAAGTCAGGCGTTACAATTATCACAAAATTCGAAGAATGCATGTCGCCTAAAAGCCTAACAAAACAACGTTCATTAAATTTTATAAACTCTTTTGTAAGCCTGATAGGGTTGAGGTTGATGTCATTCAGATGGTTTTGCATGAAAAGATCACCCGTAATACCTGCTATATGTTCTTCAATTAAAGTATCTTCAGAAGTAAAATACGACATTACGTTTGGCGATAAAAGATGTTCGAGTTCTAATCCGTAGATTCTGGAAGCATCGGCTTTTTTGATATAAAAATAGTCGTAATTGTCATTGACTTTGTTACTGATACGTACCCTAAAAGGCAATGTATTGGCGTAAGTACAAATATCCACCCTGTCAACCACCAAGTGCTTTATTACAGATTCGTCGCCATCGGTTTTGAGGTCTGCGTAGATGTTTTTGAGGTTTTCATAAATCTCCACGAGGTCGGTTTGTGAGTAAAATACCGTTTCCCAGAGCGTGTCGTTGCCGTTTTTGTCGTATAGCGTTATTTTGTTGTCATATCGCAAAAGATCGCTGTATTTGAGCGGAGAATCTATTTCACGGCCCGTTTCTCGCAAGTATTTACGTAGGAGTGGAGATATTTTGAATGGTATTTTTTTCTTTGAAATCAGTGCCATTTTTAGTTACAATTAATGCAGTTTCATACTGCTCTTTGGTTTAGAGTTAAATACTTACGTTATAAAGTTTCAGATTTACTTGTGAGTCAAAGAAGCACTTCACAAATAGAAATCTTCCTTGATCTAGTTTTTACAGTCTACTTTTGTACAAATTACACACCTTATTTACCAATATTAGTGTAATTTGGCTTTGAATACAAAAATAAAAATATATTTTTGTCGTATTAATAACCTATAAACTAACATTATGGAAGAATCAAATAACAGCAGCAATTCGATTATTAAGGCTGGATTAATTTTGGCTTTGGCAGTCGCTGCTATTTTTGGGTATTTGTATTTTAATGAGAAACAAGAAAATTCTCAAAACAACGTATCTATCACCGAAAAAACCAACGAACTTCTAAGAACCAATACTAAGTTGGATTCAATATCAGCCCAGTTGGATGCCAAAATAGCTGAGATAGCGGCTTTGGGAGGACAAGTAGAGGAGTTGGAAGCTTTGAAGGCGGAGTTGCAGAAAGACAAGAAAAATCTAATGTCGTCGAAAAGTTTTGATGCCAAGGAGTATCAAAACAAGATAAAAGGCTACGAAGCCATGTTGCTTGAGAAAGATGCCGAGATAGCCAAACTTAGAGAAGAAAATGCTATTTTGAATAATCAAAATCAAGTATTAAACTCTGAAAATACAGGCTTGAAAAGTACGAACTCCGACTTAAGAACTGCCAAGGAAGCTCTGGCCGACTCGGTTTATAAAACTACTGTTCAAAATCGTGAATTATCTGAAAAAGTAACTTTAGCCTCGGCACTTAGACCAATGAATTACACAGTAGCCGCCATTAACTCAAGAGGAAAGGAAAGAGATGGCGAAGAGTTTAAGGCCAGAAAAGTTGATAGAGTAAAGGTTTCCTTTAAATTGGCCGAAAATCCCTTGACCAAGAAAGAAAACAAAACTATTTATATGCGTATGATAGATCCAACTGGTAACGTAATCTCAGATATGGCAACAGGTTCGGGTGCATTTAGTTTTGGAGGCAAAGAAACTATTTATACAGCTAAACAGACCATTTTGTATTCCAATTCAGGTCAGACAGTTGAGTACATTTACAATCGTGGGGCCAATTACGAAAAAGGTACCTACAAAATTGAACTCTATGCCGATGGCTTCAGAATAGGTCAAACGAGTTTTAATATCAAGTAATTTTCAGTTGTTTAGCAATAAAAGTATCAAAAAAAGCGGTCTTAGGGTCGCTTTTTTTGTGTCTAAAAGGAGTAATTTTGAAGAATATTTCAACCCAAGTTTTATGAAAAAATACGCATTTATTTTTTGTTTACTGTCCGTGTCTGTAATGGCTCAAAAGCCAGTGAATATCACATCGTTGCCTGCTGACAAAAAGGTGGAGGTGAAAATTGGCGGTACTTTATTTACCAACTATTTCTACCCTGGTAAAGATGTCCTTAAAAAAGCTGTACTTTACCCTGTTTTGAGTCCAAAAGGAACGATAATTACACGTGGCTGGCCACTCGATCCTCGTAAAAATGAACGTGTTGATCACCCGCACCATGTGGGTGTGTGGCTCAACTACGAATCGGCCAATGGTCATGACTTTTGGAATAATTCAATAGAAGTAGAAAAAGCAAAAGACCCTCGTACATTTGGAACGATAGTTCATACGGGTATCAAGAAAATAAAATCTGGCAAAAAGAAGGGTGAGTTGGTAGTAACAGCTGACTGGTTAGATAAAGACGGTAACAAAATGCTTGAAGAAACCACAACTTTCGTGTTTGAAGGTAATGGCACATCAAACATCGTAGACAGAATTACGACCTTGAAAGCTGTTGTGGATAAAGTGGTTTTCAAAGACGTTAAAGACGGGCTATTTGCAATTAGATTAGCCAGAGAACTGGAATTGCCGAGTAACAAACCTGAGGTTTTTACAGATGCGGCTGGTTTGGCTACTAAAGTGCCAGTAATGAACAACGAGGGTGTTACGGGTAATTATCTCAATGCCCAAGGTATAAAGGGTGAAGACACTTGGAGCAAACGCTCGGAATGGGTGACCCTACAGGGCAATATAGAGAAAGAAGATATTTCAGTGACTATAATAGATCACCCAACGAATATAAATTACCCTTCTTATTGGCATTCTAGAGGTTATGGTTTGTTCAGCGTGAATCCATTGGGCGAAAAAGCATTTACAAATGGAGCCAAAGAAACTAATAAAACCATATCTAAGGGCGAAAGCATAACTTTTAAGTATCGTTTGGCCATTAGTTCTACTAAATTGAGCCCAGCTGAAATAGAGCTTATGTCGCAAAACTTTGCTAAAAGGTATTAAAAATATATAAGTGGTAGAATAGATATTGAAAATTTGGTAATTTTGTGAAAAATTACTCACTTAACTACAATGCAAGAACTATTAACTACCGCAGCTCTTACGAGTGTATTTACACTTACTATATTAGAAATAATATTAGGAGTTGATAATATCATATTTATTTCTATCATTTCAGGTAAACTCCCTGCCTCCGATCAGTCAAAAGCCAGAAACATTGGTTTGATTTCGGCCATGTTTATTCGTATTGGTCTATTGTTTTTGTTGGGTTTTATTTTGGGTTTAGAAAAAGAGCTTTTCAATCTTTCGGATTTTGGATTACCAATAGACGAAGGTATGACCGGAAAGGATTTGATTTTGCTTGGTGGAGGTTTATTTTTGTTATATAAATCGACCTCAGAAATCCACCACAAACTTGAAGGTAAAGAGGACGATTTGGATTCTACAAAAAAGGGTTCGTCCAGCCTAACTAAGGCGGTAATTGATATTTCTATCATCAATATTATATTCTCTATAGATTCCATCATAACGGCCGTGGGTATGACGAACATTATTTCGGTTATGGCTACTTCGGTTGTACTTTCAACAGTGGCGATGTTACTTTTTGCCAAAAATGTTGGCGATTTTGTAGATAAGCACCCAACTGTAAAGGTTTTGGCTTTGTCGTTTTTGGTGATGATTGGTACTTTGTTAGTAGCTGAGGCTTTCCACGTGCATGTACCAAAAGGATATGTTTATTTCGCCATGGCGTTTTCTTTCTTGGTAGAGATGCTTAACATCAAAATGCGTACAAACTCTAAAAAGCCAGTGAAGCTACATACTCACGTGAAGGAAGATTAATATGCAAAAAAAGCGTATTGGTATTTTATCCTATCTATTTAACTTTTGGTGTATTGTTTGGTTGATAATTGTTTATCTAGCCCTCTTTCCGTTTATTTTTATTTGTATCAAAATAAAAAAATTAAATAGGTATGGCACCAAGCTGACCAATATTTGGGCGGACATTTTTTTTGTGATTGTGGGTATGCCTGTGAAAATTGAGCACAGATTCAAGCCAGACCGCACTAAAAATTATGTTTTTGTTGCCAATCATTTCTCTTATCTCGATGTGGCGGTAGGTATGAAAGTCGTTCGTAACTATTTCTCCTACATGGGTAAAAGTTCAGTAAAAAACATTCCTTTGTTGGGTTATATGTTCGCCAAACTGCACATACAAGTTGATAGAGGAGACAAAGAAAGTCGCTCAAAATCCATGATGCGTTCAAAGAAAGCCTTGGATGCCGGCCGAAGCCTTTTCATAATGCCCGAGGGAGGTATTATCAGTCAGGAAATACCTAAAATGCATCAGCCATTTAAAGATGGAGCTTTTTTGTTGGCTATCGGTTCGAAAGTTCCGATTGTTCCGATAACTTTCTTAAATTTGTACGAAATAATGCCTGATAAAACGATATTTTGGGGAATACCTAAAGTTATAATGCATGAGCCTATAGATACTTCAAATTATTCAAAAGAAAATTTGGAGGAACTTAAAACAAGGGTTTATGAGATTATTCAAAACGAGCTAGATGCTTATAAAAATGGAAATTGACTTAGAAACGATACGAAAAATCGCACATTTAGCTAGGCTAGAACTTAAGCCTGAGGAAGAACAGCAGATGTCGGGTGATTTTGCTAAGATATTGGACTGGATGAATCAGTTAAACGAACTAGATACGAGTAATGTAGAACCTCTTATGCACATGCATCAAGGTGTAAATGTTTTCAGAAAAGACATTGCCAAAAACGAATTGACAAAAAAAGAGGGACTGGTGAATGCCCCTCTGAAAAATGACGATTATATAATGGTACCCAAAGTGATGGAATAATTCCTTACAGATTAAATACCATATTGAAAGTCAAACTTATTTTTTCGTCTGCTCTGACTCCCATCAAACCTGGAGGTTCTACTCCATAGTCTTTCATGTTAACGTCAAATTTGCCTTCGATTTTTAAATTGTTACCCGTTGCAGTTTTTTTTGCCTTTACTTCGATGGGCTTTGTTACGCCATGAAAAGTTAGATTTCCCTTTATAGTAAGCTGATTATTGGTTTCCTGAATATTATTAGCAGAGAAGGACACATTCGGAAATTTCAGAGCTTCCAATGACTCTAATGCATGGGAGTCACGGTTAGAGTTGCCACTATCAAATGACTTTACTGGCACTATAACGGCTACTGCTTCTATAGCAGATGTTTTGTCATTGTAAACAATAATACACTTGTTGGCCGTGGATTTTGCGTCCCAGTCGTGCATGGGGTGCTTCATGGCATACTGAACATAAGACACTTTTTTGTCTGCTTCAATTTTCTTTTTTTCTTGGCCATTTGAAAGCAAAGAAAGTAGAAGGAAGCCAAAGAATATGAATGTTTTTTTCATTGTTTTTTTGATTTTTTAAGTTAACACATCTACGACTTCTACTACATTAAAGATGTAAAAGAAACTTAGAACTCAAACTTGATGGTGGCTATTGCGGCCGTGTAAGCCCCAAAGGTGGTAAATGCAGCAGCCCTATGCCATTTTTTTATATTAGCTGGGTTGGAGTTGCCGTCTATTTGTTTACTCAGAACGTTTGTAGCTATCATACCAGAAAGATGCACATAGGATAATATCTTATGCAACTTTATGTTGTCGAATTTCTTGCGATTAACCAAAGGAGGCGGTGCCGTAAAACTCATTAATGCGGTTGTAAAGTAACCAATATTAATTCCAGTTGCGATACCCTCATGTGTTCTTTTGAGTTGGTCAGTGTATCCACCGGGTTTATAAAGTTTAGAGCCTACTATTCCCTGTGCTAACATTCCAGCAGCTGTAACCAAGCCTAGGGTTTGGTGTACTCGGAACATGTTTCTACGAGCTTTTAGCTCTCTTTCTCTACTTGCGGCAGTAAGCGTTTTTGGTGCTATACCTATTTTTCGGTAAAGGCCGTTTTGTCCCCAAAGCATACGCTGAGTAATGAGCATTCTTTCTGGCAAGAGATCGCTGGTTGCTGGTTCGGCATCCGTCATTAAATCGTTTAAAAGGCTGTCTGCGGCGTTTTCCTGTGCGAAAACTGCAACGCTAAAAGCCATGAATAAGAAGAGCGTTAGTTTTTTCATTAACCTATTTTAAGTGTACTTGCTGCTGCATTAAATGTGGTCTTATATGTTTTAAGTGCAGTTGTTGCAGGGGCTTTTTCGACAGTTCCATCGGTCTTAAACTCAGAACCATGATTGCTACACCATAGGTCTCCTTCTGCTTTTCGGAATGCAAGTGTAGTGCCCTGATGTGTGCAGGACTTAGAAACTGCAATGTAGGTTCCGTTGGCATTAGCAACGAGGGTGTCACCAATGATGACAAACTCACCCGCCGTGGTAAGTTTAGAGTAGCTAGCGTTTTTTAGGTCAATTGTATAATCAATTGATGCCCCAGTAGTAGTTCCTGTCAGTCCAGATGATGTATTACCAGTGTTACCGGTGTTAGTGTTTCCTGGTGAAACGGTTTCTTCTTCGCTACTGCATGCTGACACAGCTCCGATACAATAAAACGCCATTAAGGCTTTAGACGAAAGACCCAACGTTTTCAGAAACTGGCCTCTTGATTGTTTGTTCATTTCCATAGTTCAACAATTATAATTTTTAGATTATTATGAAACCATCTACGGAAATCTCCTCATTTTGGTTGCATTTTTTTTCTTGGTGCGTGTGTTTTTAAATTTAAAAATATACCTGTTGTGAATAATTTTACGTTTCCAAAACCTACATTTTTGACCGGTATTTTCACAAATGGCTCTACTTGTACGCTTAAAAAATTCGTGAGTTTTCGTTCTAAGCCAACCGACATATTTACTACACCAGCACCAAAAAAGCCTGAGCTTCCTTCCCATTTACGCCACTTCAGTTTGGGGTCGGCATCGTTTTCGTAGAAATATTCATATTTTTCATTCATCATCTTGTAGTTGGTGATACCTAATGACGTGTAAAGTTTATTTGGGCCTTTTTCTAAAACTTGATAGGAAAGCATAACGGGTATATCTAACATATCGCATGTGGCTGAAACTTCTTTAAGTGGTGATGATGGTTTGCCCCATTTTGCAGGCCAGGCGTAATTTTCGGGATAGGCGTCATACAGTTTCAGGGATTTTATAACCCCTGCTCTTACAGCCCATTTCCGGTTGATTTTATAATCCAAAATTACTTGCAGGTTATATCCCATCGGTCCAAATTCGCTTGCAACTACTTTGCTGTAGTCTGGTGAAAAACCGAAATTTAAAGCGAATTTTTGAAACACTTTCGAGCTTTCGGGTGGCAAGGCTTTTGAAATATCATTTGCGTTGGATTGATTAACAATTGGATCGGACTGATTGGTCAGAATAACTACTGTATCTTCTTTGAAATAAGCTTCTTGTGGCTTTGATTCGGCTTTCAGGGTGCTTATTTCTTTGACTTCCGAAACTTCTGTTTTTTCTTTGCTTTGCTGAGCAATTGTTACTTCTGTTTTTTCTTCAGTTAGCTGAATCTCAGGTTTTAGAACTGTCTGATTCTCGTTATTGGATTTTTGCGTAACTATTTCATTTTTAGGTATTGTTATCTCAACGAAATTCTTGTCTTGATAGGATCTAGGCTTTATTTTGTTTTTGGTAAAAACTTGTTTAGCAGCAGTATTTGTGCCGTTTTTCTCCGCCAAAATTGCCTTTGGCTTTGCTCCATTTTTTATACCTACTTGCGTTTTTGTCGGATTCGAATCTATGACAAAGTCAGCTTGATTCTGAACACTTTTTTGTTCTATATTTTGCGTTTTATCAATTTGCTGCTGGGTTCTATTTTCTTTTGCAGAAGTATTATTTTCGTTTCTTACTTCAAGATTATCCGTTTTGGTACTTCTATTTTCATTCTCAAAATATAAGGTCGATATAATGCCAAGTGTACCAAAAATTAAGATAGCAGCTGCCGATCTCCAAAATATTATAAAGCGTCTTTTGCGGTTTTCTTCATCCAGTTTTTCTTCCATGAGTTGCCAAGCATCTGGCCATACTTCTTCACTATGATTCAAGGAAATATCCTTGAATGCATCGTCGAATTCCTCATCTGATATATCGTTCCAGTCTTTCATTTTTGTTTTATTTTGTGGGATTCAACATCTTTCAGAAAGTTACGAAGCATTTCTCTTGCTCGAGATAAGTTCGATTTTGAAGTTCCTACCGAAATGTTCATCATTTTGGCTATTTCATCATGCGAATAGCCCTCTACCACATACAAGTTGAAGTTTATCTGATAGTTTTTTGGAAGTCTTTTCGCAATCAATAATAATTCTTCGTAGCCCATTTTTTGAATAGGACTCGTCTCCTCATTCGGAAATGAATATACACTCTCAATATCAAGATGATGATAGTGTTTATTTTGGCTTCTATATGCGTCTATTGCTGTATTTACCACAATTCTTTTTAGCCATACATTGAACGGCCGCGTAAAATCATAAGTGTTTATTTTTAAGAAAACTTTTAAGAATGCGTCATTAAGAACCTCTAGGGCTTCGTCTTTTGACTTTGAATAACGCAAACATATACTCATCACAAATCCAAAGTATTGCTTGTAGAGCAATTCTTGACTCTTTCGGTCTGCTTTTAGGCATCCTTCAAGTAAGATTCTGAGCCTTTCAGACTCTGGAATTGGATTCATGGTACATCAATAGTTACGGAGAAGAATAGTAATGGGTTGCAATTTCCGCAATACCAATGTAGTTACATTAATTGAATTTTCAAATAATGTACGATTAGAATTATGATAAATACCCAAATAATCAGGCTTTTTCTTAAAAAAATCTACTCAGTTTTAGTTTAGAATCGTCAAAGGTATTGCCAGACCAGTGCTCTGAAATAACCAAAGCTGCTCCTAAAGCTGAAGCTTGGGCAACTTCTGAAGCATAAATTTCTGAGTTAAAAAATGCTTCTGAAAGGAGGTTCATGAAAATGGGATTTTTCGAAAATCCACCATCCACAAATATTTTTTTCGGTGTGTTTTTTCCAAAAACCAATTTCGTAGAGGCTACTTGTTGGGCTACCAAGTCCATAATGAACTGATGATAAGCTTGTTCGAAGGTCTTGAATTGGTTGAGATTTCTTTCCACAAAAGGGCATTCACGTAATTGGCCCAAATCTGTTTTATCTGGTGTGGCCTGTGTATGTGTTTTTCTTAAGGCTTGAATGACTTTGTAGTCAAACTTTACATTTTTATAGTAGTCTGAGTCCACTTCAAAATAGCTAGAAAGGTGTTTTATTTGTCTTTCGTGTTCGTTACCAGAAAATAAACGAGACGCTCTCACGGATTTACCTTCATAGCTTAAGAAGTTGAGACAATCGCTTTCAAGTTCACGTCGGCTCAATGGTTCCTCATTAAATGGATTTATACTAATGCACCAAGTGCCCGTAGAAATAAGTACAAATGGCTCTTTGATGGTTTTCAGGTAGGGGACCAAGGCCGAGGAGCTATCATGGATTCCTGGCCCGATGGGTATTCCGTCCTTAATAGCCACTTGATTGGCTGAAACAGATGGTAAAAGTCCTGATTCAAGGTGTTCGTTTTCTAGCCAATGGTGATAGGCTTGCTTGGTGAAATCCCACATAGCGGTGTGGCAGCCCACACTAGTAAACTCTGACTGCGGTATTTGGCTGAAGACAAAACTCAAATATTGGGGTAAATGAAGGCTGTATTTGGTGTTTTTAAAAACCTCTGTTTTTTTGTATTTCAACCAGTACAATTGCATACCTGAGTTGAGCATTCCAAGGTCAGGCGATGCGGTGTCACTAAAAAAAGTGACCAATGGCCCATATTTCTCTTCGAATGTCTTCTTGAGTTCCTTCGGGAAAGACTTTAAATAGTTGTATAATGGGGCTATTGGGTTGCCTTGGTGATCTAAATGAACCAAACTTGCCCCGTAACCCGAAAAGTTAAGTCCTTTAATGCTAAAGTCAGGGTTGTTTTTTAATAACTCAAACTCCGATTTTAGCCAGTTGGTTAGAGAAAACAAGTCATCGCACGCCTCACCGTCGTCATCAAGTATTTCAGGAAATGAAGTTTGTTTTTCATAAACTACTTCATAACTTTCGTTGAAGGCCAATATTTTTTTATTGGTTTTGCCGATATCAAATACAACACAAATGTTCTGCATACAATTTTTAGACTTTCTTTCAATAACACCACAAGGTACAAAAATGCTAAAAACTATTTTTTATAGTCACCTTGTCTCTCGTGTTTTATGGATAAATGTTTTTCTTTCTGTAAAACTCTTCGAAGCCTTCGAAAATTTTGTGAAAATAATCAAAGAAATTTAATACAAACGGGCATCGAAATATTTATTTCTTTTCCTGTGTTTTTTAGTATGCCCGTTGTGGCATTTCTTTCGAATATTACGATGTTGTCGGTGTTTTGGTTAGCCACGAACAGATATTTACCATCTGGAGAAATTCCGAAATTTCTTGGTACTTTTCCACCGACTGGTGTTTGGCTTAATTGCTTCAATTTCCCAGTTTTTGGATTTATAGAAAAGGTTACAATGGTATCATAAAACCTATTAGAGCCATAAAGAAATTTTCCATCAGGCGAAATATGTATATCTGCACAGGCATTATTGACTGTCGAGCCTTCAGGCAAGGTGCTTACTTCTTCCAGTGTTTTTAGCAGGCCATTTTTGTAGGAAAATAAGGTTACTTTGCCAGTAAGTTCTTGAATGACATAAGCGTAGGGCAAAGTCGGATGAAAGGTAAAATGTCGAGGACCAGAACCAGCTGATAATTTTATTCTTTGAACTTCTTTTAGTTTACCTATTTTGACATCGAAAGCATAGTTTACCACCTCATCAATACCTAAATCTGCCACAAATAGGTTTTTGTTATCTGGCGAAATATTTACGGAGTGTACATGCGGTTTTTCTTGTCGATCTTTATTTGGGCCTGCTCCATAATGCTGAATAATTTGGGTTGGTTCGCCAACAGTGCCATTGGTTTTTATAGGCAAAACCCCCAAACTTCCGCCGGTATAGTTTCCTGTAAAAATCCATTCTCCGGTTTTATCCAAAGCTATATGACAAGGATGTGCTCCGCCGGAGTTTACAATGTTTGAATGCCTAAACTCTCCGGTGGTTTGATTAAATTTTAAAGCTTGTACACTTCCACCATCTGTTTCACAAACCGTGTAAATGTTTTTTTTGTCTTTAGATATGTCTAAAAACGATGGATTATCTATTTTGTCTGAGTGGCTAACTATGGTTGATTTCAGAGAATTCTTGTCAACCGTCACATAATAAACTCCCTCTGAGGTTTTCTGTGTGTATGTTCCAACCAATATTTTGTAGGTATCGCTTTTTTGAGCTTGAACCTGACCCAAACACAGTAGTGTCAAAGTCATTATACCGAGTGCTTTTTTCATTTATTTTAAGGTCTCGTTTAGTTTTTTCTTAATAATAGAAGCCCAGACATCGTATCCTTTTTGGGTTTGATGCAGTTTATCAGCAATAAAATACTCGTCAATTGGCAAACCGTCGGAACCTAAATACTGAGCTTCGGTTTCTACAAATTGGAGATTCTTTTTGGTTTTGCAATAAGCTTGGATCAAGGCATTGGCCTCTCTTATCTGTGGCCAAGCATTCCAACGAGACTTGGTGGGCGTGAAAGCCACGAAATAGATAGGCTGATTCTTGTATTTTTTTCTAACGATTTTTTCTAGGGTTTTAAACATTCCCAATACTTCTCTGGGAGTTTTATCGTCTTTTCCTCCAGTGATGTCGTTAGCTACATAAACCACTAAAGCTTTGAATTGATGCGGATAAATGATGCGTTTGGCATAAACCAACAAATCTGTAAACTTAGCACCGCCATAACCACGCTGAATGGCTGGGTATGGAGCCATGTCTTTGTCAATATTTTTCCAAAGTCTGATACTTGAGCTTCCAATGTATAAAATGGCATTCTCGGGGTCTTTTTCGGCCTTGTCTTTGGCTTCCAGTTTCTGTATTTCTGGTTCCCAGCTTTTTGCTGCTTCCTGAAACTTGCGGATAGGGGAGCAGGAGAGAAGGATAGAAGTGAATGCTATAAAAAGAAGATTCTTCATAATTTGGGAAAGGTTGAATTTGAACCGCAATTTAGGAAGAATTTCGGTAAATCATTTATGGCTAATTCGGTATTTTAGTATCTATCCAATTAAAATGCCTCGCCTACCGTGGCGTAAAAATTGCCGGTTGTGTAAGGAGAAAGTGCGTAATCAAGTCGCAAATTCAGATGATTCTTGGTGGCTATTCGTAAGCCAAGCCCATAGGTGAATTTTGGATATTTAAATCTTAAGAGATCATTCTGATTCCCCAAAAACGCCGCAGAACCAAAACCAACTACCCCAAACATTTTCCAGACTTCTTGTCTGATTTCGGTCTGTAAAATCATGGCATTTTTGTCTCTAAAATAACCTTCGTAGATGCCACGCATTCTTTGCTGTCCGCCCAAATAGGCCAGTTGATTAAAAGGCACGTCGCCGACATTAAACTGAGAGAATAATTGTTTGGCCAATACAGTCTTCGGAGTCAAGCTGTTATAATGTGCGATGTCAAGGCTAATTTTCGTAAATTCTCGATTTGCACCAAATATTTTAGATGAAGGAACCACGTAGAATTCTCCAAAAACACCTTTTCTGGGATAAAATACTGCATCTCTGGTATCTCTTAAGACCGATAAACCAACGCCAAGTGTTCTTGATTGATCACTTCCGTTGATTTTTCCAGTTTCTAACTCACCGCCGGGTAAGGTGCCGGTGACCTTGTAGTCCTCGAAATTGAGCCTAAGTCCCACATAGGTTGATTTCCGAACCTGTTTTGCGGCCAATAGCCTTACTCTGAAATAGTCCGTGTCGTATTTTTCGTCAGGGACTCTATTTTCGCCAATGCCAGAGTAGAGATAATTAAATCTGTACCAACCGTTTTCAGAGAAGAAATAATATTTGTCGTTGTTGGTGAAAATTTTAAAAGGGAAAAACACCAAAATCTGTTTGTTTTGGGTAAATGTTGTTCCGAAGGTTATTTGCGAGGGTTTGGCACCCAGCGAATCTTTGGCAAATGAAAAACTTGCCGCACCTGCCACGCCGCCACCCCAGCGGGTTTCTGGAAGGCGAAAAACAACCGGTAAAACCACGATGCTTTTATCACGAAATATTTTTTGTGTTGAATCCTTTTGCCCGAAGCTGTAAGTGCAAATTAAAATCAGTAGAACAATCAGGAATTTTGGCTTTTTCATCAATGCTTTTCTTTGGCGATTATGCAAATTTGGTAATAAATACGGACTGAAATTGTTTTAAGGACGACACTTCCACAAAAAAAAAGATAAATATCAATTGAATAGAATTATTTTTGTGTCTAATACTCGAAAAAAACATAAATGCAAACTCTGAAAATATACAATTCGCTTACCAGACAGAAAGAAGTTTTTGAACCCATCGTACCCAAACACGTGGGTATGTATGTTTGTGGTCCTACTGTTTACAACTTTGTACATCTGGGAAATGTTCGCACCTTTATGACTTTCGATGTGCTTTATAGGTACTTAATTCATATTGGATATAAAGTAAGATACGTTAGAAACATCACTGATGTGGGTCATTTGGTAGGGGACGGTGACGAAGGAGAGGACAAGATTGGAAAAATGGCCAAGTTGGAGCAATTGGAACCCATGGAAATTGTACAACGTTACACCAATGACTTTCACGATGTTTTGAAGTTGTTTAATTTTCTTCCTCCAAGTATTGAGCCATCGGCCACCGGTCATATGGTGGAGCAAATAGAAGCCGTTAGAGATTTGATAAATAAAGGATTGGCTTATGAAGCCAATGGTTCGGTGTATTTTGATATCAATAAATACAATGAGTCAGGTAATAATTACGGAAAGCTTTCTGGAAGAATTTTGGAAGATTTGTTGAACGAAACCCGTGAATTGGACGGACAAGCTGAAAAACGTAATCCACTGGATTTTGCGGTATGGAAAAAGGCTGCTCCAGAGCATATTATGCAATGGCCTAGTCCTTGGGGAATGGGATTTCCAGGCTGGCACTTGGAGTGTACTTGTATGAGTGCCAAATATTTGGGTAAACAATTTGATATTCATGGCGGAGGAATGGACTTGAAATTCCCACATCATGAATGTGAAATAGCACAAGGAACTGGCCTAACAGGTGTGGAACCTGTGAAATATTGGATGCATTCTAATATGCTCACGGTTAATGGACAAAAAATGTCTAAATCCTTGGGGAACAGCTTTTTGCCTGCTGAATTAATCACCGGCAATCATCCTCTTTTGGAGCAAGCTTATAGCCCAATGACCGTTCGTTTCTTTATGTTACAGTCGCAGTATCGTTCTACTTTGGATTTTTCGAACGATGCACTCAAGGCAGCTCAAAAAGGCTATAGAAGATTGATTAATGGTTTGAGAGTTTCTAAAAATCTTGAATTTGTGGCGAATGATGAGGTTGTTATTGATGAAAAAAAGAAGGCTGAAATTGAGAAATCCATTGAGGGTTTTTATGAAGCATTAAATGATGATTTAAATACTGCAGTAGCTATTGCTCAATTGTTTACGTTGCTGAAATACGTGAATATGATCTACATGAATCAGCTTCAGCCAGCGGCTATTGGAGAAGATACTTTTGAAAAATTAAAGGCCAAATTTGTTGACTTTATTGAGAATATTTTGGGTCTTGAAGAAGAAAAACCGACTAATGACGAAGCAGTTATCCAAGGAATGTTAGAACTCTATCGTGACCACAAAGCCAAACAAGAATACGATAAAGTAGACCAAATCAGGACTTATTTCAAAGCCAACAGCATGAGCATCAAAGATATGAAGCACAAGATTGATTGGGCTTGGGAGGAGTAGGAAAAGGGAAATGGAAAAGTTTCAAAATTGGTAGTTGAATTTTTTTTATTAAATTTGGTTGACAATCAACATTCGATATGATAATAGAAAAGAATAATACGGACGTTCCTACTACTCTTGCCGAATTTGAGATTTGGGAAGCGGAAGATGGGTTTAAATATGAATGGAATGATGGCGAACTTATAAAATTCGTAGGAATGAATAAACACCAACTTTACATTTACAATACTTTGCTTGATTTGTTCATTTTGAAAGGTTATAATTTATCTGGAATTTTGGTCAGTGAATTTGATACTAAATTGTCAGGGATACAATTGAGAAGGCCAGATATTGCTTATTTGACAAAGAATCAAGTACAATTGGGGAAAAATGGAGAAGATGTTATTCCTGAATTTATCATAGAGATTATTTCAGGCACTGATAATATCAACAAAGTAGAAGAAAAGATAACAGAATATTTCAAATCGGGTGTAAAAGTAGTTTGGAATATTATGCCAGAGCAGCAATTGGTTTATGTCTATACTTCAAGAAAATCTGTCAAAATCTGTAATGAAAATGATATTTGTTCAGCAAGTCCAGTTTTAAATGAATTCGAAATTTCGGTTAAATCAATTTTTCAATAATTTATCATCATTTTACTTCCTAAAAACCTAGTCAACGCCCTAAAAAACTTATAACCTATGCAAAACCTCATTGGCCTCCTTGGAGTGGTACTTATTCTCGTAGTAGCATTTTTGCTTTCAAATAATCGCAAAGCCATTAATTACCGCACAGTTGGTGTGGGGCTGTTTCTCCAGCTGCTTTTGGGATTGTTTATTTTGAAAACCACTATTGGAAAAGAACTTTTCTCCACTTTGGGCAGATGGGTGACTCGCATTATTGACTTTTCCAACGACGGAGCCATGTTTGTTTTTGGTCCATTGGCTCAAAATGACCTCGTGGCTAAGGCATTTGGTGGAGGTGGTTTTATTTTCTTTTTTAAGATCATTCCAACTATCATTTTTGTGGCAGTTTTGGTAAATATTTTCTATTATTTTGGTATCATTCAGTTTGTGGTGAAGTGGTTGGCTATTGGTATGAAAAAAATCATGAACATAAGCGGTGCGGAAGCTCTTTCTAATATTGCTAGTACGTTTGTCGGTCAAGTAGAGGCACAAATCATGATAAAGCCTTACTTGAAAGGCATGACCAATTCTGAGCTGACAGCCTCGATGGCAGGAAGTTATGCTTGTATTGCAGGTGGGGTAATGGCTACATACATACAGTTTGGAGTAAAAGCCGAATATCTAATTGCTGCAAGTATAATGGCTGCTCCGGGGGCTTTGGCTATTGCCAAAATCATGTTTCCTGAGACAGAAGAGTCCGAAACAAAAGGAGAGGTTTCTTTAAAAGTAAAAAAGGAACATACCAATTTCATAGACGCCGTATCAGCTGGTTGTTCAGACGGACTAAAAGTGGGTTTGAATGTATTGGCTATGTTAATAGGTTTTCTTGCCTTGATAGCTTTGATTAACTTTTTATTGGGTAAAATCGGTGGTTTGGTTGCAATGCCAACCTTGAGTTTAGACTTGATTTTGGGTTATCTTTTCGCTGGATTTGCTTGGGCCATGGGTGTTCCTTCAGCTGAGATTGTACAAGCCGGATCGTTGATGGGTACCAAATTAGCGGCCAACGAATTTGTAGCATATCTTAACCTAAAGGGAATGATGGAAGCTGGAGCTTTATCTCCGAAAACCATAGCTATTGTTAGTTTCGCACTTTGTGGTTTTGCCAATTTCGGCTCTTTGGGAATTCAAATAGGTGGAATATCTGCTTTGGAGCCTTCTAGAAGGGAAGATTTGACGAAAGTGGCCGTTAGAGCCTTGATTGCTGGAACTTTAGCTAGTTACATGTCTGCTACCATTGCTGGGTTATTGTTTTAATACTGTCGATTCAAATACCTCCAAAATCTTGTTTCGTCGGTTACATATTTACCCGATTCTATGAATCTCACTGTGCCATTATCGTTGAGATTTAGAAGATTTAAACCAGCCAAAGTGTTTTTGAGATGCCGAGAAGTCCCCTCGTTGCCATCTACGGGATGTAAAGTCGGGAAGTTATCTTGAATTAGTTTTTCGAAATAAGTAAAATGTGTACAGCCCAATACTACATATTTATAGTTTTCTAAATCAAACTTTGAGAATTCTTTTTTGAGATATTCCAAAACCTCAGGACTTTCAAATTGCTCGTTTTCAGCAAATTCTACCAGACCAGGGAGTGGAAGTCTGTCTACCAAATGGTTGATATCGAGTGAATTGATGAGGTGTTCGAATCTATCCGCTTTTAATGTAACAGGTGTAGCACAGGCCAAGATTCTTTTGTTTTCGGTATTGTTATCAAATGCCACCTTTACAGCTGGTTGAATAGCAATTATTGGAAAGTCGTACTTTTCTCTTAGGAATTCTATGGTCACATTGGTGGCTGTGTTGCAAGCCAAAACTATTGCTTTACAGCCCTCATTTCTCAAGAAAACCACTGCTTTTTCTACATATTCTTTGATTTGATCGGTGGTTTTGTAAGAATAAGGTACGTTTTCAGTATCGGCAAAATACAAGAAATTTTCATGAGGCAGGGTGTGCATCATTTCTTTGAGTAGCGTAAGGCCACCAATGCCCGAATCAAAAACTCCAATCATGTTGTAAAATTAAGACTAAGCCATTCATTTTTGTATTTTCTTTTGAATTTAAACTCAATTAGTACAGCTTAATATTGTATTCTTTGAATATGGCATCGTCAGAGCCGATTATGAGGTTTTCAGTGATGGCTTGTGTGATAATTATTCTATCAAATGGGTCTTTATGATGAAATGGTAGGTTACTAAGAACAATTAGATTCTGAAATGAAATGGGCAAAATAGTAAAATCATTTCTTTCCACAAAAGCGAAAAACTCAATTATATCACCTTTTAAATCTAATTTTCCAATGTTTACTTTAATAGCAATTTCCCAAAGAGTAGCGATACTTAAATAAATGGTATTTTCAGTATCGAGTATTACGTTTTTTGACTTTTGGTCGAGTTTTGAATCACCAGCATAAAACCAAAGTAATGTGTGTGTATCTATTAATAAATCCATGTTCACATGTAGTCCTTGAAGTCTTCCAAAGGAGCATCGAAGTCCTCGCTTATTTTTATTTTACCTTTCCCAATACCAAATTCTCTTTGTTTTTTCTTGGATAAATTCTCTTGCTTGGCTTTTAATAATTCTATGAATGCCAAAACCTCACTTTGTAAATTATGAGGTAATTTTCCTATTTCACGACCTAATTCTATAGCTTCCATTTTTCTGAATTTATTGTCAATATTAGATATTAATTTTAAACTTTCAAAAATATTATATCATCTTACGCCCAACCTTTCTTCTTTTTCAATGGTTTTTTCTTTTGAAAAACATCTTCTTTCGGTTTTGTTTCGAACTGTTTTTTATGGTCGAAATTTGGTTTTTGAGACATTACAGTAGTCGATTTTTTCTGAAGTTCCTCTACTTTTTTAACCTCGTTATTGTGTGGTTTTATCGGGCTCAAAAGTTTTGCTGCCAGTTCTTTATGTCCGAGTTTTAATAAACGACTCTTTATCCAGCCTTTTACTTCTGGCTTGTACCAGAAGAAATATTTGTTCTGCGTCAGTTTTTCTTCTTTGGTTTTGGCAGTATGTATCGGTTGTAAGGTGTATGGATGCACGCCGGTGTAGTAAATCACCTCAGCTACTGTCATTGGTGTGGGAGTGAAGTCTTGTACTTGTTCCAATTTAAAACCCAAATCCTTGGTTTCAGCTGCCAAATTGGCCATGTCAGCTTCTTCACAGCCTGGGTGCGAACTGATGAAATACGGAATCAATGGCTGTTTCAGGCCGTGTTTTTCTTGTATTTTGTCGTATTTGTCTTTGAATTTTCTGAAATATTTAAAACCTGGCTTACGCATAACTCTAAGTGTTGCATCGGAAGTATGCTCTGGTGCTACTTTCAGTCTGCCCGAAACGTGGCGAGTGACCAACTGCTCCATGTATTCGTCATGGTTGCCGTCTTGATTGTTTTTGTTGAAATCGTCCACCAAGAGGTCATACCTTACGCCTGAACCCACAAATGCTTTTTTGATTTCAGGATGGGCATCTACTTTTTGGTAAAGTTTGGTCAGTGGCTTGTGAGAAGTGTCTAGATTCGAGCATATTACGGGGTGAATACAACTCGGAGCTTGGCAACGATTACAAATAGATTCATCTTTGCCTTTCATTCGATACATGTTGGCCGATGGACCACCTAGATCGGAAATGTACCCCTTAAACTCAGGGTGTTGGGTCAGAGCATCCACTTCTTTCATGATAGATTCCTCCGAACGAGATGCTATAAACTTGCCTTGGTGGGCCGAAATGGTACAAAAACTGCAACCACCAAAACACCCACGGTGCATATTGATGGAGAATTTGATCATTTCATAAGCCGGAATGGTGCCACGTTTGGCGTATTTAGGATGTGGCATGCGGGTATAAGGCAAATCAAACGATTTATCCATTTCTTCCTCATCCATGGTTTTGTATGGCGGGTTGATAACCAAAGTTTTATTGCCCACTTTTTGCACTATCCTATTGGCTTGCCATTTGTTCGATTCTACTTCTACTATCTTGAAATTGGAGGCATATTTTATTTTATCTTCCAAACAAACCTCATGACTGGCCAATTCTACAGTCTCCCAGTTTTTGTAATCTTTTACGTCTTCAAGTCCCTCTTCTAGGAATGCAATTTGATTGACATCTTTGATGGCATTTAACGGCACACCTTTCTTGACCAACCTCAATAAATCCCGTAAAGGCTGCTCTCCCATACCATAAACCAACATATCGGCCTCAGAATCTACCAATATTGAAGGTAGAAGTTTATCCTCCCAATAGTCGTAGTGGGTAACTCTTCTAAGTGAAGCTTCAATGCCTCCTATCAGAACAGGTACGTCTGGGTATATTTCTTTTAAAATCTTGCTATAAACCGTGGTGGCGTAATCAGGCCTGAAACCCGCTTCTCCGCCTGGTGTGTAACTGTCGTTAGAGCGGCGGCGTTTATTAGCGGTGTAGTGATTCACCATTGAATCCATACAGCCGGCAGTAACCCCGAAAAAATATTTGGGTTTACCCAATTTTTTGAAATCGCGAAGGTCATCTTTCCAGTTGGGTTGGGGAATAATAGCTACCTTAAAGCCTTCACTTTCAATAATTCTACCGATAACAGCCGTGCCAAACGAGGGATGGTCAACATAGGCATCGCCGGAGATGATGATGACGTCTAGCTCATCCCAGCCCCTCATTTCTACTTCTTTTTTAGTTATTGGCAGCCAATGTGTTACTGGCCTTTCTCTTACTGTTATCATAATGCAAAATTAACAGATAAATGAATAAGAAAGTTTAAATAGTTTTTTTGTGCAAATTGTTTCTTCTTTTTTGAATAGAATTTTCAAAAAATTGATATTTCATAATTTGGAAGCATCATATAGACGCTTCCAATTTTTTGATTCTTAATTTTTGACTTGTGGCCAATTTGATTTTCATCCTAATTCTTTTTTCAGACTCTTCAATATCGGTATTATACTCGATATCGGTAATCAGCATTTGAATTTCTTTCAATACTTCCATTGCAGCTTTAAATTCCTTTTGAATTTCGAGCAACTTCATTCTATTGAATAAAATCTCGACCTTGTTGGTACCTTTTAGCTTCAACGAAAATGCGATGAGTTTTTCAGCTTCCTTATAATCCTCATTTAGTATTAAAGTTTTAATAAAAAACGGATAAATGTGCAAGGCATTGATATCTGTAGCCAATGCCTGTTGAAAGTAACTAATGGCTACCTCATAATTCATAAATTGCTCTGATTGAACGCGAGCGTACAAACACAATGCACTTGTGTTATTTTCGTCATGAGCTAAAGCAAATTCTAAAGATTCGATGGTCGATTCTAGCCAATGCGGATATGCATCCAGAGCCTGACCTAAATATTTGTCTACTGTATTCATTTTTTTTAGTTTTTAATTTGTTCTTCAAAAATTCTGACTGGATTTCCTCTAATCAAGCTTTTTTGAAGTTTCCAATTGTTAATCGAACTGACTTGCATTTCTTCAAATGAAGCCTCATTTAATTTTTGCATCATTCGTTGAAGAGCAATTTTTTTGTTTTGATGTTGTGACCTTGAATCCATTGACACTAAACTTAAACCAGTTGGCGTATAAGTGATTCTCACCGCCGAACTTACTTTATTGATATGTTGTCCTCCTGCACCTGAACTTCTGAGAGTTTGGTACTGAAAGTCAGAATCTTTAGGTTCAATGATCTTTGTGTTTTTCAAAATTGAAATACCTACAAACCAATTTTTCCTTTTATGGTTTGGTCTTACATTGCTATTGCTAATCCACTGAATGGTCCCAACCCATTTTTTTAAAAAGGCCTGAAGATTTGGGCTTTGTAATTCTAAAATAATAGATTCAAAAAAAGGTAAACCTTTGATGAATTCTTCTTTATGAATTTTAGTTTTTATGCCCAAATCCTCTGCCTCTTTTAGTAGTTTTTCGAATACATGTTTTACCACATATTCGCATTCTTTTGGTCCACATGCTGCCGATATTTGAATCGTTTCCCGTTCTATAGTTAAATTTTTCATCTGTCCATTCTAACTATTTTAGGCGAAAAAGTTCCAATTACTTCAACCAAATCCTGCTGTAGGCTCATGACTTTATTAATGTCTTTATAAGCCATTGGCGATTCGTCAATACTTCCACCAATAAGGCTAACATCGTGTTTTTTTAAAACATTTGCCAACTGGTTTTGGGTAAAACTCTCTTTGCAGACTCCTCTTGAAAACAGTCTGCCCGCACCATGAGAAGCTGATTCTAAGCTTTCTTTATTTCCTTTGCCGACTACAATAAAGCCGGGTGCTGTCATTGAACCTGGAATGATCCCTAAAGCTCCTTTGGCAGCAGGAGTGGCTCCTTTTCTGTGAACTATGCACTCTTTTCCATTCACTGTTTCTTTCCAAGCGAAATTGTGGTGGTTTTCAATTTTTAAAATTGATTTCTTTCCCAATGCTTTTGAAATCCTCCTATGAATGTCATCATGACATGCTTTAGCGTAATCTCCGGCAAGATTCATTGCCGCCCAATACTCTTGCCCATCATGCGTGTCTAAATTTAGCCAAGCCAAATGCTGAACATTTTTAGGCAAAGGGCACTGTTTTTTTGCCAAATAAGTATAATGTTTGGCAATGTTTGCTCCTAAACCTCTAGAACCACTGTGAGATAGAATTGCTAGATATTCTTTTTCAGTATCCATCGAAATAAGTTCGTTTTGCGAAAAACGAACAATCCCAAATTCAACAAAATGATTTCCACCTCCTGAGCTACCCAACTGTTTATAAGCTTTGTCTAAATTTTGTTGTAGAATAGGAATCTCATTGAATTCTTTCCTAGAAAATATTTCATGATCTGTTTTGATTTTTTGAGTTTCATTCAAACCAAATTTTGTATGGTCCGACAAAATTCCCATCAATTGACTCTCTCTTCCTTTTATGAAAGTAGAAGGCAAATCAAAAACTGAAAGACTCATTCTACAGCCAATATCTACACCAACACCGTAAGGAATAACAGCGTTTTCTGTAGCTAATACCCCTCCAATTGGAAGTCCATAGCCGGCATGGGCATCTGGCATTAATGCTCCCGCTAATGCTACTGGCAGCTTTAGTGCTGAATACAACTGCATTTTTGCTTCCTCTTCTATTTCATTTTCTCCAAAAATACTGTAAGGTGCTCGGGTATTTCTAAGCTGCTGGAAACTAACTTCCACTGGATCTATTAATCCTTCTGCAAGTTTCCCCCATATTCCGTCTCCGATATATTTTGACGGCTCCAATAGTACGCCTTTGGCTTCTTTTAAAACACTCTCTTTCTTTTCTTTTTTTCTATATCTGCTTATTTGCCCTAAGGCAATATTTATTGCATTGTTTTTTGGAAAACCCAATTTTATCAGGTCTTTTCCAGATAATTTACTTCCCATGTTTTTGTTTATTTTAAAATTGGGCAATAGGAAATTTCTAAAATTCAGTTTTGAATTTTCTATTGCTTCGAAAATTCCTTAAAAGGAATTGAAATAGTTTTCGGGGAAATTTGAATAATTATATCAAACAAAAAAGCCCGAAACTTAATGTCTTCGGGCTTTTCATATATTCAATAATTTTTTCTAAGATTGAGATAAGCCACGAAGAATTGCCACACCAGATCCAACTGATGGTTTGCAATTTTGAAATGATTTGAATACAAACATTTTTTCTCTTCGTTTAAATAGTGAATACTAAATTCGTTCGCAAAATTAGGATTAATTTTTGAAATTAAAAATCTCTTTTATTGGAATTGCCAAAACGAAAAATTCAAAGTAAGTATTAGAAAAATGCATAGAGGTGCTTTTTTAGGAAAGAATGAAGAAGAAATTGTTATTTTTGTAGAAATTTAAGCCTCGAAAAATTCGAAATTGAAAGAATTGATTTATATTTATTTTTAATCATCAAACAGAAGAATTAACCCTAAAACGAATGAAATTAAACATTACCTGGAAAATCTTCATCGGCATGACACTCGGTATCATTGTCGGTTTTTTTATTCATAACCACTTTGATTTGGGTCAGTTTGGTATAAAAGATGCCAGTTTACTTACTGCAGAACAAGTAAAGGCGAACGATGGTGTAAAAGAGTGGAGTTCTTATCTACAACTATTATCCAAGATTTTCCTTCGTCTTATTCAGATGATTTTAGGTCCACTAGTTTTTTCCATTTTGACCGTTGGTATTGCTAAATTAGGTGATTTCAAAGTTGTGGGTCGAATTGGTCTGAAGACATTGGGTTATTTCTATTTTGCTACAATTTTGTCGTTGGTTGCAGGGCTTGTGGCTGTAAATATCATGAAGCCCGGAAAGGTAATGTCGTTGGATTTGCCCGAAACTGGAACCGATACAGGTGTGGAGGCGAAGAAAATGACCCTAGAGAATTTTATCACCCATGTTTTTCCGAAAAGTATTTTTGAGGCACTCGCTACCAATGAAGTTCTTCAAATAGTCGTTTTCTCGCTGTTTTTTGGAGTGGCTTTAGCGGCTATTGGAGACAAAGGCAAAATGGTCACAAAGGCCTTGGATGCCATTGCCGAAGTTATGTTTAAGATTGTCGGTTATGTGATGATATTTGCACCCTATGCGGTTTTTGGGTCTGTTGCGGCGGTAATTGCTTCCAAAGGTCTTGGTGTTTTGGGAGGATATTTGTATTTGATTGTTTGTTTTTTCGCCACATTGGCTTTTTTCATTTTTGTGGTCTTGTGGGTGATTTGTTTATTTATGAAAATAGACTACTGGAAGCTCCTTCGGTATGTCAAAGACGCACTTTTTCTGTCTTTCAGCACCGCCAGTTCGGAGGCTTCTATGCCCATGCAGATAGAGCAGTTGAAGAAATTCGGAATTTCGGAGCGAATTATCAGTTTTGTATTGCCTTTGGGTTATTCTTTCAATCTTGACGGATCCATGATGTATATGACTTTTGCTACGGGTTTTATTGCTCAAATT
The DNA here is from genome assembly GCF_024343775.1 of Lacihabitans soyangensis. Taxonomy (GTDB): domain Bacteria; phylum Bacteroidota; class Bacteroidia; order Cytophagales; family Spirosomataceae; genus Leadbetterella; species Leadbetterella soyangensis. Next base: position 109,297 of record NZ_RJUF01000194.1, on the reverse strand, counting down.
TATGGCATAGAACTCACATTGGGTCAGCAAGTTACGATGTTACTGACCTTGCTTTTGACGAGTAAAGGTATCGCTGGTGTTCCGAGGGCTTCTTTGGTGGTTATCGCTGGAACGCTTACCATGTTTGGACTTCCTCAGGAAGGGATTAGCCTAGTATTGGCGGTGGATTGGCTGTTAGACATGGGCCGTTCGGCAACTTCAGTGGCAGGTAATGCCGTAGCAACTGCAGTTGTGGCCAAGTGGGAGGGAGAATTGAAGGATTAAAGTATTCTTCTAAGATTTTATGGAATGGGAATGTGAGTTACTTTGCATTCCCATTTTTTTACGGTTTTTTCTCAATCAGGTCCCACAAGTTACCGTAAAGATCTTCAAAGACACATACTTGGCCAAATTCTTCAATACTTGGTTCTCTAAAGATTTTAATGTTTTGAAGCAACAAATTCTGATAATCTCTTTCGAAATCGTCTGTATGTAAAAACAAAAAAACTCTTCCACCAGATTGATTTCCAATGGCGAGCTTTTGGTCACCCACTGCTTTGGCTAAAAGAATTTGGCACCCTCTCGAACCATTGGGTGCAATCAGTACCCAGCGTTTGGATTCAGAGAGTTTGGTGTCTTCTATTAGGTCAAAATGTAGTTTTTGGGTATAAAACTCTATTGCCTCGTCGTAATCTCTAACTACCAACGCTATGTGTGCAAGGTATTGGTTCATTTAGGTATTTTTTTACAAAGTAATAGAAACAAATCCGATTTTCGACTTATGGTTGCTAGCGGATTAAATCTTGGACGTTTACAGAGGTCATTGTTTTGTTATTTTTTTATTGGAAGATTTATACAATTTGCTGTTTAGCGAAATTTATTTAAACACTAACTTTTAATTAGCCCGATACTTTTCTTAATTTGATTTGTTTTTTGTAAACCATCTTATTTCGCAAGATAAATTCCAATCCCATGCTCAATTTTTTTGTAGCCTTTTTTACCTTAAAATTTATCCGAAAGCATCTTAATACCAAAGAGACTTTGCCTCAGTATGATCAATATTTAAAGATTTTAAATTTTTTTGTCGTACCTTTTTTATTGCTTTTAGTATATACCACATTTAAGAGGTTTCTCCCAACTATTAACTTCGGCTGGTTTTTAATTTTTTCAGCCATAACTTATGTTTTGTGGTTATTGCGGCAAAATAACCTAGCTAGTTCTTTGCTCAAAGCTGGCTTACCATTTTACATTGTTAATAGTCTCAGAGACTTTTTGGAGTACCTCATGAATGATTTTGTTGAAGCAAATGATGTGTATATAGATTTTCTTTTTCTCGGAGCTCTTTTTTGGATGGTCGCTTTTGCTATTAGTACCAATAATCAGATAAAGGCACTAAAAAAGGAGGAAGAAAAAAATAGAATTGTAGTAGGCGAAAACGAAAAATTGGAGATGCTCGTGAAGGAGCGGACATCTGAGATATTGGCACAAAAAGAGCAGTTGGAATCTACTGTTGAAGAACTAAAAGCTACGCAGAATCAGTTGGTTCAGCAAGAGAAACTAGCGTCCTTGGGTGAGCTTACGGCAGGTATTGCCCACGAGATTCAGAATCCACTGAATTTCGTGAATAATTTTTCTGAATTAAATATAGAACTGATTTCAGAACTTAAGGAGGCTTTGACTTCAAACGATAAAGCTGCAGCAAGCGAGTTGATCGAAGAGATTTTAGGAGATATTACCCAAAATACCGAAAAAATAAATCACCATGGCAAACGTGCCGCAAGTATTGTAAAAGGCATGCTTCAGCACTCCAGAACCAATACTGGCCAAAAAGAACCAACAGATATCAATGCCTTAGCAGATGAGTTTTTGCGATTGAGCTACCATGGTTTGCGAGCCAAGGACAAAACTTTTAATGCAGATTTCAAAGCTGAATTGGATCCTAATTTGCCGATGATAGACGCTGTTCCACAAGACCTAGGAAGGGTATTTTTGAATCTAATCAACAATGCATTTTATGCTTGTAATGAAAGGGCTAAAAATAATACTCAAACTCAGGCTGCGGAATCATATAAGCCGAATGTGACAATCTCCACTCAAAATATAAATGGCACTATCGTAGTAACAGTAAAAGACAATGGTTCAGGTATTTCGGAGGAAAATATTGAGAAGATATTTCAGCCATTTTTTACAACAAAACCAACTGGAAAAGGTACGGGCCTTGGACTAAGTTTGGCTTATGATATTGTGACTAAAGGGCATGGGGGTAATATGGAGGTAGAAAGTATGGTAGGAGTGGGAACAACATTTATTATAAAACTACCAATTAGCTAAAACATTTATTATTTTTACCAACATTAAACCCAAAACCATGAAAGTTCTTGTAGTGGATGATGAAGAGGATATTCAGGATCTTTTTTTGCAAAAATTTAGGAAGGAAATCAGGAATGGTGAAGTAGAATTTTCTTTTGCCACTTCAGGCGAAAAGGCTCTGGTGTATTTGCATCAACATGAGTCCGAAGCTATTCTAATTCTGTCTGACATCAATATGCCTGGTATGAGTGGCATAGAGCTTTTGAGAGAAATAGTGGAGAAAAATACTAAACCTAAGCCTATTGTAATGATGATTACCGCTTATGGTGACGATGAAACACGTAACAAAGCCTTGAGTTTAGGTGCAGACGATTTTCTTAACAAACCCCTTGATTTTGGTGACTTGAAAGAGAGACTTTTTAAACGTTAGACTAATGACCAAGATATTAATAGCCGACGACGAGACTGACTTAGAGATACTTATTAAGCAAAAGTATAGACAAAAAATCCGCGAGCAACACTACTCCTTTGTATTTGCCTGCAATGGATCTGAGGCTCTGAGGGTTTTGGAGGAGAACCCTGACGTGGACATCGTTTTGAGCGATATCAATATGCCAGAAATGGACGGGCTAACCCTTTTAACAAAATTGGGCGAGACACACCCTTTGATAAAGTCTGTGATGGTTTCGGCCTATGGCGATATGGACAATATACGCACAGCCATGAACCGGGGAGCTTTTGATTTCGTGACCAAACCCGTGAATTTTGCCGATCTTGAAACTACTATTGAAAAAACTATTCAGCACGTAAATCAGCTCAAAGAGACTATTAAGGCCATAAAGGAAAATAATATCCTTAAAATGTACGTAGACCACAACGTGCTCAATTTCATGTCTGGTCGTGAGTATGAGGCTTCGCTTTCGGCCAACGAAACAGTTGAGGGTAGCGTTGTTTTTATAGATATTTGTAGTTTCACGTCCATCAGTGAAACCGAAAGCCCAGACAAAGTTGTGAATTTGTTGAATCAATATTTTGACTTGATAGTAAAAGAAATAATAGCTCAAGGAGGCTTCATTGATAAGTTTATTGGAGATTGCGTTATGGCTGTTTTCAAAGGGGAATTTCACCTTGACAGAGCCATAGAAGCCTCATTGGCCATTCGGAATCATATAGAAGCCTTGCCTCAGGCGGAGTCGAAGATTGAGTTCCATCCCAAAGTTTCGATTGGTATAAATTCGGGTGAAATGATTTCAGGGAATATTGGCTCTAAAACACTAAAAAGGCTCGATTACACGGTTATCGGGGATACCGTAAATACGGCACAAAGGCTACAAAGTGTGGCTCAAAATGGTCAGATTTTAATAAATGAAGATGCTTATCAAAAAGTGAAACAGTCATTTAACTGTAAACTTTTGGGGCCCAAGGCACTAAAGAATAAGTCCTCTGAATTGATAGTGTACGAAGTACTTAATTGAAATATTCACAAGTTCACTTGTTTTGGCAAGAATGGTGTTCAATTTCTTATTAATTGTCCTAACTTGACATAATAGTACTATTCTTGTTTATAGATTTTATCTTTGCAAAAAAAGATTTTAGATGGCTCAAGCAAACGCCACTTTTATCATTACGTTGGCCTTGATTTTGATGGGCTTTTTGATAAAAAAGTATAATTTTATTTCTGAAAAAGAAGGGAAAGTGCTTTCGAAGTTTCTGATGCACACCACATTTCCGGCTTTGATGATTATTTCCACCTCGAAAGTTAAACTAGAGCCTTCTCTCTTTTTATTGCCAATTTTATGTGTGGCCATGGGTATCATCATGATTTCCGTGGCCTTTTACCTATTCAAAGATTTAGAAACCAAACTCAGAGGCGTACTTACCATGGGTGCAGGAGGGTTGAATGTCGGCCTTTTCGGTTTTCCGCTGATAGAGGGCATTTGGGGCACCGAGGCTTTGGTTTTTGCGGTAATGTTTGACATTGGCAATACCATTATGACATTTGGCGGGGTATATCCGGTTGGTTCATATTTTGCCCAAAGGGGTGACGGTAAATTCCCGATTTCTAAGCTTTTACTTCGTGTTTTTACTCTTCCGCCTGTTACGGGCATGGTCATAGGCTTAAGCATAAATATCTTCAGTATTCCACTGCCAGATATTGCCTTTGATTTTTTAGGAATATTGGCCAAAGCCAACAAACCTTTGGTGTTGTTGCTAATGGGTATTTATTTGAGTTTTGAACTTAACAAGGCTCAGATGAAATATATGAGCCAGATTCTTTTTTTGAGATATCTTATCGGTGGAATTTGTGTGGCTGGCATTTATTTTCTTGTGCCTCCATCGTTGATGCAAAGTGTGTTAATCGTATTGGTTATTTTACCCTTAGGTATGACAATTCTGCCTTTTTCTGATGAGTTTGGTTTTGATTCTCGTATTGCTGGTACCATGGTCAATATTTCACTATTGATAAGTTTTGTGTTGATTTGGCTCTTGGTGTGGTTGCTGCACTTAGTTTAATTCTGTTAATAAATTACCGATTTATTTGGTACAAATGTTTTGATTTTGAATAATTTTTACTAATTTCATTATCAATAACTTATATTGTTCTCCACCAAATCTAATTCTATCATGAAAAGAATAATTTTATTATCATTTATCCTGTTCGCTAATTTTGTTTTAGCTTTTGTGCCGATAAAAATAACACCAGATTTTACGGACACACAATTAAGGGAGGCTGAGAAAAGAGCTTTTGACCATCTGGGAGTAAAAGTAGAGGTTGAAGTATTTTCAAGAGATGAGGCAGGGAGAATTGAGAAAGTTAAGATTTCTAGATTTCATAAAGATGGAAGGTTGGCCACTTCTTGCAGTTCTGATTTACTTGAGGAACTAGCCATTACCGAAGGAGGATGTTGGATAAAAGATAGAGAAAGGAAAAAGTAATGTGAACCATTTTTTGCAAATTATAACATAATAAAAACACGGATAGGCTTAAAACCCATCCGTGTTTTTGTTTTAGTCTAGTTAAGATTATTTCAATAATTCAAATAGTTCTTTGTCCATTTGCGGTTTTACTGTCGATACATTATCAAAGTGCATGGTGGCTGTATTTGTTGCATTGTAGGCAGGCCATTTTGGCAAACCTTTGTGGTTTGGATCTCCAACTTTAGCGAAATTTATCCAAGCTTGACTCATTTTGTCGGCCAAGGCTTGTGCCTCTTTCGTACCGCCAGTCATGTTTTTGGTACGTTGAATATTGTCAAAACAAAAAGCTATTTCCATACAGTGCACAGCTTTGTATTTTCCATCCATTACGGGTGACTGCCAATCAAACAAATACATAAAAGTAGGAGCACCACCAGCCAAGGCCGATTTCATGTTGGCCTGTACCACCGCTCCAGGGCGAAAAGTTACGTCATAACTCAACATATCGGTCATTTTACCATTTGGATATGCTTTTTTAACTGCTGCTATGTAGGCATCTGTTTTGTCGGCATAGACTTTTTTGATAGCTTCTTTGGCTTGTTCGTCTGTAGATCCGCTCGGGATTCCTCCTCTAAAAACGGCAAATTCGTTTATGGTGGTGCCAATCATTAAAGGTATGTTTTTCGATAACTCAAAAGCCTCGTTGGAGAACAGTTGGTAAGGAAGTATTTCACCATCTGCACTTGGTCCCCAGCCTAATCCAAAACCTACTACTGGCTTGCCTTCGGCTTTCATTTTGTCAGCTACGGTTTTTAGAGCTTTCTTACCTGCATTGGCCAAAGTTTGGTAGGGTACATTTTGAATTTCATCTATTTTGTCTGCTGATAATCCCAGTTCTTTCACTACTTCGGCTCCTATGGCTTGTGTGGTTGCTTTATCTAACATGGCAGAACGAAAAGCACCACTTTGGTTGATGGCCTTATGGAAAAGCCCTTTTGCTGATGGCATAGCCATGAGGGTATTTACTTTGGCACCACCACCCGACTGTCCGAATATGGTTACGTTGTTTGGGTCACCTCCAAAGTTTGAAATATTGGTTTTCACCCATTCCAAAGCTGCTTTCATGTCCAATACGCTCAAATTAGCCGATTGTTTATACTTATCGCCATAAGCTGAAAGATCTAAATACCCCAGAATATTTAAGCGATGGTTGATAGAAACTACTACCACGTCCCCTTTTTTTGCTAAGTTTTCGCCGTCATAAGAGGGTAACTCTATGGATGAACCAGCTGTAAAACCCCCGCCATGAATCCAGAACATTACAGGGCGTTTTTTGCCGTCATTAATGCCTGGTGTCCAGACATTTATACGCATGCAGTCTTCGTTGGTAAAGCCCCAGTTGTGGTCAAACACAAACTCGCTCTCGTCCATGACATTTGTTGTTGGGTTTTCCAATGGGGCCACTGGTCCATAAGTCATGGAGCTACGAACGTTGGCCCAAGGTTTTGGTTTTTGAGGAGATTCAAAACGCTTTGCCTCGGCATAAGGAATGCCTTTATAGTTGTAAATACCGTTGTTGATATAGCCACGTACTTTTCCTGCATCAGTAGACGTTACGGCTATATTTTCCCCAGTTTGTAACTGAGCTATAGTGTTTTGCGAAAACACCATGGCCGCAGCTATTGCCAATAGTTTTAGTTTCATAAATGTTAAAAGATTAAAAAGGTTGAACTTGAAAATTTATTTTTTGTACGAAAATAAGGCAAATAGTTATAATAAAAAAGATTATTGTCGCAAAATGATACAATAATATTTTGGAGTGATTTTTTCGGTGTTTTTTATCAAAAAAAATAGCGTAGGTCTCAGGGAGAAATCTACGCTATTTCTAAATGATATTTCTTAGCATTCCTATTTCAGGTCCGACTATCGTCTGACCTTCGGACCGCTCGTTGGAATTACTTCCTGGCCAATTCTTTGTCTATGGCAGCTTTTACCATTTTTTCCATAATGGCATAACAGGCTTTTGTTGGGTGAACACCATCTTCTGCCATTTCTTTGCTTAGACCGTTTCTGCCGTCTTTGAGGGTGTTGAAATAGTCTAAATAACTCACGCCGTACTCATCGGCCAGTTTTTTGATTCCTTCGTTTAGAGCTATCACTTTTGTTGGGATATCTTTGATTTCTGGCCTCCATGGAAAAGAATATGCGGGTAAAACAGATGCCAAAATAACTTTGATTTTGTTGGCTTTGGCTATTTCTATCATTGAACGATAATTGCCGAGTGTAAATTCGGGCATATAGTCTCCCGTATTTTCGGCAATGTCGTTGATGCCGATATTTATCACTACTAATTTTGGTTTTAAGTCAATAACGTCTTGGCGAAATCTCAATAGTGTTTGTGGTGAAGTTTGGCCACTTATTCCTCTGCCAACGTAGTTATTTATTTCGAAAAAATCAGGACTTGCATACGCCCAACCATCCGTTATGGAATCTCCAGTCAATACCACTCTTGTTTTTCCAGACTTGGGTGCACCTATTTTGGCATTTGCTTCTCTATATCTGCCCAAATTGGTCCAGTCTCTCCGTTCTCTCTCGGCGTTTTTTTTGGCTTCGGCTTCTAATTGATCATCCGTTTTACCAATCTCCCATTGATTTGGGTATTTTTTCTTCAAATAACCTTGCAATTTCATCCAATCCGTGAGTCTTTCATGCCAAGTGTCGGTTGGGATTTTGTTTTTGTTCATTCCGAATCCATGAAGACCTTTTTCGTAAATGTGCATTTCGGCAGCTTGACCTGCATTGTGCCAGTCGAGATACAATTGAGCATTTGCAGGTGCAAAACCAAGGTTATCATTATCTGCTAAAGCTATGAAAATCGGATATTTTTCTCTGGGAATGTTTTTGAGATAATCTACCGCTGGCACATATGGATAGATTGGGGCGATGAAGTTTGGCTTCGTTTCTTTTGAGGAAGCGTAAAAAGCTCCTAGTGTGAGTGTTCCACCTGCCGAAAAACCCATCATACCTACTCTGTCAGTATTGATGTCATATTCAGTTGCATTGTCTCGGATGTGTTTCAGAGCTGTTTGGGCATCTTTTATAGCCAGTTCAATCACTGGGGCATTTTCTTCATCTAGTTTCTTGAAATCTTTCATTTTTTCGCTCAACTCAGCAAATGGATTAGTGGTTTTGAGTTGGACCACCCTGTATTTCAACACAAAGGCAGCCACGCCTTTGGATTGAAGCATTTTGGCTACTTGATGTCCTTCGCTGTCCATTGAAAGGATGTGAAAGGCACCTCCGGGAGCTACCAACATGGCGGTGCCTGTGGCTTTGTTTTTGTCTGGTAAATAGATGCTTAGGGTCGGCTCTACTACATTGTAGGAAATGGTATTTCCGTCTGGTGTTTTTATTTCAGATTCTTTCCAGTTCCAGTTTTCTGAGCCGGGGGCAGCGGAGGGATATAATTTTATGGTTTTTTGAGAAAAAGCCAATGAACTGATGAGCAGTAGAATGCAGAGTTTTCTGAACATTTTGATTAAGATTGATAATTGAGGTGACAATTTAGTGTAATTTCTTTTTTGATAGACAATATGCTGTTTAGAAATTGGAATATTGCTGAAATCTGAGGGATGATTTTTTATGTAATTTCAAGGTTATTCAATATAATCTGTGAAGAAACAAAACCTTGGAATCGGACAAAATTTAGTTGATTCTATACTTTCACCGACAAACGAATTTGCCCACATTTTTATCTTTCTTTAGTCGGTACGAAAAATCCATTCATCGGTAATTTTCATATTACTCATCGAAAACTCGTTTCTGTTTTTTGCGAAATCCACCAATTTTGACTCATCGAAACGCAAAAAACAATTATGAAAAAGCTATTTACATTTTTAATTACAATTCTTGCTATTATTTCTGCACACGCTCAAACGGTCGTTTCTGGCAAAATAACCGACAAAAAAGGAGAGATTTTACCATTTGCCAACATTGCTCTTGAAGGAACTTATGACGGTGCCTCGGCGGACGAAAACGGCAAATTTAGTTTTTCTACAGATGAAAAAGGAACAAAGAAACTGCTTGTAACCATGGTAGGATTTCTAAATGCTCAAAAAGAAATCCAGCTCAACGGACAAAGAGTAGAAGTAGAAATCAAACTCGAAGAAACAATCAATGCACTTAATGCTGTGGTAGTTACTGCGGGTATGTTTGAGGCTTCAGACGAAAAGAAAATGGTTATGCTGAAGCCTTTGGATATTGTGACCACTGCTGGCGGAAATGCCGATATTGTGTCTGTAATGCAGCTTTTGCCGGGTGCCAATAGGGTAGGAGAACGGGAAGGTTTATTTGTAAGAGGTGGTTCGGCCAACGAAACCAAGACCGTGATCGACGGCATGATTGTCCAAAATCCTTTTTTCAGTAGTACACCTGATGTGCCGCAGCGAGGTAGGTTTGATCCGTTTATGTTTAAAGGTACGGCTTTCAGCACCGGTGGTTATTCAGCTCTTTATGGCCAGGCGTTATCTTCGGTTTTGTTGCTCAATACGCAGGACAAATTAGGAGAAAATACCTCAACCACGGCGAGTTTGAACTTGGCCAGTGCTGCTATATCGCACACGCACAAAGGATGGTTCACCGGCTCGTTGTATTACAGTAACATTACGCCTCTTATTAAATTGATGGAAAACAACTATGATTTTGAGAAAGTACCTCAAGGCATAGGTGCGTCGGTGAGCGTAAATGAGAATTTTAAGAATAATAGTTCCTTGAAAATTTACGGAACCTTTGCAGATAACCGTTCGGCCATAAATTTACCAAACTACGATGCCGAAAACACCAAATATCTTTTTGATAATAAAAATCAAAATGCTTTCACGAACGCATCTTACCGTCAAACCTACAAAGACGGTCTGTGGGTATTAAATTCTGGCGTGTCTTACAGCAAAAATATTGATAACTTGAAAATTGCAGATTTAAAAGCCGATAGAATAGATGAACGCACTCAATTGAGAGCGGTTATGAGTCGGCTCTACGGAAACAACCGCAGTTCAACTTTTAATTTCGGAGCCGAGACACACTGGATAAATGTATCAAATCAATTCGAGCAGAATTTGGCAGCTTTGAAAGACCATTACACAGCAGTATTTGCTGAATCAGAGATGTTTGCTTCACCAAAATTGGCTGTTAGACTCGGGGCAAGGGCTGAATATTCTTCAGCTATCGGTAAATACAATGCAGTGCCGAGAATATCAATGGCTTACAAAACTGGAAAGTACTCACAAGTGTCGTTGGCGGGCGGTAGATTTTATCAAAACCCTGACAAAGAATATTTGTATCTCAACAAAAATCTTGGCTTCGAGTCGTCGGATCATATCATAGCCAACTATCAGATTATGAAGTTGGGCAGGACATTCAGAACTGAGGTTTTCTATAAAAAATACGATAATTTGGTGGTAGAAAAGGGCCAAATTTTTGATCCTAATCCCTACAGATTCCCGACTGGACAAACAGACAACAGCGGCAATGGATTCGCTCAAGGCTTTGACATGTTTTTTAGAGATCAAAAAAGTCTAAAAAATGGAGATGTCTGGGTAACTTATTCTTTCCTCGACACTGAGAGATATTTTAGAAATTATCCGAAGTCAGTCATGCCATATTTCGCTTCAAAACATAACATGAGTGTGGTTTATAAGCAGTTTTTTACTAAAATTTCTACCAATGTAGGCCTTACTTTTTCACACGCCTCTGGCCGACCAGTATATGGTATAGATGATGATTTTGGGAAAGTAGAAATGACCAAAGCTTACCAAAACGTGAGTTTTATGGCAAGTAAAATAAAACAAACGGCCAATAGTTTCATTGTGTTCTATGCTATTGTTGATAATGTTTTGGCTAGAAACAACGTGTTTGGTTACAGATATTCTGCCGATGGCACCAAACGTTACGAGGTAAACCCACCTATGAAACGCATGATATTCTTCGGTGTGAGCTGGACCTTCGGCAAACTTAATGGAAGATCAAAAGAAGCAGATTTAAATTTTTAATATAAACAATTAAACAAAATAAAGTAATATGAAAAAGTTAGTTTTAAGTATCGCATTAGCAATTGGTTCGATGGCAACATTTGCCCAAAGTGAAAAATTTGTGGCCACAATGACTGAGCAGGCCGCGGCTATTCAAGCAAACTATGAAAACTCTTATATGCCGATGGCGAACAAAATGGAGAGAATTGCAGCTGCCGAAGCCAAAGAATGGACGCCGCAATATTGGATGGCCTATTGTCTTATCAACGAGACATTCAAATTGAAAGAGGCTGCTGAAAAGGATTTGCTTTTAGAAAAGGCAGAAGGTTTCATCAAGAAAGCAGAGTCTATTTCACCGAAAAATGATGAAATTGAGGTTCTAAAAGCCCAATATGCCATAGCTAAACTTTCTGTGGATCCTATGAGCAGATGGCAGAAATATGGTGCCGATTTTCAAGAAGCTCTAAAAAAAGCAGAAGAAATCAATCCAGAAAATCCGAGGGTTCCATATGTGATGGGCACCAATATTTTTTATACGCCGGAGGGATTTGGTGGCGGTCAGGCTAAGGCAAAACCATATTTTGAGAAAGCTATAGCCAAATTCAGTACCTTCAAATCAGCAACGGCTTATGCTCCTAATTGGGGAAAAGAAGCTTCCAATTATTTTCTTTCGCAGATAAAGTAAGGTTCTTGATTTTTTTGAAAAAGCCGAATTCTGAAAGGAATTTGGCTTTTTTTATACAAACCAACTTTTTACAAAATAGAAAAACCAGGTTTGTACAGCTCCAGCAAACAAAGCACATATCAACATTTTCCAAAGAATCTCTACTTTATTGAATCGAAAATGAAGGGCCAGGAAACTACCTAAAATAGGTGTGAATATAAATGGTGTCAAAAGGGCGATACCCCAGAGGCCTAGTTTAGATTTTACTTTTATGGCTATTCGAGTGGTTCTACTAAATATCTTTTTGGGTTTATTGCCTCTGAATCTAGCAATAAGTTGTGTGATTATTTCACCGCCATAAATTACCAAAAAGACCGTGAGCATCATACCCAAGGACGAGAAAATACTGGTCTCCCACCAACTGAGTTTAAACGCCACTCCCGCCAGTGGGCCGCCGACAAACTTTATTGTTGCCGCTAATGCGACCGCTAAATATTCTGAAAATTTCAACATATACCCTCTTAACAATGATTTTGACTCACATATTACAAGATTTTTGAAAATAAATAAAAAAATTTTACATAGTATCTTGCATAACAAAGTACTATCCTATATATTTGCATCATCAATTATGAAAAAGCTATAATTTCTTTTTAAGAAACAGTTTAAAACAACAAGATTATGAATTTAGAAAATGCACAGGTACAAATGCGGAAGGGCATCTTGGAGTATTGCATTTTGCAGATTATATCCCGGGGCGAGGTTTACGCCTCAGAGATATTGGACGAACTGCTCAATGCGAAAATCATGGTGGTAGAAGGTACACTTTATCCCTTACTCACAAGACTCAAAAACGCAGAATTGTTAGATTATCAATGGAAAGAATCAACTTCAGGGCCGCCTCGTAAGTATTATATTCTGACAGAAAAAGGGACAAGTTTCCTCGAAGGCTTGGATGCTACATGGATAGAACTCGCAGAGTCTGTACAATCTATCATTGCCAAAACTCAAAAATAATTATTATGAAAAAGACATTACAAATAACAATAGGTGGGCTCATTTTTAACATAGAAGAAGATGCCTACAACAAACTTAGCCAGTATCTAGAAGCCATAAAAAAGTATTTCTCGAGCTACGAAAGCTGCGACGAAATCACTCAAGATATAGAGGCTAGAATTGCCGAAAAATTCTATGAAAAGAATCAGAATGGTGGTGCGATAGAAATGGACGATGTGGACAGAATTGTGAAGTCTATGGGTACTGTTTCTGACTTCGAGGCTATCAAAGAAGACGAGGATTTGTCGAAAGAAACTGGCGAAAGTGCTTCTTTTGGGAAAGCAGATGTGCCAAAATCTGAGGAGTCGTCAAAAACAGATACAGGTATACCGCAAACCAAGTTTTACCGCGATAGTAAGCACAAGGCCCTAGCGGGTGTTTTGGCAGGACTCGCACACAGGTTTGAGTTTGATGTGGTTTGGGCTAGAATTCTGTTCATAGTTTTAGGATTCGGTCTGATAGATTTGGGAATTGGGTTCTTTATTTTCTTGGCTTATTTTGTTTGCTGGATAGCATTTCCAGAAAGAAACGATTTGGACGAAGTTAAAAATGTAAAGAAATTCTATCGAAACCCCGAGAACAAAGTTTTAGGCGGCGTAGCTACCGGACTTTCGTCTTATTTGGGCATGGATTTGGTCATTGTAAGGGTACTTTTTGTGGTAAGTGGATTTTTCTTTATCGGTATTATCCTTTACATAATTTTCTGGATAGTAGCTCCAAATGCGGTTTCAATCACACAGAAAATGGAACTTAAAGGTCAGGCAGTAACCATAGAAAACATAGAGTCTTCAATCAAAACTAACAGCCTTTCAGAGTCACCTCGTCAGGAAAGTGCTATTGCCAAACTTTTACTTTTCCCTTTCAGATTGATTGGTATAATTCTTAAAGCCTTAGGCAAAATTTTAGGACCAATCGGTACCTTGGTAAAAATGTTCTTTGGTTTGTTGCTCATGATTATCGGTGCTTCGTTTGGTTTCGCAGCTATTGTTACTACAGGAGTATTTTTTGGATTGATTTCAAGTAAAGACTGGATTTCAGGCGACCACGTTATAGGGATGTTGAGCAGAGATTTGCCTCCTTTGGGTGGATTTTTCGGATTCCTCGCCCTATTTATTCCGGCCATTGCTATTGTTTTGATAGGTATTAAATTACTGACAGGACAGCTAAACGGCCAAAGGAATTTCTGGCTAACCATGTTGGCTCTATGGTTAATGGGTGTGGTTGGTATCAGTGCTGTAGGCTCAAAATACGCTTTAAACTTCTCAAAATATAATAGTTATACCGAAGATACCAATTTGAGTCTTCCGAATGGCACATTATATTTAGATGCTCTCGAAAGAGATCAAGATGAGGACGATATTTTCGATACCAGGGTGGTTATTGAAGCCTCGGAAAACGATAACCTTTCTTTGAAGACAAAATACAGCTCACACGGTAGATCGAAAGAACAAGCCTTGTCTTTGGCTAAAGATATTTCCTATTTGATTGCACAAAAAGATTCAGTAATCATTTTCCCAGAAAACTTCACAATGAAAGATAAGAATGTCTTTCGTGATCAGAAAGTAGAGGCCACGCTCTATATTCCTAAAAATAAGAAGTTTAAAATGTCTAGAGAGTTTGCTTGGAGTGTTTACAGCCAATCATGGAATCTAGAGTCTAAGTTTGGAATTGACAGAGACAATATCGAGAAATATACTTTTGTCATGGATAATACCGGTGAAATTACTTGTACAGATTGCCCGGTTTTGACGGATGATGAAAGGGAGGCTTTGGATAGAAACGATAGCCATGGTTCATTTGGAGGTGAGGATTTTAACGATCACGGTGAATTTCATAAATCTATCAGTGTTGGGAGCTTTAAAAGTGTTGAGTTTGGGTCAAATTTTATCGTAAGCATTAAACAAGGCGACAAAACATCCGTAGATATTTACAGCAATGACCAAAAAGAACTTGAAAATATAGAAGCAAAAGTAAAGGGTACAACGCTGGAATTGGAATATGAGGACCCTTTCAGAGATCATGATTCAGAGGTACACATTTATATAGTTACCAATAACCTAGAAAGTCTTGATATTTCTGGAGCGGCTAAAGCTAAAATATTAGGTTTTGAAAACCTTGACGATTTCCAAATCAACTTGTCAGGTGCATCACAAGTGGCTTTAGAGATTATTACCAAAGTATTGGATATTAATTCCTCGGGAGCGTCTCAGTTGATTGTAAAAGGCTCTGCACCAACTCTGAGAGTCAATCTTTCGGGAGCCTCACAACTAGATGCCAAAGGCCTTCAGGTAGACAAGGCAGATGTAGAAGCACATGGTGCCAGTGTAGCAAAGCTGGGTAAAATTAAAGACTTGCGGTCTGACACCAGCGGTGGTAGTGAAATAGAAAGAGAATAAATTTCAAAACTTTAAATGTATGCCTTGGGGAAATTCTCCAAGGCATTTTTTTTACAACGATTGCATAAATATTTTCACCGTAAGTTTTGAAACCATCGAAGTTTAGAATTAGCTTCGACCAATTATTCAATTAAACCTTAATAAAAATGAAATCTATCTTTGCGGTTTTTCTATTTTCTGTTTTTGCTTCAGTGGCGGCATTTGGCCAAAATAAAGATATTTCGGCGGTAGAAAAAGCACTTGAAACATTAAGAGTTCAGATGCTCAATCCTACCGAATCAGGATTGAAATCCATTTCTCATCCTGCTTTGACCTATGGCCATTCCAGCGGTAAAATAGAAAACCAGAAGGAATTTATGGAGGCATTTTTAACAGGAGCATCAGATTTTACTTCCCTAGATTTTTCAGACGTAAAGATTGAGATTGTTGGTAAAACCGCAGTAGTAAGACACATTCTCACTGCCGAATCAATGGACAAAGGCAAACAACCAGCTAAGGTAAATATCAAAGTAATGTTGGTCTTTACTAAGGAAAAAGCGAGTTGGGTTTTATTGGGCAGGCAAGCAGTTAAGTATCTTTGATTTTTTCTTTGAAATATTCTATTTAATAACTCTATTTTACCAGAAATCAACTTAAATAGCACTAGAATTCCATCTTTTTTAGCAAAGTTGTCAAAATAGTATTAAAAAAAGAACCACAGTCGGAATTTATATTTAAATAATCTGCATAGATTTGAGTTTCCAAAAATTCGGCATGAAAAACGACAAATATTGCCAAACGGAAACATGAAAATATGAGCAATAGAGTATTAAAAGTACATCCTGACGACAACGTAATAGTCGCCCTTAGTGATATCAAAAAAGGCGAAATAGTAGAGTATGACGAGAAACCATACGAACTGACTTCTGACATTCCGGCAAAACATAAATTTGCTCAGGCTGATTTCGAAATTGGAGAGGAAATATATATGTATGGGGTTTTGGTGGGAAAGGCTCATCAAAAAATCAAAAAAGGAGAGTGGATTACTACTTTCAATGTTAAGCATGCTGCCAGTGAATTTAACCTTGGTGAGCGAAATACCGACTGGCAAGTACCCGACGTCAGTGAGTTTAGCCAACGTACTTTTATGGGTTATCATAGGGCCAATGGTGAAGTAGGAACGGCCAACTACTGGATAGTGTTGCCCATGGTTTTTTGTGAAAATCGCAACCTGGACATCATGAAAGCAGCACTGGTAGATGACTTGGGTTATGGCAAAAAAACAAAATATAAAAACTACGCAAAAAGCTTAATTGACCTCTATTCAGCAGGTAAGAACATAGAGGAAATACTCTCGGTAGAGATAGATGGCAATGAAAATACTGTCACCGAAAGAATCTTCAAAAATGTAGATGGTATAAAATTCCTAACGCATGATATGGGCTGTGGTGGTACACGTCAAGACGCCCAGGCACTATGTGGGCTTTTGGCCGGTTATATAACCCATCCAAACGTGGCCGGTGCAACAGTTTTGAGTTTGGGTTGTCAAAATGCCCAATATCACATGTTGCAGGAAGAAATAGAAAAACGTGGCGGAATGAACCAAAAGCCTATTTATTTTTTAGAACAACAACAGCTTGGAACTGAGGAACTTTTGGTAAGTAACGCCATAAAACAGACCTTCGCAGGACTTATCGAGGCTAATAAAATAGAAAGGAAACCAGCAAGCTTAGACAAACTCGTTTTGGGCTTGGAATGTGGAGGTTCGGATGGTTTTTCGGGAATTTCCGCAAATCCAGCAATTGGTTATACTTCAGACCTTTTGGTGGCTTTAGGCGGAACCGTAATACTTTCAGAATTTCCAGAGCTGTGCGGTGTGGAACAAGAGCTGAGCGACAGATGCATGATAGCAGAAAACGCAGAAAAGTTCAACCATTTGATGACCACTTACAACAATAGAGCAAAAGCTGTAGGGTCGGGATTTGACATGAACCCTTCACCAGGAAACATCAAAGATGGTCTCATCACCGATGCCATAAAGTCTGCTGGAGCAGCAAAAAAAGGTGGTACTTCACCAGTGACGGATGTATTGGATTATCCAGAAAAAGTCACGAAAAAGGGATTAAATCTTTTGTGCACACCAGGTAACGACGTGGAATCAACCACGGCCGAGGTGGGTTCAGGAGCAAATATTGTTCTCTTTACAACTGGCTTGGGTACACCTACGGGCAACCCAATAGTGCCAGTTATAAAACTATCGAGCAATACCAAATTGGCTGAAAAAATGCCTGACATCATTGATATTAATACAGGCTCTATTATCGAAGGCAAAGAAACCATAGAGCAGGCAGGACGAAGAATTTTGGATTTTGTAATCAATGCCGCTAGTGGTACACAGGAAGTAAAAGCCGTTTCAAACGGACAAGATGACTTTATTCCTTGGAAAAGAGGAGTGAGCTTGTAATCAAAGACTTATAATTTTATAACGAATATGGCAAAGGCTTTTTTAGACGAAAATTTTCTTTTACAAACCAAAACGGCAGAGATACTTTATCATGAATATGCTAAAGATATGCCTATTATCGATTACCACAATCACCTTCCTCCTGACCAAATATTAAACGATATAAATTTCAATAACCTTACCCATGCTTGGCTATACGGCGACCACTACAAATGGAGAGCCATGCGTACCAATGGTATAAATGAGGCTTATTGCACTGGAGATAAATCGGATTACGAAAAGTTTGAAAAGTGGGCAGAGACTATTCCAAATACCATGCGGAACCCACTTTATCATTGGTCACATTTGGAGCTACAACGTTATTTTGATATAAAAGAAGTACTTAATCCAGCTTCTTCAAAAGCAATTTATGATGATTGTACAGCCAAGCTTGCAACAAAGGAATATGGTGTTCGTGGGCTTTTGAAAAGAATGAATGTCACTACGGTTTGTACTACAGATGATCCGCTAGATTCTCTAGAACATCACATCGCTTACCATAAAGAATTGGCTACAAAACCAGCAGGTTCAGAAGTAGTTATGTTGCCGGCATTTAGGCCTGACAAGTTTATATTGATAGAAAATCCGAACTTCGTTTCTTATATCGAGAAACTGAGTGGGATAGTAGGCTTCGAAATCAAGGATTATTCAGACTTACAAAAAGCACTAAAATTGAGAGCAGATTTTTTTGCTGCAAATGGAGGTAAAGTCTCCGATCATGGTCTGGAGGAGATTTATGCTGAAGATTTTACTGAAGAACAGGCAGATACGGTCTTCAAAAAAACATTGAGTCAGCAGGCCATTACAGCACATGAGGCCGCTATTTTCAAATCTGCCATATTGCATTTTTTAGGAACTATGTACGCAGAACTCGGCTGGATTCAGCAGTTTCACTTGGGTGCTTTACGAAACAATAACAAAAAAGCAATGCGAACGCTTGGTCCTGATACGGGCTGGGATAGTATAGGAGATTGGTCACAGGCCAAATCTTTATCTAAGTTTTTAGGAAAATTGGGCGAGTTTGACCAATTGACGAAAACTATAATTTATAACTTAAACCCTGCAGATAACGAACTCATGGCCACCATGATAGGTAATTTCAATGATGGCTCAGTGGCAGGCAAAATTCAATGGGGTTCAGGTTGGTGGTTTCTTGACCAAAAAGATGGCATGGAGAAGCAGATAAATACCCTTTCACAAATGGGCCTTTTGAGCCAGTTTGTGGGAATGCTTACCGACTCTCGTAGTTTCCTGTCGTTTCCTCGTCATGAATATTTCAGGAGAATATTGTGCAACATTTATGGCAACGACATTGAAAACGGCGAACTTCCAAACGATCAGGCATTTATTGGAAAGACGATTCAAAATATTTGTTACAACAACGCCAAAACGTATTTTGGATTTTAAGAAATGAGGAAATCGATTCTAACATTTGGCGAAATATTGCTTCGGCTATCACCCGAAATGGGAGGGGAGTGGATTAAGAAAGCTACAATACCGACCTTCGTTGGTGGAGCCGAATTAAATACTGCAACAGCTTTGGCGAGTTGGAACATACCCGTGCAATATTGTAGCGGATTGCCAAAGAACGCTTTGGCTGAGGAAATTGCTGCACATTTGGAATCCAAGAATATCGATACTTCCAAAATGCAATGGTGCGGTGAGAGAATCGGCATTTATATGCTTCCCCAAGGGGCTGATTTGAAAAATGCAGGTGTGATTTACGACCGAGCTCACTCATCATTTGCCTCCATTCAAGTTGGCCAAGTAAACTGGGCGGAGGTTTTTTATGATGTGGAATGGCTTCACGTAAGTGCCATCACGCCCGCATTGAGCCAACAAATGGCCGAGGTATGTTTAGAGGCTGTAAAAGAAGCCAAAAAAGCAGGTGTAAAGATATCTGTAGACCTTAACTATCGCTCAAAACTATGGAAATACGGTAAAGAGCCAATAGAAATTATGCCGGAAATAGCTACATATTGCGATCTTATCATGGGCAACCTTTGGGCTGCCAATAAGTTACTCGGAACCACAATAGATCCTGAGATTGAAGTGAATAATGCCACCAAATCGGAGTATTTGGAAGAGTGTGAAAGAGTTTCTAAGGAAATTTTGCTCCAATTTAAGAATTGTAAATATGTGGCGAATACATTTCGGTTTGACTACCAAAATGAAGGGATTGAGTATTACACAACCATTTTCACGGAGGGAAATCTTTTTGTTTCTCCACATTTTAAAGTCAATAAAGTAGTCGACAAAGTGGGAAGTGGCGATTGCTTTATGGCTGGATTGCTTTATGGTTTATACAAAAATCACAATCCGCAGGATATTATCGACTTTGCAGCAGCTGCGGCCATAGGCAAATTAAACGAATATGGCGATGCTACCTCTCAGTCGGTGGAAGACGTAAATGAAATTTTGAATAACATTTTGGTAAATTAATAACATGACCAAAGAAGATATTGTAGCTATTATTTTAGAAAAACCATTGGTGCCAGTGTACTATAATGCCGACGCCGCGGTTACTAAAAATATCATAGGAGCATGT
This sequence comes from Lacihabitans soyangensis, assembly GCF_024343775.1. Taxonomy (GTDB): domain Bacteria; phylum Bacteroidota; class Bacteroidia; order Cytophagales; family Spirosomataceae; genus Leadbetterella; species Leadbetterella soyangensis. Next base: position 88,917 of record NZ_RJUF01000194.1, on the reverse strand, counting down.
TACGAGGCGGGAATAAGGGCTTTTGAGTTTACCAATAGAGGCGAAAATGCCATTGATGTATTTTCGAATATCCAACCGTTTGTAAAACAATATTGCCCAGAAATGATATTAGGCATTGGGACTATTGTAAATGCCGAAACAGCCGAGAAATACATTGCTCTAGGAGCAGATTTTGTAGTACAACCAGGTACTACACAAGAAGTTGGTAATGTGTGTAAAAAGCATAACATTGCATGGGTACCCGGTGTAATGACACCGACCGAAATTTACTCGGCTTTATCATTAGGTGCCAATATGGTCAAGATTTTCCCTGGAAATGTGGTTGGATCTGCTTATGTAAAAGCATTAAGAGGTCCAATGCCAAACGTGAAAATTATGGTAACTGGAGGTGTAGAACCAACTGAAAGTAGCCTAAAGGAGTGGTTTGGGGCTGGAGCTAATGCAGTCGGGCTAGGTTCTCAACTATTCAAAGACATGAACGAGATCGAAATATTCAAAACCAAAGTGAAAGGATTGTTTTCTTTCATTCAACCTTAACCCTACAAAAATGGAGAACAAAATCGGAAACTATCGCTGGACCATCTGTGCCCTCGTGTTTTTTGCCACAACCGTCAATTACCTCGACAGGCAAGTCATTAGCCTTCTCAAATCCGTTCTGTCTGTCGAACTCAAATGGGACGATGGAGATTACGCCAATATCGAAATTGCCTTTAAACTTTTCTACAGCTTCGGTATGCTCATCGCTGGCCGAGTTGTGGACAAACTAGGTACTAAAAAGGGCTACGCAATGGCAACTGGATTGTGGAGTTTGGCAGCTGTGGGCCATGCATTTGCCAATTCGGCCTTTGGTTTTATGATTGCAAGAGCGTTCTTGGGGGTTACCGAGGCAGGTAACTTTCCAGCAGCCATCAAGAGTACTGCAGAGTGGTTTCCTAAAAAGGAGAGAGCCTTAGCTACTGGTATTTTTAACTCTGGTACCAATATAGGTGCCATAGTTGCTCCATTAACAGTGCCTTTTATAGCGGCTGCTTGGGGTTGGCAATGGGCCTTTATTCTTACAGGTCTAATTGGTTTTATCTGGTTGGTTTTGTGGCAAAAGCACTATACTAACCCGAAGGATTCCAAAAAACTGAGCAAAGCTGAGTTTGATTATATCCACTCTGATAAAGAAGACGAGAACATTGAAAAAGTTGTAGAAAACGAGAAAGTATCGTGGTTCAAATTGCTTACTTATCGTCAGACATGGGCGTTCGCTATTGGTAAATTCTTGACTGACCCTGTTTGGTGGTTTTATCTCTTCTGGTTGCCAGATTTCTTGCAGAGTGAGTACAAACTTACACTTACTGAAATTGCCATACCAACGGCGGTGGTGTATATGATATCTACAATAGGTAGCGTGGGTGGAGGATATTTGCCTATGGCATTTATAAATAGAAATATGCCAGCATTCAAGGCTCGTAAAACCTCCATGTTTATTTTCGCTTTATGTGTATTGCCTGTGGTGTTGTCTCAGTATGCTGGAAGAGTAAATATGTGGTTGGCTGTTTTGGTAATAGGTATTGCGGCATCTGCTCACCAAGCCTGGTCGGCAAATATTTTCACCACAGTGTCGGATATGTTTCCGAAAAAGGCCACAGCCTCTGTAACAGGTATAGGAGGTATGATGGGAGGACTCGGCGGTATTTTATTGACTTGGGCCGTACAAAAGAATATGTTCGTTTATTACAGAAGTATTAATCAAATAGAAACTGCATACTTCATAATGTTCTTGATTTGTGGTGGTGCGTATTTATTGGCCTGGCTAATTATGCACTTATTGGTTCCAAAGATGAAGAAAATTGAACTTTAAGGTAGATAAAAGTAAGAAAACTAACATTAAAAGGGTCGAAAACAAGCGTTTCGGCCCTTTTTTATTTTATGTGTTGGAATACCATTTTATAAAAATGTATAGCTTCACTTTACTAAGCGACCTTGAAATCAAAAAGATATTTAATTTCTGAGTATATTTGCAACAAAATTAAGTTCCTCTTTGCACGAAGAATGAAGTCTCACTTTCTTATAGCCGCCTTATTGTATCTAACGGCCTGCCAAAACCGAAATAGTAAATTTGTAAGTGATGGCATTTGGATGGACGTAGCTTGTAAGAACAACTCCGAGAATTGTACAAGTAGATTTCCGATAATAAAAATTGATAGTTCTTTTGGAGATTCTATACAAGTGCAGTATAATAGCGGCAAAACCTTAACCGTATGGTCGAGCAATAAATACAATGCCACTACGCTTACGCTGGAGAATAACTACGAAACCCTACTATATCCCATTTACGATAAAAATATGCTAGCATACTACGATGGTATCAACAAGAAATTCATCTATTATAAAAAACTAAATTCATTCAAAAATTGAAATTCTCCCGGAATCTAAAGGTATTGGCTCTTTACACCATCATATTCATTATTGGGTGTTTGCTTCTTCCTGATGTCTACGTTTGGGGAAAAAATGACCGAAACTGTTGGTTTTCATGGTGTAATTATATCCACCATTACGGAGTTCAAAATATTTACAAACTTGGGGTAGACTATCCACCATTGGTACACTATTTCTTATGGTTGATTGCCAAAATACAGGGCAGTTCGGATATGATTTACCTCAATATCTATAAGTTGAAGTATCTAGTATTGGCCGTAGAAATGCTTAGTATATACATGGTTTACAGGATATTAGAATCCAAAAAGTATACGCTATCTTATATTTTGCCATTAATCATTCTTTTTAATATAGCCTTTTGGTACAACAATGTATTTTTTGGGCAAGTTGATGGCGTATATACCGCATTTGCTTTTATTTCGCTGGCATTTGCAGTCTTCAAAAGGCCTACCTTTAGTTTGCTTTTCTTTATTCTCTGTGTGAATTTTAAGTTTCAGGGTATCATTTTTTTACCTATCATATTTCTAACCTTGTTTGACGAAGTAAAGCGATACGGTTTTAAAAAAATAGTGTTGTTATTGCTGCCAAGTTTGTTTCTCCAAATAATTATTTTCCTGCCATTCATACTAACTGGAGATATGAAACTGGCTTTCAATTCATTCTCCGAAAGCATGGGTAGATATCCTTTTGTGAGCATGGGTGCTTATAATGTCTGGTCGCTGATATTTACTCATCCTGAAACTATGAATGATAATAGTGGTATTTTCAATTTCAGCTTCAATACAATCGGCTTATTGTCATTCTTTGGCTTATCTGGATTAATTCTACTGCCATTTGGACTAAAGAGTTTGGGTATTTTTAATGAAAAAATCCAGCTGGAGTTCAGTTTTGAAAACGTACTTTTGGCCACTACGCTGATTATTTTGGTATTCTTCTACTTCAATACGCAGATGCATGCCAGGTATTCTCATCCGGTGGTGCTTTTTGCTGGTACTTTGGCTATTCTGAGGAAAGACTACTTGAGGTTTTTATTGGTAAGTATGGCTGTATTTCTAAATATGGAAGGTGCTTCGAAAATTTTGAAGGGGAATATCGCTGAATTTGAAAGTGTTTGGTTTCAGCCGTTGTTTGTTTCATTGCTATTTTTGGTGGTAATTGCACTATATTTTTATGACTACCTTGTATTAATATTCAATAATATAAAAATATCTTAAAGGCCTATTAGGTAAATAGTTATTGTCTTTGTGGTCGTCAAAGGACATTTTACGGCTTAAACTTTGACCATTATATAAAAAACTGGCCATTCTAATGAAATTCTAATCTCATTCCAATTTGGACTTTAAAAGCAATCCATACATTTGGTTTATAGAATGAACCATTAACTGTTTTTAAAGATGTTCCCCCGCATTATAGGTTTAATGTCAGTCATCCTTTGTTGCTGTCAATCTCACGATAATACCCTAGAGTTATATGGAAAATGGGTGGATTTGAGTTGTGTTAATGTTCCAAAAAAATGTACTAGTAGATTTCCGATAATTCATCTCGACGCTCAAAGAAGAGACTCTATCTTCGTTCAAAAGCAAGACGGGAGATGGGAAGGCAAATGGACCAACCACAAATGGGAATCTTTTTCACTGAAGTTAGAGAATGGGTATGAATCGCTTTTGTACCCAAACTATAAGACCAAGACCCTACAGTATTACGATAACACCACCAAGCAGTTTGTGTATTACACCAAATTACCTAGCCCTTAAATTGCGTGCAAATTACTACCAAAGACCTTAGGCCACTTTTGATATACACAGCTCTTTTTATAATTGGCTGTTATTTGGCACCAAATATATATGTATGGGGCAAAAATGACCGCAATTGCTGGATAACATGGAGCAATTACATCAATCATTTTGGTCTTCAGAATGTTTACAAATTGGAGGTTGATTACCCACCGATTTGGCACTACTTCTTATGGTTATTTGGCAAAATCAACCCAAGTCCGGAAAACATATACTTAAAAATTCATCACCTCAAATACCTTGTCTTTTTAGTAGAAATCGGAAGTGTTTTTGCAGTGTATAAGGTTCTTTTGGCACATAAAGTAAAAAATGCAGATCTATTACCGTTGTTGATTCTGGGTAATATTGCGTTCTGGTACAACAACTTCTTGTTTGGGCAAATGGACGGCGTTCATACGGCTTTTGCGTTTATTTCTATATCGTTCGGTTTGTTCAAAAAGCCTACCTTAAGCCTAATATTTCTTGTTCTGTCTATCAATTTTAAGTTTCAAGGTATTATTTTCCTACCCATCATAGCACTTGTTATTTTTGAAGACATAAAGAAGTACTCGTTTGTCAAAATTCTACAGATATTATTGCCTTCAGTAATCTTACAAATCCTCATTCTTTTGCCTTTTATTTTATCTGGAGACCTCAAATTGGCCATCAATTCATTTACGGACAGCGTGGGTAGATATCCATACGTAAACATGGGTGCATACAATGTGTGGTGGTTGATATTCAAAAATCCACAGTTGGTAAATGATAACTTGGGAATATTCAATTTTAGTTATAATTCTTATGGACTGATGGCTTTCTTTGGACTTTCAGGCTTGATATTACTTCCCTTCGCACTCAAAAGTCTGGGCCTCTTTCGAAAATACTTAAATGTCGATTTTAACTTCGAAAACGTTTTGTTGGCTTGTGTATTGATTATTCTTTTTTTCTTTTACTTCAATACCCAAATGCACTCTCGGTATTCACATCCCATTGTACTTTTTTCTGGTGCACTGGCTATGCTACGCAAAGATATTGTGAGGTTTTTTTTGGTGAGTTTTGCAATTTTCCTCAATATGGAAGGAGCATCTAAAATTCTAAAGGGTAATATCGCTGAATTCGAGACCATCTGGTTTCAGCCTTGGTTTGTATCCCTGATTTTTTTAACCATTATAGTACTTTACCTCTACGATTATATGGTTTTAATCAAAAAAAGCCTGAAATCGAAGGCTTAATCGAGGCGACTTTGTCTTAACTGCACCACGTCTGCTTGTATATTCTGGATAGCATTATAGACCAAATCAGAAATAGGGCTGTCAGTAGGATTGAGACTGCACACAAAACTCCAAAGCTCAAATACCTCTTCCGGTTTAATTTGGTAAGGATAATATGCTTTGTTGTCGGAATGCAAATGTATGGTGCCGTCTTGTTCGATTTTGTTATACAACCGCTTATAGACTAAGCCATCGTTTTGGGTTAAGACCACATAGGTTTTACCATCTTTTATATCTGCTACATCTTCCACATATTTGCCTATCACATAAGCACCTGATTCCAATGGTGGCATTGAGTCGCCCTGAATGGGGAAACCACGAAACTTGCCAACGTCAGTAAAAGGCAAGGAAATGCGAGGCAGACTTTCTATAAATGTCTCATCACTAAAGCCCTGAAGATAACCTGCAGATGCTCTGATAGGCACGAGTTCTACCAAATCTTTGCCATCGCTGTCTACCATGACCGGGAACAAAATTCTGTTCCCACCGATTTTAAGCAAATCACGGAGGTCGTTTACCTTGGTAAGGTCAATCTTTAGAAGTGAATCTATTGATACTGTAAAATAATCAGCTAACTGAACAATCAAATCTATAGGCGGTTCAGCCCGATGCTCCTCCCATGAGCTCAACCTCGACCGTGTAATATTCAAATCACTGGCCAATGCTTCCTGTGAAATTCCTCTCAGATGACGCAAATGGGCTATATTTTTACTTATCTTTTTCATTGCTAAATATTTTACCATAAAATTGGTAATATTTTAAGTAAAATACAAATACCATCACTATCAAATCCCATATTGCTAATTTTTTTATCATTTGCCCATGTTTGTGTCCTAACAAACATCAACTGCAACCGCATAAGTTATACGTTCGTCTCGTCTGTGAGGACACAGACGATGGCGACACAACTAGAGCGGCATACCAACAAAATCAACCATCAAAAAACAAATGAAGAAGGTATTTGATTATATTTGAAATAAATATCTCAACCTGACAATATGAATCTCAACCTAATAGGTAAAGAAAAAAATACCTACGACGCCATAGTAGTGGGCTCAGGCATAAGCGGCGGCTGGGCGGCTAAAGAACTTTGTGAAAAAGGTCTAAAAGTACTGATGCTCGAAAGGGGCAAGGACATCAAACATATAGAGGACTATAAATACGCTATGAAAGCCCCTTGGGAATTGGATCATGCCAACAGACTAACCCAAGAGATAAAAGCAAAATTTCCAATACAAACCGCCGAGGGGAATTACCCCATCAATGAAGCCAACCAAGACTTTTGGCTGCCAGAAGATACTAGCCCTTATATCAGTAAAAAGCCCTTTGACTGGTATAGAGGAGCGGGTGTCGGGGGCAAATCTTTGCTGTGGGGACGTATGGTATTCAGATGGGGCGACTTTGACTTTGAGGCCAATGCTCGTGAGGGTGTAGCCATCGATTGGCCCATCAGGTACAAAGACATCGAGCCTTGGTATGCCTATGTTGAGAAATTTGTGGGTGTAACTGGTAGCTACGATAACATTCCGCACATGCCAGATAGTCTGTTTCAGCCGCCCATGCAAATGAACTGCATAGAGGCTAGCTTCAAAGAAAAAATAAAGGCCAAATATGGCAATGATAGGATAGTTACCATCGGTAGAGTGGCTCATATTACTAAACCAACTGCCGAGCAAACCGCATTGGGTCGTGTATCTTGTCAATACCGTAATGCTTGCTCTTCGGGTTGTCCTTATGGAGGGTATTTCAGTACACAAGCGGCCACTTTGCCTGCGGCTATGAAAACGGGCAACTTGACTCTTCGGCCGTTTTCCATTGTTTCAAAGGTTATATTCAATGAAAAAACACAAAAAGCCGATGGTGTTGAAGTAATAGACGCTGAAACCAAAGAAGTGACCGAGTATTTTGCAAAGGTTATTTTCATCAATGCATCTGCCATGGCAAGTACGGCCATTATGCTCAACTCTACCTCAAATAGATTCCCTAACGGACTGGGCAATGACAGCGGCCAGCTCGGTAAAAACCTGATGGATCACCACTCAAGAGTAGGTGCATCAGCCACGGTAGAAGGATTTGAAGATAAATATTACACGGGTCGACGTGCCAACGGTATCTTTATGCCACGATTCAGAAATATAGGGAACGACAAACGAGACTATCTGCGAGGATTTGATTTTCAGGGTGGTGCTAGCAGAAGTGGGTGGTCAAAACAAACGCCGCCAAAGCTATTCGGTGCGGATCTGAAAGAAAAAGCTGCCCAAATAGGTCCCTGGGGTATAAATCTTACGTCTTTTGGCGAATGTCTGCCTTATGAAGATAACATGATGTATCTGCATCCTACCGAAAAGGATCAGTTTGGCATACCCAAAATAGTATTTGATGCTGAAATAAAGGAAAACGAACAAAAAATGCGGATAGATATGCAAAACGATGCGGCCGAACTTATGGAAGCGGCGGGCTATAAAAATATTCGTTCATTCAAAAAAGATGATTTCCATCTCGGTCTATCAAAGCACGAAATGGGTACGGCTCGCATGGGCAGAGACCCCAAAACTTCGGTACTCAATGCCCACAATCAGGTATGGGGATGCAAGAATGTTTTTGTGACCGACGGTGCTGCCATGACCTCTTCTAACTGCGTAAATCCATCGCTCACTTACATGGCTCTTACTGCTCGTGCATGTGATTTCGCGGTAAAAGAACTCAAAAAGCGGAATTTGTGAGTCTAAAATAGCTTCTCGTAAAGGTCTTTGTCGAATCCCACGGCCACTACTTTTTGGTCTTCTACGATGGGGCGTTTGATGACCGAGGTGTTTTGCATAATCACCTCTACAGCCGATAGGGGAGTTTCTAATGCGTCTTTTTGTGCTTGGTCAAAGCCTTTGTAGGTCGTGCTTTTTTTGTTTACGAGTTTGTCCAGCGGGATTTGCTGCATCCACTCTTCTAGTTTATCTTTCGAAATACCCTCTGTTTTATAATTATGAAATGCAAAAGTCTCGCCTTTAGCTTTTAGGAAATCCAGTGATTTTTTTACTGTGTCGCAATTCGGTATACCGTATACTGTTAGCATCTATCGTTTTTTAATTTCTTACAAATTTAATACATTTCGGAGCTATGAAACGAAAGAAAGTATGTTTTGATTTGTATCTTAACTGGAATACATATTTGGCTCATTATTTGCGTTTAACTGAATATTAACAAGCAAATATTTGTTTAGAACTTAATATTTTTCAATTTTTACGGGCATTTTTTAAATAATAGCATAAAATGATTTTTTCTCCAATGAATATCTTTAAAATTACGAGTTTAGCTGGTGTTTTGCTTTTTGCAAGCTGCCAGTCGAAGTCGCAAAATAGCACTTCCCAAACAACAGTTAGTACCGAAAATATCGATAAAAGTCAGGTAACATGGAATCCAAGCATCGACGATGCCTTAGCACAAGCAAAGGCTTCTGGTAAGTTGCTTTTTGTAGAGTGTTATTCGCCCACTTGTCCAGTTTGCCAAAGTATTGAGCCTTTTTTCAAAAAAACAGAAGTGGCTACCAAATACAATAGCAGCTTTGTAAACTATAAACTTGATGTAGGTAATGCAGAGCAAGTGAAGTTTTTGAATGCCCGAAATATCTATTTACCAAGTTTTCCACAGTTTTTGTACTTTGATGGCGATGGTAAAATAGTGCATCAAGCCGAAGTTACGCCAGATGTAAAAACCATCGTGACGGCTGCCGAAACGGCCCTAAGTCTTGATAAAAGAGCTGCCAATTACAAAGCCAGATATGACAAGGGTGATAGATCGCTAGACCTGTTGGTGCAGTTGGCCGCTTATGCGAGGCTTACAAAAGACACCACTTTAGCCATAACTGCCGCAGACGAAGTTTTTAAAATATATCCAAAAGATCAACTCAACAGCGAAACCAGCTGGAAGTTGACCAAGAAATGTGTAACAGATATGGAAAATGGTTTTGCGGTGCATTGGTTTAACAATGTCGCTACCGCAGCAGCGTTCGAGAAAAAAGACGGACACGCAGGTAATGAAAATAATATCTTGGGTGGCATTATACAATCTTCATTATATAGCCAAAGGGGCCAAAATTATGGAACTGCAAAGCTGAATTTGGTTAAAAAATACATGAATCTCACAGGAGCAGGCCAGTATATAGAAAACGTAACTTGGGAGTTTGACACCAAAGCCCTCATACGTGAAGGCAAGCCTGAGCAAGCACTGGCTATAGGCGAAAAAATGGCAGCAAAATTCGGTACCAATGGACAGTCGTTGGTGTATATCGCCAGAGTGTTTAATGATTTTTATCCAAACAAAAACTATGCACCCAAAGCCACGGCTTGGTTAAACAAAGCCAAAGGTTTGCTTAAAGAAGATAAGTTTTTGGCGGAATACTATTTCGAATCAGCAAAATTAAACCAAAAGGCGGGTGATTTAGTAAAAGCCAAAGCAGATGCCCAACAGGCAAGAAACTTGGCCTCAAAAGCACAAGTGGATCTTACGAAATTTTCGGCTTTGATTGAGAAGTTGTAAAAGTGGGGGCTGAATTTTTAGTGTTCAAAATTGATTGATTTTTTATTGTTCCTTTCCTAATTCTCTGGTAATTAGTATTTTATAAATATTATTCTTGTCAATACTTGGAGAAATGTGGTTAAAAAAACTTAGATTTCTCCAAGTATACAAATAAATTTTTGGAGAAATGTGTTATAAAAAGCGAGATTTCTCCAAGTATAGATATTATTTTTTATACGTAAATATTATAAAAATGATATTTTATATTTTTTTAGTTTAAACCCAAATATTTTAGTTAGTATTAAATATTTATTTCTGACTACTAAAATTTAACTTTCGAAATATACGGGTGGAACAAAAAAGAATGGGCTTTCAACTGGTATTGTAGTAAATATTGGTTTGTTGGAGGAGAATGTTTGGTTTAAGTACTTTTCAATTCTTTCAGAGTCTTGGTAATTATATCCTTGTGTATAGACAATTGTATTCTTTCTCAAACTTTGAAAGAATAAATTATCGATAACTCTATTAAAAGTAGGAAATGAATAGCCTATAACCACCACATAATCAGTTTTGCATGCTAATTCATATAAAAAATCAAAATCATTTGGCTCCCATGAAAATTTAAGAGGGATATTAAGTTGGTTATTGTAGTGAAAATGTTCGTACAATCGGAATAAATATTGAACGATTATTGATTCAGATACATCAAGAAGATTAGGAGGTTTTATGTCTACAACAAGAGAAGAACCATTTAGTTTTTTTAATACAATGTTATTTTCATTCAACAGATTTAAATCATCTAGTTGAGAAGATAAATCTAATTGAAAGTCATAATTCCATGATATGAATTCAAAATTATTAGGGATTATCTTTTTTCCATTCGGGACCAGAGTGCTAGATTGGTTAATTGATCGTAGTAAATTTTCGTACCGTCCCTCCAAATTGTTTATTTCCGTAATTCCTTCTTTATTTTTCTTAATACAATGGAAGAAGTTCATTAAAACGGTCAAGAATAATTTGTACTCCTTGTACTCAATATCTTTTCTTTGATCAAAAAGTCTTTTGGCCAAAGTATCAATACTTGGTGTTTGTTTAACAAGTAAATTCCATTTTTTAATAATCCCCAAAAAAACATCGTACTTTTCTCTATCTACTATCCCATTTGAAGTGGATATTCCAATTATAGAATTGGAATTATTAAAAAGGAAAGAATAGAGGTGGTCTAATCTATATGATATGTCTCCTACAGTAGGAATAGAATTCGCACTGGCTCCTGCTCCTAGGTAATAGACAATTTTACCTCCAAAAATTCTTTTCATAAATCAAACTTTAATCTTTCCTCCCCTCAACTCACCCCAGCACCATTCCAAACCTCCTTATGTGGTTGTAGTAATGAAAGAGAGCCATCTTTATCTTCGGCCATCAGAATCATTCCTTGCGACTCTATGCCCATCATCATTCTTGGGGCAAGGTTGGCTATGAAGGTTACTTGTCGGCCTACCATTTCTTCAGGTGTGAAATGCTCGGCTATTCCGCTCAAAATCGTGCGTTTTTCTAAGCCGTCATCAATCAAGAATTTCAATAATTTCTTGCTTTTTTTCACAGCTTCGGCTTCTAATATTGTACCTATTCTGATGTCTAGCTTAGCAAAATCATCAAATTGTATATTCTCTTTCAGTGGAGCTACGGTTTTACCTTCCAGTTCGTTCATGCGTTTGGCGTCCAGTAGTTTTTGTACTTGTTTGTCTATGGTTTCGTCTTCTATTTTCTCAAAAAGCAATGCTCCTGAGCCTATTTCCAGTCCTGCTGGTACCAAATCAGCATTTCCTGCATCTATCCATTCGCGTTTCGGACCGTTCAAATTCCATTCTGAAAGCTTCAGTTGCTCATATAATTTCTCCGAAGTAAACGGTAAAAACGGCTCAGCCACAATCGCCAAAGTGGCAGTGATTTGCATCGCTATATTCATAATGGTTTTCACACGCTCAGGATCTTCTTTTATGGCTTTCCAAGGTTCGGTTTCGGCCAAATATTTATTTCCTAATCGGGCAATTTCCATCATACTGGCCAGGGCGTCTCTAAACTTATAATTTTTTATAGCATCTGATACATCGCATGGTAACTGTTTCAGTGCGTCAAGTGTCTGTTGGTCAATATCTTGCAATGTACCTCTTTCAGGCACTTTACCATCATAAAACTTCTGTGTAAGTACCACCGTACGGTTTACAAAATTTCCGAAAATCCCCACCAATTCCGAGTTGTTTTTGGTCTGAAAATCTTTCCAAGTAAAGTCATTGTCTTTACTTTCAGGAGCGTTTGCTGCCAAAGCATATCGCAACACGTCTTGTTTGCCCGGGAATTCCACCAGATATTCGTGCAACCACACCGCCCAGTTTCTTGAGGTCGAAATCTTATCGTTTTCAAGATTCATAAACTCGTTGGCAGGCACGTTGTCCGCCAGAATAAAGCTGCCTTCGGCCATCAGCATCGCCGGAAAAATGATGCAGTGAAAAACTATATTGTCTTTTCCAATAAAATGCACCAGCTTCGTATCCTCCGACTTCCAGTAATCTTCCCAATTTTTGCCATTAGCAGCAGCCCATTCTTTGGTCATTGAAATGTAGCCAATCGGAGCATCAAACCACACATACAATACCTTGCCTTCGGCATCTTCTAGCGGCACTTTTACGCCCCACTCAAGGTCGCGGGTCATTGCACGCGGCTGCAAACCCTGCTTCAACCACGACTGGCACTGCCCAAACACGTTCGGCTTCCATTCGGTGTGGCTGTTTACATATTTTTCTATTTCGGGTTGCATTCTGTCTAGTGGCAGATACCAGTTTTTGGTAGCTTTCATCACGGGTTTAGCTCCTGAAATCGTTGATTTAGGATTGATCAACTCCGTGGGCGAAAGGGACGAACCGCACTTTTCGCACTGGTCGCCATAGGCACCTTCGTTGTGGCAAACTGGACATTCACCAACTATATATCTGTCGGCCAAAAACTGCTGAGCGGTCTCATCAAAATATTGCTCCGTCACCACCTCGTCGAAATACCCTTTATTGTTCAACGTTGTAAAAAATTCCTGCGAGGTTTCATGGTGTACAGGGTTGGAAGTCCGTGAATAAATATCAAACGAAATTCCGAATTGCTCAAACGAATCCTTTATGATGCCGTAATATTTGTCCACCACACCCTGTGGCGTAGTGCCTTCTTTTTTGGCTTTGATCGTAATCGGCACCCCATGTTCATCGGTACCACTCACAAAGGCCACATCCTTGCCTTTCAGCCTCAAGTAACGCACATAAATATCAGCAGGCAGGTAGCAGCCAGCCAAGTGACCGATGTGTATGGGTCCATTGGCATAAATCAAAGCAGCGGTTACGGTATATCTTTTCGGATTGTTCTTCATCACGTCTCGTAGAAAATTGAGGTGCAAATTTAGTACATTTTTCCGAGAAATCTTTGGGCATGCCCCCAACACATTCCGCTATCGCTACATGTGTCAGGGTCGGGCTCTCTGCTCCCGCTTTTGTGTCCGGCTAGGGCCAGGCCACAAAGAGCTCCGCGACGATCCCTCATGCTGGTATTTTACCTAAAAATTAGGTCATTACCTCAGGTCAGACCGGTTAAGATTTCCAAAGTTCATTTAGTATTCAGGAGGGTTTGACCTTCTGTGCTGCCCCTCTTTTTCAAGAACTATTTTTTTAAATACAAAGGATCTGAATAACCATTATTAAAATCATTCAAATCTTCAACTGTCAATTGAAAGACCTCTTTGCATAGTTCTTTGTCAATTAGCCTTCCATTTCTTAATCCAAGCAAATCTCGAAAAGAGCTAAAATGCCAATCTTCAAGTTTATTAACGTCTTTAATATCGAATGGGTTACTTAAAACATAATAAATCAAGTTTTTTAGATATTGTGGCTCCATATTATCTGCCAATTTGTATTTTGTTTTTTGACGGAATAGAGATCCTGACCTATTATACTTTTTATTAAAATCTTGAGCATATTCACTCAAAATCAACCTAAAAGCATTGGTAATCCTAGTCAACTCCAAACTTCCAATCTTTACTTTTTCGTTGCTTTTTTCGGTGGTGAGAATAATTACATGAAAATGATTAGGCATCAGACAATAGGAAAGGATGGTACAGGTGGGTTTCAAATGAAAATCTAGTTTTCGAAGAAACTCAAAGTAATCATCAATATCTCTGTAAGTGGTTTCTCTATTGTTGCCTTGATTGTAGATGTGGTAAATTGAATTATTGTAAAACTCCATTTTTTTGCTGGTAAATCGTGTTGAAAATTAGATTTAATTTTTTGAATTTCAAGAAATTTCTTAAACGATAATTGAGTCCAGTTTAGAACTTTAAAGTCTTTTTGGTTTGATGTCAAACTAAGCCCATGTCTCAAACTACTTGGCTATAGCCTACTTTTTTATGTTTGAACCAGGTCTGACCTTCGGTACTGACCTTACCATTCAAAAATCAATATGCTCAAAATATTAGCAATATTAAGCAAAATTTTTTAGCATAAAAAAATCAATATACATTTGAATCATGAAAGAGGGCGTAAGCCATTCTAATTCAAGCTTTTCTAAAATTATAATTACTTAATACCATGGCCAGAATTATCGTTCCGAAGCACTTAGTAAAGTCAAATCTTGAAGTTATCTCTTTGTTGAGAAATCATTTTCCAGATTTATCCTATGAAAAATCATGTTCGTTTAGTCATAATTTTTGCGGAACCTATAAAGAAGACAATCAAACCTTAACACCAGTTTTTAGAAGGGTAGGTGGCACTTTAAGCATTAAAGGCTTCGCCTGCTATTGAGACGATAATATTAATTGTCAATTAGAAAATTTAATTTTTTATCAAAAACAATATAAAAAAACATCAAAATCATGGCCAGAATAATCGTACCGAAACACGTTGTGAAGTCCAATGGAGAAATACCTGCTCTTTTGAAGGCTCAATTTCCAGATTTGATGCCCATGAAAATCAAATCTTACAGTCATCTTTATTTCGGAACTGTAAAACAAGGCAACCAGACGCTGATGCCAGTCTTTCAGAGAGAAAATGGAACTTTGAGTATCAAAGGCTTTATTTAAGCTGAAAATCTATGTTGGTGTTAGGTTTTTGGTATATCACTTTTTACTAATTATTATACCAATACCCTCTAAACTCCTTTACTGTTCTGCCTTGATTTTATCAATCACAATTATGAGATATCTTTTAATACTTTTCCGGAAGAGTTTACTTTATCCCAGATTTAGGGAATTGCGGTGTAAGTTGCCAATTCAAAAAATATGAATTACTTTATTTAACGATCCAATTTTTCCGTTAAAATGTTTATCTTCATATTTCAATATTCAACCATAAAAAATGAAAGATAATATAACTCAAAATCGTAGAAGGTTTCTTACGCAGGTGGCTGCTACAATAGGCGGTTTCATGATTGTTCCTCGCCATGTATTAGGTGGCAAAAATGCATTTGGAGAACTTTATCGAGCTCCAAGCGATATCATCAATCTAGGTTTTATTGGTACCGGAAAGCAGGCCAAAGGCTTGGCCAATTCTTTTCTGACCACTGGAGAGGTGAGAATTAATGCTATAAGCGAAGTTTACAAAGCTAAGGCTGATCAGATGCTTGAACGTATCAAGGGAATTTATGAGAAAAATACAAACTTAGGTCAGTATGCTGAAATTTCTGTTTTTCCAGATTATCGTGAATTATTAGTTAGAAAAGATATTGATGCTGTGGTTATTGCCACGCCCGACCATCAACATGCGGTAATGTCAGTTAAGGCCGCAGCTGCTGGTAAAGATATTTATTGCGAAAAGCCGCTAGCACTTACCGTAAAAGAGGGTAGAGCAATGGTAAAAGCAGCTCGAAAGCACAATAGAGTTTTTCAAACAGGAAGCATGCAACGGTCTTGGCCGGAGTTCCGCCAAGCCGCTGAGTTGGTTCGGAATGGCTACCTTGGCGAAATAAAACACATAAAAGTAAACGTTGGAAAACCGCCAATTAAATACAATCTAGCCGAGGAATCTATTCCTGAAGGGCTCGATTGGAAACTTTGGTTGGGTCCAAATGCTTACGTGCCCTTTAATTCAGAACTAGCCCCTCCTATTAGCAAAGATGTATTTCCTAACTGGCGTTTATATAGAGAGTTTGGAGGGGGAATGGTGACTGACTGGGGAGCTCACATGTTTGATATCGTACAATGGGCTTTGGATATGGATGCGAGTGGGCCTGTTTCCCTCATTACCCCCGATGGTAAAGATGTGAAATTCTTGACCCTAAAATATGCCAACGGCATTACCATGAGCCATGAGCCTTGGGACTGGAATAACGCCATACATTTTGTGGGTTCTGAAGGTGAACTGAAAGTTGCACGGAAAAAAATTGAAACTACTCCTACAGAATTAGCCACCAAGGTGATTGGTGAAAACGAAAAGCATGTGTATAAAAGCGAAAATCATTATAAAGACTTTTTGCAAGCCATGCGTAATAGAAGTAAACCCATTTGTGATGTTGAGATTGGTCACCGTACTTCGTCCTTGTGCAATATTGCGAACATCGCATATCAATTGAACAGGCCTTTGGCTTGGAATCCGGAGAAGGAAACGTTCTTGGGTGATAAAGAAGCCAACGCTCTTTTAGGTCGTAAACTCAATGGTGAATGGGCCATCAAAATTTGATGGAAGTAAGTTTTATTTAAAATGAAGAGTAATTCATGAGTCTTTCTGAAGATTCATGAATTTCACTTTACGGTAGTAGGGCGAAAGCAACTTGAGGTTTAAGGTTTTTCAGCGGTCTAACAATTTCAGTTTTTATGGCTGTTGTTTTGTTTGAAAATCCACAGTTTTTCAGGTAAAATCCATCTTCTGCATTACCACCTTCGTAGTCTTTTCTATAACCTATTCGTGCGGTGGCATCTGCTGTGAAGGTAATTTTGTTGATTTCTTGCCAACCTTTTTTGCTGTCAAATGCCCATTGGTTTCCATAGTTGGCCTGACGAGCTTGGTTACCAGTTTCTGGCTCGAAGTTTTCCAAAAACGAATACAGGCCTTTCAAGTAGATGTTCGTCTTCGGCCTTTTGAAACTAGCAATCAATAACCACTGGTTTTCTTCGGGTACAAAAAAGTATGCGGTGTAGGTTGTAGAACCAAGTCTATCAGGTTTGGCACCGACTAAAAATTTGTAGGTATTACCGACTTTCCAGTTGTATTTCAAATAGCTTTGGCCACCCGCACCCTCATTTCCAAACTCGCCAGTGTATACATTTTTGCCCTTTTTGAGCAGAATTATTTTCTGGTCTGTAGGTATTTTGCTTGGATCGTCTGTGGTAAAAGGACTCCAAATAGAGAATAAAACCCGTCTCTCAGTTTCAGAATTTACTTGCATACCAAAATATCCCTCGCCAAAACCATTAGCCATATAGTAAGAACCAATCACATCGTTTTTCTCAGGTACTGTTATTTCCGAGTAAAACCATTCGATACTTTCTAATCCATCGGTGTTGTAATTAAGATGCACAGATGGTCCACGCCTTCCCCAGTAGAAATAATTTCCCTCGTTGTTTTTCACAAAGGCAGTTTCGGAGTTTACACAACTCCCACTTATGCCGATGGCTGATATTTCGCCAAATGTATTTCCTTGTTTTTCGATACCAACGAGTTGTATTTCCACATATCCGGCCTGCACAATATCCCATTCACCGGCCATGGTTTCAGCTTCGCCTTTTAGCTCAATCACTTTACTTGTGCCTGAAATTGATATTTTTATTTTGCTAGGAACAGCTTCTGAGAATATGGAAAGTTTAAGTTTACCAGCCTTATTTACCTTGAAATAAACTTTGCAAACTTGATCAACGCTCGTCCAATTTCCCAGCCCTTTCTCTGTAATTTCAGCACCATTAGTAACCCATGCATTACCACCTAGTGGGATTTTTTGGAGGTTTGGGTCATGTGAAGTATAAGTAATCGCGGACGACTCTTCACATGAAATGAGAAGGAAATAAAGACAAAAAATAGCTATTCGATGCATATTTAAATGGCGAATTAACTTGTTAGGGAATGAAATATGGGCTAAAATTGCATAAAAATTCTCAAACTCATGGCCTCCATATTCACGAAAATCATAAATGGCGAGATTCCTTGCCATAAAATAGCTGAAACAAAAGATTTCTTTGCATTTCTGGATGTATTTCCATGTGCACCTGGCCATACTTTAGTAGTGCCGAAAAAGGAAGTTGACTATCTTTTTGATCTTTCAGACGAGCTTTATACTGGATTGATGGCCTTTGCAAAGTCTTTAGAGCCAGCCATAAGAAAAGCAGTACCATGTAAAAGGGTAGGAGTGGCAGTAATTGGCTTAGAGGTGCCGCATGCCCACGTGCATTTGATACCCATGAATAGTATGAACGACATGAATTTCAATTCCAAAATCAAGATTTCGCAAGAGGAATTGGCCGAAATTGCCGAGAAAATTAAGGCTGGTTTATAAAGCCTTTTTGAGTAAATCTGGATTTTCTTTCACCTTAAACTCATACCAATAAACCACACCAATAAACAAAAAGGTCAGGAGCATGTGGTAGGGTATTGATACCCAATAATTTCTGATATGTATTTGGGTATTGGCTAAAATAATTAATCCAGCAAAAATCAAGTAAGCCGATATTTCTTTTAGTTCATAAGGAATTGGATAGTGTTTTTGCCCCAAAATATAGCAAGCCACCACCATAAAAAATGATGAAAAAGTAAAGGTGATCGCACAGCCCAAGTATCCAAGCCTTGGTATGAGAATTACGTTCAGAATGATTGTCAAAATCATGGCAGCGATAGTAAGATAAGTGCCAAATTTGGTCTTGTCTACCAATTTAAACCAAATGGAGGTATTGCCATAAACGCCTATAAATAAGTTGGCTAAGAGCAATATGGGTACAATGTAAAGGCCTGAACGATAGTTTTCGCCAATTAAAAGACCAATCCAGTCGAGGTTTAGACTGACGCCAACCCAGAGAATTATACAGGCAATTGTAAACCACTTGGTGCTAAGTGCTATCAGATTTGGTGAGTTTTTATCACCCATTTTTGAGAAAAAAAGTGGGTCAGCCGCATAACGATATGCTTGTACCACTAGTGTCATAAAAATAGAAAGTTTATACACTTGCGAGTAAATACTAAAAGCCTGGTCGGGTTTCGGGAAGTCAGAATAAAATCCTTCGGGAAGCAACTCCCTGAACATCAGCCGGTCGGCCGTAAGGTTAATAGCTCCCGCTAGACCCATTATCATAAGTGGGTATGCATACACCAAAACTTCTTTCAATTTTTCCCAGTTTATCGTGAATCTGAAACCAACAAACTCTTTCCACAATAAACCAAACGTAATCATACTGGCCACATAATTGGCCCAAATGATATAATCAGGGCCAACGTTGGCATCGTAAATAAACGCCGCAAAAGGTTTTAGGTTAGGTAAAAACTTGTCTTTCAGTATATTATTACAGAAAATCAGATAGAAGGCATTTAAGAATATATTGATGGCAATATTGGTGATTTTAATGCCAACAAATCGTTTGGCTTTGTTTTGGGCCCGCAGTTTTACAAAAGCGATGGCACAAATAGCATCAATGGCAATAATAATGGACAACATAATAACCAAACGTTCTTTTCCCGGAAAACGCATGGCATTTACTAAGGGTGTCGCTCCCAAAATCAATCCTAATGAAAGTACGCCACTAAGAACAATGATGAAACTAAGTATGAGATTAAAGTACTCCGATTGATTCTCTTTTTTGGAGCCATATCTGAAAAAAGCCGTCTCCATACCAAAGGTAAAAAGGATATTCAAGGGAATAACGTAAGTGTAGAGTTGGGCGTTTTCGGTGAGGAGCTCGGGCTGTTCAAATACACGGGTGTGTACAATCACCAAAAGCCAGTTTAGCAGTCGACCCACAATGCTGCTCATTCCATAAAGCACCGTGTCGCCAGCCAGTTTTTTTACTAAACTCATTTATTAAGATTCGAAATTGAGCCGCAATGTTCCGAATTTTTGGGCAAGAATGCAAAAGAATCAAGGACTTTCAGTTAGTTAGTTCAAATTGCTTAAATGCTTCAACCTTTTTTTCTACTTTTACCATTCAATTTATTCAAACCAAAAAATGAAAAAGTTTTTCTTCCTTTTTGTTTTTGCTCTTACTGCAATTTCTGTTTCTGCCCAACGAGAATTTTATGAACTGCGGGTTTACACCATGAAGTTCGGTTCGCCAGCTTCCGGATTACACAATTATCTTGAAAAGGCTCTTTTGCCTTCATTGAACAGACAAGGTGTGAAAAACATCGGGGCTTTTGAAGAGTGGAGTCAAGACAACCCGGCCAAAATTTATCTATTGATTCCATACGAGAGCATGGCGGCCTATGAAAAAGTAACTAAGGCGGTAAATTCCGATAAAGTTTTTACAGAAAATTCTGCGGAATATAATACCATTACCCAAGACAAAGTGCCTTTTAGCAGGTATGAAACTTCTTTTTTCAATGCTTTTTCGGGAATTCCGCAACTCATCAAACCAGAAACTGGCTCGATGGTTTTTGAAATGCGTACTTACGAGGGCTACATTGAAGATGCTTACCAAAGAAAAATAAAGATGTTTAACGAAGGCGAGTTGCAGATTTTCAAAGAAACTGGACTGCATTCGGTTATGTTTGGAGAAAAAATAGCAGGCCCACAAATGCCTTGTCTGACCTATATGCTTGCCTTCAAAGATTTGGCTGAGCGTGATGCCAACTGGAAGAAATTCTCTGACCACCCAGAATGGAAACGTATCTCAAAACTTCCCGAATACGCAAATACGGTTTCAAATATTCATAGGGTGTTTTTGAAGCCTCTGAAGTATTCGCAATTGTGATTTGAAACAAGTTATTTATTTTTAAACTTTTGGACCAATGGAGATTCAATTTCTCTTGGTCCTTTTTTATTCCAAATTAGTTTTAGAAATAATCTTTCATTCCAAATAAACTTATTGGCTTAGTAATTGCAGAGGATTTTGTTGATTCCCAATTTAATCAAGAAAATATAAATGAAAAAATTCACAAAATTCTACTCCTTCTTAATGTTAGCCACACTTCTATCTTGCCAGAAATCTGAAGAAGTTTTAGAACCGCAGTCCAACAAATGCTTGATAACCCAGACGGATAATTATGAAGGCACCAAGTTCTCCAATACAGTTAGTTTCGAATACGATAAAAATAAGAATCTAATCAAACGAACCACTAAGTATGCGAATGGAAAGATATTGATTGATAATCATAAAAATGAGTATAATGCTGAAAATGATTTAATCAAAGTGACATTTACGGATCAAGATTCAAAATTGGTCTCCATTATAGACTATACCTACTTTGAAAAGGGTAAAATAAAATCAAAAATTGAACAGGGTTACCTTTATAGCAAGTCAAAATTAACAACCGAATATAATATTAGTGGTAAAGAAACCTATTTTGTGAATAAAAATGGTAATGAAATTTTTGAACGTAAGACACAGTATGATAGCAAAAACAATATTTTACTTCAAGAGACTATTCAAAACGGAAATGTTCAACTAACTTATTTTAATACCTATGACGTAAACAATAGGCTATTAAAGTCAGTATATCAGGGCTCCTCTAATATTTCTACGGAATATTTTTACGACCAAAATGGTATTCTGACGAAAACCAAAGACCATACCGGATTGGAGAAAACCTATAAGGTCAATTCTGAAAAAACAATTAAAGAAACGGAATCTAAGAGGTTCGGTGTATATGTTTCCAGTGAAAGATTTGAGTATGACAATGATGGAAAATTGTTGAAAATTTACAATTCAAATAACAACAAGGATTATCATTTAATGTTAGAATATACCTATCACCCCAATTCTATTCCAAAAACCCAAAAATCGTATTCTTTCAAAAATAATTCTACATCTGAGGTTTTCATAACATTTGATGTGGTTTATAATGACAAAGGACAAGCTCTAAATGTAAAAGTATTTGATAGAAATACTTATCAAATAGGTTATTCTTATGAAAACAAATATATCTGTAACTAAAAAATGAAATTATTTATATTCATAGTTTTGGTAGTTTTTGTAGGAATAAGTTCATGCGAAAAAAACGAACTTGACCCATCAAAAGAACCAATAGCCACAAATAAAGTTCTTTACGTTCAAGGCGATAAAAAATTATACTCTTTAGATGCTGAAACTGGAAAAATGCTTTGGGAAGCGAATGGTGGTGTAAATATGTTTACAAATCCGTATTTATATAAGGGTTCCTTATATTCAAATGGAGGAAACTCATTTTTCTTGAATTTTTTTGCCTCTTACAACGCAGACAATGGACAAAAAAACTTTTTACTTCAAGGAAGTGGTTTTGAGAATGGAAACTCGGAATTTATTGGGAAAGATAATGTCATTTATTCCACTTGGAATAAACAGTTATATGCCAGTGATGCCACTACAGGTAAAAATATTTGGAAATATCAATGGAATTTGGGTTTTGGTATTGGTTTGATTAGTGTTGGGTCTTCTGGACTTATTTTTCAAGATAATCAAAATATCATTTGTTTAAATCTAAATGGAAAAGATGTCAAGTGGATTTATTCATTGCCACTCTCGGGAAATGGCTTCTCCAATAAACCAATTGTAACTGACTCTGAAATAATATTTGGGTATGGTTTAAGAAACCTAATGGTTCTTGATATTTCTACCGGGCAAGAAAAATGGAGTCAAAAAAATGAGAATTGGCAGATTCAAAGAATAGGAGTTTCCAATGGAAACATATATCTTCTTAAAAGTAATTCCATAAATCAAATTCAGGCCCTAAGTTTAAAGGATGGTAAGATTATTTGGGAGAATTCGAAAATTTCGGGGTATTATTTTGGTACGAAACCTGTAATTGAAGACAATAAAATTATAGTTTCTCATTTTAATGGTGTCAATGAAGAGGGAAATCTATCTGCATTTAATCTTAAAGACGGTAGCTTGATTTGGACAACGAAGACCCCTCAAGCATATAGAAACAATATGTTCTATTCTCAAGGAGTTCTAGTTTCTAATGATTTCGCATCTTTCGCTGTTCAGAAGAATCTTTATTTTACTGATGTAAATACGGGGAAAATACTCTATCAGAAGCCGATTAGTGATTCGGGAACTCACAATCCTTTAATTTCTAACGGAGTCATCTTTCTTATTGACCATGATTTAAAAGACTTGGTAGCTTATAGTCTCAAAACAGGTAGTAAGTTATGGTCATTTAATATCGGTACGAGAACTTCCTCTCCAATACTTGTGGATTCGAAGGGGAAAGTTCATAATTCAGAATGGCTTTCGAATATTGTGAGAAGTTTTGAGTAATACTCTCAAATCCCACCCTTAATCTCACTCACCTTACTCACCCCATTTTCATTAAATGATTCAATGGCGAAATAGTATTTCACACCTACGTTTAAGGCTCTGATTTCTTTTTCAGAAGGTTCGTCCGCCCAGATTTGGTAGGTTTGATACAATTTGTCTGGTGCTATGCCCCACAAGATGTTGTAACCTACGGCTCCGTCTACTTTCTCCCATTTTATGAAGGCATTGCGTTCATCCGTGTCACGTTTTGCTTCTAAGTTTTTTGGTGTTTCTGGGGCTTTTTCACCACCATTTCCAAAAACTCTGATGTCGCTCACAGCCAAATTTGGCATCGGAACATGTACATTCTCAAACTTGATATATCTGGCCTTTACGGCTTTTGGCAATTCGATATAGGCATTTGGGCGGTCACGTTTTTCGTTAGAATTGTCTTCTATTTTTGTCCAAGTTTTACCGTCTAAAGAGCTGTAAATTCGGTATTGAATATATACTTTTGGCAATGCCGAATCATATATATCTGACTTATAATCAGTGTAGTTGATTTGTAGTGCATTTACCGTACAAACTTTTTCGAGGTCTATGCTCAGCCACTCGTTGGTTTTATTGGTTTTGGCCACCCAGAAAGTTCTTGGGTTCTCATCGGTTACCAAATTCGAACTGAATTTGTCTTCTTTTTGCGATGATGACTTTGTTGGTTTTTTATAAGAAAGAAGCATCCAGCCTGTAAAAAGTTCATCTTTATTGGTCCATTTTTTTGTAGGTAATCTGTAAGGGAAATCTGCGAAACGGGTATTGGCAAACATCTGTCCGTCTTTGTCGAATGCTGTGGGCACCATCTCTATTCTGCGTTCAAAATTCCAGTTTACGGCTATCCACGGTGTGCCCATGTTCCAATAGTTACCGTAATTGTCTTTGAAAGTACATCCATGGCCCATTCCCTGCATGAAGCCACCAGGCTTGTATGAAATTGGATTGTAAGGGGCATATTTGAAGGGCCCAAGCGGGTGATCACCCACATAGGTGCCGTTGGCGTACACGTTGTACTCGGTTCCTGGAGCACCATATTGCAGGTAATACTTGCCATTATGTTTGGTCATCCAAGCTCCTTCTGTGAAAGGCGTAATGTCCGATTTATGGTCTTGTCCGAAGCGTTCCCAACCGTGATTTACTGGGTCGAGGTATACAAATGGCTTGTAGTCGCCTTTGTAAGTGAGTTTTTTATCCTTGTCGAGTTGAGCTCCAAAAAGCGGATAGGTATTTGAGGAACCCCAGTACATGTACCATTCTTTCAAGTCTTCGTCGTAAAACAGTGCTGGATCCCATGGGCCAATGTCTTTGGGTAATTGCGGCAACCAACGATTATAAAATTCCAGTTGACCGGTTTTGGGCTGCGTGGTATAAAAAATCGGACGCTGCTGAAAGGTAGATTGGAACAGAAACAAAGTATCGTCTTTGCTCCAAGCGGCAGGTGCACACATGTCTTCCATGGGCCAGCGGCTAGGCTTAATGTATCGCCAGTCTGAGAGGTCCTTGGAGTGCCAATAGCCACCCTGTATGGTATGGAAAAGGTAATACTCGCCTTTATGATTGATTACTACCGGGTCGGCTCCACTTCTATAAGATATATTGTCGTTTACCTGCTCCCAATTGTATTGATAGTTGATATCCATGGGGTTACAGTAGGTTTTCTTTTTGGTGGCATTGGCCTCTGGTATGTTGTATTGTGGTAATTGTGCTGTGGCTCCAAGACAAGAAATAAATAGAATGCCTAAGTATTTTTTCATAAGATTTGGGTTGAATTGTCTGCTAAAATACGAAAGGAATTCCTAAGATTAATTTAGCCCAAGTTAAATTATTCAACTTGGTATTTAGAAGGACAACACTACTCTGCTCTCAAACTATTTACTGGATTGGTAAAAGCTGCACGCATGCTATAATAGGCTATGGTGAGAATGGCTATCAAAAGGACAGTTATAAAAAACATGGCCATCAGGCTGAAATTCAGTCCGTTGTTGAAAGTAAAAAGGCCATTGAATAGCAAGCCACCGAAAATCCCGATAGGAAGTGCGATGACACCTGCCAAGAGTAAAAGTTTTAAAAAACTCCATGACAAGATGGTGACCACTTCGGTGACCGATGCCCCCAAAACTTTGCGGATACCAATTTCTTTTACTCGTTTTTCGGTGGTATAAATAACCATACCGAGTAAACCCATGACAGCAATCACCAATATAACCAAACAGGCGATGCCCATCATTTTCATGTCTTCGGCTGGATAATATCTGTCGTACATTTCCTCTTCAAACCAACTGTAAGACACTGATTCGTATGGATTTTGTTTCTTCCAAAGTGTTTTTACAAAAGTTTCAAATTCGGCTTGGTCTGTTTTTCCTTCGGTTTGGATCACCATTGACCTAAACATAGCCGGATTGTACTGAAAAACAAGCGGCTGGATTTCAAACTGATAATTGAAGTGACAAAAGTTTTTTACCACGCCAATCACTTGTACTTCTATGTTTTCATTTAAAAAAATAGTCTTTCCAACAGCCTCTTTGGTGCTTCCCAAGTTTAATTTTTCCACAGCCTTCTCATTGATTATCACAAAATTCCCAGCAGAATCTCCACTTGATATGGGTAAATTTTGGCCTGCTACAAACGTTAAATTCATATTCTCGATGAAGTTTCGGTCTGAGGCGTAATAATAGGATGCAGTATTTTCTCCCTTTTTTTGTGTTCCAATACCCAGCTGCGTTGTTATACCTCCAAAGGGAACGGAAGTAAACCCAATTTTCTTTACGTTTTTATTTTCAGAAATTTCTTGGGTAATGAGTTTAGCGTTTTTGGAAGGTATGGCCAGATTAAAAATACCTTTTCTGTTAAAATTCTCATTCTCGGTGGCCATGTATTTAAACTGATTGTACATGTGCCCAATCTGAAATATAAAACCGAGTGTTACAATAAACTGAATTACAATCAGGCTCTTACGGAAATTTATTTTACCGAACGATGCCGGAGATAATGTTCCTTTCAAAACCTTTACAGGCTGAAAACTGGACAAAATCCAAGCAGGCAAGCTGCCGGCAGTAACACCCAGGAGTAATGCAAAAATGCAGAAAATAATAACAATGAAATAGGGATTATCCACCTTCCAAGTCACCCAGTTGACATGGATGTATTCTTTCATTAGCGAAAGTATCAGTACACCCACTATTAAAGCAGAAAAGGCAATCAAAACCGCTTCAGCGATAAATTGTACAATGAGTTGCGAACGAACCGCCCCCATTACTTTTCTTACGCCAACTTCACGCGAGCGGCCTAGTGAGCGAGCCAGTGTGAGATTGGTGTAATTGAATCCTGCCAGCACCAAAATCATGATCGGAATGGAGAAATTGACATAAATATCACTCCATTTGTCCACATAGGGGTTGTTTTGGAGATCTTCTTCACTTGGGGAAATATCTGCCAGTGCTTGTTTTCTAAATTCGTTTCTCTTCTTGTTTTGCACCAGATTAACATTGGTTTTTTCAGCGATTTGTGCCAAAGCCAAGTCAAGCGAAGCTGGATTTACTTTTGGTCTTAACTTCACAAAAGAAAAACTCTCGTATTGTCCCCAACTTTTTGTGATTGGGTTTCCTTGCATTCGTTTTTCGTAAGTGGCCATCGAAACCATCACGTCACTCTTAAATTGGGTTTCTTTCTTGAAAGGTTTCAAAACACCAGTGATTTTGAAGGCTCCATAAGTGGGGTGATTGAGAATTTGGCCGATGGGATTTAGATTTTTATAAAATCTTTCTGCTGTTTCTTGGCTTATTACCAGTGTATTAGGCTCAGTTGGATATTCGCCTTTTTCAAGTTTGAAATTGAAAATGTTAAAAAAGTCGGGCTCAATATAGATAATATTTACTTTCAGGTTTTTTAGCTGATTGCTTAGTTCCCAGCCAAATTCTCTCATGGTTTTGGTTGAAAATTCTACTCCTGGGTAATCAATTCGGAGCTTATCCGCAAGTAAAAAAGGAGAGGAGGCATAACTCACTTTTTTGCCTTGATTGGTTTTTTCATCCGTAATTATTCTAAAGATTCGTTCACGATTTTGGTGGAAATTGTCGAATTCAAAAGTGCTTTGCAAATGCAACAAGGAAAGCAAAGCAAATGGCAGGGCAAGACCCAAACCAAAAATATTGATAAAGGAAAATAGTTTGTTTTTCCAAAGATTTCGAAACGCTATTTTGATGTAATTTTTGATCATAGTTTTTGATTTTGAAAACAGAATGAAGAAGTCCTCAAATCAAAATTCTAAAATTTTTCTGAGGACTTCTTAACACGTAACAAATAGTTTTTTCATAACCCTGTAAGGATAGGTTCAAATGCTGTGCCAATAGTTTATATTGTTGAATATCAATATTTTGCAAATCTATTGTTCGTTTTTTTCGTCCGAAAACGAACACTTTTGTACGTGTGTGGACGTGTTTTTCTGAGTAAAGAATTGCATTTTTGCCACGATGACACACGAGTTTTTGTTTTCAACTTTCTCTTCCTTTAAATAAAAATCTAGAGGTTGAATTTTGAACTGTGACATAAAACTTCCAAATTTACAATAACCCGAAATTTATTTTATCCGTGAAGTTTGCTACCTTAATAGCGTTATTCTTATTCTTGGGGCATACCTCAAGTTTTGCTAAATATCAACACAACGCTGTTGAAAAATTGCTTGTAGGTATTCCTAAAGATGCAAACTATCTCAGGTTATCAATTCGATATGTTTGGTGGCTTGTTCATAAATTAGATAATCCTAAAAAGGCTGACGTAATCCTTGACCAATCAGAGAAGATTGCTCTTAAAATAAATGATTATCTGAGTCTGGTTGATATTTATCTGCTTGAAGCATTATTGAGAAGTAGAGTTTCCAGGTTTGATGAGATGTTTTCTTACCTGCGAAAGGCAGGTAAAGTTATTACAGAAAATAAACTACCTGTAAGATCACAACAGAAATATTTTGGCCTGATGTCTAACTACTACTGGCTTAAATTTGATCATGCCAATGCCACTAAATTTGCCCAAATGGCTACCAAACTAACTGAAAAATATCATTTGACAGATGGAATAACCACTGCCTATTTGACACTGGCAGCTGAGAATGTGGATGTTGAGGCTAAAGACAAGAAAAGGTTATATGACAAAATGCTTCAAGCCGCATATTTGGATTCTGATTATACCCAAAGGTATTTGGCCGAAAATTACATGGCTGCGTTTTATTTACAAACCAAACAACTTGATAATGCTTTAAAACATGCCAAAGAATCTTTAAAGTGGGTTGAAAAATATGGTAGGAGGGCAAGTTTTTCAATGGCTTGGATTCTCTTGGCGGATGTATACCTCGAAATGAACCAACCCAAGTTGGCAAAGGAATATATTTATAAAAGCCTAAAAATGTCTGAGAAAATTGAAGATTTGAACAGGATGGCTGATTCCTACACCTTACTCGGATATTTTCATTTTTATATAGAGAAGGATACCGAAAAAGCCATCAATTACTATTTGAAAGCGTACGAAATTGCGAAGAAAAACGGAAATGCTACCGGTGAGTATGGAGCTTATGAGTCGTTGGCTACCATTTATGCCGATGCTAAGAAGTATGAAAAGGCCTTCTGGTATCAACAGAAAGCCATAGCTCTTAAAGATTCGGTTTTCTCGAAAGACTGGGCCTTAAAGATGAATAAATTGGAACTTGAGAAAAAAGAGTCCTCACTGAATCTAATGGCCATCAAAAATAAGAATACTGTTTTACAAAGAAACTTGGTTATTTCGGCCATAGGATTTATAGTTATTATGTCGCTAGGTGGTTTTTATATCTTGAATTCTCGCAATAAATTTAGGAGATTACAAGAACAACAAAACTTAAGAAATAGACTGTCGGCAGATTTACACGACGAAATAGGTAGTTCGCTCAGTAGTATCTCCATTTTGTCGGAAATGCTGGCAATGCAACCCAAAACCGGCAGTAATCCTGAAGTTATGCAACAAATAAGCAATGACGCCCGGAAGGTTATTGAAAAAATGGACGAGATTATTTGGACGATTAATCCTAATAATGACGAATTTCTGAACTTGGAAGCAAGACTAAAGTCGTACGCAGTACCACTGCTCGAAAGCAAGGGCATTGATTTTAACTTTGATTTTTCAGGTGATTTAGAGAACCGAAATATTGAAATGGAAAAACGAAAAGATATTTATTTGATTTTGAAAGAAGCTATAAACAATGCCATAAAATATAGTGATTGTACACACTTGGAAGTAAAGGGTATTTTAGAAAATGAAAAGATCAAATTAACCGTGGCCGACAATGGGAAAGGCTTTGATCAAAATGTTATTACCCAACGAAATGGCCTGAAAAACATGAAACATAGGGCTGAAAGTCTTGGGGCGAAATTTGAAATAAAAAGTAAGATGGATGAGGGAACCATTATATTTTTAAAACTTTGACAATTGCGATTAATGAGGCGAATTTTTATAATTATTCTTTTGCAACTTGTAATAATTAACTGGTTATATGGTAACCCACAGGCCGATTCTTTAGAACGTAAATTAAAGATTATGCCCAAGGATATCAACTATTTGCGAACTGCTGAAAAATATATTTGGTATTTGATTAACCCTTTGGATGACACCTCAAAAGCTAAGACCTTATTAGAGCAAAATAAATTATTAGCTCAAAAACTGCATGATAATATTGGCCTTTTTCAAGTTTATTTTTTTGAGGGTTTAATGGCATATAGAGTTAACAACTACGAGGAATCAAAGAGACATTTTCAGAATGCACACCTCATAGTACAAAAACATAAATTAGCACCTCAGTATTTACAAAAAATACTTACAGCTAAGGCTATTAATGCAAAATATTCTTTAGACAATGAGAACGCCCTGAAATATGCTCTAGAAGCTGTAAGATTAACTGAGAAGCATCAACTGAGAGAATATATAACACAGTCATATGAAATCCTTGCAAAAATTTACGCTGATATTGATTCGTCAAAATCTGAAGAAATGTATAAAAAACTATTGCCCATAGCATATTCAGATACAGATTTAACTCAACGATATCTTGCAGAGAATGCCATTGCTTATTATTATTTAGACAAGAACAATGTTGATAAGGCTTTGGTACACGCAGAAAAATCTCTCAGGTGGGTTGAGAAGTACGGCAGAAAGGCAAACTATTCAATGGCTTGGTCTTTATTGGCCGAAATATATTTGAGGAAAGAGTCGTACGATAAGGCGAAATACTACTTGGAAAAAAGTGTGAAGATGTCGGAAGGAATAAATGACGTAAATAGACTAGTAGAAGCTTATTCTTTACTCAGTTATTTTAATTATCAACACTTAAAAAACTACGATAAAGCCATTTTTTATGCCAAAAGAGTAATTGAAACAGCCGAAAAAAGTAATAACCCAACTTGGGTTTATGGAGGAAAATTCTACCTGGCTGATTTGTATGCCGAAACAAAAGATTACAAAAGAGCCTATGAATTGAAAAACCAAGCGTACGCCCTGAAAGATTCGGTTTACTCTAAAGAATGGGCGTTGAAGTTTAATAAGCTCGAACTGGAAAAGAAAGATTCTGAACTCAAAATGATGGAGCTTGGTAAGAAAAATGCCACACTGCAGCGAAATATATGGTTAGCAGTGGGAGTTTCAATCATAGTCATTTCTGTTGCCATAATTTACATATTATTAAAAAGAGCAAGGTTTAAAAGAATCGAGGATAAACAAAAAATACGAAATAAACTTTCGGCCGATTTGCATGATGAAATTGGAAGTACGCTGAGCAGTATCGCTATATTGACCGAAATGGCAGACTATCAAATACAAAAGGGGCAGTACAAAACCGATTTAATGAGGCAAGTATCAGAAGACGCAAGAATGGTCATTAATAAAATGGATGAGATAATTTGGACCATCAATCCCAATAATGACGAATTTCTGAATCTTGAGGCAAAGATAAAGTCCTTTGCTGTTCCATTACTTGAAACTCAAAATATAGACTTTAGCTTTGATTTTTCGGAAGACTTAGAAGGTCGAAATATAGAGATGGAAAAACGAAAAGACGTTTATTTGATATTGAAAGAGGCCATAAATAATGCTATAAAATATAGTGAATGTAAAAATTTATGGGTTAAAGGCGACATAGAAAATGGTAAAATAAAGATCAGCGTAAAGGATAATGGAAAGGGTTTTGATTTAAATGGGAAAAACTCTCGTAACGGTCTTGGAAATATGCAAAAACGGGCAGAGAACATTGGTGGGCGATTGAATATTTATTCGGAAATAAATCAAGGTACCACTGTCCAGTTAGAGATAGATTAAGTTAAAAACCATATATTTATTCTATTGCAGATAAACCATTTTTCAAACAAATTGCAGCCTCAAATCATGAACCAAGTGATAAAAGTAGCCCTTTATGAAGATAGTATGACGCTTCGTAGCAGTCTGAGCCATTTATTGCAAAGTTCAGAGGAGTTTGATTTTTTGGGTGCTTTCGAAAATCCGGGAGATATTCTACAAAACTGTTCTGAATATAAGCCTGATGTAATCCTCATGGATATTGACATGCCGATTATGAATGGCATTGAGGCTGCAGCTTTGGTCAAAGCCAAGTATCCAGAGATAAATATTCTAATTCTTACCATTTTTGAGGACCGAGATAAACTTTTTGACGCTCTTCAAGCCGGTGCTTCGGGCTATTTATTAAAAAACTCAAGGGTAGTTGAAATCATAGAAGCCATACACGAAATTTACCAAGGTGGCTCACCCATGACACCATCCATTGCCCGAAAAGTATTAGAGTTTTTTTCAAAACCACAAGATCAGCCCAATCCCGAAGAAAAGCTTTCTGATAGAGAACTCGATATACTTAAATGTTTGGTAAGTGGCGATAGTTATAAGATGATTGCGGCCAATTGTTTTATTAGCATGGGTACGGTCCGTAGCCATATCAACAATATTTACAAAAAACTACATGTCAATTCCAAGTCTGAGGCAGTGGTGAAGGCCCTGAAAGAACGTTTGGTTTGACCTGTTAATTTATGTCAGCATTTCTAACAGCATTTTTTTTGAATAATATTTTTTACCCATGAAAAACAATTGGAGTCAAATACAGAAGCTAGGTTTTCAATTCAGCTTTTTATTTTTTGGATTATACATTTTCTTTGAATTTTTTGGGCGAGCCATTCCATTTGTAAATCAGTTTTTGCATTGGATTGTACCCTTGTTTTCAAAGACTTTTGGAGTTGTACCTTACGATATTGTTGTTTTTGAAAACGGCAGCGGCGATACCACATACAATTGGGTATTGGTCTTGCTCATATTGGTTTTGGCTGTTTTCGGTTCTTCAATATGGGCAATTGTTTTTTCAAAAAATACCAATTACGACCGTCTAAATTATTGGTTGATAGCTGCTTTGAGATTTTATGTAGGTTTTACATTGATAGAATACGGCATGATAAAAGTTTGGAAACTACAGTTTCCATATCCTAGTCCGTACCGACTCATGCAGACCTATGGCGACTCAAGTCCAATGGCTTTGGCTTGGACATTTCTCGGTTTTTCGAAAGGCTACAATCTTTTTATGGGTATAGTGGAAATATTGGCCTCACTGTTGTTTTGGCGTCGTACGGTCACTGTGGGTGCTATCATAACCCTTATGACAACAGCCAATGTGATGGCCATAAACTTTTTCTATGATGTACCTGTCAAGATTCTCTCAAGTACATTGTTTTTGATGACTTTATATATTCTGGTGTTCAATATAAAGGACTTACTTCAATTCTTTTTTACTGATAAACCAACCACCTTAAATATTCAAAAAGCCTTTAGGTTTTCTAAAAAATATTTGAATATCAGTATTTTGGTATTGAAGTATGCTATTGTTGTGTTTTCATTATTGGGGCTTCCGTATTTTTCATACACCACTTATGTTCAAGACTTTAAAACTCCTAAACATACATTGTTTGGTTATTATGAAAGATTGGCTTCTGTACCAAATCCTTCCAACGACTGGGTGAAATTAAACTTTGTGTACAACGATCTGATTAAAACCTATAAATCAGGCGGAATCACTGCCACCTATTCTGTTGAGTTAGACAGTGTCAAAAAACATATTAAACTTATCAATGTCGCAATTCCAGACTCTTCGTTGAAGTTTAGTTACAAGATTCAAGGGGATACTTTGTCTCTTTCGCAATCCAATCAAAAAACACCATTAATATTTCTTCGAAAAAGTACTAATAATACTAGACTGATGACCAGAGGTTTTCATTGGATTAATGAAACACCTTATAATTTTTAGAACCACTGCCTGCAAAACCATATGTTTATCTGATTGACAGCATATTGTTTTCTTCTGAATTTTGTCAGAAAAAAGACTGATGAAACATTTGCCAAGAAAACAACATCTCGAACTTCTTTACCATGCTAAGGACATTGTAAGTCACATCGAAAGTGAGAAGAACTATTCATGTTTCTATCTGAAAAATGGCAAGAGAATACTGATGTCCTACACCCTCAGCACCTATCAAGGAGCACTAGAAAGTTCATTCATAAGAATCAATAGATCGGTGCTGATAAACAAAAGTGAAATAGTGCAAATATCTAAGAATGGGGTTCTTACAAACAAAGGAGAAAATTTCATCATATCGCGACGCCGAATTTCAGAAGTACTTAAGCACTTATCTTTTAACGCCTAAAAATTTATTAGAAATGAAAAAAACTATTTTTCTATTATCGCTTATCGCAAACGCCCTTTATAGTCAGTCCATAACGATATCTCCAAGTGGCTCAGATAACACCTTGATTCAGAAACAAGGAGACGCTCGGTTGTCGATAAAGGGACAGCCCGGAAATTCTCTAACTGGCAAGTCTTTTCTAACGATGGATTCAGAACCTCTCGGCATTGGACTTGCCAATGCATCTTCTTCATCGATTGAGTTTAATAATAATTCCGTAAATAAGTACAGTATAAAACATAATAGTTATAGCTCGTTCAATTCAAATTTTCAATTACAAAGTTTTTCATGGTTGAGTTTTAATAGTGGAAACAATGAGATCGCTCGAATAGATTCAGATAATATGACCATAAAAAAGCTTGGAATTGGCTATCCTTTATATACCGCATTCCCATTGACGTTTAATTCGGCTTATGGCGATAAAATTTCATTGAATGATAAGACTTGTACCAGTAGCATATTTGGTTCGTGTACCTCATTTGACGAAAACCACTACGGCATTGGTTATCAGAGCAATTTGTTTCAAATTTTCTCGAGAAATATTGATGGAGACATCGCTTTCGGTTATGGTAAAAGTAGTGCCTTAAATGAAAACGTAAGATTCAAAGGCAATGGAAACGTGGGAATTGGTGTATCCAATCCTTTAGAAAAACTGCACGTGAATGGTACAATTCGTTCTACAGATTTAGCAGGCACTAGCCTAAGGACGGTGAAGGCGGATGCCAACGGATCATTGACTGCCGAAGCACAAACCAAATATTTGGCTATACCTAATACTAGTTTTGTAAAAATTAGCAATGACGGTACAGCGGCTTCCTATTTCTCTGGTTTGGCGTACCTAAATAGCGGGGTAGGTTCAATAAAATGTGCTTTATATTTACCACACAATGCAATACTTACCAATATAAGGGCTTATTATCAGGACAATGATGTCACAAATGACCTAACATTCTATTTGGAACGGACACCACATTCGGGTACCTCTACATTCATAACTCCCCTGACCTCATCTTCAGGAAATAATTCGAGTATACAGTTTTTGGACTTGTCAGGATTTCCCTTGACCATAAATAATTTGACAAACAGCTACAAAATTACAGTAACCCAAAAATCGGGTACCGCATGGTCAACTTTTATGGGTGTTTCAAGTATTGTGGTTACCTATGAGGAATAAACTTTTCAGGTCGTCAGTATCGAACACTTTTTGAAATGTTTAGTAAATCATTACAGGATTATCTGAAAAGGCGGATAAAAAGAAGCCATAACTTCGATTTATCCGCCTTTATAGCCACCAAATTATTAGATAAATGCAACCATAGTCTAGTCAAATCCTCACTTTTTGCCCAGTTTCGGCGGCTTTATAAATAGCATCTAACACTTTCATGTCTTTCCAACCTTCGAGGCCTGAGATATGATCGGGCATTGGTTTGTTTTCAAGAATAATTTTACTGATGGCATCCATTTGGGCAGCTTGTTGGTTTATTTGCGGAAAGTCCATCTCCTTTTCGTGGGTTCGGCCTTTGAAAGGCCCGTAACTTATGGCAGGACTGAGTTCAAAACGTCCATTCTCGGCACTTGCATAAAGCCTGTCTATACCCGCAGCAAGTGTTGAAGTAGATGTACAAACTGCACCGCTTGGAAACTCCAGTTGCCAAGTGATAGATTCTTCCACTTCGGTAAACAATTCTTTTCGTAAAACTGGCCCAAACTGAGCAGTAACAGAAATAGGCTCTTCGCCGGTAATATATCTTCCAGCTTGTACACAATACACGCCGAGGTTCATCAATGGGCCGCCTCCAGCCAGTTTTTTACTTAATCTCCACTCGCCTTTTTGGCCGGCAAAATATCCCAATGAAGCTTCAACAACCCTAACTTTCCCGAAAACCTCTTTCTGACCCAAACGCATCATTTCCATGTTATAAGGTTCAAAATGAAGGCGATAGCCCATTGCCAGCTGAACATTGTTTTCTTTACAAACTTTTATCATTTCCAAGCAATCGGCTGCATTGACCGCCATTGGTTTTTCTACCAATACATGCTTTTTGGCTTTTGCGGCTCTGATGGCGTAATCCTTATGCATGGCATTCGGCAAAATGATGTACACCAAGTCTATGTCTGGATTGTCTTTGATTTTATCGAAATTCTCGTAATTGTATCTGTTTTTGGTCGGAACGTTATATTCTTTGCCCCAGGACTCGAGTTTTTCTGTTGAACCACTGACCAAGCCTGCTACTTCGCAATATTGGCAGTCTTTCATTTGAGAAGCCATATATTCGGCATATCTGCCGAGGCCAACCAAGGCTACTTTGATTTTCTTTCCTTCATATTTTGTGGGAATATTGGCAAAAGAAAGGGATGGAATCAAGGCGGAAGAGGCTGTAATTCCTTTTATAAATGATCTACGGTTAAGGGTATTTTTCATGTAAAAAGTATTTATTGTATTTTATGTAATTCTAACTGGTAATTTCATGGCTAAATTACTTTTTATCACAAAAAAATATAAATTATTGTAAAATATTAAAACGTGTCAAAAATACACTATATTTGAATTCTCAACCTTAAAATATCAGAAAATGAAATTGAGTATCAAAAAATTAAGGAAATTGGCTTGTGTGTTTACTGCACTTGCATTTTCGAACCTTGCTTTAGCCCAGGACGGAACTATTTATCCGCTGGAAACTCCGAAAGAACCCAACGCTATTCCGCTTGGTACTGGTGGAGTTGAAAATCAACCGGCATCAGAAACTTGGTTTAAGCAGTGGGGCGATCCCATGGCTCGTAATATTACGAAAGCAACCTTAACGCCATTTTTGCCAGAGCCAGGAAAGGCCAATGGAACAGCAGTTATAGTGGCACCAGGTGGAGGTTTTAGTTGGTTATCGCTTGGAAACGAAGGCTGGGAAGTGGCAGAAGCTCTTGCCAAACAAGGCATTGCTGCTTTCGTTTTAAAATACAGACTCAACCCAACGCCTGAAAAACTCGAAGATTTCACGGCATGGATGAACCGCCCACGTACTCCAGCTCCCGCACCGGCAGATGGCTCAAAAGCGGCTACCCCACCACCAGCTCCACAATGGAAACTTGACAATCAACTTCAAGATGCGGAAGCAGCTTATGCCATGATTGTGAATAGAGCAAAAGAATGGGGTGTGGATACCAAAAGAATCGGAATGATTGGTTTTTCTGCTGGTGCTGGATTAACAATGCATTCAACTTTACACTCTAAGACTATGAAATTGGCATTTATTGGACCAATTTATGGTGGAATGGGACCAGTAGAAGTTCCAAAAAATGCCCCTCCGATGTTCGTAGCAATAGCCTCTGATGATTTTCTGTTTAGAGGTCAGTTTGGAGTTGTAGAATCTTGGTACAAAGCGGGTATACCTGTAGAATTTCACCTTTACCAAAATGGTGGGCATGGTTTCGGGCTTGGAAATCCCAACCGCACCAGTAACAAATGGTTTGATGCCTTCACGCATTGGTTAGATGTGAATAAGTTTTTGGTGGCGAAATAAATTAAAGCAAAATTTGGTAGGATGATTAAGCATTCTGCCAAATTTTACAAATCGTTATTTTTCTATTCAAGCCTTTTTTTATCAAAAATCTATTGACTAATTGATTTTGAGTTTTTTCCCTCACTTAGAAAGAAGTTCTTAATTCTATGCAAAGTTTCCTAGAATATTACTTCACAAATAGTTATTTCCTCCTTACAAAACCTTATGACTTTGCTTCTTCAGAATATCAACTTGAGCGTGTATTCCTTGAAGAAAAACCAATCAGACAATAAGGAATACTCGTCAAATTTTTTATAAAAAATGAGATAATCGATTTTGAATTAAGGCCTTCCCAAAATCCTTATTTCCCCATCACACTATCATCACATTTCAAGTCTCCGGTCACGTATTGGATGCCGTCTAGAAAAAACTCCAGTAGCTCAGCTTGGTAGGCACTTTGGATATTGTGGCTCATGGAGCTGTAAAGTACACGGCCTTTGCCATGGCGTTTTACCCA
The DNA here is from genome assembly GCF_024343775.1 of Lacihabitans soyangensis. Lineage (GTDB taxonomy): Bacteria > Bacteroidota > Bacteroidia > Cytophagales > Spirosomataceae > Leadbetterella > Leadbetterella soyangensis. Next base: position 50,744 of record NZ_RJUF01000194.1, on the reverse strand, counting down.
AGCCAGATACACGATGTCGTCATGGGCCTGCTCGCGTTTGCCTGTGATATCTTTGCTTTCCATGTAAAGTAGCGGTCTAAAATTGTGCTCTGCATAGGCATTATTAAAAAAATACGGCTCATCTACATGCGTAAATCCATCCCCATGAAAAGCAGCAACCAATGGATGGTTTTTATCCACTTCTTTGAGGTGAATTGTTTGTTGTTTCGGATGGTAATCAAAGCTCCCGCCTGTGAGGCGACTGAATGCCATGTCATTGTTTTGTACCGTAATGGCCCCATGCATGATGAAAAGTCCGCCTCCTTTGGCAATATAATCCATGAAATTTTGCTGATACACTTTGGCTTTGGCCTCTATTTCTTTTTCGCTGAGGCTGCTTCTCATTTTCAAGAGATCATAAAACAAATCTCTTTTGGGGCCTGAAGGATTGCAATTATTGAAAATGACAGCGTCGTATTGTTTCAGGTTCTTCTTTTCAAAACTCTCAATATCATGAGCGATATGTACCTCAAAAGCCCCAGATTTTTTGGCCATAATTTTCAGCAATTCGTCGTTATGAGGGATGGTCCAATGGTAAAAACCGGTGTGTTGCGAATAAACCAAAAGCTTACGTTTGGGTGCTTGAATTTTGGCTTTGGCGGGTGCAAGGGATTCGATTTTGTCCAGAAATTCCTTATCAATTTTCGGTGCCTCCAGACTTTGACTCTGAGCAGGGATTGCGGCAATAGTCAGCCACAGAAAGATTATTTTTTTAAGCATTTTGATAGGGTTGAAAATGTTTTAAATCCACTTTAAAGTAGAGTATTGCCAATATAAGTTTTTTTTCGGAATTCAAAGCAGTAAAAATTGTCAAAAAATACAAATTTGATGAAATTTTAAAAAATCTTTAGGTTTAGTTTCCAAGGCTCTCTATCGGTAGTGCCTTATGCCTAGTGCCTTTTCTTTACTCCACTTTCAAACTCTTCACTGGGTTGCTTATTGCAGCACGAATAGATTGAAAACCTACTGAAGATAAAGCGATTAGCAATACAAACAAACCTGCAAGAGCATAAAACCACCATGCTATTGAAATTTTGTAAGCAAAACCATCCAGCCATTTATTTATCAAAAAATAGGCTATTGGGCTTGCAATCAATATGGCTATTGAGATCAGAATCAGGTATTCTTTGGAAAGTAAAACTACGATACTTTTAACAGATGCTCCCAAAACTTTTCTAATTCCAATTTCTTTGCTTCTCCTTTTTGAGCTGTATAACACTAACCCTAACAAGCCCAGGCTTGAGAGAAATATGGCAATTGATGCAAAAAATCCGAATACTTTTCCAAATTGAACCTCAGCTTTATATTGGTTGGCAAAATTTTCGTCCAAAAACCAATAATTGAAGGGTTGATCGGGATATACTTTTTTCCAGATTTCTTCAATCTCCTTTACAGATTTTTCTATTTGTGAGGTTTGAATTTTAATGGAAAGAAAACCTAGTTGCTCAGGTGAAAAACAATAATACAGGGTTGGTCTTGGAGCAATTTTCAGGGATTCAATATGAAAATCCTTTATTACGGCACCAACGGTCATTTTTGCTCCATTTTCACTATTTTTATAGGCTATTTGCTGTCCAATGGCTTCATCGGCTGAAGGGAAACCAAGGGCTTTTAACATGGTTTCGTTTATGGTAACAGTCTGAAATCTTGCCACAGGGTCGGAAAAAAACTGGTGCTTACCAGCTAAAAGTTCAATATTGAACAAATCAAAAAATGCCTCGTCTGTTTCTACAAAATAGGAGGTAATATTGGCAAAATCGGGTTTTTTATCCCAGTGAATTGGCCTGCTACTGCCACTAATGGTGTTTATTCCTAATCCAGGAACAATGCTAGATGAAGCTGATTTGGAAACTCCAGACAATTTGGAGCATTCATCCTTAAAAACTGTCAATTTTCTGTTTGCCAATGAATCCGCTCGGCTTTCAGAGGGAATAGATTTTATGGTTAGTATTTGGTCTAGTTTTACGCCCAAATCATGATTTTTCAAGAATTTCATTTGAAAAATAACCACCAAAACACCAACAATCATTATAACTGTACTTGCAAACTGAAATACAACCAAGCTCTTCCTCAGATTCACCGAATTATTGAAAAATACCTTTTTTCGGAGTGAATCTGCTGGAGAAATACCAGAAAGATAAAGGGCAGGGTACAATCCGGCTATTAAAGCTGTGAATACTACAAAAATGAAGCTGGAAAACCAAAACGGTAAATCAATTTTGGTGTTGTGGTTATTCAGTGAAATCCCGATAAAGGAACTGAACTGTCCGATAAAAATCCAAACCAAAAATATGGATACTAAAAATGCCAACAATCCAAGGCTTAAACTTTCAAAAAGAAACTGAATAATGAGTTTAGACCTATTAGCCCCTAAAGTTTTTTTAATTCCTACTTCTTTAGACCTTTCACTTGCCAAGGCAGTGGTGAGATTGACGTAATTAATGAATGAAATGACCAATATAATTAATGCCAAAATACTAAGAAAACGGACGATTCTTATTTGACCATTTGGCTCAAGTTCATAAGTGAGATTTGAATGTAAATGAATGTCCTTAAATGGTTGGACATCCAGCCTGATGCTTTCTTTTTTTAAGAATTGCTCGTTGATGGCTTCTAACTTTTTTTTGACATTAATAGTTGAACTACCCTCAGCCAACTGCAGATAGGTGTAATCCCAGTATGACTCGAAATTGTCCACATGTCCGTTGGCATATTTGGTGGCATAAGATACCAACATGTCAAATTTCAAATGGGTATTTTGGGGAACATCCTCCACCACTGCTGTGATGGTATAGTTACCCCTCATCATTCCATTGGAGATTGTAATTTGCTTATTTAAAGCATTTTCGGTTCCAAAAATACGCTTGGCATTTGACCTTGAAATAATCGCTGTGTGCGGTTCTTTAAGACAGTTTTCCTCATTTCCAAAAAGAACTTTCTGCGGAAACATTCTAAAGAAGCCTTGATCGGTCGCATAGTATTTTTGAATATCAAAAGGCTTTTTGTCTGCCAATACAACTACTTCGGGTGTGTTTCCACAATAGAGTCTGGCATAATCAACCACCTCTGCTACCTCTGCCTTCAAAGTTGGCCCTATTGCACTATGTGTGTTTGCGTCTTCGGTTGTAACTGTTTTTCCATTAAGTGTTTGATTATAAACCCTCCAGATATTGTCTGCATGAGGACTTTGGAGATCATAAGTAGTCTCATACCTAACAAATTTCATTATGAGTAAGGTCGACGTAATGCCAATTACCAACCCAACCACATTTATAAGGGTAAACTGCTTATTATTTCTGAAAAGTATCTTAAAATAATTTGGAACCATAACAAAATAATTTTAAGTTTTGATTTCTAATTTAGTTACAATTACTCAACTTTCAAACTCTTCACGGGATTCAATAAAGCTGTTCTAACAGCCTGATAACTAACAGTCAAAAAGGCAATCGTGACAACCAAAATACTAGCTAAGAGTACTATCGATCCGTGAAAATCGATATGATAGGCAAATTGTTGTAGCCATTTATTCATGGCCCACCAGGCTATTGGAGCTGCAACAAGAATGGAAATAATTACCAGAATCAGGAAATCCTTTGAGAGTAAATTCACGATACTGCCCACGCTGGCACCCATTACTTTCCTAATACCAATTTCTTTGGTTCTGACCTCAGACGCAAACGTAGCAAGACCAAAAAGACCGAAACACGAAATGAGCAACACTATTCCGGCAAAAGCGTTAAACATTTTAAGTTGTTTACCTTCGTTTTTGTGTAAATTATTGAAAGTATCATCTAAAAACTCATAGTTCATGATGTTGTTAGGTGCCAATTCTTTCCAGGTGGCTTGAGCGAAAGCCAGTGCTTTTTGATATTGGCAGGGAAAAACCTTCACATTAATAGTGCTCATATAGCCATGGCTGTCATGATATAGTACAATCGGTGTGATAGCTTCCTTCAGACTTTTGAAATGAAAATCTTTAACAATACCTACAATTTCGCCTTTAATGCCATGTACCTCAAAGCTTTGACCAATCCATGGTTTTGGAATTTTGAATTCTCTGATGGCGGTTTCGTTCAAAATAAAATTACTTTCATCCGCTTTGCTATCTGTAATCCAACGGCCTTCTGAGAGTTTCAGATCATAGAATTTTTTATAGTTGGCCGATATCTTCAACAAGGAAGTAGTGGGATTCCATGTGGTATCTCTACCCGGCCAATTGAGGCTTCCGCTATGGGTGTTCATAACGTTGACGATACTTGAGTTTGAAAGCGTCACGTCTTTTATGCTACTTTCCCCTTTAAGTTTTTCATAAATCGTTTTACCTACATTTGACGAATTAGGCACATTCCAAGGAATCGTTATGGTGAAAATATGCTCTTTTTCATAACCCAAAGGTTTATTTTGGATAAATTTTAATTGCCTGAATATAAGCAAAGTGGACATCAATAATACAACCGTAAATGTAAATTGAAAAACTACCAGACCTTTTCTAAAACTACTACTTTTAGTATTTAGCTTCATGGTCCCCTTAATAGATTGAATCGGATTAAATGAGGAAATAAACAATGAAGGATAAATACCTGTGAGCAAGACAGATACCAAAGTAATTCCGCCCAAAATGTAAAACATGATGGGATTGGTTTGGAATGAAAAACTGGAGTCAGAAATATTGTTTAACAAAGGTAAACCAAGAGAAATTAACAATAAGCCTAGGCAAGCGGCAATAAAGCTCGTTATGAATGATTCAATAATAAATTGGTTGAATAGGCCCATTTTGGTAGCACCAATCATTTTTTTAATGCTCACCTCCTTTATTCTCTGTGAAGCTTTGGCTGTGGTCAGATTTATATAATTGATACAGGCTATAAGTAATATAAAAATGGCTACCAGAGAGAAAATATTCACAACTGTTTTGTCGCCAGCTGAAGCCAATCCTGTAGACTGAAAGACATTGTCAAAATGGATATCTGTCAACTTTTGGAGTTCCAGATTCGTATTGTCCTCATCAGAATTTCGCGTCTTTTTCAGAAACTTGGTGAGTTTCTCCGAAGCCTCCTTAGGTTTGAGTGTTGAGGAGCTCAGAATAAAAGTCTGATAATTAAAATTATTCCATTGTTCATCGTTCTGAGCCACGTTTGGATTGCTCAATCTCGAGGCATTATTGAATATAAAATCGTATTGAAAACTTGAATTTGAGGGGCTACTATGTACCACTGCACCAATGGTGAACAACAGCGAATCATGCTGAATTACTTTGCCGATGGGGTTTTCGTTAGGAAAAAGCTCTTGTGCCTTTTTCTCAGAAATAATCATCGAAAAATTATCTTTTTTAAAGCTTTCTGGGTTTCCTTTTACAAAACGATAATCAAAAACATCAAACCAACGATTATCAACAAATGCCACTTTTTTTTCTGCAAAAACTTCGTGGTTAAGGATGAAATTAAAATCTCCCCAAGGTGTGAATAGCCTTGTGCTTTTCTCGATTTCTGGAAAATTTTCTTTTAGATAATCAGCTAATTTATAAGGGGTAGAAGCCCAGTGCCAGGTTTCGGTATCGTTGATTTTGAGATGGGTGTTTATGCGATAAATATTTTCTGATTTTTTATGATAAGAATCAAAACTCAATTCATTTTGAACCCACAAAAAAAGTAGCGTAGCCGTGGCCATACCAAGTGCGAGTCCTCCGATATTTATCAAGGAATACAATCGGTTTTTCAGTAAACTGCGATAGGCGATTTTGAAATAATTCTTTATCATAATTGCTTCTAAACCCCAGTAGGGGAAAACGCTGGCTCAGCGGTTAAAATAATTTTATCCCCGTATTTTGGCTTATTAAAGCCCCCATCGGGGTTTAGGGGCTACTCCGCCTTCAAAGACTCCACAGGATTTAATTTGGCAGCTCTCCATGCTTGTGAAAGAACAGTTAAAAGGCTTATAGTTAACAGTATAGATATTCCCAAAAGTAAAACCGCCGGACTTATGGAGACCCTTGATACAAAAAACTCCAGCCACAAATTGTTGATAAAATATGCTAATGGAGTGGCTATGAGAACCGCAATACCAATCATGTACACATAGTTTTTGGAGAGTAAAAGAATAATCTGAAATACCCCCGAACCTAACACTTTCCTGATGCCCATTTCTTTGCGGCGGGTTTCGGCGGTGTAGGTGGCCATGCCGAGCAGTCCTAAACAAGATATAAATACTGCCAAGAACGCGATGAATCCCAAGACATTGGCAATATTGCTGAACATGGTGTGTACCAAGAGCAACTCCTGATCGAGAAAAGCATATTGGAATTTAGTAGTAGGATTTACTTTTTTCCAGGCCTCTTCCAAAAACTTCACGGTTTCTTGTTGATTGGTTCCAGTTACCCTCACAGAGGCAAAGTTTAGTTGTGATTGGCGATTGCGGAGCATTAAAGGCTCTATGGCTCTCATAACGTTGAGAAACTGGAAGTCCTTGACCACCCCAACTATTTCTACGTTATTTCCATCAACCAAAATTTTCTGACCAATGGCTTGGCTTGCAGACCCAAATTTGAAATTATCTACTAATTTTTCATTCACAAGAATATACGACTCGCCAGTTAGACTCGGAATTTCGGGTAGGTTTTTTCCAGCCAAAAGTTTCAGATCCCAGACATCCACAGACTTGGCATCTATGTCAAAATAATTGGCCCGAAGACTATCTTTTAAATTTTCGGTCTTTTTGATTATGGTTGTATTTTGAGTGCCCGAAGCCGGTGAGTAAGCACAGGCCGAAACCGCTATAATATTTTTATTAGTAGAAATTTCCTGAGCAAATCTTTTGTAATTGTCTTGTTTGTAAAGTGTTACGTTTATTACATTGTCTTTGTTAAAACCATAGTCAAAATTGAAAATATGGTCAGTTTGAAGATAAATAAGTGTAGTAGAAATAATGAAGATCAAAGAAACGGAGAACTGCATAACCAAAAGTGCTTTGCGGAGCGTTAGACGTTTGAACATCTTAGTTCCACTAAAGTTTTTGAGGATTTGTATGGGATTAAACGCAGAAATATATAGCGATGGCAACATACCAGCAATCAACCCAACACCCAAGCTAAAACCAACGAAAGTCAAATAGAGTGGAACGGTATGTTCAAAGGTAATATGGAGGTATTTGTTTACCACCAAACCGCTGAAGAGGTATTGTAAAAGGAACAGAATTAGAATAGAAAATACCAGAGAAACCATGGATATCAAGACAGATTCGGCAATGAATTGCCCAAATATTTGTTTTCGGGTGGCACCAGAAACTTTTCTTATTCCTACTTCTTTGGCCCTATTTAATGACCTAGCCACGGAGAGATTGGTATAGTTTAAACATGCCGATAGCATAACTATCAAACACAGCACGCCCAAAACCAATAGTACGATTTCCGGCACAGATACGTGGGTTTCGTTTCCTATCGGATTGCTGGGTGTAATTTTGTTCAGAGCCTGGGCTTTTAGTCCATATTGGTTAAAGTCGCCTTTCGGATAGTATTTGTCCGAAATCTTATCCAACATTTGTTGCAAATCGGCCTCCGTTTTACCTTCTTTTAGTAAAACGTAGGTATAATTCGCCCAGATAGAATTCCAATCATTTTGAGCAATATTTATCACAGAATCTTTGACCAAGGCATTGATGGAGCTCATGGAGGCCAAGATTTTGAACGGAAGGTGTGTTTTGCCTTCCAAAGGTTTTAGAACTCCCGTTATGGTAAACAGTCCATAATCAGTTTCGCGGTTTCCATTATTAACTCCGGTTGGGCTTAGGTCGGTGTCTTTAAATGTTACGGTTTTACCAACAGGGTTTTCATTAAAAAATAGCTGAGAAGCCAATTCTTGGCTGATTACAAGAGATTTAGGATTTGAAAGTGCCATTTTTGGGTCGCCTTCTAAAAGTTTGAAATCTAGTATTTTAAATAAATTTTCATCGGCAAAATAACCCCCACCAGAAGCAATTTTCTCTTTGTAAAAGATATCTCCTCCGATATCAGTTACCAAAGTAGCTGAAGATTCTATGCCCGTAAAATTTTTACGAAGCTCCTCACTGAGCGGAATGGCTGTGGAAGCCATATCGCTCATGTCGTTGTTATTTTTGCCGGTTGACAAAATTCGGTAAACCCGATTTTTGTTGGTATGAAACTGATCGTAGCTTTTTTGATCGGCAATAATGGCCAAAATCAATAAACAAACTGACATACTAACTGCCAAACCGATAACATTGATCAGGCTGAATACTCTGTTTTTGAGGAGGTTTCTCCAAGCGATTTTAAAGTAATTCTTTATCATAATTTAGTTGTTTTTGATTGGTTACTGGCAATAGGCACTTTGAGAATTATTAAAACTCCCAAAGAACCAGTAACCTTAGTATTATTCTGTTTTCAAACTCTTCACAGGATTCATCAGTGCGGCTTTTATGGCTTGGTAGCTTACTGTTAAGACGCAGATTAAAATTGCTCCAAGACCTGCCAAAGCAAATATAGGCCATTCGATATTGGCTCTGAATTCAAAATCTTGTAGCCATTTATTCATGGTGTAATAGGCAATTGGCGAGGCAATACTAAAACTTACTATAACCAATTTTACAAAATCTTGGGAAAGCAATGAAATAATCGCAACAACACTAGCACCAAGAACCTTTCGAATTCCGATTTCTTTGATGCGTTGTTCGGCAATAAATGTAACTAAGCCAAACAAACCCATACAAGCAACGAATATGGTCAGAAAAGCAAATGCTAAGGAAATCTTGCCAATTCGCTGCTCTGCTTTATAAATATTATTGAAACTTTCGTCCATAAAAGTATAATTAAATGGCTGTCCAGGAGCCATTTGGGCCCATTTTCCTTCAATTTGTTTGATTGTGCTTTGAATGTCATTTTTTGCATCGAGTTTAAATGAAATATTTCCATTATTATACTTTAGCCTCATACACAAAGCTCCGATGTTATTTCTTAAAGACTCAAAGTGAAAGTCTTTTACTACGCCAACTATTCTATAAATTTTTTTCTTATCATCCATAAATAAATTTACTCCTTCATTAATTGGATTTGAAAATCCCAGTAGTTTTGCAGCTGTTTCATTCAAGATTAAACCTGAAGAATCAGTGCCAAACTCCTTTGAGAAATTCCTCCCATTTGTGATACTTATTCCCATAGTTTCAATGTAATCATAGTCTATGTCCCAGCTACCGATGTTTACGCCCTTATTTTGGTCGATTTGCCCTTCAGGAAATATGATTGTGTTATTTCTATTTGATGGGGTAGGTAAAAAGCCTGAAAGTGTTCCGTTCTGCACACCTTTGAGTTTTACTACCTCTTCTTTGAATGGAATCGCTTGTTTACCAAGTGCATAAGCGTCCTTTATGATAAGAACTTGATCTTTATTGAAGCCTAGGTTTTTTTGTTGAATGAAATTAATTTGACGATAAATAATTACGGTTCCAATAATCAAAACGATTGAAGTAGCAAATTGAAAAATGACCAAAACATTCCGCAAACTGCCTCCTTTAAGGTTTAATCTTCCTTTCAAAACTTTGATTGGCTCAAAAGAGGATAAGAAAATAGCAGGGTAGCTACCAGCCAAAAGACCAACTATTATTGGTAACGTTGTAATAAAAAGCAAGAACTTAAAAGAGAACAAATTATTTATTATCAGTGATTTGTTTGAAATGTCGTTAAAAAATGGCAATAGGATAATAACTAAAATCAACGCTGTAATCAAAGCAAAAAATGACAATAAAACACATTCTGCAAAAAACTGTACCATCAATTGAATTCTTCCTGAACCAAGAACTTTTCTAATACCCACTTCTTTCCCTCTTTTTGAGGACTGAGCAGTGCTCAGATTCATAAAATTTATACACGCTATGAGTAAAACAACCAAAGCCACAATCGAAAAGATATAAATATATTGAATATCGCTATTTACACCCAACTCCAATGTCTGCTTAGATTTTAAATGGATATCTGTTAATGGAATCATGCTATATCGAAAATAGGAACCCGATTTTTTAAAATCATCGAGAGTTGATCCTATAGCTTTTAATAATTCGGGGCCTATGTATTTTTTTACAATTTGGTCAAAATATGCATCAAAAGAGTTTGGATTTACTCCTCTATGCAATAAAATATACGTATGAAAATTGTCGGCCAGAAAATTATTCCAATTATAGTTAAGGCTTTTCATTGAAATAAAGAACTCTGCCTTAATATGAGAGTTTTCAGGAATGTCCTTCATCACTCCAGTGATTTTAAAGTCTTTATTGTTATCCAATTTTAAAATCTGACCTATAGGGTTCTGGTTACCAAAATACCTTGTTGCGGAAGTTCTGCTGAGAACAATTGTATTTGGTTCACTTAAAACCAATTTCGGATTTCCTATTTCTAATGGGAAAGTAAATACTTCAAAAACTGTGGAATCAGCAAAAAGGACTTTTTCTTCCCTAGTATTGTCAATAGTGCCGGATTTCTTAACCAAAAAGGGGCCTGCACTATATAGCCGCACATAGTTTTCGACTTGTGGATAGTCTTTTTTTAAAGTTGGCCCTAGTGGGTCGGAGGTTGTAGCAACTGATTGTTCAGTTCCGCCAAATTTAACATCAAGATTTATCCTATAAACTCGATCTGCTTTTTCATGAAAACTGTCGAAGCTAAGTTCGTCGCCAATGTAAAGAAAAATGAACAAGCAACAAGCAATACCTAATGCTAACCCCAAAATGTTAATTGCTGAAAACCCTATATTTTTAACAAGGTTTCTCCAAGCGATTTTAAAGTAATTGCGTATCATAATTTTGTTATTTTTGATTGGTTACTGGAAAACTACACTTTGAGAATAATGAGAACTCCCAAAGAACCAGTAACCTTAGTATTATTCCGATTTCAAACTCTTCACAGGATTCATTAATGCGGCTCTAGTAGACTGATAACTTACCGAAATGAGCGTAATAATGAGTGCCAAAATGCCCACCACTATGAAGTACCACCATTGGATATCGGTTCTGAACTTGAAATCCTGTAGCCATTGATTCATAAAATAGTAGGCAACAGGAAAGGCAATGACCATAGAAATTATAACCAGTTTAAGGAAATCTTTGGAAAGTAAACCTGTGATACTAAGCATGGAAGCACCCAATACTTTTCTGATGCCAATTTCTTTGATACGCTGCTCGGCTACAAAAGTTGCTAAGCCGAATATACCCAAACAGGATATGAAAATGGCCAAAATAGAGGCTATTCGATACAAAAGACCCAATTGCTGTTCTTCTTTGTAATAATTGTTGAGGGTTTCTTCATAAAAACTTCCTGCAAACACTACTTCTGGAAATACCTCATTGTAGGTTTTTTCTATTTTTTTGACCGTAGCCGATAGATTGCCAGATGAAACTTTTACCCCGCCTTTCCAATAGAATTTTGGGGCGATAGTGGCCAAAACTGGAGCGATTTCGTCCTTAGCTGAGCCTACGTGGAAGTCTTTGATTACGGCAACTATCGGAAAAGGCTCCCAGCCACCTACTCGTATAGTTTTACCAATGGCAGTTTCTGGATTACGAACCCCAAGTTTTTTCAGAAGGGTCTCGTTTACAACAAACTTCTTGAGGGTGTCTGTACTGCTGTAGGGACTACCGGCAATAATTTTCAAACCATAGGTTTCAAAAAAATCAGAATCCGCAAACTTCATACTTACATTAAAATCAGCATCTTTGGCGGCGTTGGCATAGGCAAAGTTCGACTGCCAATTGTTTTGAGAAGATGGTTCGTCATTCGAAAGGCTAACAGACTGTACTTCAGGTATTTCTTTGAGCCTATTTTTGAAAGTTTCAAATCTGTTCTTGTATTCAGTATCCATCGTAAAGGTGTAAACACCCTCTTTTTTGTATCCGGTTTCCATATTTTCTATGAATCTCATCTGCACAAAATTTACCAATGTGCCAAACATCATAACCAATGCGATGGAAAACTGGAAAACTATTAGCCCTTGACGTAATGAGAGCCCTTTTGTGAAACCCACCTTTACTTTTTGGCGAAAGGCATCCAAAGGAGTGAAGGATGATAAAACCATGGAAGGGTAAATACCAGATAAGATATTGATAGTTATGAAAATAACCAACACAAATATCCAAAGTAGAGGCTCCGAAAAAGGATTGGCTTCGGCAGGGTAATCAAATAAATCGGTAAGTAACGGCAAACAAAGCCGAGCAATGAGTAAACCAATACCCATCGAAAGTCCCACCAGGACCATGGTTTCGGTCATGAACTGCTTGATCAGCTGGGCATTTTGAGAGCCCATGGTTTTTCTTACGCCTACTTCTTTGGCTCTTTTGGAGGCTATGGCAGTGCTAATATTGATAAAATTTATACAGGCCATAACAATTACCAGAAGGCCAACAAGGCCTATTCCAGCTATTTTTTTCTTGGAGATTGTGCGATCAGTATAATTACTAAAACGGTCATCGTAATGCATGTTGGCAATTGAACTGAGCGTATGTTTTTTGACATCGTTTTCTTTTTTTGGGTCCCAATGTTTTTTGGTAAAAACTTCTAGCTGCGAGTTGGCTTGTTGTTCGGTAAAGTTTTCGGGAAGCAAAACGAATATATTGTCCATACTGCTGGTGCTACCCCAATTGTCATACGCTCCAAAGCCAAAATTTGAAGCGTTACTCCTTTTTGATTCATATGAAAAAACGATGTTTGCTGGTAGGTCGGTGTTCAGCGGGATTTCATCTAAAATACCCACCACTTTCATAACCGTATTGTTGTTGTATTTCAAGTATTGTCCGACAGCATCCTCATAATTACCAAAATATTTTTCTGCATATTTTTTCGACAAAACCACCACGTTTGGCTCAGCTAATACTTTTGGAGTACCTAGTAACCATTTGAAATCAAAAACCTCAAAAAATTCTGGTCCTGCACATATTCCCTGATTGTCTTCGGTATATTTTGAGGCATTCGAGTTGCTATTTGGGTCCTTTCCCAATACCGTTATCTGTGGTTCTAGGGTGCCGCAGACAGGAACCACTTTTTCTATTTGAGGAATCTCCTGCTTTAACGCATCTATCATAGCCAATGGGGCCCCAGAAGTATAGTCTACATTGCCGTCATTGGTTTTTACTTCTCTCACGACACGGTACGTTCTTGCTGATTTTTCGTGAAAAGTATCGAAACTCAGCTCGAAATGAATAATGGCAAACAAAAGAATAGCCGAGGCCATTCCAATGGCGAGCCCTACAATGTTGATGAACGAGTAAACTTTGTTTTTTATAAGGTTTCTCCAAGCGATTTTGAAATAATTCTTTATCATTTTCTTGAGCTTTTAACTATATGCAATTTGCTTTTAGTCAGATGTTTAATCTCTTATGTTTTCGAAAAACTATTTTAATATTTTTTGTTACTCAGTTTTCAAACTTTTCACTGGATTCATGAGTGCGGCTCTAATGGATTGCCAGCTAACGGTCAGCAATGCCACAACCACGGTTGTGAATGCCGTAAATCCGAATATCCACCAGTTGAAATTCTCTCTGTATGGATAGTTTTCGAGCCATTTTTGAGCCGAAAAATAGGCCAATGGAAACGAAACCAAAAAAGATAAACTCACCAGTTTCAAGAAATCAGCGGAGAGCAGTTTTACTATACTGCCCACCGAAGCTCCCATCACTTTTCTGATGCCTATTTCTTTTGTGCGTTTTTCGGCTGATAAAGTAGCCAGGCCAAACAAACCAATGCACGATATAAAAATGGTTAAAATGGCTCCAAATAATATAATGTCTTTCCACTTGGACTCCGACTCATAACTCGCTAAGTTCTCTTTTTCTTTGAAAGAGTAGGCGTAGGAGCTCAAAGGGAAAAGCCTTTTGAATGTCTGTTCTATGTGCTTCAAACTAGCGGCTTCAGAACCAGGCTTGATTTTTATAAAAACCTGACCATATTCATTGTCGGGTTTCATGGTAAAGAGTTGAGGTTCAATTTTTTGGCTGAGCGAAGCAAAGTGATAATCCTTCACAACTCCTATCACCTGATATTTTTCGTTGTTGTTGTAAAAGAAATTTACTACTTCGCCCAATGGCTCTTTCCACCCTGCCTGTTTCACAAATGTTTCATTTACCAAAACTGACTTTGTGGAATCTGATGGGAATTGGGGCGAGAAATTCCTTCCAACTACAAGAGGTATTTTCAAAAGATCTAAATAGACCGTGTTGACCGTTTCGTAGGCAAAACTTATAGAGGTTTCGCCATTTATCTTGGCCAAGGTACCCCATGTTCCACCGTTTTTGGGAGCAACTTCTATTATATTCGGGTTTTTTCTCAATTCTTCTCTAAACAAGTTGGCTTCGTTCCCTGTCATTCTCCATTTTTCTACTTTTATTAAATCCTTATCGTCATAGCCTAAATCGCTATTGGTTAGGTAATTAAAATGGGTATAGATAACCATGGTAACGATAATCAAAAATGAGGCGAGACCGAATTGTAGAACTACTAATGATTTTTGCAGGTAATTTTTGCCAGTAAAATTGAATCTACCGTAAAGTGTTTTAACAGGGTCATAACCTGACAAAACCAAAGCCGGATAAAGCCCAGCCAATAAGCCTGTTAGTAGAAAAAGTAAGACATAAAAAATAATCAATTTCAGGTCAAAAAGATAGGTCAGAGACAAGGACTTGTTGGCAAGTTGATTAAATGTAGGCAATACCACCACCACAAGTAAAATGGCAATTATAAAAGCAGCAAAGCTGAGTATATAGGACTCACCTAAAAACTGTAGAATGAGTTGTTTCCTATTGCTTCCCACCACTTTTCTTACTCCTATTTCTTTGGCTCTTTTAATGGAGCGAGCCACGGTTAGGTTTACAAAATTGATACAAGCAATAATCAGGATAAAAATGGCGATTCCACCTAAAATATATGAAAATGTTGGATTGCTGGCGTCTTTCAGGCCATTACTGGCTATGTAGTCCGTGCTCAGGTGAATGTCTGCCAAAGGCTGTAAGAGAAATTTTACGGTTTCTTTAACGTCGTATTTTTCCTTCATATTCAACATGGCATCCTTGGCATCAGCCTCGAAAACTCTTTGTATTTTTGCTTCGGTGCTTTGCTGGTTGGTGTTGGGTTCTAACACCAAAAAGGTATTCTGAAAAAAGTTAAACCAGTTTTCTGAGTTTGCATACTCTGATTTGTCTACATCCTGAGGAATCAGAAAATTGAATTTCAGAGATGAATTTTGTGGGCAATTTTCTGTAACTCCCGTGATTTTGTAGGGTACCACTTTGTCATCCTCAATAAACTCAATGGTTTTGCCCAAAATATCTGTATCGTTAAAATACTTCTCGGCCATTTCTTCTGAAAGAATGATGGATTTTGGTTGTAAAAGGGCTGTTTTAGGATCTCCAGAGATTAAAAGAAAAGTGAATACCGATAAAAAATTAGTATCCACTGCTAACAACTCGATGTTACTTATTTCATTCTGATGCCTTATGTTTCTATTATCAGACTTTACTCTCACAAAAGCTTTCACTTCCGGAATACTTTCCTTGAATTTTGGCCCTTGAATATGCCCTGTGTTTCCGTCCTTACTTTTTACACTTCCGTCGGGGTTTAGCCATTGGTTCACTACACGATAGATATTATTGCCATTTGCATGGAATCGATCATAGCTAACTTCGTCTTTGCTGTAGAGCACTATAAGCATGGCTGCTGCAAGCCCAATACTCAGCCCCATGATGTTGATAGAGCTGTAAACCTTGTTGTTCGCTAAGCTCCTCCAGGCTATTTTGAAATAGTTCTTTATCATAATTTAAGTCCGTTAAACAAAAGATTAAGCCCAATTTTTGTCTCTAATAAAAATCTTGGGCGTCACTTCATGTATTTAAGGTATAGTTTTTTCATAATTCAATTTTAAATATTCAAACGGTATGCCAATGTTGCAAAGTACTTATTTAAAGGAGTTTACGAAAATTTAAAAAATGATATTCGTCCGAATTCGAACACTTTTGTACGGCTGTGGACAAGTCTTTTTTCAAACCATATTTCTGTAAAATAGGGCTAGTTAAAAATTTAAGTAAAGGCTTGATTCATAAATTATTAAGCTATAAAGTCGAACTGTTATTTCTACATTTAATTTCTTAATCATATTGATAAAAATAATCTGTTTCTTATGCTTTTTCCTCCTGAGAACTCGGACACTTGATAAATTGAACCCAAGCATAGTATATCCATAATATCCTTAAAAAGTAGAAATTTTAAGCTGATTTTTACTCTGTTTTTATACTTCTTATAGGGTTCATCAGGGCCGCTTTTATAGCTTGATAACCAACGGTAAAGAATGCAATTAATATGGCTCCTACTCCTGCCAATACGAATATCCACCATTCTATAGACACTCGGTATGAAAAGTCTTGTAACCAGCCTTTCATGGCAAAATAAGCGATGGGAGAAGCGATACAAATACTGATCAAAACCAATTTCATGAAATCTTTTGAAAGTAATTTTACAATCGAGATTTCGCTGGCTCCCAATACTTTTCTTATGCCTATTTCTTTTACCCTTTGCTCTGTCATGTAGGTCACTAGCCCAAAAAGCCCCAAGCATGCAATAAGTATGGTGAGAAAAGCAAAAATGAGAGCCACTTTTCCAATTCTTTGCTCGGCTCGGTACATTTCATTGAAGGAATCGTCCAGAAATCTATAACTAAAGGGCATTTCGGGTACCAAACTTTTCCATTTGGCTTCTATTTGGCCGACCAATTGCTGCGAGTTTTCTGAATTTATTTTGAAAAGCATACCGTTTCTACTTTTGCCCAAAACCATACAAAGTGCACCGATATCCTCTCTCAATGATTCGAAATTGAAGTTTTTAACAACACCCACAATCGTGAAATCCAGGGTACTGTTGTTTCCAATGGATCTATAAAGTTTCTTTCCGATGGGGTCGTCATAGCCCAACATTTTGGCGGCAGTTTCATTGATTATTATTCCGCTAGAATCTGTCCCATAGGCTTTCGAAAAATTACGTCCACTGGCCATTTCCATATTCAAGGTTGGAATATAGTCATGGTCAATTTTCCAAAGTTGCATATTTAATCCATTCTTTTCGGTCATGGCTGCTTCTGTTGAAAAAGTCTCATCGCTTCTCGATGAATTGGAAACTGGCAAATACTGCGACAATGAGCCAGATTTTACACCTGACATTTGCAAAATCTCATTTTTGAAAGCCAACTTACTTTCTCTGAGCGAAGCAATGCCATCAATAATCAGAACTTGGTCTTTATTGAAACCAATGTTTTTGGTTTGGATATAGTTGAGTTGGCGGTAAACCACTACGGTGGAGACAATTAGAATAAGTGAAACCGTAAACTGGAACATGACCAGGATGTTGCGTAAATTGCTCTTGGCAAATCCCGAATTGAGTTTGGACTTTAATACCTCAATTGGCTTATATGATGCCAAGAAAAATGCGGGGTAATACCCTGCCAAAATACCTACAAAGAGTGGTAAAAGTAATATTACTGGTAAAAATCGAGTCTCGAAAAGGTTAGAATAGGAAAATGATTTTCCGGTTAAATCGTTGAAAAACGGCAAAAGGATACCGATCAAAAGTAGCGATATGATAAAAGAAATATAACTGGTCAGTGAGGACTCTGCTATGAACTGTTTTATCAGTGTTTTCTTTTCGGTTCCCAAGACTTTCCTGATGCCTACTTCTTTTGAACGATTGGCCGATTTTGCTGTGCTCAAATTCATGAAATTGATACAGGCAATAAGCAATAAAAAGAAAGCCACTGCTCCAAAAATGTAAATGTATTGCATGGTACTGCCGGCTAAAATCTCAAAGGATCTGTCTGACTTTAGGTGGATGTCAGTAACTGGGAACAGGCTATAATTTAGTTCATTACCCGATTTTCTGAAGTCTTCCATGGTATTTATGCTCATCAGTTGTTTGGCCTGCGGGAAAATATATCGGCTGGTAACTTCTTCGAATTTCTTATTGAAAGCCTTATAGTCTGTTCCATTTTTTAGCAGCACATAGGTGTAAAAATTATGACTAAGGAAATTTCCGAAATTATACCGGACATTGTCCATAGAAAGCAGAATGTCAAAATTGAAGTGGGTATTGGTTGGTATATCCTCATAAACGGCCGTGATATTGTAAATGGTTTTTTGGTCATCGCCAATTTCAAGGGTTTTACCAATAACTTCGGTGGTTCCGAAATATTTACTAGCCAACGTCTTACTTACGGCAGCAGTGTTGGGTGCGTCTAATGCAGTTTTGGGATTTCCGGCCAAAATGGGCAAAGAAAATACGTCAAAAAAGGTGGAATCGGCATGAGCCATACGTTCCTCAAAAATAAATTCACTGCCTTTTTTTACATAATTGCCACCATAATTGGTATACAACCGGGTAAACTGCTCTACTTCGGGATAATCTTTTTTGAGCACTGCACCCATGGGGTCACCGCTTTGCGACATCTTCATTTCGGTCCCACCAAAACGAATATCTGAATTGACTCTATAGATTCTTTCGGCATTTTGAAAATGACGGTCAAAACTGAGCTCATCGATGATGTACATGAAGATTAATAAAAAGCAGGTAAGACCTACTGCCAAACCAAAGATATTGATTAAGCTAAAAGCTTTGTTTTTAACAAGATTTCTCCAAGCGATTTTAAAGTAATTGCGTATCATAATTTTGTGATTTGTTATTTGTTACTGGAAACTGGTTTAAAATACCAATTTCCCAGTAACCAATTTCCCAGTAACTATTTTCTATTCCGACTTCAAACTCTTCACGGGGTTCATCAATGCGGCTTGAATACTTCTGTAACTTATGGTTATAAAGGCAAGGACAACTGTTGCTATTCCGGCCACCAAGAAAATCCACCAGTTAAGTTCTGTCCGATATTCAAAATCTTGTAACCAGTTTTGCATAATATAATAACCTAATGGAAAGGCTATTAAAAATGAAACCACAATAAGTTTCAGAAAATCTTTTGAAAGTAAACCGACAATTTGAGGAACAGAAGAACCCAATACCTTACGAATTCCAATTTCTTTAAACCGTTGCTCCGTTGTAAATGTCACCAGGCCAAACAAACCTAAACAGGCCACAAAAATGGTAAGGATAGCAAAAATTCTGAGAATGGAATTCATGTTGGCCTCCTTCTGGTAGGTTTCGTTATACAATTCGTCTAAAAATGCGTAGCTGAAAGGCTCGCCTGTTCCGTATGAAGTCCATTTACTTTTCATGCTGTTTATCAAATCAGCTGAACTTTCGGAATTCACCTTGATTATCAGACCATAATATGGATTATAACGCATAATTAAAGGGTCGATTTTCTCGTGTAATGACCTGGCATGAAAATCTTTTACCAGCCCAACTATCGTTAAAATTTCTATCGGTTTATCTGTTCCAACTGATTCCATTACGGTCTGCCCAATGGGGTTAGGTTTTAAACCAAAAGCCTTTATGGCCGACTCATTTATAATTATATTGTTTTTTTCAGTGCCTGCCTCTTTAGAGAAGTTTCGCCCCGCTAACATTTTCATACTGAGGGTAGGAATGTATTCCTCATCTATGTTGAAGTTCTTGGCACGAATTCTTTGCATTGGATCGTTCAAAGGAGATACCACCGTAGCGAAATTGTCCGATGGCCCTGCAGGAAGAAATGCAGAAGTTGAAATGCTTTTTACTCTACTATCTTTCTTTAATTCAGCTCGAAAGGCCTCGAAATTTTTACCCAATAGTCCGGCCTGACGGATTACTATTAGATGTTTTCTGTCGTAGCCAATATCCTTGTTTTTAATAAATTGCATTTGTTTGCCAACTACCAATGTGCCGATGATAAGTGTAGCAGAAATGGCGAATTGAAAAACGACTAATCCACTTCGAATGCCTTTGGTGTTACCTGTAGAAAACCTGTTTTTTAGGGCCTGCAAAGGTTTAAAACCCGACATGAAAAAGGCTGGATAAGCTCCTGCAAAAATGCTGATAATAAGGGTCAGCAATACTAATACAGCCAAAATTTGAGCATTTAGGAGGTCTTGGATAGCATAAGCTTTGCCAGATATTTGATTAAAAAATGGAATAGCAAAGAAAAATATCAGAGAGGCAAGAAGCATGGCTACCAATGTAGCCAGAAAAGCTTCCGTCAAAAACTGAAAAATTAATTGGCTTTTTTCAGAACCTAACACTTTTCTCATGCCTATTTCTTTTACCCTTTTTGACGCACTTGCAGTTGATAAATTCATGAAATTTATACAAGCAATGAACAACATAAATAGGGCAATTGCCGAGAAAATATAGACTGTTTTAATGTCACCTGACTGTTCTAGTTCAAATTTATAGTCGGAATATAAGTGAATGTCTGTGAGTGATAAAAGTTTGAAACCCACTTTATTGCCCTTGTCTAAAAACTCCTTAAAGGTCATTCCCATTCCAGATTTTATCTGCGAACTCATATATTTTTCGGGAATTAACTTCATTTTAGTTTCTAATTGGGCCAAATTCGCCTGCTTAGAGAGCAAAAGATAGGTATGATAGTTTCCGTTTAGCCAACTCGGACTTAGTCCGTCTGGATTACCTGCCATTGAGGTCAGAATGTCGAAATGAAAATGTGCGTTAGCAGGAATTTCTTCGATAATTCCGGTGACGGTATACAGGCCGCTTAAATCAACATACCCCGATTGGGCATACACACCTTGGTCTTTTATTTCAAGAATTTTATTGATGGGATCTTCATTTCCAAAATACGCCTTGGCTTGTTTTTGTGTTAAAACCACAGTATTAGGTCTATTTAAAGCATTTTTGGCGTTTCCTTTTACAAATTTTATAGTGAAAACATCAAAAAAAGTGGAGTCTATCATGGCTGATTTTCCGCTCCTGAAGGTTTGATTATTATACACAACCTTGGCTATATCAGCGGTTTTGAGCAATCTGGTTGTGGTCAGGACTTCTGGAAATTCATTCTTAAAAGTCTGTGCCACAGGAGCCATTACACTTGACTCATCAATGAGTTCATCGCCCATTTTAGCACTTAAATTTACCCTAACTATCTGATTTGCCTTTTCGTTGAATCTGTCATACGAAATTTCGTCTAGCACAAATAGAGAGATGACCAGACAAGTAGCAATGCCTAAAGCCAAACCAGTGACATTTATAGCAAACATCATTTTACTTTTTTGGATGCTACGCCAAGCTATTTTGAAATAATTTTTAAGCATAATATTTTTTATTTAAATCCTCATTTGAAGATTATTCAAGACTTAGAAGGCGTTGGAGTCTCTTTCTTTTTCTTCGCAATATTCTGCTCGCTTTTCAGATTATTTTCTGGAAAAACTATAGTAGTGCCATGCTTATTGGATTTGAATTGGGCATTTTTCAATTGAAGATTTTTCATCACAAATCCTTCTTTAGAAATATGAATAATGGCGAGATCTTCTGCATTGTAAACCAGGGTATCAGATTCTTCATTTACTAGCTTGAATAAGTTGTTTTCAAAACTCAAGGCCTCGCCAAACTCAAAAGAACCATCTGATTTTTTAACAAAATCTTGGCAATAAACTTGTCCAAAGGCAAGCAAAAATGTAAGTGTTAATAGCTTTTTCATAATTTGGTTTTTAAATTTAGTATGTTACCTAAATTCAATCTTTTTGGCCATTTTTTTAGCTTAGGCCTTGCTATTCAGCCTAAACGTGAAAGTTTTCTGTCACGATTTTGCCATCAAAGAGATTTACTTTTCTGTGAGCAAAACTTGCGTCATAAGGCGAGTGTGTCACCATAGCTATCGTGGTTCCTTCGGCGTTCAACTCCATCAATAATTTCATTACTTCCTCGCCATTTGTCGAGTCCAAATTACCAGTTGGTTCATCGGCCAAAATAAGTTTTGGTTTGGCAACTACGGCTCTTGCTATAGCCACACGTTGTTGTTGACCACCCGATAACTGTTGAGGGAAGTGGTTGCGACGGTGCATCATGTTCATACGGGCTAACGCGGCCTCAACCAAGGTTTTTCTTTCTGCGGAAGGGGTTTTCAAATAAAGTAGCGGCAATTCTACATTTTCAAAAACCGTCAACTCGTCTATGAGATTAAAACTCTGGAATACAAAACCAATGTTTCCCTTTCTCAAAGAAGCTCTTTCTCTTTCGGTCATTTTGGCTACTTCATTTCCATAAAAATCATAACTTCCCTCAGATGGATTATCGAGCAAACCAATGATGTTCAGCAAAGTAGATTTGCCACATCCTGATGGACCCATAATGGCTACAAATTCGCCATCTTTGATTTCTAAATCGATGCCATTCAAGGCTGTGGTTTCAATTTCCTCGGTACTAAATACCTTCTTTAGATTTGTCGTTTTGAGCATATTTTTAGCTTTTATTCAAAATTATTATATCATTTTTCATTTTCGAGAACACGGAAAAACACGGATTTGACACGGATAATTTGAGCTGGTGACTTAATAGAGAATCGATTACATTCAGATATTTAAAAAGTATGAACATGAGTATTTACAAAAAAATTAAAGTAAAAATCTGTGTCCAATCCGTTTAATCTGTGTTCTATTCAGTTTTCAGCTTCTTTAAAATACTAGAACTTCCTTATCTCCAAAGTTCTCATAACCACTTGTAATCACTTTCTCTCCTGACTTCAGGCCACTTAGCACTTCGAAATATTCTGGATTTTTGCGACCCAGTGAAATATTTCTTTTTACGGCCTTTTTTCCTGAGGCGTCCACCACATAGATCCAGTTACCACCCGTGTCTGAGAAAAATCCACCCACAGGTATCAAAATTGCTTTTTCAGCTTTTCCAAGTTCCAATCTCACAGGTGACGACTGACCACGTCTGATGCCCTCTGGCGATTTACCCGTGAAAGTCATGTCGACAGCAAACCTACCGTTTTTAACTTCTGGATACACTTTTATGATGTCAATTTCGTGTGACTTCCCGTTGAATTCGAATGATCCTTTTAGTCCCGGAAATATTCTTGAAATATAATGTTCATCTATATCAGAACGCATCTTGAAGCCATCTAAATCATCGATTTGACCAATGTTTTGGCCTTGGCTGATGTTGGAACCAACTTCCACATCTATAGAGGAAAGTAAACCAGAAACAGGTGCTTTTACTACCAGATTTTCAAGCGTTTCACGCCAAAGGTCTACGTTTTTTTGAGTCCTTTGTAGCGTTCCTTCCAATTGTTTGATTTGCAGATTTGAATTTTCTTCTTGATACTTTTGAGACTCAACCTCAATGTTTCTTTGATTTACCTGTCTCTCATATTCTCTTTTTGATTTTTGGAAATCGGATTCCGAGATTACATTATCTTTTATCAATTTCTTGTTTCTTTCGTAAGCATCTTTGGCTTGGTCAATTTGAAAATCTAACTCAGCTAGAGTTTTACGCAATGTAAATTTCTCCACTCTCAATCTCTGACGAGTATTTTGGAGGTCATTTACCAATCTATTTGCTTCTGTTTCAGACTGTAGGAAATTTAACTTAAGTTGCTGATTTTCCAACCTTAAAATTATTTGGCCTTTCTCTACCTTGGTACCACCTTCAACCAATTTTTGCGTAACATAACCTCCAACTATCGCATCCAGACGTATGGTTTTCAGTGGTTGTACTGCACCTTGAACTATTATGAACTCATCGAAATTGCCTTCTTTTACATCACTTATGGTAATTTTTTCAGCGTCAACATTTAGCTTTGATCTTTTGTCAGAAAAGAAAGTCAGGTATATGATAAATGCGACAAGTGCCGCACCTAAGCCGGTGAGAGTAATTTTCTGTTTCGTCCAGAATTTTTTAGGTTTTATTACGTCCATTGTTATTTATTAGTTCTATACATTATTATAATATTCCTATTTCATGCCAAAAATATAAACATCTAATAGTCAATAAAATGTGAATTATTGAGCTGCGTTATTTGTCCATTTTCGGACGTTATTTGTCCGTTTGTGTTTTTATGAAAAAACTTCATTTATTACGGAAAATGGATACCGCAGAGCGGCCTAATCTAATCATAATTTATTAAATACGGTGACCGCAGAGCGGTCCCAGTATATTAGAAATTAAGGTTTGGTTTATAGTTTCAATGACCCCAGAGGGGTCAAACATTTCCGAAAATTTGCATTTCTATATGTGATTTAATTATCATAAATTATTTATCATAATTTGATTATGTTCAATTAAAATAAAAAATTAATTTTAATTGAACTTCTAATCTAACACTACCAAAAAAAATGGCAAACACCTACAGAAGAATCCTACTGCACATCGTTTTCGCTGTTAAAAGACGAGAAGCCTTACTTCAAAAAGAATGGAGAGGAAGAGTTTTTGAATATATTTCAGGAATAATTAACGAAAGAAAACATTATTCATATGCGGTAAATGGTTACACAGACCACATACATATTTTCTTTGACTACAAAGGACATGAATTGATTGAAGACTTGGTAAGAGAAATTAAAAAGTCTTCAAATGCATTCATTAAAAATGAAAATTTAAGCAAAAATAAATTTGAATGGCAATCTGGTTATGGTGTATTCTCACATGGATACAGTGATCGTGACAAAGTTATTAAATAGGTAATGAATCAAGAAAATCATCATAAAAAGAAGTCATTCAGGGGCGAGTATTTTGATTTTTTAAAGAAAAATGAGATAGAATTTAAAAATGAGTATGTTTTTGAGTTTTTTGATGACTAGCCGTTTTTTTGGTTAGTAAGAAATTATCTTAAAACGGTATTTTTCGATTGCAGAGCGGTCTCGATATATTAGAATTTTGAATTTACATACAAACAATATTTTCCGAACGCAGAGCGGTCTCAGTATATTAGAATTTTGAATTTATATCCAAACAATATTTTCCGACCACAGAGCGGTCTCAGTATATTTGAATTTTGAGACCAGAAAATTTTCCAGTGCATTTTTTCCATATGCATAGCGGCCGCATTTTCATTGAAATAATTCGTGATTTAAATAATTGGTGGATGTTCGACCTCGCTGAGGTCGTGGGGTATGTTTTTATCTTTTTCTAATTGGCTAATATACTTTGACCTCTCTGAGGTCGCTATGCTTTGAGGTCATGGGTTTTTCACTACATCTTTAGCTGATATATTTTGACCTCTCTGAGGTCGCATTCTTTGAGATCATGAGTTTCTCACTACATCTTTAGCTGATATATTTTGACCTCTCTTAGGTCGCTATGCTTTGATGTCATTGGTTTCTCACTACATCTTAAGCTGATAAACTTTGACCTCTCTGAGGTCGCTATGCTTTGAGGTCGTGGGTTTCTCATTACATCTTTGGCTAAAATAGTTTGACCTCTCTGAGGTCTATTCATTAGAATTCTTTCATTGGCTAATATTTTTCAACCACTCTAAAGTCCTTAAAACAATATGAAATCTTTGGAATAATTATTTCGATAACTTATATCTTTTAACCAATTGCCAAAATTTGTTTTTGTTGTGTTTTTATGAAAATTGCAACACAAATACCGCTCCCGTTGGTTTATTTTCGTAGAAATTGATGTTTCCGTCGTTGAGCTGCATAATTTGGCGAGAGAGACTAAGCCCTATGCCGGAACCTGTCTTTTTGGTAGTGTAAAAAGGGATGAATATTTTTTCTTGAAGTGTTTTTTCAATACCTGTGCCGTTGTCCATTATTTCAATGGTTTTGGTGCCGTTTTCTGTATGTGAAATCACCCTAATTTCGGGTTTTTCGGAAGTGTTTTCTACCTCAAAAGCATTTTTGACAATATTAATTAGCACTTGCTCAATTTGCTCAATATCCATAAACGCTTCAAAATCGTTTCTTAATTCAAAGACAATATTAACCTGATTTTCAGCTGCTTTTATGGCAAAAATGCCTTCCAATGTTTTGAGTAATTGGCTAGAACTTACGTATGACTTATTCGGAATAGGAATAGAAGTAAATTCTCTATAAGCATTTACAAATTTCATTATACCGTTGCCTCTCCTCTGAACGGTCTGAAGAGCATCTTTGAGGTCGTCAATGGATTCTTGTTCTTTTTGGCTGTTGGCCTTTATCTCATTTTCTACAATATCTTTCATGGTTTCCGCAAGTGAAACTATTGGTGTTACCGAATTCATGATTTCATGACGAAGAACTTTCGTGAGGTTTTGCCAAGCTTCTAACTCCTTGATTTGCAATTCAGAACGAATATTATGTATGGCCACAAGTCTGATTTTTCGACCACGCATCTGAATCTCAGTAACCGAAAAGGAGAGGTCGTTATCCAATAGGCTGAGCAATCGCGACTCTCCTGGCTTTAAGGAAACTATACATTCAAAAATTGAAGGATTTTGTTTCTCAATATCAGAAATATGCTTAAGTCTATACACCTTGAGGAGTTTGTTGGCTGCCTGGTTGTTAATTTCGATTTTACCTTCGGTGTCATACGAAAGAATACCCACGTTTATTTGCTGAATAATGGCATTTATAAAATGAAGGGTAGCTTCACGCTCTGCCCTGACTTGGTTGAAGCTATTAATTACCGCGTTGAGGTCGTTGTTGAGATCTCTAAAACTCTCTCCAAGTTTGTTGTCAGATTTGAAAGTGATGGCGAAGTCTTGATATTGGATGGACTCAAAAAGCCGCTTCATTTTGCGATTCAGAGAAGTTACATATTTGTAAAGATTTACCGAAGTGATAATCAAGAATATTCCAAATATAAAAGTGAGTGGGGAGTTTTTCTGAACAAATGCCCATGATAATCCCAATGAGATGCCTGTTATGAGCACGATTCTTAGGAGAATACCGAAGCTGAAGTTTTTCATAAAGAAACTATTTTCTGATAATTATTTCTTTAAACTCATCCAAATTCAAGACTGAGACATTCGGGAAATCAATTTCTTTGAGGACATTGAAGTCTGAATTATGAGTTACAATAAAATCAGCATTTGCTGCTATTGCACAATCAACAAACTTATTGTCATCTTCGTCTTTTAGTAGATTAAATCGGAAATAGGTTGTAATGAGGTCAACATTTATTGAATTTTCAAGAACACCCAAAGCATTTTCTCCTGCTTGAAAACCCATTTTTTGTTCTATTATTTCGGCATATTCATCTAGGATATCTGTGGTTACACATAGCGTAAATAGTTCATTTCTAAATGCTTCAAATACCCAATGATATTTCGATTTACTAGCAATTGAAACCAAAAGAATATTTGTATCTAAAGCTATTTTTTTCAAATCAAATCCTAGATTTTCGAAGTTTCTGACCCAGTAACTGATCCATATCTTGGTCAGACCAATTCATCTCATCCCATTTTTTATCTGCTTGCTGGATTAATTTTTCTGCAAAAAAATTTGAAATAATTTTCTTCAAAGCCATTAATTCATTTTCTGGTAAATTATGGGAAAATACCTTCAGAAGTTCTAACTGGGCATTATTAAATGGCTGTTTTAATGAACTTTGCATGATTTTGAATTATTTTAAAACAAATATAATCATAAATTAAACTTTTCTATCCTTCTGTAAAGAGCCTGTCGGCTTATTCCCATTTCTTTGGATGCATCAGTTATATTTCCGTTATGTTTTTTTAGTGTTTTGATTATCAATTGTTTCTCAAGGTCTTCTAGATAATAAGTCTCCACTACTGGGTTATTAGTATTATTGGTTTTTCTGACGACAAAATCGTCTTCATTCAACATCGTATTTTGAGTTATAATCACCGCTCTCTCTATCACATGTTGTAGCTCACGCACGTTGCCAGGCCAGTGATAAGCCATGAGTTTTTTTTGTAAAGGGCCACTTAATCCTTTTATTTTTCTATTATATTTTTTAGCATAAATACCCAGGAAGTGTTCTGCTAAAAGTAAAATATCCTGACCTCTTTCTCGCAGTGGGGGCAGATTTATTTCAATAGTATTTATTCTGAAAAGTAAATCCTGTCTAAATGTTTTTTCCTCTACTCGCTCATAAATAGCCTCGTTGGTGGCACAAATCAAACGTGCATCAAACGGAACTTGAGTGTTGGAACCCACTTTCACAATGTTTCGATTCTGAAGTGCAAAAAGCAGTTTATTCTGGAGCACCATTGGTACATTTCCTATTTCATCCAAGAAAATCGTGCCTTTATCAGCTTCTTGGAATCTCCCTGTTCTCTCTTCACGGGCATCTGTAAATGCACCTTTTACATGTCCAAATAGCTCACTTTCGAACAGATTTTCACTAACCGATCCCAAGTCAGCATGTACGAACTTTTTATCTTTTCTTTTTGAAAACTGATGTATTTCTCTGGCTACAAGGTCTTTGCCTGTTCCATTTTCTCCTAATATCAAAATGTTGGCGTCAGTGGCAGCTACTTGTTTGATAAGCTCAGCCACTTTCTTCATTTCCTCTGATTCACCAATAATACTTTGAGGTGTTGGAGCCTCTTGAATCTCTTTTTGGTCTTTTTTGCTGAAAACCCCACTCAATGTTTCAAGCAGTTTGTCATTAATCCAAGGCTTAAGTATAAAGTCGGATGCACCATTTTTAATGGCTCTTACGGCCATCTCTATTCCTCCAAACGCCGTGAAAAGTATTACTTTTTGATCTTTTTTCTTATCCAAGATAAAATCTAACCAGAAGAATCCTTCATTGCCTGTGTTTACATCTCGGCTGAAATTCATGTCAAGCAAAATGACATCAAACGTGAAGTTATTGACCAGATAGGGTATTTTGTCGGGATTTTTCTCGATTTCTACTTTTTGAAAATGACGTTTCAGTAGCAGTTTGGCTGCATTCAGAATGTCTACATCGTCGTCAATAATCAATATGTTTTTATCGTGCATCAAAATTTCAAATTTATGTAAAACTAAGAAAGCTTTATCGGAATTTAGTTTCCGTTCATGTAATTTTTAAAGAAAATCAAATTCGCCAGTTTGGTAATATCCCAACAGTTTTTTCTGCAATATCCACCTGAATTTCGTCTGAATTTGGTTTGAAACGGCCCTTTCGAGATTGGCTTGGGCCAGTGAAAATTCTATCGGATTTATCGTTCCAGCCTCTATTCTCAATTCCACCAACTTGAGGTTTTCTTTGCTGATTTCTACCTGCTGAGTGGCGTTTTGATATCTTTCGCCCATGGCTTTTAGCATCAGAATGGCAGATTCCACTTCCTGTTGCAGCGTATTTTCTTTTACCTTACGTGTATTGTCCAACATTTTTTTCTGAACCGCCAATTGCTGGGTTCTTGGAGAGGTTTGGAACTTTGAGAAAATCGGAATGGCCAAGTTTAGTGAAAATGAGCCGTTTCGGGTGTCGTTCACTTGTTGAAAAAATGTTCGCTCTGGATTTGATGAGGCATAAAAAGTGCTATAATTGCCACTCAAATTCACAGAAGGCGAGTTCTCTGCTTTATTGGCCTTTATTCGTCTATCGAAACTAAGACTTTGCAATTCAAAACTTTTGTATTCGGGTAAAAACTCAACCGGATTGGCCGTAAAATCTACCAAAGGTGCTTGACCGATTTCGTAAGGCACGATGGCTTCGAAATCGATGCTATCGTTGGGCTTTATGTTCATCAGCTGAAACAGGGCCAAGCGGGCAATTTGATAATTGTATTTAGCGTCGATGAGGTTGCCTTTATCTGCAGTGGCTTGATTGCTAAACTGTAGTTGCTCTAGTTTACCAGAGGTTCCAGCCGCCATCATTTTTTCTTGCCTTGCTAGTTGTATCTCGGAGTTTTCTAATTGCTTTCTTGCAGCTGAAAGTAGTTCTTTTGATGCCAATACATCCAAATACGCTTTCAAAAGATTTATTGAAAGTGAATTTTTGTCCGCCTCTAGGTTTTGGGTTTCTGCTTGTTGTAATAGTTTGGTACTTTCTACGAGGTTTTTGGTTTGAAAACCTTTGTAGATAGGCATGTTCATCTGCAAACTGCCATAAGTGGAGTTGTACAATTGATTTATATAGTCATTGGAGAATCTATCAATAGAGCGGCCAAAATTCATTCCTTGTGAAAAATAGGCCTGAACTTGAGGAATATTTCTTGATTTGGCGTCGGCACTATTGGCATTGGCCAGTTCTGCATTTAAATATGCCCGCTGAAACGTAGGATTGTTCTTGATGGCTACTTCAATGCATTTTTTTAGTGAATAGGCCTGTCCAAAAGCATTGTTTCCTATCAGAAAGCATAAGTATATTAACAGCTTTTTCATAATTTGTTGAGTAAAAAAAAGAATAGTTTTATTCTAGGTCAATTTCCAGGATATCCTAATCCAACCAACCGTCTTTTAAATTTACCACTCTGTTGCCATATTCAGCGTTGGTTTTTGAGTGGGTTACTTGCACTATGGTTACACCGTCTTTTTGATTTAATTCCTTAAATACCTGCATGATATAATCTGCTTGGTCGGAGTGTAGGTTTCCTGTTGGTTCATCGGCAAAAATAATTTTTGGAGAGGCTACCAAAGCTCGAGCAATACCAACCAGCTGTTGTTGTCCACCCGATAGTTGGCTAGGAAAGAGGTCTTTTTTTGCTACAATATTAAATCTATCTAAAATATCTGCAACCCTACTTTTCCGTTCCGACGATGATATGTTTTGGTACAAAAGTGGCGTTTCTATGTTCTCATACACAGTGAGTTCGTCAATTAAATGATAGGCTTGAAATACAAATCCGATCGTATTTCTATGAATTTCGGTTTTCTTTTTTTCTGAAAGTGAAGTGACATTTTCGCCTAAAAGTTCATAACTACCTTCTGAGGCGTCTTCTAAAAGTCCAAGAATATGAAGCAGGGTAGATTTACCAGAACCTGATGGGCCCATAATGGACACAAACTCACCTTGTTCTATTTTCAAGCTTATATTCTTTAAAATATAAACTTTTCCAAACCCTTGTTTTATATATTTGCCTATGCCTTGTAGCTCTATCATTTTTCTTAAAACATATTTTTAATTATTAGATTCGAATTTTATGCCAAAAATGCAATATGCTAATATTGTGATGGTTGTGTTAAGTGTAAATTTGTTTATCGTCCGAAAATGGACAAGATGAGTACGTAGATGGACAGACAACTAGTCTACGAAATCAAGGTCTTTATTGTAGTTTTCGTTGAGTTTATAAATAGACCAAATTGCCCCAGCAAATACCATTGCCTCTAGGAATAGCAGAGTATTTAAAAAACTATGGAAGAATTTATTATTTAGATAGGGTATTACCAAAGAGAAGATAAATACTGATGATCTAGCAAACGAGAACAGTAGAGTAGTGGCACTTGCTCTACGGTTTGTACCGTATTGTTCTAATACAAAAATTAAAAATTCAAAAAGGTAACCAGAGAAAATACCATAGAGTGTAACTATTGTATAGAAATATTGAAAACTAAGCATCCCATGTTTGCCAAAATAATTGTTGACACTTGTGGTCAGACTAATGAGCAGAAGAGCAAAAATGCAAATCTTTATGATCAACTTTCGCGATTTGAATTTGTGCGTTAAAAATGGAACCATAATAAAGCCAAAAATAGCCCCGAGACCAAAGCAAATTGTTAAGGTGTTCTTTTCGACCACAATTTTGTATTGTTCATAAATATCTGCAGTAAGAAATATTGATCCAGCAGTAATAACGTAAATGGGTAACATACACAAAAGTAGCGAATAGAATTTCCTATTCGATAAGGTTTGAATAACACTATCCAAGCTGTCATTTTCGTGTTTTATTTTTAGAAATAGGTCCGATTCGAAAGATGCGAATCGAGTTAACATAATGAGCATGCTACCTAATCCGGAATAGATATAAATATCTCTCCAAGAATAAATTTTACTCGATATACTCAAAATTATTACGGCAATGCAACCCGACATCGCTATTATTCCCACCAAAAGGCTGTTTTTCTTTCTTTCAAAAAGCTCGCTTACCAAAACCATTCCAATGCCCAATTCTGGTGCCAGACCAAATCCTGTTATAAATTTTAATAGTAGAAAAAGGTAATAATTGTTTACCAAACCACCTAAAAAAGTGGCAAATGAATAGGTAAAAACTGAAACCAATAGTATGAATAATCTACTTTTTTTATCGACCCAAAAACTAAATACCAAGGCCCCTACGAGTATACCTAAATGTTGAATAATGAGCAAATACAAGTTGGCGTCTACCAAATTGACAGGAGAAAATCGCAAATCTAGAAATGGGGGGTCGCTTAGTACATAGGGCAAATTGACAATGAACGAATTTGAAAAATAGCCCAAAATGGCCATTATCAAAGTTATATATTTGTTTTGAATTTTATTTTTCATTTAAAGGTCAAAGTTTTTATTAGAAAGGGTGTTGTAAGATAAAGTAAGTTTAATTAACAAAAATAGTAAATTTTCATAATCCAAGACTCCATTTTTAACTATTCATTGGAATTACTAAATTATCTTTACAACAAAATAAATA
The DNA here is from genome assembly GCF_024343775.1 of Lacihabitans soyangensis. Lineage (GTDB taxonomy): Bacteria > Bacteroidota > Bacteroidia > Cytophagales > Spirosomataceae > Leadbetterella > Leadbetterella soyangensis. The sequence goes on along the minus strand of NZ_RJUF01000194.1, from coordinate 18,309 downwards.
TTAGATGCTCCTAAGCGAACTTTTATATACAATTCCCATCAAATCTGTTTCAGGAATAACTGATATAGAGATATCAAAAATTGAGTTTGATTCAAGAAAAATTGAGCTGAATACACTATTTGTAGCTATTCCAGGAACACAAGTTGATGGCCACAATTTTATCCAGAAGGCCATAGAATCAGGAGCTACCGCTGTACTATGTGAGAGATTTCCAGAAGTTTTGATAGATAATATTACTTATATTTTAGTAGAAAATTCTGCTAAATGCATGGGTATTGCGGCAGGTAATTTTTATGGGAATCCGTCTAGAAATATAACCTTGGTAGGAGTAACCGGGACTAATGGCAAAACCTCCATAGCTACTTTACTTTTTAATCTTTTTAGAAAATTAGGCTACAAGTGTGGTTTGTTATCAACGGTCCAAAATCAGGTAGAAGACGAGGTGATTCCTTCCACCCATACCACTCCGGATTCGGTAAAAATCAATGAATTATTGAGTACTATGCAGCAAAAGGGCTGTATTTATGTATTTATGGAGGTGAGTTCTCATGCCGTAGAAATGCAGCGGATTGCTGGTTTGACTTTCGCCGGTGGAATCTTTACTAACATCACTCAAGATCACTTAGATTTTCATTTGACTTTCGACAATTATATCAAAGCCAAGAAAGGCTTTTTTGATATGTTACCTAAAACTGCTTTTGCCCTTACAAATGCCGACGATAAAAATGGTAAAGTAATGCTCCAAAATACAGCTGCTACGAAATACTCTTATTCTTTGAAGAACATCGGAAACTTCAAAGGAAAGGTGATGGATTGCGGACTTTTTGGGTTGCAAATGGATGTGAATGGGCAAGAAGTTTGGTTTAAACTGATTGGTAATTTCAACGCTTACAATCTTTTGGCGGTATATGGTGCAGCCGTTCTGTTGGGAGAAAATTCGGAAAATATACTCACCATCCTTTCTGAACTCAAGCCACCTCCTGGACGTTTTGAACAAATTTTAGCTGCTGATCGTCGTGTTGGAATTGTTGATTACGCTCACACTCCTGATGCTTTGCAGAACGTTTTGGAGACTATCAAAGACCTCCGAGAAGGAAATCAGAAAGTGATAACCGTGGTAGGTTGTGGCGGAAACCGAGACAAGGGAAAACGACCATTGATGGCTAAAATAGCGTGTGAATTATCTGATATAGTGATACTTACGTCTGATAATCCTAGGAACGAAGAGCCCGAGGATATATTGGCAGATATGCAGGCAGGCGTTAGCATAACACAAAAACGTAAGGTATTTCAAATCACCGATAGGAGGGAGGCCATTAAAAAGGCCGCTGAATTGGCGGGTTCTCAGGACATTATTTTGGTAGCAGGCAAAGGACATGAAACCTACCAAGATGTCAAAGGAGTGAAAAGTCATTTTGATGATAAAGAGGAGTTGGGTTTGGCGTTTAAGGCTTGAAGTAAAAGGTAAACTAAAATCATAATCAATAAAATATTTGAATATTGTAACTTTTAAGTTACTTTTGTTTAATCATGAAAATCCGTGAAGTAGTAGCGTATGAAGATCACTTTATTAACTTTCTGAAAGACCAAGATAGAAAAGTCCAAGATAAGATTTTCAAAATAATTGAGGCAATTGAGACTTTAGAGAGAATTCCTTCGAATTATTTAAAACATTTAGAAGGCACAAACGGGCTATATGAAGCTAGAATAAAGTTGGCCTCTAATATTTGGAGAGTTTTTTGTTTTTTTGACAAAGGAAAATTAGTGATTTTGCTGAATGGATTTAAAAAAAAGACTGAAAAAACTCCTAACGGAGAAATTGAGAAGGCTTTAAGATTAATGAAAAAGTACAATTTAGAAAAATATGGAAACTAAAAGCTGGAAAAATATAAAAGATGAGGTCTATGGCCAAGTTGGAACAGAAAGGAGAGATGTTTTAGAAAGAGATTTCGAGTCTTTTAAAATAGGTTTACTGCTGAGAAAAGCGAGGGAAGAAAAGAATTTAACACAAGAACAATTGGGTCAAATAGTTGATAAAAAGCGAACCTATATATCTAGAGTTGAGAATGATGGTAGCAATATGACATTGAAAACGCTTTTTGAGATTGTAGAAAAAGGACTCGGTGGTAAAGTGAAAATTTCAATAGATTTTTGATTTTTCCTTTCTAGAAATATTCTGATATTATCTTAAATTCCTAATTTGAGTATTTATTATTTTAACTATTCTTACCTCAAATTCAACCTAAAAATATGATACATACCATGCGTTGGTTTGGTCCCAATGACCCTGTAAGTTTAATGGATATTCGTCAATCCGGTTGCACAGGTGTAGTTTCTGCCCTCCACCAAATACCGGTAGGCGATGTTTGGACAGAAGCCGCAATTCAGGAAAGAATAGCGATTATTGAAAAGGACAATGATAAATTTTCTGAACTTCGGTGGTTGGTGGTTGAGAGTCTTCCAGTGCATGAGGACATCAAAAAAGGGCTTCCTACCCGAGAAAAGTACATTGAAAATTACAAGATTTCATTGCAGAATTTGGCCAAATGCGGTATAAAAACCGTTTGTTATAATTTCATGCCTGTTCTGGATTGGTCTCGCACCAAACTCGACTACACTATGCCCGATGGTGCCAAGGCCTTGCGGTTTGTTTGGACAGATTTCGCTGCATTTGATTTATTTATTCTAAAAAGGCCGGGCTCTGAAAATGCTTATAGCGAAGAGGTTAAGCTGGTTGCAAAAGTAAGATTTGAAAGTATGAGCGAGGTCGAAAAAGCCGAGTTGCAGAACACAGTTTTGTTGGGTTTACCAGGTTCTATGGAGGCATTTCATTTAGAGACTTTTCAAGGGCTTTTGAATAATTATTCAGAAATTGGTGCGGACGAATTAAGAGCAAATTTGCACTATTTTGTCTCCCAAGTTGCACCTTTTGCTCAAGAATTGGGGATAAATCTTTGCATTCACCCTGACGATCCGCCTTTCCCGCTTTTGGGATTGCCGAGGGTAGTGAGTACAGAACAAGACTTAGAAATGTTGATGAATGCTTCTGATGTAAGAGCCAACGGCATAACTTTTTGCACGGGTTCTTTAGGTGTCAGAGCCGACAATGATTTGGTGAAAATGGCCCGTAAATTTGCGGATAGAATACATTTTGTGCATTTGCGAACCACCAAGCGTGAAACTGAATACGACACTTTGGTATTTCATGAAGCCGCTCATTTGGCTGGTGATGTAGATATGTACGGAGTCATTTCGGAGATTTTGAAAGAAGAAAAACGCCGAATTGGTCAGCCAGATGCCCAAATACCTATGCGTCCTGACCACGGCCACCAAATGTTGGATGATTTACAAAAAACTACTTATCCGGGCTATTCAGCCATAGGAAGACTCAAAGGTTTGGCCGAAATCCGAGGGATGGAATTGGCGATAAGTAGGAATTTGGAGGAGTGAGAATTATTTTTTCTCACTCAAAGCCTCTCCTTCAAATACGATTCCTTCCCAACCAAACTTTATAAAATTTCTAATATTTTGGTGGTCACTGCCTTCTGGGTTTTCTAAGACGTCTTTTCTGTAATAATCTCCAAAGCAAGCCAAGGTCTCCTCTTTTGAAAAGTTTTGTTTTTTTGCGAACGAAAACACTTTGCATGAGCCATTATTTTGATTGGCTTCATTCATGGTTTCTCCATTTTTGAATGCCGTCGGAGTGAAATTGTAATGGGCATCCACAGTCTCAATGATTTCTGAAAACTGAATATTTGCTGCTTGAGTTTTGATTTTTTGCACTAATTCTGCTACTGTCATTTTTCTATTTTGTTAATATTTTGATTAAAAAGTGGCTTCTCTTTTGAAAAACAGCACTATTTCTTTTGTACTTCCCTGGTGCGAATTGGTTTCTACCGCAGACACCATTTCCCAACCTTCTTGGCCTAAATTATTCAATTTTGAGGTAAGATCTATTTCATTCACTTGAGGATTCCAAAAGCCTTCTTGGGTAGTTTTAATAACTTTGTACTCGTATTTTTTCATATTCTTGCAAGTTTTAAATGCTTTTTGACATCCATTTTTTTGTTTGTGATTCTAAATCCATTTCATGTGAATGCTATTCCACAAAGTTGCACAATGGTTTCACAAAGTAACACAAAGTTTTAGTGCCTTTTGGGTCAAAATTAACCATGAATTTCACAATTCTTGAAAGTTTTTGCCCACTTGATTTTTAAAGTTTCTATGTTTCGTTTCTCCTATTATTTGTTTGGTGTAAATGCTGTTATGTCCTGAAAATAAGTAGGCCGTAACTACCGCTACCGCCATATAAACGGCTGAATCGGCTCCGAAAAGCTCAATTCCGAGCATTATACAAGCCAATGGTGTATTGGTGGCTCCTGCAAAAACTGATACAAATCCCATACCAGCCAAAAGATCCAAGGGCAAAGGTATGAGATAAGCCAAGGCATTGCCCAAAGTTGCTCCAATGAAAAACAGGGGTGTTACTTCACCACCCTTAAACCCAGCCGCTAAGGTGAGAATTGTGAGAACCATTTTGAGGGCAAAGTCATAATATGGCAAAGCTTCTGTAAAAGAAGCCAAAATGGTGGGTATACCCAGGCCAATATATTTTGTGGAGCCAATTAGCCAAACAGCCATGGCCACTATTATTCCTCCAACAAATGGTCGCAAAGCCGGAAATGAGATTTTGGATTTAAACAAATACCCAACTTTATGAATAGATTTGCTGAAAACCGCTGCACAAATTCCAAAGAATATTCCGGATAAAATGCTATATATGAGCGGCTTTAAATCTAGTTGAGGTATATGTGAAATACTATAATGCGTGTGTTTAGCTTGCCATAAGTTGGTGACCAGATCTGCCAGAATAGCTGCTAAAAATGCCGGAAAAATAGCATTGTATCTCATTTTGCCTACTTTCTGAAACTCTAAGGCAAAAATAGCTCCAGCAAGAGGCGTACCGAAAACCGAACCAAAACCCGCAGCCACAGCCGAAATGAGTAATGTTTTTCTATCTTCTTTTGATAGTTTTAGTGGTTTGCTTAGTTGGTCACTCAACGAGCCCGCCATCTGGAGGGCTGTACCTTCACGGCCTGCTGATCCACCAAACAAATGCGTGCTCATGGTTCCCAAATATATAAAAATGGCCATTTTTAAAGGTATGGTTTCCTTGGGCTCATGTATATTTTCTAATAACAGATTGTTGCCAGCTTCCACATCTTTTCCATAGTACTGATACATTAAACCGACAACCAAGCCTGCAATGGGCAACAACGCAATCAGCCAAAGATTGGATTCTCTGAGGTTGGTTACATAATCTAGTGAAATGAGGAATCCAGCAGAGGCAGAACCTGCTAAAATTCCAATAAAGGCCGTGATAAGTGTCCATTTTAGCACGTATGGCAAAGCTGGATATTTGGAGAAGAAACTTACGACGTGCTGTTTGATCATATCTGCATTACTCTATGCCAAGAATAAATGTAGGGCCTAGAAATTATTTAAATTTTGCTGTAATTCGTAAGCAAGAACTTCATTTATCTGCAGTAAAGATAATCAATATATCGGTTTTAGGAAAATCCGATTGACCATCAGGAATTTCTAATATATGATGAAACGATTACTGGTGTTGTTGGTTAAGTTATTGAAATAAAGGTATTTAGAATTAGGGTAAATTTCGATTTGCGTAATGCAAACCGTTTCTATTCCTTCTTCTCTTTTGAGTTTTATGCTGTCTCTGGGGTCTTCTTTTCCACCATTTTGGTGAAATTCAAGGATATTTTCACTTGAAATATCTAGGTTGTGGTTTTGCAAATGATCAAAAAACCAAGACTTGCGTTTCTCCACGGCCGATTGGTCGTAAAGTGTTGCTGATGACCATATTAATGAATTTTCTCCATCATACTGATTCATGTATTTTTCTCCGGAACACCACTTAATCTCAGATATATCTGAACGCTCCTCATTCTTAAAAAGCACTAGTGTGAAAGGCTCCATTTCTTCAAACAAAAAATTATCAAAGAAAGTATGTGGGTCATTCCATTTCAAGAACTCCAAAATAACCTGACCTCTGCTTTGTCTGTAGTTTTTGGCCACTTTATGTTTTTTATTGCCTCCATTCAGCAGCACCAAGGTATAGCATTTGGTAGTAGCTATCCAAGTCCCTTTTGAGCTGGGATCTATCGGACAAAACACCTCTACACCATTAATTTTTAACTTTTTTGGCGGTATGGCCATGGGCCTTTGAATGTTTTCATCACGATTGGAGGTCACAATAAACCCTTTGTTGGCAACCGGAACATAAGTTAAGACGCACATGATTTTTCCATTTGATTTTCACGATATTTCACCGTTGAGTCGGCCACACCGAAGTTTTTATCTAGTTTCAAATCGGGACATAAAGACGTAATTCCGATTTTTATTAAGGCGAAGTGATGTATCGTATGTTCGCCCAAATAGATGAGTTCGCGTTGATAGCTTGTATGTAGGAAGACTTCTTCGTTATTTATGTTTTGTTTGAAAATCACCTTTTTGTTAAAGTCTAAATTCAACAACTGGGACTTTAAATTTCCTAAAACCTCTTGTGTGTAAACGGGCGAATTCTCAATTAAGAGATTTCTTTCTCTTTCATCATAGTTCACATATTCTTTCTCAGAAAAAAGGCAGATATAGAATTCGACTATGTGCCTAACGTGCTGTCCTATAGAGCTTCCGCTTAATATTTCAAGCTTTTTAATGAAGTCATCATGGCTGATTTGTCGGGTAATTTTTTCTATTTCCAACAAAACATTGTGATGGTATTTTATGAAATTATCCATGCTTTTGATTTACTTTTTGAGGTTTATAGCGTAGGACACAAATGGCATCAAAGATTTATGTCTGAATCTGTCATTTTCGAAGGTAAGTACTTGTTTTGTAGTGTACTCCATAAACTGAAAACTGAGCCCAAAGCGTAGGGCATTTTGGTTTTTTAGAGTTTGTTTAAAGAATAATTCAGAGTTTAAACTGCCTCTGTCGCTGTCTGAAATCAGCAGAACGTTTAACGGAGTCGGTGAGGCCGTTTGGGTGGTTTTGTTGAGCGATGGCGACTCGGAAGCTCTAAAAATTCCGCTTTGTTTGCCGCCAAGCGTAAAACCTAGGGCATCAATATTAAATCCGATAGCTGATTTTTTAAATGAATATTGTAGAATAATGAGGGCATTGACAGAAACCAAACTAGATTTCGAGAAGTTGATGGTGTCTATTTTTGCAGGATTGTATTCGGTAAAAAACGCCGCCAAGCTTTGCTTTCCAGAAGTCAATAATGCAGGTGCTGTTAAATATTCTTTTTCTCCACTGAAATAACCGTTGGCTCTTACTCCCCAGCCAAGCTGAAAGTTTTTCTTTTTTCCTAGGTCATAAGTTTTTTGGAAAGAGGCCGAAGGTGCAAATTCCTTTTTGGCGGCTACTGCGAAATCGAGACTTTGTGACCAAGTTTTTGTAAAAAATAGGCACAGCAATAGCAATGAAATTGATTTTTTCATGATGTTTTTTTGGATTAAAGTTTTGATTATTTGAGTTCTGCGTGACCAAACAGTACTGAAAATTGTTTGCACCAGATCAGTACAAATTTCTGTTTGCTGAGGTCTACTTTAGCAGGGATATCGTACATTTTATTGCCGTTTTCTACTTTGTTGCTGAGTTCAACAAACTTGGTAACAGCCTTGTCATTAGCTATGTATATTCTCAAGTCGGGTCCAGCGTCGGATTTTATATTTTCAAAAACAAGTGTTCTTTTACCATCCTTGGCCTCATAAATTTTAGCATTGCCACTGGTAGGGTGAGCTCCGTTTACAAACTTTCCTTCAAGAAGTAATTTTTGCCCTGAAAAGTCCATTCCCATGTTTTCGGTATTTGTATTGTTCCCGTTTTCTGATGTACCTGGTGTTGTAGAAACTACAGGTTCAGGTTCTGCTGTATTGGTACAACCTAGAAAGGCCAAACATGTCAAGAGCATTAAAGTTTTCATAATTTCCAATCGTTTTTGGTTAGAAAAATTTCATAAACAAAAATAAAATGAAACAGAAAACGCTTTTGTCGGCTAAAAGACCAAATCGATTATTTGATGGTCTCGAGGACTGAAATTTTCACTTTTATTTCTTTCCGAGAATAGGTTATGATGCCCTCTGACTTTAAAGTATTTAGAAGCGAGGTTACGGTTTGGCGGGTACTGCAAATTAAACTCGCAATGTCTTGATGCGTGAGATAATTGGGTAATGAAATATACCCATCTACATCTGTGGTATGGTCTTTTGAAATATCCCTTAAAAAATTCAACAATCTGGTTTTAACATCCTTAAACATGATGTTGGAATATCTGTTCTCTAGTCTTTTAAACCAAAAACCTATCCATTTGGTGTACTTTACGGCCACGTCTGGCTTATTTTCGATAAATTTTTCAAAATCTGATGCTTTGAAACTACAAAAAGTAGCGGTGTCTGAAAGCACAATGGCATATTCATCCTCATTTGATTCTATTAAATCCAAAGAGCCGAATAAATCACCAACTTTTAGAATATCTTTCACAATTTCGTTGCCTTCGGCATCGATTCTCACAATTTTGAGACTTCCTTTTTTTAGCGTGAAAACTCTTCCAGTATTTTCTTCTGAAAAAAATATAATATCGCCTTTTCGTACTGTTTTATAGGCTGCTATGTAGCATATTTCGTTTAAATCATTGCTGTTTAAGTGTTTGAAGAGCGAATGATTTTGTAGGTACCAATATTGTGAAGAATACATTTTCTGGTTTTTTAGGTTTGATTATTCTTTAGTTATATACGAATGTATATATTTAAAGGTTGTATCGCAATCTAAAATTAATGTATTTTCGACCAATTTAATTCCGCCTTTCGAAACAATTCTTCTTCAGAGGCCAACCAATCCTTTAAAGTATCATTTTTTGAAGTTTTGTAGAACAAAAATAGTTGATTCTTGAAAATGCGGTAACTTTTAGGGTCCACAGTTACTTTTTTGCCATTCAGACCTATGGCATAAGCACACCAACCGCCATATTTTGGCACATATTTCTTTGGGTTGGCTTTAAATGTTTTGAGATTTTCTTCTGATGAAAACTTGAACTTAACCTGTTCGTATTCAGCTATGTAAGCATCTTTGCCTGGCATTGGCTTATTATCAAAATAACTAACCACATCGTAACCCGAGGCAACAAATCCGTTGGTGAGTAAATAATTTTTGTTTGTTAGGTTGTTTTGAGGTAAAACAATGGCAATTAAGACCTTGAAAATTAGGTAATTCATGATTTTAAAATTTTGTTGAGAATCGGTTTGAATGCAATCGGACTGTAACCTTGGCTTAGATTAAAAGCCGCTATGTCCGCCAACCTTTTCCAGTGCCAAGCGACATCTTTCATGGCTTGGATTAAGCCATAATTCGGATCAAAAATATGGGCTGCGTCTGCATTTACGCCGTTTAGTTCGAGTATTTTTATGTTTTTAGCTGCATATAAATCTTCTACGCTTTTTACTTTCAAGTCGAATCTACCGTAATTAAAGCCCTCAAAGTCCGCCATAATTTTGTCAATTGCTGCGGCAGTTTTGGCTTTGTCTATTTCTGTGGCATTTCTAAATATGGTTCCTCGACAATGATTCCCTATTTTTTCAACGATTATGGTTTCACCAAACGAAGGGATTCTTTGAAAATCAATTTTTGCATTTATTAGCAATTCCTCCCAAATCAAAACTGCTCTATAATTGGCCTTCAACAACTTTTGAATGCTTTGTTTTCCATCTCCAGTGACCGAGAGAAATTCTTTAATTGTGATTGAGCTAACTACACCCTTTCTTTCATGAGGAAGGCGAGAGTATAAAATGGCCAATTCTATTGGAAACTGTACAAATTCTTGGATCACAAATGCTTTTGAAACTTTCAAATAATATGTCAAAAGCTCGGCTTCGTCAGTGATGATCTCAACGTTTTTCCCCCTTTGTTCATCCAAAGGTTTAGCCACTACAGGGTATTCAATCGACCGATGTTCCATTAGAGAATTAATTGATGTAAAATCGGTATCTCTTTCTATATAAAGGCTTTTGGGTAAGTATTCTGCAGGAATTTGGGTCAGGATTTCCTTTTTGTTCTCCTCAAAAAAACCACCATTTTGGAGGCAAGTGTTTACCAAAGAGGGAAAAGTAAGACTTCGGCATTTAACACTTAGAAATAGATAATAGGGCAGGAGAGGTGCATAAAAAACCTTCCATGGCCAAAATTCAAACTTGAATATTTTAATCCAAAATAGTCTCACTCGCTCGCTTAGTTTTTTGTAAGGTTCAAAACAATGGAGACCTTCACATTGTCAGACATTCCGGGAGTACTTCCTCCGAAATCCCACTCTTGTCGGTTAATCTCGAAGCTAGATTTTAAAACACCTTTGCCATTTTCTTCCTTGAATGTGAAAGGTACTTTTACGTTTTTCGAGGTATTTTTGATGGTAATTTTGAATACTCCGAGGTAGTTATTTTCACCATTTTTTTGGATCGAAACAGAAGACATACCTATTGTTGGGAAAATGTCGGGCTGGAAAAATTCTTCTTTTTCTTTTAAATGTTTATCTCTTAGGCTGTTACTGGTATTTATGGTCTTGGAGTCTATGGTAGCCGATAGCGAAACAGGCTCGTTGTTGTTGAATTTCAGATTGGTTTTCATGCCTTTCAATGTACCATCGACATTAACTCCCAGCATTTTGATTTTGAAGGTGACCGCACTTGTAGTTGGAGTCCAGTTTTGGACAAGAATAGTATTTGAGACCAAGAATAATAATGCGGAAAAGTAATTTTTCATGAGATTTTTTGATACAAAAATGGGGGAAATAGCGGAATACGATTGTCGGGGAAATTACTTTATTTAAATTTTTCCGATTTTCTTTCCATGGGTATTTTTGATAATAAGCTGGAGAAAGCTTGGGGCGAATTTCATACTTCGTATCAAGATATCCGTCATTACTGGATTTCCGAAAAGACTTTGAACCGTTCTACCTACCTGAAGTCTGGTGGAGAACTCATGATTCCATCTTTTTGGGTAATTTTCTTGCAAATTCTCTACTGACTCGAGTAAATCATTCAACAGATAAGCCCCATGAAACGCCATGCTCATGCCATTGCCGCAGAGCGGAGCTATCATGCCTGAAGCGTCACCGAGGAGTGGAATTTCTTTTTCGAACTGCCCTTTTTTCTCAAAGCTTATTTGCGAAATCACCTCAGGTTGCGGCCAAACTTTCTCTGAATTTTTGAATATTTCTCGAAGAAATGGATTCTTTGAAAGAATTTTATCTTCCATCAAGGCTATGCTATTGTCAGATTTTTTAAGGTTGGCTTTGGTGGTCATGTAGCACAGACAATACAAATCATCTTCTATGGCCGAAATACCACAATAACCGTCGGAAAAGTTGTGGAGGGCTATTTTGTCTTTCGGAAAATCGGTTTTGATGTGGTATTTCACACCAACATATTGGTTTAGCGAAGTTCGATTTTTTGTTATAAATGGGCGTTTCCAATCCACATCGAGGTTAGACCTTTTTCCGAAACTTCCTACGGCCATTTTGCTAAGGTAAACTTCTTTTTCGGTATAGACTTCAAACTGAGTTTCAGTTTTTCTAATGTCATTTACTTTGGTGCTTTCCAAAACTTTTACACCCAAGTTTTTGGCAATTTTAGCCAATTCAAAGTCTAGTTTATACCGACTTATGCCGAATCCGCCCAAATCAAGTGGAGCCTCTAAAGATGTACCTGATGGTGAAGTAACTTGAAGATTTTTGATAATTGGTAGATTCATCTGGCTCAACGGCAATCCTAAACTTTCCAGAAAATCCCATGATTCCAAACTGATGTACTCACCGCAAACTCTGTGAAACGGGTAGGTGTTTTTCTCAAATAAAACCACTGATTTACCTGCCTTGGCCTGCAAAATGGCCAGACTAAGGCCGGCCAATCCGCCACCGGTGATGGCTAAGTCGTATTTTGTTTCAGGCGTCATTTTTTGACCACAATTAGATGTCTAAACGCCCAACACCAAGTGATTTGGTAATTCTCTATTCCTGCTTTTTTGAGTAAAACCTCCCATTCGTTTCTGGTAAAACCTCTCTTTACGCTCTCGGGTGCATCGTTTTTAACTAGATAGGATTTGGAGAGTAAATTTGTGAGAAATTTTATGGAATAATAAGCCAACCAATGGCGATGTAAATCACCAATAAAAAAGCCTTTTGTTGAATTTTTATTCATCCAAACCAACATTTCTACTAAAGAATTCTCATCAAAATGATGGCAAAATAAAGAATTGAAAATCAAGTCGTAAGGCTCAATGGGCTTGTGTTTTTTATAGTCCTCTTTTATCCAAAATATTTCAGAATCCAGTGAACTGCTGTACTTAATACAAACGTCTTTGATGTCTAAACCAGAATACTCATTGTCAGGAAAATGTTTTTTGAGCATCATTAAATTATCCCCACCGCCTGAGCCGATTTCTAATATTTTATGGTTTTGCTTTCCGAACTTCTTTAGGCCTTTTTTGATTACATCATGTCCTCCCAAATAAGTATTGATGAATTTTAATTCCTTTAGGTTTTGAATCAAATCCGATTCTGGGATTTCATCAGCATCCAACAATTCTTTTTGATAGCTTTTCTTCATAAACTATTCAATATTAGACTTTCCATAGTTATTCCTGGGCCAAATCCCGCCACAAAAGTGCAGCCAGATTTGTCTTTCTTTATTTTTTCAAGAATAAAAAGCAAAGTGCAGGACGACATATTTCCGTAGTTTTTTAAAACCTGATAAGATTCCGAAATCGCATCTGAACCTATCCCCAAAGATTTGGCTGTCACATCAAGTATTTTTCTTCCTCCGGGGTGAATCGCCCAATTTTGGATTTGGTTTTTCTTGAAATTATTTCTAATTAAACTGGTTTCTACAAAATCCGCAATATTGTCTTCTATCAGCATAGGCACTTCTTGTTTTAGGCTCATCAAAAATCCATGCGAACTGATGTGCCAGCCCATACTTTCTTGACTTTCTAGGAAAAGTTTAGAGTAAAAACCTTCCATTTGCATGCCTTTGTCTGAATTTTCGACCAAACAACATGCTGCTCCATCTCCAAAAAGTAAGTTTGAAGTGATAAAATCAATTTTGTTTTCTTTCTGGAAATGAAGTGTGCAAAGTTCGACCAATACTATCAAAACTTTGGCTTTTTCTTCGCTTTTACAAATCGCATCTGCCTGTTTGAGTGCATGAATGGCCGCATAACAACCCATAAAATTGACCGAAGTACGATGTATATCGGTAGGGAGTTTGAGGGCTTGTATCAGTTCTACATCCAAACCAGGAGCCGACATGCCAGTGCAAGAAACGCTTATTACATGTGTAATTCCTTCTGGCAAGTTCAATGAACCAAAAGTGTTTTCAACGGCCTTCACTGCCAAGGGAAGGGCAGTTTCTTGGTATTTGACCATCCGTTTTTCTATGCTAGGGAATGGTTCTAAATCTTCAGATTTTGAGAAGAAGGTTCTTTCAGAGGCCTCACATCTGTAATCTGGAATGACCGAATAACGAGTTTCTATTCCTGAGCGAGCATACATCAAACCCATTTTTCGCTTGTCAGTAGGGCTGCCGTCATTCATTTTGAGCATAAATTTTTGAATATCAGATTGCTCATTTTTGAAGTGCGGAACAGCCGTGCCTATGTGTGTTATACTACTCATTTGTTGTTTTTTAGCGAAAATATTGGTTTGGTCAAATCTGCTTGTCAGTAAAAAGACAAACTCTGAAAATCGTTATTTGTTTATGCCATTAATGCATTGATTATAAAGCAAAAATTGAGTAAAAGCGAGGCCATCAAGTTCAAAATCATGGTGTATTTGAAGTTTGCCTCTTCGGGCTTTTTCCACACTTTAAGAAACCACCAGTTCATAAAAAGGGCTATGGGAGCACTGAATCCAATAAAACGAGTGAAATCATTTCGTTCCAAAAAATAGAAAGCACATGTCAAAGCCATTAAAAAGAAAGTCATACAAAAAATAAATGTGCCTCGAATGCCGAGAAGAATACTCATGGTTTTGTCGCCATTTTTAGTGTCTTCTTCATGCTGATAAACCTGTGTGATCGGATACACCGCCCAGAGAATCAAAGCTGACATAATACAGCCAAGCCAAATAGGAGCATTGGATAGATTTTTTGCCTCAAGAAATTCTGTGATGGAAAGATTTTGGCCAAAAGTATAGACCATCATAAAAACCAATGCCCCTTGAAACAAACCTACAACTAGCCAACTTAGGACGGGGTATTTTTTTAAACGAACACTTGGGTGGCTATATAATCGACTAACCGAAACATAAAAAAGCACCAATATCCCAAACCAAGTGCCGACCAAAAGTATGGAAGCAATTACACCAACAGCGTCAAAAAGATTGGCTGCATACCAAAGGTTTACATCCACTTTTGGCGGGTTTTTGAGCCCACCAATACTGCCCTCGTCTTTGTCATAATAGCTATTGAATGCGTTGGAGGCGGGGTAAATGAAGATATGTAGGATTACAAATATCCAAATATTATTCACAAAATCGCCATTAACTTGTTGACTGATAGCTAGCCAATAAATAGGCATCAAAAACAACGAAAATGGAAACCGAAGGTGTAAAAAAATATCTTTTTTGGTCATTCAATCTGGTATTTCGAAGTAATTTAGGAATATATACGTTGATATGGTGTGCTAGGTTTCAAAAAGTTTCTATTTCCGAAAGAATGATTTTCTTAAAAAGATAGATATGAGTTATTTCTCCAGAATAGTGATGGCACTATTTCTACTAAATTTTATATTTTTGACAAAAAATAATTTCACAAAATGAAAAAACACCTATTCGCACTTATTTTCCTTATTTCTATTTCGGTATCCGCCCAAACTGACCTCCGGAACACCCTTGAGGAATATCTCAAAGTAGTAGAAACCAAGGATTCGGAAAAAGTGATGAACTATATGTATCCCAAGTTTTTTGAGTTATATCCACGAGATTTGATGGTTAAGACTCTGGACGAATCTTTGAAAGACCCTTCACTTGAAATATTGTTGATGGATTCTAAAATTTTAGATATTTCAACTTTGAAAACAGCTGATTCGGTAACTTATGCCAAGGCGGGTTATTCGTTTGTGATGACTATGAAGTATGTGATTTCAGACGAAAATTCAGCTCCGATTGACGAAGTTATCACGATGACGACCAATATATTCAAGCAAATGTATGGAGCCGACAACGTGACTTTTGATGCGGAAAATAAGAAATTCAGGATTTTTGCAAAAAAAGAAATGTTGGCCTTGAAAACCCCTTCCTTGAAGGATTGGAAGGTTCTCGGTATGGAAGAAAACATTAAACCCGCTCTCAAAAAAATTCTTCCAGAAGCTGTTATAGCTGATTTGTAGAGATTTACTTTGAGTGAGAATAATGTTTCCTCTATTTTAGGGCGATAATTTCTCCAGAATTACTTCTTCTTCAAAATCAAGGAACTCACAATGGTTACTACCAAACCAACTGGGAATATCTCCGCAAAAGT
Organism: Lacihabitans soyangensis; assembly: GCF_024343775.1. Lineage (GTDB taxonomy): Bacteria > Bacteroidota > Bacteroidia > Cytophagales > Spirosomataceae > Leadbetterella > Leadbetterella soyangensis. The sequence goes on along the minus strand of NZ_RJUF01000194.1, from coordinate 2,722 downwards.
GATGGCAGAAAATGAAAACACATTGTCGTAGAAGCCTTTACTTGATTCAATCTCTTTAGTTTTCGTCTCAAGCTCGGCTGTACTTAAGTTTAGGGTTTTCAATTTGTCAATTTCGGAAGCTACGTACTTGTCAAGAAAATCGGGCATAAAAAAATGAAACTCTATTCCCCAAGCAAGCACATACATGAGACTAGCAATAGCCGAAATGGCAATGCCAATTTTAAAAGCCGTAAAAAATGTAATTTTCCCATCGGATACTTTGTCACGATAGTTTTTAATGCCAATAAAAACAAATGAAAAAGCTGCCAACATTGAGACATAACCAATGAGCATACTACCTTCAGCATGCTCGGAGTTGTACACATAGGCCATTGAACAGACCATGAAAATCGAAACGATAAGACCTGCAATCAGTCCGTTTTTAAGAATAATTTTTTGCATATCATTGGGGTTTAAATTTTAGGCAATATTCTGGTATTTACGATTTTCGATCCTCATACTTTAGTATGAAATTACGATTTTCATTCTAAAATTTCTAGTTCTTTGGCTTTTATCAGGGCTTGCGTGCGGTTTTTTACGTCGAGCTTCACGAAAAGATTGGAGCCGTGGGTTTTTATGGTGTGTATAGAAAGGAAAAGTTTGTCTGCAATTTGTTGGTTCGTGTATCCTTGTGACATGAGTTCCAATACTTCCATTTCACGTTGACTCAGCCCCAGCTCTGGTATGGCTACCATTTCTTTTCTTGCATTTTCTTTCTCCTGTTTCTTTTGCTGAAAATGGTGCATCACCCAAGCCCCCAATACCATAAAAATGACAGAGATTATTCCTGCATAAATTTCAAAAAGATGATCAAAAACTACAAAACGGAGCTCTAGCCATTTCAGAAGAAATAACAGTATGGCCATCGAAATTCCGTATAAAAGGATTGATTTCAAATCTAATTGTTTTGTCAAAAATAGTAAGATTTTGGGAAATAGCTATGCTTGTTATTGGCACACGGATGACTCGGATACAAGTAACACGGATTAACGCTGTTTTTTTATTTAGAAAGTCATGAGAAATGCTACTTTAAAGATTTTCTCAGTTTTGATTTTTTGGTGTTTTTGATTCCTATAGCTACATTTTCAGCGTTTAATTTGGCACCAGCAAGGTTGGTGTGAACATTATCTTTTGGTGTGAAATATTGCTTTTTTGTTTCGTCAAAACCTAGTTTATCATAGTAAAAGGCTGACAATTCGTGTAAATCAATGAAATGAGCCTTGGTATTTTCGGCCACTTGTTTCGCCCATTTTGGATAATATTCTTCTTGGCGTTTCACTTTGCCATTTTCAAACTTGTTGAAAGGTACTTGTGAACAAACAAAAACCTCCACACCTTTCGCCTTGGCTTCGTTGACATATTTGCTCATGTACCACCCAAAACTATACACCACTTCGTGCTTTTTTGTTATCAAATTATCAATTTCAACAGAATCCAAACCAATTCCCTTAATTGTTCCTCTGGCTCTAATGGTATCGTTTATTGCCCAGTCGTCGTTATGCCCAAACTGTATAATCAAGAAATCTCCCTTTTGCATTTTCTTCAAAATCGGCTCCCAGCGGCCATCAGTCAAGAAAGTTCGGCTACTTCTGCCGCCTATAGCATAGTTTTCGATATCGATCTTGGTCGAATCAAAATGTTGCCCAATCACACTTCCCCAGCCCCACATATCGTTTTCACCTTTTCCTTGTCCTGCTTTTACGGTACTATCGCCAATCAGGTAGAGGGTGGGTTTGGTTTTTGGAGTGAAGGCTAGAAGAGAGAGAATAAAGATTAGGTAATTCATTTTTTTGGGTTGAAAAACTAAATTTGGAGTCCAAATATAGGAATAAGATTTATTCACCGCATATTTTTCGGGGATTGGCTTGATTATTCAGGTGCTATGTTGAATTAAGTGGGTAAGATAAAATTTGTTTCTGATATTTGTTCAATGAATAGTGAACAAATATTTCAATTGGCTTTAGGTTTAAATGAGCCGTGGTATGTTTCAAAAGTAGAGTTTTTGGATGGGGATTATCAAAAAGAGCTTCATTTAACGATTGACTACAAAGTTGGATTTTTTATTGATAAGACTGGCAAGAGTACTGTACATGATAGAGTAGATAGGAAGTGGCGGCACCAGAATTTTTTTGAGCATAAGTGTTACCTACATTGTAAAATACCACGTGTAAAAACTGTTGAGAATAAGGTTGAACAAGTCTCAGTACCGTGGGCACGGGAAGGTAGTGGTTTTACACTTCTGTTTGAGGCATTTAGTATGTTGTTAATAGAGCAAGAAATGCCAGTCAACAAGGTAGGCAAAGTGATTGGAGTTTACCCCAATCGCATCTGGAATATCTTTAATTATTGGCTTGGAATTGCTTATTGTGGTGCAGATCATAGTGATATTTCAACATTGGGAATAGACGAGACAAGTTCTAAAAAGGGGCATGATTATATAACCGTTGCGGTGGATATGAAAACTTCAAGGGTAGTACATGCAACTGAGGGCAAGGGAGCAGACACCATTACGAAAATAGCTGATTATCTGGAAACTAAAGGTACCCAGAGACAGAATATCAAGCAAGTTTGTATAGACTTATCACCCTCTTTTATCAGTGGTGTGGAGTCAGAATTTTCAAATGCTCAAATAGTATTTGATAGGTATCATGTCAAAGCACTCTTGAATAAAAGTATGGACGAC
>NZ_RJUF01000193.1 GCF_024343775.1 Lacihabitans soyangensis | reverse complement strand
ACTTTGGATCATTACGTGGCCGACAAGGTGCGATCAAAAAGCGAATCGAACGGTTCGCTTTTTTTATTTTGGAGCGTATCACTACGGATGAGAAGGTTGGGCAGGGGTCGCTTCCGACTTTGGATCACTACGTGGCCGACAAGGTGTCGTCACAAAGCGAATCGAAAGGTTCGCTTTTTTTGTTTTGGAGAGTATCACTACGGATGAGAAGGTTGGGCAGGGGTCGCTTCCGACTTTGGATCATTACGTGGCCGACAAGGTGCGATCAAAAAGCGAATCGAACGGTTCGCTTTTTTTATTTTGGAGCGTATCACTACGGATGAGAAGGTTGGGCAGGGGTCGCTTCCGACTTTGGATCACTACGTGGCCGACAAGGTGTCGTCACAAAGCGAATCGAAAGGTTCGCTTTTTTTGTTTTGGAGAGTATCACTACGGATGAGAAGGTTGGGCAGGGGTCGCTTCCGACTTTGGATCATTACGTGGCCGACAAGGTGCGATCAAAAAGCGAATCGAACGGTTCGCTTTTTTTATTTTGGAGCGTATCACTACGGATGAGAAGGTTGGGCAGGGGTCGCTTCCGACTTTGGATCACTACGTGGCCGACAAGGTGTCGTCACAAAGCGAATCGAAAGGTTCGCTTTTTTTGTTTTGGAGAGTATCACTACGGATGAGAAGGTTGGGCAGGGGTCGCTTCCGACTTTGGATCATTACGTGGCCGACAAGGTGCGATCAAAAAGCGAATCGAACGGTTCGCTTTTTTTATTTTGGAGCGTATCACTACGGATGAGAAGGTTGGGCAGGGGTCGCTTCCGACTTTGGATCACTACGTGGCCGACAAGGTGTCGTCACAAAGCGAATCGAAAGGTTCGCTTTTTTTGTTTTGGAGAGTATCACTACGGATGAGAAGGTTGGGCAGGGGTCGCTTCCGACTTTGGATCATTACGTGGCCGACAAGGTGCGATCAAAAAGCGAATCGAACGGTTCGCTTTTTTTATTTTGGAGCGTATCACTACGGATGAGAAGGTTGGGCAGGGGTCGCTTCCGACTTTGGATCACTACGTGGCCGACAAGGTGTCGTCACAAAGCGAATCGAAAGGTTCGCTTTTTTTGTTTTGGAGAGTATCACTACGGATGAGAAGGTTGGGCAGGGGTCGCTTCCGACTTTGGATCATTACGTGGCCGACAAGGTGCGATCAAAAAGCGAATCGAACGGTTCGCTTTTTTTATTTTGGAGCGTATCACTACGGATGAGAAGGTTGGGCAGGGGTCGCTTCCGACTTTGGATCACTACGTGGCCGACAAGGTGTCGTCACAAAGCGAATCGAAAGGTTCGCTTTTTTTGTTTTGGAGAGTATCACTACGGATGAGAAGGTTGGGCAGGGGTCGCTTCCGACTTTGGATCATTACGTGGCCGACAAGGTGCGATCAAAAAGCGAATCGAACGGTTCGCTTTTTTTATTTTGGAGCGTATCACTACGGATGAGAAGGTTGGGCAGGGGTCGCTTCCGACTTTGGATCACTACGTGGCCGACAAGGTGTCGTCACAAAGCGAATCGAAAGGTTCGCTTTTTTTGTTTTGGAGCGTATCACTACGGATGAGAAGGTTGGGCAGGGGTCGCTTCCGACTTTGGATCATTACGTGGCCGACAAGGTGCGATCAAAAAGCGAATCGAACGGTTCGCTTTTTTTATTTTGGAGCGTATCACTACGGATGAGAAGGTTGGGCAGGGGTCGCTTCCGACTTTGGATCACTACGTGGCCGACAAGGTGTCGTCACAAAGCGAATCGAAAGGTTCGCTTTTTTTGTTTTGGAGAGTATCACTACGGATGAGAAGGTTGGGCAGGGGTCGCTTCCGACTTTGGATCATTACGTGGCCGACAAGGTGCGATCAAAAAGCGAATCGAACGGTTCGCTTTTTTTATTTTCGGTCAAAAAAAAGCTTACCTGATTAGGTAAGCCAAATATTACAGATGCTAAACTCACTTCAACAACTCGGGAAACTTCTTTTTAAATCTTTGAAAACGAGGAACTGAAACACCAACTACGTAAGATTGACTTGGATTATTTTTTACATAATCTTGGTGGTAATCTTCGGCGTCGTAAAACTTATCCAATTTTGTAATTTCAGTTACTATTGGTTTTTTATAAACTCCAGACTTTGCCAAATCTGCTTTGGCAGCATCTGCGATAGCTTTTTCCTCCGGGTTGGAGTAAAAAATAATCGAGCGATACTGAGGGCCAAAATCTGGTGCTTGGCCTATTGTGGTGGGGTCTTGTGACCCATAAAACACTTTTACCAAAGTTTTGAAATCCACCACTTTCGGATCATAATATACTTCTACCGCTTCTGCATGTCCTGTTCTACCACTTCCAACCTCTTCGTAGGTTGGATTTACGGATTTACCACCAGCATAGCCACTTACTACTTCCTTTACACCTTTAACCGACTCAAATACCTCTTCTACACACCAAAAACAACCACTCGCAAAATAGGCTTTGGATAAACCAGATAAATTTGCTTGAGCTTTTTTAGTTTTCTTTTGTGCTTGTGAGCAAGAGGACAATAATATGAGGGTCGAAAACAAAAACACCGAAAGAGATTTTAATTTCATGATATCGATTTTAAGAAATGATTTACAAAGACAACAACGTAAAAACCTTTCTAATTCAGAAAAGTTTTGAATACCAAACATATACGTTGAAATTGTACTTTTGGATATGCAATTTGTTTTTTTTATTCCATGCAATTTACTTACGTATTAATCAGAATTGAAATTTAATTACTCCACAAAGGCTCACAAAGAAGGCTCAAAAACCACCAAGTATGGAATTAAATAAAAGTTAATAAAGTTTAAAAAAAGTCACAGATTGCTTAGCTACTTATGTGCCAGCTTTTGTGTCCCTTTGTGTAATAGCCTGCAACGAAGCCAATCACAAAAGAATCAAGACACTAACAATAAGGCATTTAAAGGTCTGAAAGCCTCCCTTGCAAACCTCCTGTATGCAAAAGCATGATTCGAGTTCCTTTTTTAAAATACCCCTCTTTTATCTTTTGATACACCCCAAAAAACATTTTTCCAGTATAGACTTGTTCCAGTCGAAAGGAATGTTTTAACTCAAACACCTTTACAAAATCTAAAAGTTCGTCGTTATATTTCGCATAGCCACCGAAGTGAAATCTCGTTTCGAGTTCTGCATTTTCTGGGAAATTTTTCTCTAAAAAAACAGAAATATCATCTTTTAAAAAATCTCCATTTTTTAGTACCGCAAAGCCCAAAACTTCACCTTTGTAATTCACATTATTAAGCAAACCAGCCATCGTGCCTCCTGTGCCGACGGCAGTGCATATGTAATCGGGATGCTGTTGTTCGTCCAAAAGTTCAGATACCCCTTTCAGTGCCAAATGATTAGAACCACCTTCTGGAATTATAAAATATTCACTTGAAAAATTTGCAGCTAAATCAGCTTTATTTCGGTAAGCCTCTCTACTTACAAACTTAAACCTCATCCCTTTTTGATTGGCAAATTTTAAGGTTGGGCTGCTTGTTTCGTTTAGTTCATCTCCACGAATTATACCCAAGGTTTCAAAACCAAAAAGAAGACCCGCCTCAGCCACTGCCGCAATATGATTTGAAAAGGCTCCACCAAAGGTTAAAATCTTCTTAAAACCTAAATTTTTGGCCTCAATAAAATTATATTTTAGTTTCCTGAATTTATTGCCAGAAACATGCACATGTGTGAGGTCGTCACGTTTTACGAATACTTTTACATCATTTTCGACAAATAAATCTTCAAAAATCTCGATTACTGGCGTTGGAATATTTATTAAACTTTCGAATTCAAGCATATTTTACGAAATTTGTACCCATATGAATACATTAGAAAAAAATATAGACGCTTTTGACGACGAAGAGGACGAAATCATCGAAACCATTGTCATCAATGTTGACCCTGGTCAAACGTTCATGCGTCTTGACAAATACCTCTCTCATCATCTAAAAAACATTTCGAGAAACCGTATACAAAACGCCATCGAGACGGATTCTGTAAAAGTCAATGAAAACAACGTTAAGCCCAGCTACAAGGTCAAGCCGTTGGACAAAATTACGCTTTCGTTGGCAAAAGCAAGCGGTATACCTAGCGAAGTTTTGCCAGAGGACATCCCACTCAATATTGTTTACGAAGACGACGATTTGATGATTGTGAATAAATCGCCAGAAATGGTGGTTCATCCGGGGCATGGAAACTACACCGGAACCCTTGTAAATGCATTGGTACATCATTTTGCCAACTTACCCACCGGAATAGATGGCAAAGTCCGCCCGGGCTTGGTTCATAGAATCGATAAAGGAACTTCAGGTCTCTTGGTTATTGCCAAAACTGAATACTCCATGCAGTTTTTAGCCAAACAGTTTGCCGACCACACTACCGAGCGAACGTATAACGCTCTTATTTGGGGCGAACCTAAAGAGCCAAAAGGAACCATTAATGCTCATATTGGTCGTGGATTTAAAGACAGGAGGATTTCAGACGTATTTCCCGACGGTGATTATGGAAAAGAAGCCATTACACATTATGAGGTAATCAAAAACATGCGTTATGTGTCCTTGATAAAATGTAACCTAGAGACCGGCAGAACGCACCAAATAAGGGCACATATGAAATATATCGGTCATACGCTTTTCAATGATGCTACTTATGGAGGCGATAAAGTCTTGAGGGGCGATTTGTTCTCAAAATACAAGCAATTTGTAGAAAACTGTTTTGAGATCATACCAAGACAGGCATTACATGCCAAATCACTGGGATTCATTCATCCAACTACTAAAGAATGGATGCAATTTGACTCCGAACTACCTGAGGATTTCACCAAGGTTTTAGAAAAATGGGATCATTACTTACAATTTAAATGATAAATATTAGAAAAGCAGAAGCCAAAGACGTTCCTGCCATGATGGCTTTGGTAAGAGAACTTGCCCTCTACGAAAAAGCCCCTGAGGAGGTTACCAATACCGAGGAAAGAATGCTCGAAGAGGGATTTGGACCTAAAAAAGCATTTGAATGCATTTTGGTAGAACTCGATGGCAATATAGTAGGTATGTCACTTTATTATTTCAGATATTCCACCTGGAAGGGACGAAGACTCTATCTGGAGGATTTAATTGTAACAGAATCCCAAAGGGGAAGTGGCCTTGGAAAAGTGTTATTTGACAAAACAATTGAAATAGCCAAAGAAGAGAACTGCTCAGGAATGATGTGGCAGGTTCTGGACTGGAATACTCCTGCCATCAATTTCTATGACAAATACAGCACTAGATATGACGAAGGTTGGTTAAATTGTCACTTAGACTTTTAACCCAAAGAAACATCCAAAAACATCATGATAGCGAAGCCGATCATTACTCCTACGCTTGAGTAGTCGGTTTCGTTGCCATTTTGAGATTCAGGAATCAGCTCCTCTACCACCACGAAAATCATCGCCCCAGCCGCAAAAGCCAATGCATAAGGCAAAATAGGCGTGGCATAGAGAACCAACAATGCACCCAAAACTCCGGCAACAGGCTCTACCATTCCGCTTAATTGTCCATATTTAAATGCTTTCCATCTTGAAAAACCTTCTCTCCGCAAAGGCACAGAAACGGCAGCTCCTTCTGGAAAGTTCTGAATACCGATACCTATCGTTAAGGCAATGGCACTTGTTAAAACACCGATAGAAGGATCTTGGGCCAAGACACCGAAGGCCACTCCAATAGCTAAACCTTCTGGAATATTATGCAAGGTTATGGCCAAAACAAGCAAAACGCTCCTATGCCAAGAGGTCTTTATACCCTCAGCATTCTCTGTTTTTTCTCCAAGATGTAAGTGCGGTAATATTTTGTCTAAAACAAAAAGAAAAGCTCCGCCAGCGAGAAAACCAACCACCGCGGGAATCCAGCCTATTCCGCCGCGTTCCTCCGTCATTTCGATACTAGGAGCCAATAAAGACCAAAAACTGGCCGCTATCATCACCCCTGCTGCAAAACCAAGCATAAGGTTGAAAAACCTACGATTTATATTTTTGAAGAAAAAAACCAAAGACGCACCTAATGCCGTCACTCCCCATGTAAAGAGAGTTCCTAGGAATGCCAGTAACACAGGATTAATTTTTAATATATCTTCGTAATTCATTGTTAGATTAATCTAATTTTTTTGTTATACACACAAAATTAAACTTTTTATTTTAAATTGTCTGATAAAAAATAGAATTTTGTGAAGAATTATATTTGGTAAATTCAAGACAAACTTACAGCTAAATGGTTAATGGAAAATATATTATCGCCGCCGGACTGATTATCGTGCTTATTGGTGTAATAATTTATTTCTTTGGAGATAAACTTACTTGGATTGGAAGGCTTCCTGGGGATATTAGAATAGAGAAAGAGAACTTGAAAATATTTTTCCCAATCACTACTATGCTTATAGCCAGCATTTTACTTAATGCTGTTATTTGGCTTTTTAAAAAATATTTTAATTAAGTTTCGGAGTTTCGTAGGTAAGTTTGGTAAGATAGAAGAACTGTTTGCTGCCTAATGTATTAGCCAACCTAGCTGTCTTGTATCCAAAAGCCAAAAAAGTATGTTCGTACCAAGAAAACAAATCTACTGTTACATCAGACACAAATTCTTTGTTTTTACCTCCTATATTTAAGGGAACAAAATCCACAGGAGGCTTATCTTTGGAAATCAACTTCAGGAAAATGGTTTCCTCTTTTGGAAATGCCACCAAAACACCATCTTTGCTATTTATGACTTGAACTTTATTGGTCAAAACCTCACTTTCAAGATTTTTCAAATCTACGCTGTAATCCCATGATTTTTTTCCGTCAAAATCAAAGGTGCAAAACAAGCTTTGAGTAAATTTATAATTGTTAAAGTCGCGTGTTGTTCTGTAATTTTCTCCTAAATGTAGCAGTGAACTTCTTGAATAATTCATGGCATTTTTATATTCAGGATAATACACCTCACCTACCAACAGAACCTGATTATCAAACACATAAGGTTGTTGCAGATTCAGTCTGTGACGAATCTTTGGATCTCGACCTTTTAACTTTTTGGTTTGCAACCTACCTTCAATTTTCTCTTGTTTCTTAGGAGATAGGTAGGTGTAAAAATTCTGTAATTCTGAAAACTTAAAAAATTGAATATCTTCAGTTCTATTCAATGGAGTCACGTAAAAACCAGATGAAAAATCGGAGCAGTTATCAGCAAAATTACCTGCCAGAAAATAAGTATTCTTGGCTATTTTCAAAATTTTGGAGTTTAAGATCACATGCTTTTTATCTCCCAAGTCTTTCATAAACAACATTTTGCCTTCAATATCAAAGACCGAAAGTTTGAATTGACACTTTTTCTCATCTTTGAGCATGAGATAAATCTGCTTCTCACTCTCATTGACTTCAAGAGACAATACTTTGAGGAAATTGGAGTGAATTTGTGGCAAAACCTTAGAGGTTTGGTCAAATAAGCGATGAAGCTCGGCCACTGGTCTATCGTTGTAAACCCCCAAAATAATAACCTTGGTTTCTATGGCAGCAAAAAACTCGACGTCCATATCAGTGAGCATGGTAGATTCTGTGGTGATGGCATCTCCCCGATCCAAGTCTATTTTTACGATTTTTATTTTTCTACTATCACTCTCTTGCAAAAGACAGAAAAGATAATCTTCACCCTTAAAATACTTCACCAAGCGAAAAGTTAGGCCTGGGTCTATCGTATTGGTCCATTCACTTCTCAAATCTTTATCATATTTCACAAAATTAAGTCTTCCTTTTTTGCCGAAAACCGAAGTCTGAAAATTCATCAATAGAACGCCATTCGTGTCTAAGGAAACTACACTGAAATCATCCTCCAGATTATCATCCAAAGGGATTTCTACATCAACCGATTCGACCAATTGGCCGAATGAATGATGCGAAAACGTAATGATAACCAAAAACAAAGCGAAAAATAATTTCATCGTTTTCCTAGTTCTATCACTTCCAAATTCGTGATTTTTGATTGTTCAATTTTCATTCTCATCAAAGTTCTCATTTGATGAAACCCGTGCTTTCCAGCGGCTCCAGGATTTAAATATACCATGCCGTTGTTTAGCGGATCCTTAATCACTCTCAAAATATGCGAATGCCCACAAATAAACAAGTTTGGCTGGTGAAATTTTAAGATTTTTTTTACTCTAGCCGAATATTTGCCCGGTAAGTTACCGATATGCGTCATAAATACTTTAAGGCCTTCAATTTCAAATATCAAGTCTTCTGGGAGTTCGTGTCTTAGTTCTTGCGTTTCAATATTACCAAAAACAGCTTTCACTGGTTTGAAATCTTTAAGTTGATCAAGGACAGTCCTATCGCCAATATCACCGATGTGCCAGATTTCGTCACAATCTTTGAAGTGCTCAAATACGGCAGGATCGAGATAAGAATGCGTGTCGGAAATAAGGCCAATGAGAGCCATTTTAGTATTTAACTTTTATACCGTGGTAGGTTTCTTGCTCTTGGTAGTCTTTTCGCATCGGATGCCCTTCCCAGTCAGCGGGAAGCAATATGCGGCGTAAATCTGGGTGGTTATTGAATTTTACGCCATAGAAATCAAAAATTTCTCTTTCGTGCCAATCGGCCGTTTTCCAAATGCTTGAAACTGAGTCAATTTTGGACTTTTCGTCTAATTCCCTGTCTATTTGAACTTTCAGTACAACAGACTTTTCGAAAGGTATAGAGCTTAGATGATATATTAAATCAATGCTACCTGCTTCTGTGCCATTATCAATTGCGGTAACGCAATTTAGAAAATCAAAATAAAATAATGGGCTACTGTAAAGAAATTTACAAACTGTCAACAAACGGCTTGACTCCGGAAGAAAAATGAATGGTTGCCGAACATTCTCAATAAACTGTGTGTCTATTTTAAGTTCTGTATTAATTTTCAAAGACACCTCTGCACTTACTGAAAAATCCATTTCTTTAATTTTTTTGTGCCAACAGAAACATAACCGCCATTCTTACTGCCACTCCATTTTCCACTTGATCAAGTATGATTGAATGACTTGAATCGGCGGCGTCAGAGCTTAATTCTACTCCCCTATTGATTGGTCCGGGATGCATAAGAACTATTTTTTTGTTTAACTCATCTAAGATGCTTTTGTTTATCCCAAAATAAAGTGAATATTCCCTCAAGGAAGGAAAGTATTTCAGTTGCTGTCTTTCGAGCTGAATTCTGAGAACATTGGCTACATCGCACCAAGCTAAGGCTTCTTTTACATTCTCAAAAACCTGAACTCCCAAAGAAGTCAAATATTTAGGAATTAATGTTTTAGGACCACACACTCTTACATCTGCACCAAGTTTTTGCAAACAAAATATATTCGAAAGTGCCACTCTCGAATGGAGAATATCACCAATGATGGCAATCTTCTTTCCTCTTAAATCACCTATTTTTTCTTGCATCGAAAACGCATCCAACAAGGCCTGTGTAGGGTGTTCGTGCGTGCCATCGCCTGCGTTTACAATGTTGGCTTTTATTTTATTCGATAGAAAATGTGGTGCTCCAGGGCTGCTGTGCCGCATAACCACCATATCTACCTTCATAGCCAAGATGTTATTAACAGTATCGAGCAATGTCTCTCCTTTTTTTACGGAACTACCTGCTGATGTGAAGTTTATGGTATCGGCTGAAAGACGCTTTTCTGCCAATTCAAATGAAAGTCTGGTCCGGGTGGAGTTTTCAAAAAAGAGATTGGCAATTGTTATGTCTCGGAGGGAGGGAACCTTTTTTATCGGTCTATTAATGACTTCTTTAAATTCTTTGGCGGTTTCAAGTATTAAATTGATATCGTTTTCTGTGATATTTTTAATTCCTAATAAATGCCGCGTACTTAAAGAATCCATCTATGATTAATAATTTTACAAAAGTAACAATTATTAAATATTTTGGAAGAAAAAAGGCTCATTAAAATCAATAATTCTTCAAATCGAGCATTTTGCCAAACACCAAAGATTTGGCCCCAAATATTTTTGCCTGATCACCCATTGGCGATATCAATACCTTAAGATTTTTCTTAAAATCAGTCAAACAATACTTATTAATGGCCTGATTGAGCGTAGAAACAATCAGCTCCCCTGCCTTGGTCATGATACCATCAATGATAATTACCTCCGGATTAAACATGTGAATGGCAATAGATAAACCTTTGCCTAACTCACGTCCAATATCAAATATCAAGTCAATACAAAATTCGTCGCCTCTCAGTGCAGCCTCTATGACATCCTCCAAAGATATTTCACCTTTTTTCAAAGACAAAGTTGATGTCTTTCCTTCCGCTAAACCTTGTTTGGCTCTATTTATTAACGCCAAAGCCGATGCAACAGTCTCCAAACAGCCTTTTTTGCCACAGTGGCACAAAGCTCCGTCTGGTTTGATTTGAATATGACCTAACTCGCCTGCAAATCCGTCAGCACCTTTGATTATCTGACCATTACACATAATGCCCAAACCAATTCCCCAATCGAGGTTAATCAGCAATACGTTTTCTTTGTTTTTGGCCAAACCAAAATGATGCTCGCCGAGCATAGAAGCCTGAGTGTCATGTGTTATAAATGTGGGGATTTGTAAATATTGCTCTAAAACGGCATCGAGTGAAAGATCATTTTGATTGTGATTAGGGTAGGTATAATTGAGGCCTTTGTCAATACTCAATAAACCAGGTGACGAAATACCCACCGCCCAAACGGAGTAATCGGCAATAAAATTCTTAGTTTCGGTTTTAATTACATCAACTATGTCATCCGAATTTATATCTGTTGCAACAGTACTTTTCTTTAGAATTTCGTTTCTGAGATTTAATAAGTAAAAGTTAGTTTCATAAATATTCAAATCAACTATTACGCACAAATGCTTGTCGGGATTTAAATCAAACAAAATAGGCCTTCTACCCGACTTTGTTTTAGACGAGCCTACCTCTAGTATCCACTTTTCTGCTATTAACTCATTGATATAGACAGTAATAGAAGGTACACTTGTGTGAAGTTTCTTAGCCAACTGAGCAATGGTAATGGCACCAGAATTATAAATTTCGCGAAGAATCTCAACGATATATTGGTTCTTTTTGATTTCAACTACCGACGAAAAAGAGTCTGTCATTGGTTCCATTGTATAAAAATAGGGCTATGGTTAATCCTGACTTGCATATTAAAAATCTTCAATCACTTTCAAATAATGCATGCCTTTGTTGGTAATGATTCTTGAAGTTTGTTTTTCAATTCTAGGATTTTGACCGCCAAAAAATCTAAAAAAATCGATTCCGGCCGAAGGTTTTCCAAAATTGAGATATTGAAAAAAGCTAATCGCAAAGTTTTTACCAGTTTTATCAAAGGCAACTCCAGCAGGCAAAATTCCTTCCAAGGCAATATTTCCTCTGTTCGACAAATTGCCCTCAGCTGTTAAATTAAGAACAGAAAGGGACGATTTCCCTGAGTTTCTATCGTTTATTGGATAGTCAAAAGATTTCTTTGCGTTCACAACAACCAAAGAGTTGCCATCAGGGTGCAAGGCTATGGAAGTTGGATTGTCCTCAACAAACGCCTTTGATATGAGAGAGTGACTTCCATTCTCCTCCAAATTAAATTTTATCACAAACACCTGCCCATTGTTAGTTTCCAGTCCCATCGGGTTGTTGGTATCTAGTGCCAAAAAAAACTTACCATCTTTGGTAAATGTTCCGGATTTTGGCATACCATCGAGCTTGATTGTAGAACCCGTAAGTTCTAATCTTATTATTTTCTGAGTTGGTCCATCCTTTATAATCTTAACCAAGCCAATTTCTCTGGTATCTTGTTTTATGTAAGCCAGAAAGTCTTCTTTAGGGTGCCAAATGACATCAGAAATAGGGCCATTGGCGAGCTGAGAAGGCTTGGCTATCACACGAATAGGCTTCCCGAATTCATTCAATTCAAAAATCTGCAATTCCTGATTGTACCCTTCCGAAGCAACGGCTAAATACTCATTGGTTTTGTTAAGAGCTATTGCCTTGGGATTTAATGCCACTGGAAATCTGTAGTCTGGCTTCAAGTTTCGGAGGTTTGAAATATCTACCACACTCACGTAACCGCCATCAGGCAAACCTGCAAAAGAGGCCGATTTTTCATCTTTCTTAAGTGCCCCTTTCGTTTCTAGGACATAACAAAGCCTATTGTCAGATTTGATTGCAATAGACTTAAAGTTGTCTATTACTGAGTTTGAAACGATTTGTTCGGAGTTATTGTAGGAGTCTTCATATTGTAATGGAAACATAAAAGCCCCCATTTTATCCAAACCAACTTTGTCTATTTTTTTTGTAGCATAACTAAACGTACCAAAGTCAGAGTCTTGAAGATAAATAAGGCCTTTGGCGTCAAAAGTGAGGGTTTGAGCCGAAACGCTGCAACACGAAAAAAATAGAAATAAAAAATTCTTCAAATCTGTAAAATTAAAACTAGGCAATATTAACAGGCATCATACACTTTTACTTTGTCCCAAAGCATCGAACATTTCGCGATAAATGCATGATGGTCAGGATGATCTTGATAAATATCTTGGTTAGCGGCGGTGTCAAAAACAAAAGTTATACTAAAATCATAAGTATTGTCAATCACCTCGCGATTGGTAGGTGCGGCCTGACCTATATAGGCATCTCCGATTTCTGCAATTTTAGCCAATTCAATCAAACCTTCGTGAAGTTGCTTTCTATGTGCTTCGTTTTCCTTTTCTTTCAACCAAAAAAATACCGTATGAACAAATCCTGTTTTTAAGTTTCCCATCTTTAATTTTTATAAGTGTTAAATAAATCTAATGTTCCCAATAGAAAAAACTGAATGGACGAACCGTGGGTTCCACCTCCTATTCGCTCCAAAGTAACCTGACTTGATCCTTTTGCCGTCATGCCTTTCTGTGCCGACTCAGAATTAAAAAACGGCACAAAAGTGTCGGCATCGCCATGATATAACCTTGTTGGAATCTTTGACTTCCATTCTGTTATGTCATTGTCTTTTATAGCCTCAAGCCATTTTGCTTCAGTTTTATTTTTAAGTCCCGCAACAAATGTCGGATTCAAAATTTCGTCAAAACTCTTGGCTATGGTTACGTTTTGTTTATTGATTTTGATGTCAGATGCATAAGGCTCAACAAAATAGTCAGTTACTGGCCTGTTAAAACCATAAAGCCTGTCATAAGTCAACAAAACCCAAATATAAGAACGATTATTGGTAGATTCTCCACTTGTTTTAGAATTTATAAATGACTCTAAAGTTTTGGTTTTATCGTAAGCCCCTGCTCCACAGCTAGATGCCTTCAAATTGAATTGTGAACTATATTTCTCTTCAATCAATTTTTGAGTAGCCAAAGTTGCGTAGCCACCTTCAGAGTAACCTGCCAAAAGGAGGTTATTGTTCCATTTTATACCTTCTTTTTTGATAAATTCTTTCACTGCAAGTAGAAAATCAACATTAGGTTGGGCCAATCCAGTTTTATGTTCGTAAGGATGAGGATAATTTTGGGAATCACCATAACCCAGATAATCCGGCATGGCAATAATCAAACCAGTTGAAGCAAAAAACTGTCCAAGTGCAGCCTCTGACTGGGTATTGAAATACGAAGGAGCTTGACTATTGTCAGAAATAGTTCCGTGTTGAACACTACCTAGAGCTAAGGCCTCCGTGAGGTCAGTAGGGACAATAATAGCACCTGACGCCGTTATTTGATTTCCTTCTGGGGTTTTGGTTAAATATGATATTTTGTGTAAACTTATTCCAGACCTAACAAGAAAGGATACTTGAGCACTCTGAGCACCGAATGTGGAAGAAAGTGTGGTTAAAAACTCAGCTTTCGTAAACTTTTTTACCTCGGTAGACGAAACCAAATAATTATCAAACTCCAAAACATCGTCTTCTTCGCAGGAAACGAAGAAAACCAAAACAAAAAATAACCATTTCAAACTCAATACACTCTTTCCTCTCATGATCTTCAAATAATTTTAATTTCTTTTACAACGGTCTGCCTAGCCTATGATTGCGTGTTATTTTCTAATTTTATCCAAAAGACGATTCAATTCATCAAATTCCACTTCGCTTAAGGAATTCATATCTTTCTCAATTCCTTTTATCGATTTGGTAACATCTTCCAAGAACGAAATACCTTTTGGGGTAATGGTTACATCACATGCTCTTCTATTGCCTACTTTTTGTTCTCTGCTGACGTATCCTTTGGCATAAAGTTTATCTACCAGACGGGAGGCATTTGACATTTTGTCGAGCATTCTGTCAATGATCTCATTTATCGTTATGGGTTGATCTTTCTGACCATTCAATATTCTCAAAACATTATACTGTTGAATACTGATATCGAACGGCTTAAGGTATTTATTCTGCTTGAAATGTATCCAGTTGTTGGTAAACATGATATTGACCAACGCTTTTTCATAATTGCTTTTAAATGGTCGGGTTTGTTTTATTTCCTGCTCTAAACTCATACTTTTGCAAATTAAGTGTACATCCGAAATATGTATTTACATATATTACAAATGTAAAATATTTTTCCGAGCCTCGAAAATTTAATAGATGAAACTTACTAAAAAGCTAATATTAGCATCAAATTCGCCGAGAAGAAAAGAAATACTCCTAGCCTCAGGGTTTGATTTTGAAGTGATTGTAAGACCAACTTCGGAAGAATTCGACCTAAAGATGTTCTACGAAAAAGTACCCGAAATCCTTGCACAAAAGAAAGCAGAGTGTTTTGAAGATTTTGACGAAGACTACCTAATTCTAACCGCCGACACTGTGGTAGTACTCGACAATAAAATCATAAATAAGCCCGAAAATGAAGGCGAGGCTTTTGAGATGCTTGCGAGTTTGAGTGACAAAACCCACAAAGTAGTCACTGGTGTTTGCATCAAAAACGGCAATGATTACAAAAGTTTCATAGACATTACCCAAGTTCACTTCGAGGAACTTACCGAGGCTGAAATATGGTTCTACATAAAAAACCACCATCCAATGGACAAAGCCGGAGCTTATGGCGTCCAGGATTTCATAGGAATGATTGGTATTCCAAAGATAGAGGGCTCATTCTACACCGTCATGGGCTTACCTATTCACCTTATTTACAAGGCGTTAAAGCCATATATTATTTTAGAATGAAAGACGACATTACGATATTTCTTAACGAACAAGACGACAAAGTTTATGTTCGGGTGCCAGACGACAAAGAAACTCATTTTGAACTTCAAAATCTGGCAGGAAAAATTTTACAAGAAGCCACGCACGATAAAAGCCTGCATGATTTCGACCTTACTGGTCTCGAAGATGGAATTTACTTTGTGCTGGTAAATCAAGGCAGTTTGATAAGATCAAAAAAAATAGTTAAAGGCTATCACCCTTAAAAATGTAAAAAATTCGCTAAGGATTAGAAGGTATTTACAAATACTACTCTAGTAGCTTTGAAATAAAAAAATATGAAAACAATAATTATCGATATGGACGACGTGCTTGCGGACGCAAGTGCTCGAATTTTAGAAATATTCAATGAATTAAACGGCACTAATGTTGACAAGAGTTTCTTCGATAACAGAAACTTCTACGAATTCATAAATTCCAATGGACATAAACCCTACAGGCCACAACTCTTTGAGCCCGGATTCTTCAGAAACCTAACCGTTATGCCTGATGCTCAAGAAGTAGTAAAAGAATTATCAGAAAAACACAAAGTATATGTCGTTTCGGCAGCGACTGAATTCCCCAATTCGCTAAAAGAAAAATATGACTGGATGGCGGAACATTTTCCATTTATTTCTTGGAAAAACTTTATGCTCTGTGGCGATAAATCTATAGTAAAAGGCGATGTAATGATAGACGATCATGAAAAAAACCTCAAGACTTTTGACGGCGAAGCACTTCTTTTCGATGCCATGCACAACAAACTCTTGACAGGTTACCATCGTGTTTACAACTGGCAAGAAATACATAAGCACTTACTTAACTTAGTTTGATTATGTTCCTGAGAGTGATATTCTTTATTGTACTAGCTGTTGAAATATACTTCAGCACAACGCACCAAAACAACTTGGTAAAATTTACCAAACCACTGCTCATGCCACTTTTGATATTCATGGCATTTCAGCTAAATATCAAAGAAAGAAACCTATTCATTGCTTTATTTTTTAGCCTTTTAGGAGATGTGTTTTTAATGTTTGGCAGCGAACTTTACTTTATGCTTGGCTTGGGGTCTTTTCTAGTGGCTCACGTTTTTTACATTTTGCTTTTTAAAACTCAATTCAATTTTAGTTTACTCAAATCACTCCCGTTTGCGGCAGCCACTTTCGGCTATATTTTATTCATAAAAGCCGGAATTGGTCAAAATCTGCTGATTCCAGTAAGTGTTTACTGTTTCGTTATCACGCTAATGGGAATCTTTGCTGCGGGAAGAAAAACCAATATTCACTCATATAATTTGGTATTACTCGGCTCAATCCTTTTTATCGTATCGGATTCACTAATAGCCTTTAACAAATTCTATTCTCCGTTGCCGGCAAGCTCTTTTTGGGTTATGAGTACGTATGGGATAGCCCAGTTTTTGATTGTTTTGGGTTGGTCAAAAAAGTAGTATTAGACAATATTGGCTTTAATTAATTTAATGGCGATGGCCAATAGAATAAGTCCAAAAACCTTTTGTAAAACTTCCACTGTACCAGGTTCCATTTTTTTCTCCAACCAAGCTGAAGATTTTAAGACAATAAAAATCAAAACGAGATTTACTAATATACCAACAACGATATTAACATCCTGATAAGCAGCCTTTAATGAAATAAGGGAGGTCATAGTTCCGGCACCCGCGATTATCGGAAAAGCCAACGGAACAATCGAACTTCCCTTCCCCTGATTAGTGGTATTGTGTTTAAAAATCTCTCTTCCAAGAATCATTTCGAAACCTATAATCAATAATATCAATGCTCCCGCCATTGCAAATGACTTAACATCTACACCAAATAATTGAAGGATTTTAGTACCTAAAAATAAGTACCCAAACATCAAACTTCCAGAGATTATGGTAATTCTCTCCGCATGAATATGTCCAAGTTTTTTCCTCAGATTCAATATGATTGGAATGGATCCCAGAATATCAATGATAGAAAAAAGTATAAGAGAAACAGAAAGGATTTCTTTAAAATTGAACTTCATGGTTTATTTTTTTTCGAAATTAAACATAATTCTCTAGAAGCCTAAAAAGCTCATCAAAATCTTCATCTGGAATGGCAGGAAAGTTGGCTATTCTGAGTGTATTGTTTTTCCACTCACCGTATCCTTTACCTAAAATAATATTATTGTTTTTGAAAAACGAAACGGCTTTAGATATGTCTTGAGGAACAATTGCAATCACCGTTTTAGATCTAGTTTTGGGGTTTTCCACGAGCAAATCAAAATGCTTGTTATTTTCAAAAAAATCGTAAATACGTTCGGACCTTTGATATAATCTTTCGGAAACGAGATTTATGTTCGGTAAGGTTTCCAAAAGTCTTTTGAATAAATAAATACCCAATATGTTTGGCGTATAATGCGTTTGGAACTTCTGGAAATTTTCCTCAATAAAAACCAGACTATTGTAATGATTTCGCTCATTTATCTCTAATCCTCTTTCCAATGCCCTCGGAGAAACGATCATTATTCCCAATCCAGAAGGCATTCCGAAGCACTTCTGACTAGACGAAAACCAAACATCTGCATCGCCAATTTGATAATTCTCTCCTCCCAGAGAAGATGTAGCATCCACAATCAAAAGTGCATTTGGAGATTTTTCCTTCAGTTTTTTTATGGAGTCAAACGAAGTATGAGTACCATTAGATGTTTCGCTTGAAACCCAACAAACTACATCATTTTCACTGTCAATTTCAACTTCATCCACATTCTGGTTTATGAAAAAACGAGTTCCTCGAATGGTCGGAAGTTCATAATTGGTAGTTGAATTTATCTGAGGATTGGTAACGGTGTATTTAAACCATTTTTTTCCGAATGCCCCGTTATACAAAAACTGAACTTTACCCCTGATAAGAGATTGAGCACATATTTCCCAACATTCCGTGGCAGAAGAAGTAAAGTAAACTTTGTAGTCCTCCGGTATATTTAGATGCTTTTTTAATGAGCTAAATGTTTCTCGCAACAAATCCATAAAAGCTTGACTTCTATGATTTTGTTCCAAAATACCAGATTCAAAGGCTTCTCGAGCAAAGTCTTTTAATCTATCATATACCTTAGAAGGACCTGGATAAAAATTAATCATGAACAATCAATACTGACTTAATGGAATCCTAATTCTTGGTTTTTCGGCAATAGCCTCTGGCTTAAACATTTGAAACCAATTTATAACATCTTCAAGTACGGTTAAGTTGATAGAGTATATCACAAACTGTCCTTTTTTCTTTGAACTCACCAAGTCAGCCTGTCTCAACAGGTCCAAATGATGTGAAATACTAGGCTTGGACATATTAAATCTATCTGAAATTTCGCCAGCGGTGGCATCAGCCAAGCGAAGTATTTCCAAAATTTCCCTTCGAGAAGCATCGTTCAAAGCTCTGAAAATGTTATTCATAATAATTTAAGTATTTAATTGTACAAATAACTAATTAAAGCTTTAGAAAACAAACAAAATTTCGTTTTTTTTAGCTTTTTTGGCAGAATTCCAAATGGATATTTCGGTTAGGGCATAATAATTGGTATATTTGTCGGATATAACGTATGTGGCATTTGGCCCTTTTTTCTGATAAAAATCTTTGATATGAAAGTCCTCAAATTTGGCGGCACCTCTGTAGGCACGGTAGATAGTATAAATCAAGTAATCCGTATAATCTCTGAAAATAAACAGCCAGTAGCGGTAGTTTACTCTGCAATGGGTGGTGTAACGAACAAACTAATAGAAATTGGTACACTTGCCTCAAAAGGGGACACAAAGTATTTAGAAGTTCTTCAAAGTATTGAAGAAAGACACTTCGCTGCCATACGTGCCTTGGTTGATGTTAAATCTCAAAGTTCTATCATTGCCAAAATAAAAGGTAACTTCAACGAAATTGAGGACCTTCTTAAAGGAATAACTTACATCAAGGAATTGAGTGTAAGAACCATGGACCTTTTGCTTAGCTTCGGAGAGCGACTTTCTTCTCAAATCATCACATTTATTTTAAATGAACAAGGCATCAAAGCCAAATACATTGATGCCAGAGATATCATTAAAACCAACAGTAATTACGGTTTTGCAGAAGTTGATTTTGAAGAAACCAATGCTTTAATCAACGCCGCTTTAGCCGAAAACAACCAAGTTTATTGCATTACGGGCTTCATAGGATCTAACAAAGATAATATTACAACCACTTTAGGAAGAGGCGGTTCAGACTATACAGCCTCTATAATTGGAGCGGCTTTGGGATCTGAGGTAATTGAGATTTGGACAGACGTAAACGGAATGATGACAGCAGACCCGAGAAAGGTTAAAAATGCGTTTACCATTCCCGATATTTCATATTCGGAAGCCATGGAGCTTTCGCACTTTGGTGCAAAAGTGATTTATCCGCCTAGCCTGGTGCCCGCTTTCTTGAAAAATATTCCGATTAAAGTTCTAAATACTTTTGAAAGCACACACGCAGGAACTACCATTTCGAAAGAAATAAACCAAAAAGGATATTCTATCACTGGTATCTCTTCCATTGACGAAATCTCTTTGGTAAACCTCCAAGGAAACGGTATGATTGGAGTGGCTGGTGTTTCTGCCAAACTATTCGGCCTTTTAGCCGATCATAAAATCTCTGTCATTCTTATTTCACAAGCTTCATCCGAACATTCAATTTGTTTTGCGGTAGATCCGAAATCAGCTGAAAACGTCAGAGAAATACTGGAAACTGGCTTTAAAACTGAAATATTGAATGGAGATATCGAAAACATTAGCATTCAGAATAATCTGTCCATTATAGCCGTAGTTGGAGAGGGCATGAAGTCCAGCTCTGGTACTTCTGGAAAACTTTTCTCTGTTCTCGGTAAAAATGGTATCAATGTAATCGCCACGGCTCAAGGTTCATCAGAGTTAAACATTTCGGTGGTTATCAAGAAAAAAGATATTTCTAAAGCACTGAATGCTATCCATGAGACCTTCTTCGAAATTGATGGATTTACTCTTAATCTATATCTAGTTGGTCCAAGTGGACAGATTGGGAAAACACTTTTGAAACAAATAGCTCAGCAATCTGGGTATTTGAAAAAAGAAAAAAACTTGAATATCAAGTTGACAGGTCTGGCCAATACAAAAAAGATGCTTTTGGATTCTAATGGCATAGCCTTAGAAAACTGGAAGGAAAACCTCGAAACTGCAGGTGAAAAAATAAACCTAAGTGAATTTATCACTGATATTCAGACCCTAAACTTGGCCAACAGTATTTTTGTAGATTGTTCTGCTGACAAAGATATTGTTCAATACTATTATCCACTTTTGGACAGCAACATATCCATTGTAACGCCCAACAAAGTAGCCAATTCGGGAACTTATGAAGAGTACATAGCTCTAAGAAATATTGCAAAAAAACGCAATGTAAAATTCCTTTATGAAACCAACGTAGGGGCTGGTTTGCCTCTGATTAATACACTACAAGGATTAATAAATAGTGGCGATAGAATTCATAAAATCGAGGCCGTATTGAGCGGAACGTTGTCATTTATCTTTAATACTTTCGCAGCTGGATTGAAATTTGTAGATGTAGTAAAGGAGGCGAAAGAAAAAGGATTTACGGAGCCGGATCCTCGAGATGACCTCAGTGGAACAGATGTTGCCAGAAAAATATTAATTTTGGCCAGAGAAAGTGGCATAAAATTAGAATTCAACGAAGTCGAAAACATTCCACTTTTGAGTCAGGACGCTATGTCTGCCAATTCTGTGGATGACTTTTACGCCGTTCTTGAAAAAGAAAATAGCAAATACGAAAGCCTTCTGAGCGAAGCACTTGCCAAAGGAGAAGTATTAAGATTCATAGCAAGCTTAGAAAACGGAAAAGCCAAACTTGGCTTAACCTCGGTTGGAAGATCACATCCGTTTTATAATTTGGCGGGTTCCGAAAACATTGTCTCGTTTACCACAGAAAGGTATTTTAACAATCCTTTGGTCGTTAAAGGACCAGGAGCTGGAGCGGAAGTAACGGCCATGGGTGTATTTGCCGACATCATCAGTTTAAGTAGTTTTTTAGCCTAAACCCTCTAATAAATTGGATTCTATAAATGTATTTGCACCAGCGACAGTAGCCAACGTGGCCTGTGGTTTTGATATTTTTGGCCTTGCAGTTGATAATCCAGGGGATGAAGTAATTGTGAGGAAAAGAAATGACGATAAGATTATTATTGAAAAAATAACGGGCGATGATGGCAAATTAACATTAGATCCTACTAAAAATACGGTTTCCGTTCCAATCATTAAATATCTTTCGCAAATAGATTCCAAACAGGGATTTGATATCGTTCTCAACAAAAAAATGCCGCTCGGAAGTGGGCTTGGCAGTAGTTCAGCCTCTTCAGTGGCTGGGGTATTTGCGGTAAATAAACTTTTAAATTCGCCGCTTGAAACCAAAGAATTATTGCCTTTTGCCATGGAAGGTGAAAGAATTGCCTGCGGTTCAGCTCATGCCGACAATGTCGCCCCTGCACTTTTGGGTGGCTTTGTGGTCATCAGGTCTTATGCTCCTTTAGATTTCTTTCAAATTCCAACACCAGAAAATCTTTTCGTGACCATTGTACACCCCGATATTGAGGTAAATACAAAAGATGCCCGTCATATATTAAAAAACGAGGTTTCGATGAAAAAGGCTATATCTCAAATGGGAAATGTAGGTGGAATGATAGCAGGATTAATGAGCTCCGATTACTCTTTAATAGGCCGTTCGATGGTTGATTTCATCATAGAACCTATCAGATCCATATTGATTCCGCAATTTTTCGAAGTCAAAATGGCAGCAACTGACGCAGGGGCATTGGGTTGTAGCATTTCAGGTGCGGGACCTTCAATTTTTGCTTTTTCGGAAGGAAAAGAAACGGCAGAAAAAGTTGAAAAAGCCATGAAACAACAATTTGAAAAAGTAGGAATTCATACAAATTCTTACGTTTCGGCGATAAACAATGTTGGACCGAAAATTATTGGGTGATTTAGGGTACATGGTTTATTTCGGTAATTTAAATTACTTTAGAAAGAACAAGATTAAAACAATTGAGCAAGAAATACTTCCAAGTTTACTAAAGTAATTTAAAAACTTAAAGCCTCCAACTAGGGGGCTTTAAGTCAATAAAAACACAATCTTCATCCCAAATATCTCGAAATTGTCTATTTAAAAAGGAACTGCAGAATTATAATCCTCCTCAGTGAAAGAAATATTATACTTGTATAGGTAACCAAATAGTAAATTACCATCTTTATCTACAATTTGATTTCTCTTTTCCCATAGGTTTACCAAATTATTCGGGATACTCTCACAATTCCCTAAATGCTTACCACCACAATAATGTACAATTTTCTTATGCCCTTCGAAAACAATCACTACCGAGTCAATTAACCTATTTTTTTCATTCAAAGAACCTTCAGGAAAATAAAATATACCTTCTGTAAATCCAAGTTCACGCTCAGTGAATTCCCTATTTAGCTTTTTTTTAGGGTTTATGTAAAACGAATCTAACTTTACAGCTTTTGAATACGCCTTGACAAATATTATATAATCTGTATCGTTACTTACGACTCCTACCCATTTAGATTCTCTGAGAAGGCCGTGTTCCTCACATGAAGTAAGAAAAGAAAACATTAATAATAATATTGTAATTAAAAAGAAGTTAGAGGTTTGGATTCTTAAGGGCTTCATTTCGTAATTAGCAATTAATTTAGTTTTAGCCAAACTTGAATATGTTCTAACATTGTGTAGGTTGTCATTCCAGAATCTTTTTGTTTGCTGTGTCTATTTCAAACTAAATTTAAATCAAATCTTCTAAAAGAACACTCATTATTACAAAAACTTATTATTCGGTAAACCCTATTTTAAAGTTAAAGAAGTGTCCGATTTTAAAAATCAAACCTCACAGTAAACTAATACCATCTTTAATGAGTAAATTATAATAACTTTTAGCAACTCCTCCGTCTCAGTTGTCTTCATGATGTTTAAATTATTTAAGATTAATTTACCCTCCAAAATTGCCTTATTGTTACTCAAAGCTTATTCATAAATTCGTTATCATAGATAATTTTCATATTTTTATCAAAAGTTTATTCAAACCTTAAAATGAAAAAAAAATTATTCTCAAAAGTAATACTTTGTATTGCCCTAATTGCTTGTGTTTACCATTCAACAGTTGGGCAAGTTTCCTCCAAAAATGTCCTCGTTTTTTCTAAAACCAAGGGCTTCAAGCATTCCTGTATTCCGTTTAGTCTTAAGGCCATTCAAAAGTTAGGTGCCGAAAATGGCTTTTCGGTAGATAGTACGACCAACTCTGGTTTTTTCGAGGATCAGAACTTAAGAAACTATCAAGCCATAATATTCAACAATACCACAGGTGATGTTTTGAATAATGCCCAACAGGCTGCAATGGAGCGATACATCCAAGCTGGTGGTGGCTTTGTGGGTATTCACTCTGCAGCCGATACAGAATATGAATGGCCTTGGTACAACGAGTTGCTTGGTGCTTACTTCGAAAGCCATCCGAGTAATTCCAACATCAGAAATGCCAATGTAGAGGTAACAGACCGAACGCATATTTCTACGAAACACCTTCCCGAAACTTGGAATAGAACTGATGAATGGTATAACTATAAAAAAATCTACCATTACATAAAACCCCTCGCTTACCTCGACGAGTCATCGTATGAAGGAGGAACAAACGGAAATAATCACCCTATTTCATGGTATCACGAATATGACGGCGGCCGTGCTTTTTACTCGGGTGGTGGCCATACCGATGAGAGTTATTCTGAGCCCAACTTCCTCCAACATTTGTTAGGAGGAATAAATTATGCCATGGGTGAAAACGTAAAATTGGATTATTCGAAATCTTACTCTAAAGAACTTCCTGAGGAAAATAGATTCGAAAAAACTGTATTGGTGAACGACCTCAATAACCCAATGGAATTAGCCGTAGCACCTGATGGAAGAGTGTTTTTTACGGAATTGGCCGGAAACCTAACCGTATTTGATACCAAAACCAATAAAAGAAAACTAATCCATAGATTTCCATTAACCATGAAAGGCGGTACGGGCCTGATTGGAATTACACTTGATCCTGACTTTGAAAACAATTGCTGGATTTACCTGTATTACTCCCCACCAATTGAGGGTGAACCAATTATATTCAACCTCTCCAGGTTTACGATATCAAAAAACAATGTAATTGACCTAAATTCAGAGAAAATACTTCTGAAGGTACCTGTTCAAATCAACAGTGGAGCACACCATGGCGGTTCTTTGGCATTTGATAAAGATAAAAACCTGATTCTTTCGACAGGAGACGGCACAACTCCTTTTCCGTCTGATGGTTACGCTCCACTTGACGAACGAAGTGGTGAAAAATACTATCCAATGGATGCACAAAGGTCTGCGGCCAACACCAATGACTATAAAGGTAAAATCTTAAAAATTCATCCTGAAAAAGACGGCACCTATACCATTCCCGAGGGGAATATGTTCAGCAAAGGTACTGAGAAAACGCTAGCCGAAATATTTGCGATGGGCTGCAGAAACCCTTACAGAATAGCGATAAACCCAAAAACTTCCACTATTTATTGGGGAGAAATTGGCCCTGATGCCGGCGTGGACATTAAAAGAGGACCAAGAGGTTATGACGAATTTAATCAGGCCAAGAAACCCGGATTTTATGGTTGGCCCTATTTCGTAGGGAATAATTACGCCTATTCTGAATGGAATTTTGCTGATTCGACGGCTGGCCCAAATTTTGACCCAAACAACCCAATAAACAACTCACCAAATAACACCGGCCTTAAAAATTTACCGAAAGCCACACCACCTATCATTTGGTATCCTTACGGAATTTCTGATGAATTCCCTGAGCTTGGCCTTGGTGGTAGAAGTGCAATGGCGGGCGAATTTTATACATATAATAAATCGAAAGCTTCTCTAAAAGCCATTCCAGCACATTATGATGGTTCTTTGTTTGTTTTTGATTGGATGCGAAACTGGGTATTAGCGTTACGTTTTGATGAAAATGAAAATTATCTAAGAAATGAAAAATTCATGCCCAATATTGGAGACTTTAGAAGACCAATAGACTTGGCTTTTTCGGTAGACGGCATTATGTACATGTTAGAGTATGGATCAGTCTATGGAGCTGACAATGAGGATGCTAGGCTTGTAAAAATAGAATACAACTCTGGCAATCGATCTCCGAAAATCGATGCCTATTTTGCTAATAATGAAGAAATTAAGAAAATAAATGCCCAATCATTTTTAACTTCTGAAAACAGGTCTTTTCCTAAATACAAAGAAATTGCTGGGATGGCACCGCTCACATTTACTGCATTTGCAAGAGCTACCGATCCAGATTTTGACGACCGACCAGAAATCTCCTGGTTTTTGAATGGAAAGGAAGTCGGGAAAGGCGGAAAGTTTGAATCTACACTTTCGGTGAATGGAACTTATATTTTATCGGGGGTGGCTAAAGATAAATCTGGGAATATTTCGGAGGAGAAACTGAAAATAATTGTTGGAAGTCAAAAGCCTGAAATTGAATTGGTTTCTAATTACAATACCACCTTTTTCTTTGAAGATAAGCCTTTTGAATATGAGCTAAAATTTAAAGATAGTAATAACAAGGCTTTAAAAAAGGAAAAAATATCAACGAAGCTCAATTACATCCCCCAACCCTACCGACCTGTAGTTGTGACCCAAAATTCAGCATTGACGACCGTTGAATCAGGCTCCATTGGCAAAACACTCTATGAAGGCAGTGATTGTAAGGCCTGTCATACCAAAAATCTAAAATCGGTCGGTCCATCGCTTACACAAATAGCTCAAAAGTATAATGGCAAGGCAGGAAGCGTGGATATGTTGGCAAAGAAAATCATAGAAGGAGGTGGCGGAAATTGGGGGCAAACACACGTCATGAGTGCCCATCCGCAGTTGAATACGGCAGACGCTAAGGAAATTGTTCATTATATTTTTGCATTATCAGACCCGAAAAAAGAATTCAAAGCGATTCCAGCGACTGGCAAATTACCTTTGGATAAACATTTAGAAGATAAGCCTCGTGGCCATTACAACATTTTAGCCGAATATACTGATGGGAACGGCAAAGGAACGAGCACTCAGAAAAGTACCAAAACTTTCCCTTTGAGACATCATGTTTTGAGAGCAATGGATGCAGATATGCCCCCGGGATTCGTTTTTGACTGGGGTCAGTTGCGAGAAGGTGCGTCAAAATCATACTTGGTTTTCAAGAAAATTGACCTGAAAAATATCAAAAATATCAGTTTTGAGTATGCATCAAAGGAATTTGATGGAGAAATACAGATTAGAAAAAATTCAGCAGCTGGCCCAATAGTGGCAAAGGTGAACTATTCACCAACTGGCAGTTGGGATAAAATGAATTGGGTAAAAACAGACATTGACTTACCCGAAATTTGTGACTTGTATTTTGTGGCAGTTAAAAAATCAAAACCAAACGACAAAATCATAAAATTCAAATCAATAAAGTTTGAATAACTCTCTTTGATTAGGATAACTAAAGCCCAAATAGTCTTGTTTGGGCTTTTTTGATAACTTGGAAATCGATTCTAAAAAATGAAAATGGTATATTTGCCTTTCGAAAAAAACAAAAATGCGAGCAAAAGAAATCAACGACATCTTCAGGGAATCGATATTAGATTATCATATAACCGATCATGTGGATGCCGCAATGCCACGAAAATACACTGAAGATCAATTCGGTCAAATGTTATACCTAAAAAACTGGATTGATACCGTCCAATGGCATCTTGAGGATATTATTCGTGACCCGAAAAACGAGCCGTCATTTTTGGTAGCCATCAAACGTCGAATAGACGCTTCAAATCAACACCGAACAGACACTGTTGAACAATTAGATGAGTTACTATCTGAAAACTTTAAAAATGTCTCCGTCAAAGAAAATGCAAGAATGAATTCAGAAACTCCCGCTTGGCTATTGGATAGAATGTCGATTTTACAGCTCAAAATCTATCATTTTAAAGAGCAGCTAGAAAGAAATGATGCCGATGAAACTCATTTAAATTCTGTGAGGCATAAATTGATGATACTGGAGATTCAGGAGCAGGACTTGGAACAATGTTACGACGAACTAATGGAAGATTTGAAAGCTGGCCTAAAGTATATGAAACTGTACAAACAAATGAAAATGTACAATGACCCTAACTTGAACCCAGTGTTTTATTCTCAAAAATGAAGAAGATAATAATTTTTAGGTTTTCGGCGATGGGCGATGTGGCTTTATTGCTGCCCGTAGTTTTAAATGCCATAATACGAAATCCCGACTTAAAAATTACCATTGTGACTCGAGAGAAATTTAAGGTTTTTTTTGACTGCAATCCCAATATTGATGTTTTCATCGCCGATTTTGACAAAAAACATAAAGGCTTCTTTGGGCTATTCAAACTTTTTCAGGAACTAAATAATCTCTCCCCTGATTTTGTCTTCGACTTACACCAGAATATCAGAACTCAGGTTTTGAAATTTTTCTTTTTGTTTACAAGGGCCAAGATATTTGGGTTCGACAAAGGCAGAAATGAGAAGAAAAAACTTGTCAAAAATCAAGAATTTAAACAGCTCAGCCATGTTACTGAAAGATATTATACCGTTTTCAAAGAAGCCAAATTAGTCCCTAAAAATTCAAAAATTGAAAACTTACCTGAATTCTTTAAATTTCCTTCAGAAACAGAAAAGAAAATTGAAAATTGGCTGGTAAAATTTAAAGGTCGAAGACTCGTCGGAATTGCCCCATTTGCTCAACATAAAGGAAAAATTTGGCCAATTGAAAATTACAGTTCACTGATAGTACTTTTATCCAAAGAATTTCCAGAATGCCAAATAGTGTTGTTTGGAGGCGGAAAACAAGAAAAAGAAATACTCGAATCGCTTAAAAATGAGCTACCTCAAATAGAAAACCTAGTAGGAGTTTTTTCATTGAAAGAAGAACTCGCCCTCATAAATCGGCTAGACTTAATGATATGCGGAGATAGTTCCAATATGCACTTCGCGGCTTTGTCGAATATCCCTGTCCTTTCCATTTGGGGCAGCACCCATTCCTTTGCTGGGTTTGGGGCTTTGTTTCAGCCTGAGACAAATACTATTGAAATTAGCAAAGAGGAACTCTCCTGCCGCCCATGTTCGGTCTATGGAAATAAACCCTGTTACAGAAAAGACTACGCTTGCCTGAATTGGATAAGCCCTGAATTAGTCTATGAGAAAACAAAAACTATTCTGACGAATTTATCTTAAGGAATCCAAATTCAATTGCTTTTTTGGAAAGCTAAAGTTTCCAATTTAACAAAGATCTAGCTAACAGGTAAACTTAATATTTCCTCAGCAAATTTGACGAAGTCCATACCTCCAAAAGTGCCAGAGGACATCAGGAGTAAGTTAGATTGACCCCAATTTTGTGACTTTAAAAAACCTTCTAATTCTTTAGCTTCGGTAAAAACCAACAAGTCTTCTCTTCCAAAATAGGCTTTGATTTCTTCCTTATCCAAAGCTGGCATTTTTTTCATTTCCAAGGTATGCGGTGAGAAGAAAACTATAGCCAAATCTGCATCAGCCAATTTTTGGTCATAATGCGGCAAAAACTCTTTGTTCAAGCTGGAAAAAGTATGTAGCTCATAACAGGCCACTAATTTTCTATTGGGATACAATTCTTTGGTAGCATTTGTAGTTGCACCAACCTTAGAAGGAGCATGTGCAAAATCTCTGTAAATGTGTGTATTAGAATTACTTCCGAGCGTTTCCAGTCGCTTTGCTGCCCCTTTGAAAGTTTGGATAGCCTCATAGAACATCTCTTCAGTAATGCCTAATTTATCCAGAATCAACTTTGCACCTTGCAAGTTTTTCATGTTGTGTTCTCCAAAAAGCTCAATCTGGAGTTCTCCGTTTGGCGTCTCCAAGAATACCTTCCCATTTTTCACCTCGTAAGGGTGCTTTTTGTAAGGCATTTTCTCGACACCAGCCCTATCTTTTTCTCCAAGCACTTTTAAGATTTCATCCGTTTCATCGAACAAAAGCACACCGCCTTTGTCAATTCCATCTGCTAGCTCTTCAAAAGCATTTACATATTTATCGAATGTAGGAAAAACATTAAAATGATCCCAAGCTATGCCACTAATCAACACAATATGAGGATGATAAAACAAAAACTTCGATTTCATTTCTATAGCCGATGACAAATACTCGTCACCTTCTATAACAATAATCAGTGCATCCTCGGTCAATTTCACCATCAAATCAAAGCCCTCGATCTGTGCTCCCACCAAGTAATCAAAATTCTTTTTATGGTAGGCCAAAACATGAAGTATTATACTGGTTATTGAAGTTTTGCCATGACTTCCCGCTATAACTACTCTTTGTTTTTGAACAGATTGCTCATAAACATATTCGGGGAATGAATATACTT
Organism: Lacihabitans soyangensis; assembly: GCF_024343775.1. Taxonomy (GTDB): domain Bacteria; phylum Bacteroidota; class Bacteroidia; order Cytophagales; family Spirosomataceae; genus Leadbetterella; species Leadbetterella soyangensis. The sequence continues at coordinate 39,610 of NZ_RJUF01000193.1, read as the reverse complement.
TTAGTCCCAATTCTAATGCTCGCAATAATTCGGGATTATCCTTTCTGGCGTGCATTCCTAGTATAATTGCATCTAACTCAGCATTGATTTTATCAGGAAACCAACCAAACTCTTTGGGTAAAATACCCACTTTTTCCAGTCTTGATTTAGCAGGTTCGTATATTTCGTCATCCGAACCTGAAACTTGGTATCCTTTTTGGTGTAGAGCTAATGCCAAATTGTGCATCACAGCACCACCAACGGCAATAAAATGTACCTTTTTAGTAGAATTAATCATGTTTTATATTAAAAAACCCAGCAAATGTCGATAAACATTAGAATATGGTCTTGATAAGACAACCTTATTTGCAAAGTTCTAAAAATTATGGCAATTTTGCACCATATTTTTTTCCTAGTTCAAAACTTCAACAATTTTCGCCAGTACAATAAATGAAGAGATACATAGATTTAATTCAGCAAACGTTCGAGTTTCCAACACGTGAATTTGGCGTTGATGCTAGAAATAATCTCCAGTTTAATAATGTTCCATTGATGGACGTTATCAAAAAATACGGTACTCCACTGAGGCTTTCTTATTTACCCAAAATCGGCGAACACATAGAACATTCCAAAGTTCTGTTTAAAAACGCGATGAAAAAGTATAATTACAAAGGGAGTTACACTTATTGTTATTGTACGAAGTCCTCTCATTTTAAATTTATCATAGAGACCGCTCTCAAACATAATATACATCTTGAGACTTCATCTGCGTTTGATATGCCTTTGGTGAAAACACTTTTTGACGAAGGAAAAATCTCCAAGGAAACATTTATAATTTGTAACGGACATAAGCGACCAAACTACCTAGAATATATCTCAGGTATGTTAAATGACGGTTTTGTGAATTGCATCCCTGTACTTGATAACTTAGGCGAAATAGATTATTACATAAATAACGTAACAGCCGAAAACGTAAATATAGGTATAAGAATAGCAACAGACGAGGAGCCTACTTTCTCATTTTATACATCAAGACTTGGTGTCAGATATAAAGATGTGGATGATTTGTATAATGACAAAATCAAACCGAATCCTCATTTTAAGCTCAAAATGCTTCATTTCTTTATCAATTCTGGCATCAAAGACACTGCCTATTATTGGTCAGAGCTTACACGATTCATGTTTAAATATTGTGAGTTAAAGAAATTATGCCCAGAGCTTGACTCAATAGATATTGGTGGTGGAATGCCCATACAAACTTCCATCGTTTATAATTTTGACTATCAGGCCATGGTAGACGAAATCATCGAAAACGTTCAGTGGATTTGTCACAAAAACAATGTACCCGTACCAAATATTTTCACTGAATTTGGAAGTTACACTGTAGGTGAAAGTGGAGCTATTTTGTATAAGATAATAGACCAAAAACAGCAAAATGATAGAGAGCTTTGGTACATGATTGACGGCTCGTTCATAACGCAACTACCTGATTCTTGGGGCATTGGACAGAAATACATCATGCTTCCAATTAATAATTGGGATGCTCCCTACACCAAAGTTAACCTTGGTGGATTAACCTGCGATTCAGCCGATTACTATAACACTGAGTCGCACTCGGAGGATTTGTATATGCCAATGTTGGACGACAATAATCCAGACGAAGAGCAATATATTGGTTTCTTCCACACTGGTGCCTATCAAGAGTCTCTAGGTGGTTATGGAGGAATACAACACTGTTTGATTCCTGCCCCGAAACACGTTCTTATAGATTTGGACGAAAATGGAAACTTAACCACTGAACTTTTTGCAAAAGAACAAGGTGCGGAGTCCATGATGAAAATTTTGGGTTATAGAAGTGAACGCAAAAAGGCCGAACCTCTAATAGTGCAGGATGAAAATATTAATTTTCAAAAAGAGAAATAGGATTAAAATAAAAGACAAACAAAATCGTTAGACCTCTAAAAAATTATTGAATGAAATCAAAATTGGCTCTCCTTTCCCTTTTGGGACTAATAATGTTCAGTTCTTGCAGGAAAACACCATGCCCTGCATACGGAAAAGTAAATAAAAATCTACCAAAAACTGAGGTAAAAGCTTAGTAATGCTTTAATCTTTTTGGCCATATTCTGTTAAAATCAGATTAAAATTCTATTAAATTATATTGAGGTTACTTTTTTTTGTATATTTTTGGCTTACCTAACACCGATATACAATTGGCCAACATCATCAAATTAAAATCAATAGAAAATCAAGATGGCATTCTTTCCGTCTTTGAGCACCTTATGCCTGGTCACATAGAAAGAGTTTATTTCATCTATGGAGTTCCCGAAAACAAAATTCGTGGTGGTCATCGTCATCGCCAAACTTGGCAAGGTCTTATATGCCTCAATGGCTCTTGTAAAGTATATGTTCAGGATAACTACGACTCTGACCACGTCTTTCAGTTGGATAGCCCAGGAAAATGCTTGCTGTTGAAACCAACCGATTGGCACCAAATGTACGATTTTTCAGAGGACAGTATTCTACTGGTTCTTGCCAATCAAAACTATGACCCAAGCGACTATATAGATCAAGCTTACAATCCTGAGAGTATCTTCACTAACTATGTTGGCTACCAATTTCAGTAATTCATGGAGATTCCTTTTTTATCTCTAAAATCTACCAATCAGCAATTTGAGGATTTATATAAACTTGCACTATCTGCCTTCTTATCTTCGGGCCAATATATGCTTGGCAAAAAACTAGAAAGTTTCGAACAAAACTTCGCAAATTACTGTCAATCAAAATACTGCGTGGGAGTAGCTAATGGATTAGATGCCCTGATTTTAATTTTAGATAGCTTTAAATTTAAAAGAAAAGCAGAAGTAATAGTTCCTGCAAATACTTACTTTGCTAGTATTTTAGCGATCAAAAAAGCGGGGTTGGTACCAGTTTTGGTCGAACCCAATCTTGGTGATTATCTTATCAATATCAAAAATATAGAATCGGCCATTACACAAAACACAGTGGCCGTTTTGGCAGTTAATCTGTATGGTCGAATGTGCGATTTTGACAATATATCCAAACTTTGTAATGCGTATTCTCTTAAACTTGTTGTAGATGCGGCCCAAAGTCATGGTGCAGTATATGAAAACATTAAAAATTGTAATGGGGCTGATGCCACCGCTTACAGCTTTTACCCAACAAAAAACCTCGGAGCATTGTCTGATGCTGGGGCTGTTGTTACGGATAACGAACTTTTAGCAAGTTCAATCAGAAAAAATAGAAATTATGGTTCCGAAATTAAATATCAGTTTGATTCACTCGGTTTGAATAGTCGCCTAAGCGAACTACAAGCAAGTTTTCTAGACCTAAAATTAAATTATCTCGATGCTGAAATATTGAAGAGAAGACAAATAGCCGAACGATATTTGACCGAAATCAAAAACGAAAAGTTAATCATGCCTCCTTCTGATAGAATTCATGAAGACGCTTGGCATTTGTTCGTTGTTCGAACTGACAATAGAATCGAACTAATGAATTATCTAAAAACTGCCCAAATTGGTTATGATATTCATTACCCTATTCCGCCGCACAAACAAAAAGCTTTACCAGAATTCAACAATTTAGATTTACCAATCACAGAGGAAATTCATAGAACTGTATTAAGTTTACCGATGAATTCCAGTTTAAGCGTTGAAGAGGTTGATTTTATAATATTTACTCTAAATTCGTACTAAAATGATAGAGTTTTCGGTTGTTATACCTGTATATAATGGTTCAAAATCCATTGAAAAACTTGTAGAAAGCATTGAAAATGAGCTAGTAAACAATACTTTTCAAATTATCTTGGTAAACGACGGCTCTAAAGACAATTCTGCTCAAATTTGTAGAGGACTTTCTCAAACTAATAAAAATGTAAAGTTTATAAACTTAAGAAAAAATTTCGGCGAATTTAATGCGGTTATTTGTGGACTAAGTTTTGTGGAAGGGAAATATGGTGTTATAATCGACGATGACTTTCAAAACCCGCCCTCTGAAATATTGAAACTATATAAGAAAGCCGAAGCCGAAAATCTTGATGTAGTTTACAGTTATTATGATTCTAAAAAACACCACTGGTTTAGAAATCTAGGTAGTAAAGCCATAAATTACCTAACTACTTTTCTATTAAAAAAGCCCAAAGACCTCTATTTGAGTAGCTTTAAAATTATTCACAAAGACATTATTTCTGAAATAATTAAAAGCCGAAGCCCTCATCCATACATAGATGGTTTAATATTTCAAGTGACACATAACGTAGGTAAACAAAAAGTTGAACATAAAAGCAGAAACCATGGTGAATCGAATTACTCTCTGAAAAAACTCATTTCATTATCGCTTTCAATTATTTTTGGTTATTCACTACTCCCTTTGAGATTAACTTTTTTTGCAGGTTTTCTGTCTATCATTTTTGCATTGTTTTATATGCTTCTTTATGCCTTTTCAATTATACCAGAATGGGGGTCTCCAATAGTAATATTTATGTGCGGCGTATTGTTATGCTCTGTCGCTTTGGTTGGCGAGTACATAGGTAACACTTTCCTCATTTTAAGTGGTAAACCAGCTTATATCATTGAATCGATACACCAAAGCAAAACTCCTATTGATTGAGAGACTTTTTGATTCTCTTGATAGCTTCCTCTAAATTAGCTCGTTGGGTTGCAAAATTTAGTCTAAAATATCCCTTACCACCGAAAATTGAGGCGTCCTGTACCCCAACTCCGTGTTTCTCCAGATGTGCAACGAAATTGACAATTCCAGTTTCTTCAAAATTTATCCAAGCCAAATAGGTAGATTCCAAAGGCTCCATCTTCAAACCTTCTATGGCATTAATTTCTTGTAGCAAGTAGTTGTGATTTCCTCTTAAATAACTCAAAAGCTCAATTCGCCAAGGCTCTGAATCTTTATAGGCTGCCAAAGCAGACTCCATCGCAAATGCCGAGAGCATGGGCATCATACCGTATTTAGTCTTTTCAAATTTATCTCTTAGAGTCTTGTCTGGAATTATAGCCAAAGAACAACCCAAACCTGCAATGTTAAAAGTCTTGCTAGGGGCCAAAAGCGTTATACTTCTTGCCTCTATTTCCTTATTGAGCGAGCCAATAGAAATATGCTGTTTAGTTTCGTCCAATATTAAATCGCAATGAATTTCATCTGAACATAATACTAAATCGTTCTCGACACAAAAACTTGCCAATTCTTCTAATTCCTCTTTGGAAAAAACCCTGCCATTTGGATTGTGTGGATTGCACAGCATATATAATTTAGTACTCGGATTTACAGATTTCTTCATTTCTTCAAAATCCATCTCCCACCTTTCGTTTTCCCAAATGAAAGGAATGTCTTGTAAACGTCGATTACCTATTTCAGCGGCTTCAAGAAAAGGCCTGTAAACCGGTGATGAGGTCATTACAGAAAAATAATCATCAGAAATGCATCTAGCTGCTGAATGTAAACCTGGCACTAAACCTGGCAACCAAACTATCCATTCTTTCTGAATTCCCCAATTATGCCTGTCTTTCAGCCTTTTTACAACTACTTCCACCAGTTCGTCAGGTGTGCGACTGTAGCCAATAACCCCATGGTCAACTATTTTACTCAAGGCCGTTTTTATTGGCTCCGCGACCTCAAAATCCATATCAGCTACCCAAAGGGGTAAAACGTTTTCGGGATACTTATCCCATTTATAACTGTTTGTGTTCTTTCTGTCTATAATTTTATCAAAATCCATTATCGATCTAAATTGTTGTTCCACCATCTACTTGAAAATTCACTCCTGTTGTGTAGGCTGAGGCATCAGAGGCCAAATACAAAACCAAAGCAGCTATCTCGTCAACTGAGCCCATTCGAGCTATTGGAAGCCGCTTTGTAAAATGCTCGAGCATCTTAGGATTTTCCCAAAGTGCTTGACTAAACTTTGTTTTTATAAGACCTGGACTCAAAGCGTTTACTCGTATTCCATCCGTGCCCCATTCTTTTGCCAACACCTTGGTAAGCATATTCAGAGCCGCCTTACTGACGCTGTACATGCCCAATCCTGGATCGGGCGTGCTACCCGCAATACTGCTAATATTGACTATACTTCCACCGCCATTCTGTTTTAAAAAAGGATAAACCAGTTTGGAAAACTCAAACGGCGACTTTACATTCACCTGCATGATCTTATCAAAAGCTTCGCCACTGCAGTCCAACGAAGGCCCAAAAACAGGGTTTGTGGCTGCGTTATTGACCAAAATATCTACTTTACCAAAAGTCTCTATAGTTCTAGCTAATAATTCCTTAAGCTGATTAACATCTCCCGCATGAGCAGCAAATGGAAAAACTTCGGTTCCAGACTCATTTCTTATTTCCTCTGCCAAAACATCTAAATCAGCTTGTTTTCTACTGCTGATCACAACCTTCGCACCATATTGTGCAAAAACGCGAGCTATAGCCTCCCCTATTCCTTTACTTGCCCCAGTAACAATGGCCACCTTTCCTTCTAGCGAAAATATATCTTTCTTCATAGTCTATTGAGCAGTTAAACCACCATCTAATGTTAAACATTGGCCAGTTACGAAACTTGAATTGGCTGAGGCTAAATAGTAAATACCAGCTGCTATTTCCTCTGCCTCCCCGAATCTTTTCATAGGCGTTCCGAATTTTAGGCCTGCTATGTACTCTTTATCTAAATTGGCGTTTTCAACCATCGATGTATCTGTGAAACCGGGACAAACCGCATTGACCCTTATGCCTTTTTTTGCATACTCTAATGCCCAAGTTTTGGTCATACCAACCACAGCATGTTTGCTAGCGGAATAGGCAATATGATTAGTCATTCCCACCAGACCTGCCACAGAAGCCACATTGACAATGGCACTTCCGCAGTCTTTTTTGAGATATGGCAAACCATATTTGGTCATGTAAAAAACTCCGTTCACGTTGATATCTAAAATTTTCTCAAAGGCATCAATGGGATATTCATCAGTTTTTAGTCTTGGTCCTAAGATACCAGCATTGTTCACAAGTACATCTATTTCTGTATTTAAACTTCCAAAGAACTGTTCCACTTGTTGAGGATTTGAAACGTCGCATTTGGAATAATACAAATCTGAACCCAAGGTCTTGATTTTTAAGACCAAGGAAGCATTTGCTTCTTCTGCTAAATCAATTCCAAAAACCATATACCCTTCTTTCGCAAAGATCAATGCCGTAGCATAACCTATACCTGAGTTTACCCCAGAAATTACAACCCTTTGTTTACTCATTATATTATTTGTTGATTTTATAGGGGCAATTTAGCAATATATATTCTCGAAATATTGGTTTTTAGGGCAATTTTAAACAAAAAGCTATATTTTTGTATAACTAATATGAATCATTTTAAAATCAAAGATATGATTGTTAAAGAGAAAAAAGCACCTGGTGAGAAACTTATAAAGAAGATGTCGCTGAGAACCAAATGGTTATTGACTACAGCGTTGAGTTTTGTGATTCTTGGCTTGGGCTTAAGTTTCTTCGTATTTTCGTGGAATCGATTGCAGATAGGTTTTGATAAGGCCACTTGGGGATTTATGATATTTCTTAGCTTGGCAGTGTTTTATCTGGGTCTAATATTTTACGGCAATTCTATAATGTATGCCACAGAGATAAAATCAAGAAAGATTTGGAAACAAAAACAAAAGGATTTGAAAAAGAAGCGATTTGTAAATAAAGGAACAGACAAGTTAAATATACAAAAAAGCCCTCAAAATTGAGGGCTTTTCTTATTTTGATGATTCTGCTTTTAGAACTTCGATATCAACTTTCTTGATGTCAGGTCTAAGCGTAAGTCTTTTAACAGCTGCAACTTTATTGTTAGATATAGCTCTATTTTTACGACTTTTTCTTTTTAACTGAGTAACTCCCATTGCTGAAATATGTTTAATGATTCTTTATTGCTACAAACGAGGTGCAAAGGTAAGAAATTAATCATTTAAATAAATACTTTCTCGGAAAATAAATTCTCAAAACATTTATATAACCATTCGTACCATTTTCAGGATAATTCCGGATTAGAGAAGGTATTTTCGTGCTTAATCTTTATTTTTGCAAAAAAATTAACAGTCAAAAATACACTATGTCTAAACCGAGCTTAGCCAGAGGAACAAGAGACTTCGGCCCGGAAATAATGGTTAAAAGAACCTTCATTTTTGACCAAATCAAAAAAGTTTATCAGAAATACGGCTTCCTTCCATTAGAAACACCAGCCATAGAAAACCTTTCAGTGCTGATGGGAAAATACGGAGAGGAAGGAGATCAGCTGTTGTTCAAAATCCTAAACTCTGGTGATTTTGCTAACGACCTAGGCCCAGCTGAATTAGAAAGTGGATCCAAAGAAATTTTAAGGAAAATATCAGAAAAAGGCCTGAAATATGATCTTACAGTTCCTTTTGCGAGGTATGTAGTGATGAATCGTCACCAATTGGCTATGCCATTCAAGCGTTTTCAAATTCAGCCCGTTTGGAGAGCAGACCGACCGCAAAAAGGCCGATATAGAGAATTTTACCAATGCGATGCTGACGTGGTGGGTACCGAATCTCTCATTTGTGAAGCTGAAATAGTGACCATGTTGCATGAGATTTTTGAAAACTTAGGCATCACAGAATTTGTAATCAAAATAAATAACCGAAAAATACTGAGTGGTATTACCGAAACCATCGGTGCCAAAGGCAAAGAAGTTGACCTATGTGTGGCCATTGATAAACTAGATAAGATAGGTAAAGAAAAGGTTGAGGAGGAATTGCTCCAAAGAGGTTTTAGTGATGAAAACATTGAAAAACTTCAAACACTTTTTAATCTGCCGACCACCCAAATTGAAATGTTCGCAACTCTGAAAAACTGGCTAAAAGATTCAGAAATTGGCCTTTTAGGTGTCGATGAACTAGAAGAAATTTGGATTTTGGTGGACAAAATGCAGTTGAATAGTCCAAAAATAGCATTTGATCCTTCTCTAGCTCGTGGCCTAAGCTATTACACTGGAGCCATTTTTGAGGTAAAAGCACTCAATGTAAGCATAGGAAGTATATCAGGAGGCGGTAGATACGACAACCTGACTGGTACTTTTGGTATGCCTGGGCTTTCAGGTGTGGGTATTTCGTTGGGAGTAGATAGAATTTATGACGTGATGGAGGAGCTCGGAATATTCCCTGAAGCTCTTCAGCTTTCATCTACCCGAGTTATGGTTACCAATTTCGGTGAAGATACGTTAGCTAGAAGCTTAGAAACAGTGGCAATTCTGAGACAAAAAGGCATCAATTCTGAAATCTACCCAGAGAATTCCAAAATCAAGAAGCAGTTTGAATACGCCGATAAGAAGAACATACCATTTGTGGTAATTCTGGGCTCCGAAGAAATTGAAAAAGGAATATATTTAATAAAAAACATGAAAACTGGTGAGCAAAACACCCTCACCCTGAATCAATTAACAGAATATCTAGATGTTTAAAAACAAAAAAGTATTGGCCTACCTTTTGGTGGCAGTATCAACCATTGCGGCTACTTTGGCATTTTATTTTTGGCAGGTGGCGTACAGTCCAAACCTCAATGTCGACGGAAAAGAGAAGTTTGTACTTTATGTCCCGAAAAATTCGACTTATGAAAGCCTAATGGATACGCTCCATAAACATAAAATCATAAACGACGAGGTAGCTTTCGGATTTATGACCAAAAGAATGGGATTGAGAGAAAGTCTTAGACCAGGTCGATATGAAATAAAGCCAAATTCAGCCAATAAGGAGATTATATCCAAAATAAGAAGTGGAAACCAAGACCCTGTGAAGTTGACCTTTAATAATGTTAGAACCAAAGACGATCTGATTAAAAAGATTGGCACAAAACTAGATTTTGACTCCAATTTGCTTCTTGAAAAAATTAAAAATGAAGAAGAATGTGCCAAGTACGGTTTTACGAGTGAAACCATCATGTGCATGTTTTTACCAGACACTTATTTTATCTATTGGGACAGCAGTGTAGATGATTTCTTGAAAAGAATGAACACTGAATACAAGAAATTTTGGAATGAAAAACGGCTTTCGCAAGCACAAGCCATCAACATGACGCCCATACAAGTGGGGGTAATGGCCTCCATTGTGCAGAGCGAAACCAACAAACCTGACGAAATGCCCCGTGTAGCAGGTGTTTATGTGAACCGCATCGCTACAAATATGCCACTACAGGCAGATCCAACAGTGAAGTTTGCAGTAGGAGACTTTTCCCTTAAAAGAATACTAACCAAGCACCTAAGCATAAGTTCGCCATATAATACTTACAGAAATACTGGTTTGCCACCTGGTCCAATTGCTTTACCTGAGCGTGTGGCCTTGGACGCTGTTCTAGGTTACGAAAAGCACAATTATACCTATTTCTGTGCGAAAGAGGATTTCTCTGGTTATCATAATTTTGCGGCCACATACACCGAACACCTAAAGAATGCCGATATTTACCAAGCGGCTCTGGATGCTCGTGGTATTAAATAAGTAATTATGTACAGTTTTGAGTCAAACTATAGAGTTAGATATGCCGATGTTGACCAAATGGGCTACATGTATTATGGTAACTATGCCAAGCTTTTTGAAATAGGACGTGTTGAGGCTTTGCGAAATTTGGGGGTGAGGTACAAAGACTTGGAGGAGGGGGGAATTTGGATGCCGGTTTATGAAAATACATCAAAATACTTAGAACCAGCAAAATACGATGAACTCTTGACTATTAGATGCATATTGAAGGAAATGCCTAAAGTTAGAATTGTTTTTGAAACCGAAATACTGAACGAGTGTCAGAAAACTATCCACAAAGGACTTACAACTTTGGTTTTCATAAAAGCAGATACTCAAAAAATCACAACCTGTCCGGCGGTAATCATAGAAAAACTAAGTCCCTTTTTTAAATAGTTATGAATAAGCAGATTGAAAATATAATAAAGCGAATTTCAGAAAAACTGAAAAATGTTTACATTTTCAATACAACAGTCTCGCTTTATCTTTTTTTAGTTGTTCTGTATAAAAAAATCATAAACTTTGACTTAGATCAAAGGGCTGCAGCGGTTTCATTCAGTTTTATGCTTGCAGTATTTCCGGGCACCATATTTTTGTTTACACTTATTCCTTACATTCCTATTCAGAACCTCGAGGTTTTGATAATGGATTTCTTGAAAAACCTGATGCCTAGTGGTCTGTATGATAACGTAAGCCACACCATTCAAGAAATCATTAGCCGTCCAAGACCTGATATCTTATCCTTTGGTTTTGTTTTTGCCATTTTTGCAGCTACTAATGGCATGTCATCTCTCATGACGGCCTTCAATATGGCCCTCAAACAGAGAGAAAAACGTAGTTTTCTGAAAGCCAAATGGATAGCATTCTTACTTACCAGTCTCCTGATTTTCATTTTAATAGCAGCTATCGTAGTATTAATTATTGGCAAAATCACCTTGAATTATTTCACCGAAAAAGTATTTATTGACCAGACTATTAACGTTTGGGGCTTAAATATCTTAGGTTATGCATCTATTTTCGTCATATTCTTTTTCGGAATTTCTTGTATTTACTTTTTTGCTCCTGCCATTCACAAAAAGCTCAAATTCTTCAATTTCGGAGCTCTGTTCGCCTCATTTCTGAGTATTTTAGCTACTAACTTATTTTCTTTCTATCTCGAAAACTTCAACTCTTACAACAGACTGTATGGCTCCATAGGCACGCTAATAGCCATCATGGTTTGGATTTATCTTATTGCTCTCATATTAATTTTGGGCTTTGAGTTAAACATCAGCTTTTTAAGTGCTTCGAATAGGTCAAAACAAAAAACACCGTAGCAATCAGGTGCCGACGGTGTTTACAAATAAACCTTAACCCATAAAAAAAATCTTTTGTTGTGTAGTATTTTATTTCCAACATTTGTGCCAGTCAGATGTTTTTTCCACTAATCTTATCTGATGGGTACAAAACCGTGAATTTTCATGTTATTCATATTGAAAACATCGATTTTAAACATTTGTTTTTAGAATCTTAGCTTTAAGCTTTAAATTGGACTTTATTTTTCTAAACCAACCTAAAAATGAAAAATTCAAGAAGAGATTTTATAAAAAATTACGGAATTGCGGCCGTTTCGGCACCATTTTTACTCCAAGCTTTGGCTGGTTGTAAGGGAAAAACTGACCAAACTACCACTAAAATTGCAGGCATGGCTTCTTCTATTGAGAAGTTTGGCCTACAGTTATGGACCGTCAAAGAAGACATGGCCAAAGACGCTAAAGCTACACTAAAGGCCGTTGCTGATGCTGGTTATACCCAAATAGAAAGCTTCACCGGTGAAAAGGGAATTTTCTGGGGTATGAAACCAGCCGATTTCAAAACGTATTTAAGCGACTTAGGCTTACAAATGGTCAGCAGCCACATCAACCCAGATTTTACAACAAAAAAAGAAACTGAAGATGAGTTCAAAAAATTGGTGGATGATTGTGCTTCCGTAGGATTGAGTTACGTTTTGAATCCTTTCCCAGGAGAAATAAAAACTGCAGATGAATGGAACAAAATAACCGAAGGCTTAAATAGACAAGGCGAAATAACCAAAGCAGCTGGTATAAAAATGGGTTATCACAATCATCACATTGAGTTTTTACCGACCGATGATGGAAGTATTCCTGAAGAAATAATGCTGAAAGGTACAGATGCCGACTTGGTAAGCTTTGAATTGGACCTTTATTGGGTGGTAAAAGCGGGGCAGGACCCAGAAAAATGGTTAAAAGATTATGCTAACCGATTTAAATTGGTCCATGTAAAAGACCTTTACAAAGAGGATAGATTGAAAGAAATAGAGGCTACTGAGAAAAAAGAAGATCCATTCTGGCCCCTAGGTGCCTCTACAACTCTTGGAAACGGAAGAATAGATTTCAGCAAAGTACTTAAAACGGCCAAAGAACAAGGTGTTGAATATTATATTGTTGAGCAGGAAAGATTCGATAAATCCAGCCCGCTTCAAGACATAAAAATTGATGCAGAATACATGAAAAAATTGGAGTTTGCATAATAATTACTGAATAGATGCCACGGGTTTGCAAGAAATAAGAAAAAATAAGTTCGTGGCAACTATTTTGCCTACCAGTATCCTCTAATAAACCCAATAATGAAAAAAATATTTACTAATCTTACCTTTTGGGTACTAACAGCTATTACTGCTGGAGCCTTATTGGGTCATTTTTCTCCTGAAAAGGCCGTTGAATTCAAATGGCTCGGAACTAAATTTATCGATATTGTCAAACTCTTTATTAACCCCATCATATTCTTAACTATTTCGCTGGGTATCAGCGGGATGGGCGACCTCAAGAAAGTTGGTAAAGTTGGATTAAAAGCCTTAATTTACTTCGAAGTGGTTACTACTTTTGCCCTTTTGGTGGGTATAATAGTGGCCAATATAATTCAACCTGGTGCTGGTGTAACCACAGGAAATCTTGAAGGTGCAGATTTATCAGAATACACTACAAAATCGGCTGAATTTAGCTGGTTGAAGTTCCTGAAAGACAATCTGACGATTCAAGTTTTGATTTTCTCTATCATATTTGGTGTTGTTTTGAGCAAACTAAAGCAAAAAGTGGTCATTACCACTTTTCTGAACAAGGTTTCGAAATATGTATTCAAGGCATTGCATTGGGTAATGTTCTTTGCTCCATTGGGAGCATTTGGCGGGATGGCGTTTACAATTGGCAAGTACGGCATAAAAACACTATTTCCGTTGGGTAAACTGATGCTTTCGGTATATGCTACAATGGCCATTTTCGTATTTTTCGTACTTTATCTCATCTTAAAATATTATAAAATAAGCATTTGGAAGTTCCTTAAATACATTCGTGAGGAACTTTTAATAGTCTTGGGAACATCGTCCTCTGAGGCTGCCCTACCCTCATTAATGGAAAAACTCGAAAGAATGGGCTGCTCAAAATCGGTAGTGGGTTTGGTAGTACCCGCTGGATACTCCTTTAATCTTGACGGAACCACCATTTATTTGTCGATGGCTACCATATTTTTAGCTCAAGTATTCGGTGTTAATTTAACCTTTGAGCAAATACTTACCATAATCGGTATTCTGATGATTACCTCCAAAGGTGCCGCGGGCGTTACAGGCAGCGGTTTTGTGGTTTTGGCCTCAACACTTTCGGCAGTAGAAGTAATTCCGATTGAAGGATTAGCACTTTTACTCGGCGTGGATAGATTTATGTCAGAAGCCAGGGCCATCACCAATTTTATAGGAAATGGAGTGGCTACCATCTGGATCTCAAGGAATGAAAACGAGTTAGACATGAAAAAACTAAATTATGCACTAAACCACGTAGAAGAAACAGAAGATATTTTAAAAGACAATTTTAGTTAATACCCATGAAACGCTCACAGAAATTTTTACTTTCGCTTATAATCATTGTCGGAATAACCTACTTCATAGCTCAGACATTAATTAAGGCTGGAGTGTTTACAAGTATTTCTTCAATTTCTGATTATCAAGAAACTACAATTACCTCTTACCCTGGTGTGGAGGACATTACGGTTGACTCCGAAACCAATATTGCCTACTTAAGTGCTCAAGACAGACGCAATCCAAAAAGTACTGGTGCGATATTTTCTTTAAACCTTACTGATTCTTCGAAACGACTCGTTAATCTTACCAAAAAATTCAAATTGATTGAATTTAGGCCTCATGGCATTTCAGTTTTGAGTATTGAAGGTAAAAAATTCTTGTTTGTAATATCGCATAAGGACACCAAAAATGATATTTTGAAATTCGAAATATTGGGTGATACCTTGAATTATTTGAGCAAATATTCCAGTACAGATTTTGTCTCACCAAACGACATACTTGCCGTGTCCGAAAACCAATTTTTCGTAACGAATGACCATGGCACACGTTCGAAATGGCAAATGCTGGCATCTGACTTTCTAAGAATACCTTCAGGAAATGTGGTATTTTATGACGGTAAGTTATCAAAAATAGTGAGCGAGAAATTGACTTATCCCAACGGCATAGCCTTGTCTGGGGATGGCAAAAGTATTTATGTAGCATCAACACTCGAAAAAGGAGTCTATGTTTTTGCTCCACAAACGCAAACCAACTATCTTAAAGAGATAAACTTTGTAAGTACGCTTTATCCACCAGACAACATTGAAATGACAAAGAATGGTGACTTAGTAATAGGCTGTCATCCCAAACTTTTTGCATTTATGGCCCACCGAAAAAATGCCGAAAACAAATCGCCATCTGCGGTTATTGAACTCGACCACAACAATTTACAAAATCAAAAAGTCTTATATCTGAACGACGGAAGTGCCCTATCAGGATTGAGTGTAGGAGCTCCGTTTTACTTTAAAAATATGAAACAGAATCTCTTGTTAGGAAGCGTTTTTGAATCGAAAGTTATACTATTAGAAAAAAAATAAACAAGAATATAATTTGGCTAATTATATGAAGTCAAAAGTTATCTTATGAATTTTTAAATAGTTTACCAAGTTACCATAATAATATACCACCTAAACCAAATATTATTCTGCTCAATTGTTTTTTTTATATTATAATTTTAGTGTTTTGATAGATACATTTTACCATTTGATGCTTAGTTTAGCACCCGAAAAACTGATTTATTTTTATTATGAACAACGACAAAACGCTTAACGAAGAAGCTCTTGAATATCACGCCAAAGGCAGACCTGGAAAAATAGAGGTTATACCAACAAAAGAATATGCTAATCAAAGGGACTTATCTTTGGCTTACTCTCCGGGTGTCGCCGAACCATGTTTGGCCATTCAAGCTAATCCAGAGGATGCATATAAATACACCGCTAAGGGCAATTTAGTGGCCGTAATAAGCAATGGAACAGCGGTCTTAGGACTCGGCGATATAGGTGCTTTGGCCGGAAAACCAGTGATGGAGGGTAAGGGTTTGTTGTTTAAAATTTATGCTGATATTGATGTATTTGATATAGAACTCAACACCAAAGACGTGGACGAGTTTGTACGTACAGTCAAAATCATGGAACCTACCTTTGGAGGAGTAAACCTCGAGGATATTTCGGCTCCAGAGTGTTTCGAAATCGAAGAAAGGCTCAAAAAGGAGTTGAACATTCCGGTAATGCACGACGACCAACACGGAACGGCCATAATTTCTTCTGCTTCATTGCTCAATGCCTTGGAACTAGTAAATAAAGACATCACCAAAGTAAAAATAATCATTAACGGAGCAGGAGCTTCTGCTATTTCTTGTACCAGACTGTACAACGCTTTGGGAGCTAAAAAAGAGAATATTTTCATGTTTGATTCTAAAGGACTTATACATCCCGACAGAACCAATTTGGACGGCAAAAAGATTGAATTTGCCAATAACAATATGCCGATAGATACAACATTAATCCAGGCCATAAACGGTGCTGATGTATTTGTAGGACTTTCGAAAGGAAACATTTTATCGAAAGAAATGGTGAAAACCATGGCCAAAGATTGTATTGTGTTTGCACTTGCAAATCCAACCCCAGAAATATCTTATGACGACGCCATGGATGCTCGTGAGGACATCATCGTAGCCACAGGTCGCTCGGATTATCCTAACCAAGTGAACAACGTTTTGGGTTTCCCGTACATTTTTAGGGGAGCCTTAGACGTAAGAGCAAGTGAAATAAACGAAGAAATGAAGTTGGCAGCAGTTAGAGCTTTGGCAGAATTGGCCAAAAAGCCAGTTCCAGATATCGTGAACATGGCCTATAGTGAAGCTAATTTAAGTTTTGGAAGAAATTATATCATTCCTAAACCGGTGGATCCTCGTTTGCTAACCTCTGTTGCTCCAGCAGTAGCCAGGGCCGCTATGGAAACGGGTGTAGCGAAGTTCGCAATAACTGATTGGGATGCATACGAAAATCAACTTGCAAAAAGACTTGGGCTGGACAATACGCTAATTAAGGCCATCATGACCAAGGCCAAGAAAAACCCTAAGAGAGTAGTATATGCCGATGCTGAGAACCTGACTGTTTTAAAAGCCATACAACAGGTTATACAGGAAAAAATAGCCTATCCTATACTTTTGGGCAACCGAAAGCTTATTGAAACAATCTTGGAGGAAAACAGCATTTCGCTGCCTGAAGATATCGATATCATTGACCCTAAAGAAAGTAAAAACGAAACTGAGAAAGCCAGATTGGCAGAATTTGCAGATTTGTTCTTTGATAAACGAAAAAGAAAAGGATTGACAAAACCTGATGCCATGAATTTTGTAACTCGCAGGAGCTATTATGCATCGCTGATGGTAGAAACCGGCTTGGCAGATACCATGGTGGGTGGCTTGACGAGAAACTATCCTGATACCATTCGTCCGGCTTTGCAAATTATCGGTCCAGAAAAAGGCGTGAAGAAAATATCGAGTATGTATATTCTCATGACCAAAAAAGGCCCTTTGTTCCTTGCAGATGCCACCATCAATTTCGACCCAACCATTGAAGAGTTAGTAGAAATTACCGAATTGGCCGCTCGGGAAGTGGAGAAATTCAATATAAAGCCAAGAATTGCTTTGGTTACCTATTCTAACTTTGGCTCGGTTCCTGAAGGCCCCGCTCCTATCAAATTGCGAAAGGCGGTGGAGATACTGAAGCAAAAACACCCAGGCATGATAGTAGATGGCGAAATGCAAGCCCACCTGGCTTTTGATACAGAGCTATTAAAAGAAAACCATCCATTCTCAGACCTTGCAGATGGTCCTGCCAATACACTGATATTCCCGAACCTTTCTTCGGCCAACATTGCCTATAACTTACTAAAAGAAGTAGCAGGAATTGAGAAAATCGGTCCACTATTAATGGGTCTAAAGAAACCTGTACAAGTGCTACAATTAGGTGCAACTGTAAGAGAAATAGTAAACCAAACGGCTATTTCGGTGGTAGATGCGGTGAAGAAGTAATACTTTTAAATTTATAAACTAAACGACAGTTTCTTTATGAGAGGCTGTCGTTTTTTTTAGTCATTGTTTTTAAAATGGAACGCGGATTGGACGGATTGGACACAGATGTTCATGGATTAAATGAGTAAAAAGCGGTATGGTGGTATCATTAATTGTATTTGGTTAGAAATTTTTTCGTCAAAAGTAAAGCTAAGGTCGATGTAAATCAGGTCTATCGGAGATTATAAAATAGTTGCATTTTTTCTTAAATGAAGCTTTTAAGAAAAGAAGAACATTAAGATTTTAGTCAGATGGCCTTCATGTCCTTAAAACCTTAATTACCTTCATGTCATAATAGAGATTACTTCACTTTATCCACCAAATCTTTTACAATTTCTGAAAAATAGGCCCCGTTTTGATATCCGTACCACGACATGGTGCTGCTTTCGTAAAGACCTCTGTCATACAATCTGTCATCGGTTATATAGCCAATGTAACTTCCATTAAAACTGGTGATTATCAAATCTATATCTTGGGCCTTGGCATAAGCGTCTAGTTCAATCATTAACTCACCAGAAAAGTCGCAGGGCATACCTAAAATCAACGTTTTCCCGATTTTGGTGATTTTTACATAGGTTGGATAATCTCCGAAAAGATATTTAAATACCCAAGGACGCAAGGCATAATCCTTTGATATCCTTGCACTTGGGTGATTCATGGGCAATTGTATATATTCACTCACCAATGTATTTTGAAGTTCTCTCTTTTGCGTGAAATCCAAATGCTTGAGAACTCCCTTTGCCTGATTTTTTACTTCGTCAAAATCATCTACTCCCTTTTCTATTGGACCCATACTTCCCACAGCACCTGCTAGATATATCCCAAAATTCAATTTTGAACTTTCCAAAGAATCTAGTAAAATTCCAGGGTAATCCCGTGATATTTGAAAAGTTTTAGAATTCAAAACTGTAGAATGTGCACCATAGGTAATCAAACTTGCTTTTGAGCCGTCTATTCTTTCAAAAAACAAACTACGAATCTCCGAATCAATTTTGCCATCCACTACTCCCAGTCTATTCCTAATATCTTCCTTATCAACACTTTCATTGTAGGACACGCTACCTGAAACAAGATTTTGAGTAGATTTCCTGACTGCCAAAGCAAATTTTTGGGCCAATTCAACTTCAACATTTGGGTCGTAAGAACCTGCAAAAAGTCTACCCGTAAGGCTATTCCCCCATCCACCAAAGCTATTGTGTGTATGCGTGGCTGAAAAATGAACGTTTCTAAGAGAAATTCGCTGCTGCCGAAGAAGAGGTTTCAACTTCTCAACAACATTGGGTGGTATGATCAGCATGTCAGCGGAGAGAAGGTAAACAGTATCTTGGCTATTTTTCAAAGCCAAAACTCGCACAAAAACCGAATCATGCACAGCCTCAAATTCCTTTCCCTTGCGAGAACCATAACCGGCCATTGGCCCAGGAACCAGAGGAGTGATGTTAACTTTTGCCCAACCAACCGAAAAATCCCCAGTGGTTTCCTTTAATTTGATAGATCGAAGCAGTTCCTTCCATTGCTTAAAATGCTCTGTTTGTTTTATATCTGTTCTATCAATTTTTTCGATGCTCGCAAAACCTAGAACGGCCAATATCAAGATGAAATAACTAAAAATCTTGAGGAATTTTCTCATTAATCTTTTTTTTGTCAAAGATATACAATAATAGGGTTCTGACCCAACCTGACTCTTGCGGTTAGGAAAATAATAGTTGCCTTAACAATATTTGAACGATTTGTCAGTATCTTCGCACAAACCCTTAGAACCAATGACTCATTCGGACAAGAGAGCGTATTTTTTTAAGATAGATTCGACCATCAAACGCATCAGGTCATTTATGCAAAAAAATCTCACAGATGCCAACATCGATCTCACTGTTGATCAATGGGTGGTTTTGGATCATATAGTACCGAACTCGGGCATTAGTCAAAACGAATTAGGAACCCTTACCTGCAAAGATGCCCCTACTATTACGAGAATCTTGGATATTTTGGTAAAAAAAGAGTTGATAATCAGAAAGATGTCGGATACGGATAGGAGAAAATTCACATTGGAACTCACACTACAAGGAAAGGAATTGCACAAAAAAGCCTTTGCCATTATAGCCAAAGGACGTAAAAAATCATGGGAAAATTTGAGTGATAAAGACTACGACGATTTGGTACGAATAATGGACACTATCTACGCAAATGTCGATTGATTCTTTGAAGAATCGCATTTCCTCTTGAAAAAATTGCAGGAAATATGTGGCCCTGAATCAACAACAAATCTTTAATCTGAATTTCCAATTCTTTCAAAAGCTCTGGGTGTTTTTTGGCTAAATTATAACAAACTGTCATAGAGAAGGCTTTTACCGCAATAGGTTTAGAATTGTCTTGCAAAAAACCAAAACACAAATCAAACACCTCGCCTTGGAAATCCTCGGAAATATCCAAAATTTGAAGTAAACCGACTCCATCTCTTAGAATGCCTTCTTCAAAGGGAAACTTCCTAAATAATTCTAAAATAATCTGTGGTAAGCTTTTAAATCTCTGTAATTCAGACGGCTGAAGACTTCTCAATGCCCAAAGTATATTATAAACTTCTTTGGAATTTCCGGTTTTGAGTAAATCAATTACTTCTGCTGAAAAAGTTGTGTCACCAGCTACTTCAGAGGACAACTCAATGGCTTTCGCTTTTGAAATCCGACTACCTAAACTTTCAATCAGACGCTTTTGGCTGGAGGTCATGTTTTTCTACCAGGTGATTTATAAAAGCCTCATTACTCCGCCAAAGTGTTTGAAAAACTTCCTCAAAAACCTCTTCTCCCTCGTAGTAAGGGTCCTTCACATCGTGAACACCACGAACCGTCGGGTCGAAATCCCTAATGAGAAACAATTTTTCAGCAGATGGCGGTGTTTTTTTTGTATCGTAATAAAACTTATGTACATCTTCGAAATTTTGCTCGTCCATGACTACAATGTGTTCAAAAGCATCTAAATCTTCCTTGGAAAGCTTTCGTCCCAAATGGGTAATCTCTATATCGTGCTTGGCAGCATTTTTTATGGTCCTTGGGTCTGCTTTTTTGCCCACATGCCAGCCCATTACTCCTGCCGAATCAGCCCATAGGACATCTGAAAGGCCTTTTTCTTGAGCAATTTTGTTAAATGTAGCCTCCCCTATTGGACTTCTACAGATATTTCCTAAACAAACAAAAAGTACTTTTCGCATGTGGTTTTATTCTTTTTCGATAAGTGGCTTATCGTTTTCATCTACCAAGACAAATACGGTTTCACCTTCTTTTTTCATTAAATATTTCTCTCTGGCGTATTTTTCTAGTGAAGCATAACTACCCAACACTTCCCTTTCCTCTTGTTTAATATTTTTCAATTCATTCTCAAAAAACTCCTTCTCTGATTCTAAATGATTCAATTCCACGATCATCTCAAATTGCTTTATCAAGTTGGAGCGATCGAAGAAAATTAACCAAACGGCCAGAACTAGACTGGAAATGATGTAAAATCGATATTTTACAAAAAATGGAGATGATAATTTTTTCATTTTAGGAAGGCATATTTGTTAAAAACATTCAAATATAAATAAGTACCCAGAAACAAAAAAGCGTTGGAGTGTAAATTCTCCAACGCTTGCTATTAAGTTTATTTACCTTAGTGATTCCAAATTTCTTTCCAACAAGGTAGAAACAAGAACCCAACCTAAGAATAATTTAGAATTTCAATCCTGGGAAATAAGCCAAGTCGCCCAATTCTTCCTCGATTCTAAGCAATTGGTTATATTTAGCCATTCTGTCAGAACGAGAAGCCGAACCAGTTTTGATTTGACCACAGTTCAAGGCTACTGCCAAGTCAGCAATGGTTGAATCTTCAGTTTCGCCCGAACGGTGAGACATAATGCTCTTGTATTTGTTTCTATGAGCCAAGTTAACGGCATCAATAGTCTCCGTCAATGAACCGATTTGGTTAACTTTAACCAAAATAGCATTCGCAATATTTTGATCGATACCCTCTTGAAGTCTTTTTACGTTGGTTACGAACAAATCGTCACCTACCAACTGGATTTTCTTACCAGCTAAGCGAGTCAATTCAGCCCATCCAGCCCAATCGTCCTCTGCCATACCGTCTTCAATAGATTTGATTGGATATTTGTCAGCCCACTCGTTCCAGTAAGCGGCCATTTCCATAGAGTTTAATGACTTACCGCTTGATTTCTTGAATGTATAAAGGCCTGTTTTGGCATCATAAAACTCAGAAGCAGCTGCATCCATAGCAATGAATACATCCTCACCCGGCTTAAATCCTGCTTTCTCGATAGAAGTCAAAACGATTTCTATAGCCTCTTCGTTTGAACCAATATTTGGAGCAAATCCACCTTCGTCACCTACGTTTGTAGAATAACCTTTAGACTTTAGTACTTTTTTAAGATTATGGAAAATTTCAGTACCCATTCTCAATGAATCGGAGAAAGTGGCAGCACCCGCAGGCATAACCATAAATTCCTGGAAATCAATCGAATTGTCAGCATGTGAACCTCCATTTAAGATGTTCATCATCGGTACAGGCAAAGTGTTGGCATTTACGCCTCCCAAGTATCTGTACAATGGCAAACCGGCCTCTTGACAAGCTGCTTTGGCAACTGCTAACGAAACACCCAAGATAGCATTGGCTCCTAAATTGCCTTTGTTGGCAGTTCCGTCCAATTCTATCATTATTTTATCTATGTAGTTTTGCTCGAAAACATTCACACCTAAAAGCTCAGCTGCAATCTCCTCGTTAACATTCTTAACTGCCTTCAAAACACCCTTTCCAACATATACTTTATCGTCGTCGTCGCGAAGCTCAACTGCCTCGTGAACGCCTGTAGAAGCACCAGAAGGTACCGCTGCACGACCTAAATAACCATTTTCTGTTAATACATCTACCTCTACAGTAGGGTTGCCTCTTGAATCCAAGATTTGTCTGGCATGAATTTTAACGATTTGACTCATTTTCTTAAAATTAAATGTAAAATTTTTGGCTTTTTCATAGGGCAAATCAAAATTACCGCATGAAATACAATAAAAAACACTGCAAATTAACGGATTATTTGGCGTATTGCCATAATTTAAAAATCAAATTTTGCAATAATTTTATATTCGAAATGTATATTAGTACAATATTTGCAGGCGTTTAAGGCATATCACTATTCCTATTTTTATGCGAAAGATTATCTTGTTTTCCTTGCTTATTAGCTTTTCTAGTTTTTGCCAAGAAAAGCATCGAATTCAGTTTCCGAATGATTTTGAAAAAACTATACGCTCCTCCAATCCGCTCCATTTAATAGACCTTAGAACCAAAGGAGAATTTGAAGCCGGCCACATAAAAAAATCCGTCAATATAGACTTTTTGCGTTCAGATTTTGAAGATTATTTTAAAAGTATTTATCCCAAAAAAACACCTCTTGTACTTTACTGTCAATCAGGCAAAATGAGTGAAGATGCTGCCAATTATTTGATTGAACTGGGATATGAAAATATAATAACCTTGAAAGGAGGCTTCGAAAAATGGATATCAAACTCCAAGCCTTACACTTCTTCGAAGAAAACATTTGAGCCACTGGGTTTTATTTCAAAAGAAAACTACAATTCTCGGGTACGAGATAACAAATGGATTTTGGTAGATTTTTACGCCGACTGGTGTGGTCCATGTAAGAAAATGGCTCCGATTCTTTATAAAATCGATGAAGAAAACAGCCAACTCAGTCTCTTAAAAATAGATGCTGACAAGAATACAAGCATGACCGAAACACTAGAAGTTTCGGAGATTCCGACAATGATTCTCTACAAAAATGGAAAACAAGTTTGGAGACATACCGGCCTAATAACCGAGGCAGAAATAAAATCAAAGATATATTGAGGAATTGGTTTTGGTAGTCTAGTCATAAATTCAAATTTCACTGAAAATCATCCGGCATATATTTCTTTAAGTATTATCGGTAATAACCAGCAGAACCAATAAAAGTTTGAAATTGTTGTCTAAATAGTTAACTTTGTTACATGAATAGAAAGGTTGTAGCATACAAAAACTACTTTTTGGATTTCTATCGACTTCAAAATGAATCAATTCAAAAGAAAATTGAATGGACTTTGAGATTAATAGAAACAACCGATAAAGTGCCTGAAAAATACTTTAAATATTTAGCTGGGACCAAAGGCCTCTATGAAATAAGAGTAGAAGTTGGTACAAATATTTTCAGAATTTTCTCATTTTTTGATAGGGGAAATTTAGTTGTATTAGGAAATGCCTTTCAGAAAAAACCCGCAAAGACGCCAAAGAATGAATTGGAAAAAGCTTTAAAAATTAAAGAAGAATATGAAAATGAAAGAAAATAAGAATCTAACATCTTTAGATGAATTGTTAGACGAAAAATACGGAAAAATAGGAGAACCACTTAGGGAATCTTGGGAACAAGAATTTGAATCTTTCAAACTTGGTGTACTTTTAGAACAAGCTCGAACCAAACTCGGAATGACTCAGGAACAACTAGCAGAAAAGTGTGGAACCAACAAATCTTATATTTCCAGAATTGAAAACAATTCTTCAGATATTAGGCTTTCTACACTCATGAAAATTATTCAACAAGGACTTGGAGGTCATTTGAAACTATCTTTAGAATTGTAAATTACATTTTACCAACCTTCCACTAAAATCGTTAATTGGATTAACTAAAACCAAAGTCGGAAATACATCTCGTTTAGAGTTCAGGCAAAAAGGAAATTTTGCGTTTCTCATTCCCTATTTACCCAAAATTTAGGTATTTTTGGGTTTAATATGTCCCTAATAACTAAATATGATCGCTTATCTTAAAGGCAAATTGGTCGAGAAAGAACCTACCCATGTAATACTCGAGGTTGCTGGCATAGGGTATTGGGTTAAAATTTCACTTCAAACCTACTCGGCCCTTCAAAACACCACCGAAAATTGCTTGTTGCATACAGTTCAAATCATTAGAGAGGATTCGCATCAGCTTTTTGGTTTTTTCACAAAAGACGAGAAAGAACTCTTCGAAAACCTCATTAGTGTTTCAGGCATCGGTCCAAGCATTGCTTTGGTATTTTTGTCGAGCATGAATTCAATCGAAATCAAACAAGCCATTATATCGGAAGATGTAAAAACCATTCAAAACATCAAAGGTATTGGAGCCAAGACAGCTCAAAGAGCGGTTATTGAACTAAAAGACAAACTCAAAAAAGATATTATTGCGGAAGGAATAAACCCTACGATGTTTGCCTCAGCTAATCATACGCTTCGCTCAGAGGCACTTTCTGCATTGGTAACGTTGGGTATTCCGAAGGCTGCGGCTGAAAAAAGCGTGGATACCATCCTTAAAAGATCAGGAGGTGACATATCGCTAGAAGAATTGATAAAACTGTCGCTGAGATAACTCATACGTTTAATAAAAAAACTCCAAATTTAGAATATTGGCAGGATTTTAGACGTTTACTGCTATAATACTCTGAATTGCATTCCTTTTTATGCACCTAAAAATACCTTATAAACTCGTACTCCTAACAATTTTTGGCTTCGCTTTCACGGCAGAAGCACAGTTTCCTGTAACGGATTCACTCAACAACAAGAAAACTACCAATTACCTCAACATTTGGAAAGACACTTATCTTAACCGATTCAATTACCGCATCTCTCCGTTGCTTTCTGTAAATCCCGATAGTCTTAAAACCAAAGTTTTATTTAACTCTGATAACAATAGTTTTACGGTAAATGAGAGGCTGAGCAATAATTTAGACGTCAAAATGCCTCAGTCGTTGTCTTTCAATGAATACTCTAGCATTCAGAATGCCATGCTTCGGCAGAGCATCATCAGGGATATTGAAAAAGCACAAGATGGCAATACCTCGTTTTCTGGCAAAAGGATAAATCCGCTTTTGGAGAAAAACCCAATTATGGACAGGATATTTGGTGATAAAGTGCCGGAATTTAAACCTAACGGATATGTAAGTGTAGATTTAAGAGCTGGAACCAAGTTTGTAAATAACCCAATGCAGGCCTTAGCCTTAAGACGCCAGCCTTTTTTTGACTTTGATCAGCAAATAGCCATTAATTTTAATAACCTTTTTGGAGGTGGACAGAACAATAACCCAAATGCCGAAGATTTTGAAAGTCCAAATCCACAGGGCAACAATGGTACTCCAAGAATTCAGGACTTGAGAAATATCATGAGAAAAACTGGTCAAGCCAAAGAGAAAATGAACATTCTCGGAAACTTTGATACCAAGTCATCTTTTGGTTTTGAAAATAAATTTAAACTCAACTTCAAAAACGAGCCAGAAGATATTCTTCAAAAAGTAGAGTTAGGAAATATTTCTATGCCCAACAGAAGCCAGTTGATACCAGGGGTTCAGAATTTGATGGGTGTTAAACTTGGAATGAAATTCGGCAGACTTGACCTTACTACTGTATTCGCACAACAAAACTCGCGGACAGAATCCATAATGATCAATGGTGGTAGCCAAAGCCGAGGTTTTGAACTTAGGTGCGATAATTATGACGAAAACCGTCACTTTTTTCTATCACATTTTTTCAGAGATCAGTTTGAGAAATCTCTCAAAAACCTCCCTATGGTTACTTCGGGTGTGAGAATAACCAGATTGGAAGTCTACGTAACCAACCGAACCAACAACGTGAGTTCCATGCGAAACTTGGTAGGTTTGAGCGATTTGGCTGAGAAAAATCCTTACAGAACGGATATCGTTGTTCCAAACAATAACATTTCTGCCGCCGATAATAAATCAAACAATTTGTTTACGGGTATTGTAAACAATGAGTCATTTAGAAGAATTGATAACAGTGGAAACATCTTGACCGGTATGGGTCTAAAAAATGGGGAGGATTTTGAGCTGTTGCGTGGGGCCAAAAAGCTGACAGACCGAGAATTTGAGATTCAACCCGAGTTAGGTTACATTTCATTATTAACCCCACTCAGGAACGACGAAATATTAGCTGTAGCTTATGAATATACCTATCAAGGCCGAGCCTACAAAGTGGGCGAACTAACCGAGGATTATGTGAGCCGAAAGGAAGACGAAGTAATCATCCTAAAAATGCTAAAGTCGTCGACAATAAGAAACAGGCTGAACAACCCGATGTGGAACCTGATGATGAAAAACGTTTATTCATTGGCCCAAGGGCAAATAAAAAAGGAAGGATTTCAGCTAAGGATTGTATACAAAGACGACCAGACGGGTATGGATACGCCCAATTTGAAAGAGGGCAAGAACTTTGCAAATGTCCCACTGATTGAGGCATTGAAGTTGGACAAGCTAAACTTTAACAACGACCCGAAAAAAGACGGTAACTTTGACTATGTAGAGGGCGTCACCATTAACGAAAAATACGGTCGGATAATTTTCCCTGTTTTGGAGCCATTTGGTAGCCACATCAATAAGCTTTTTGAAGGCGAACCTGACCTGCAGAAAAAATACGTTTTTGATGAGTTGTACAAAAAGACTTTGATGGATGCCCAGCAGGTAAGTCTCAAAAATAAATTTTTCATATCTGGAAGTGTACAATCTGGCGGTTCCGAAATTTCCCTTCCTCTTGGAGCCTCTGGTGCCTCTGTGAGAGTTTACGCTGGTGGAAACGAATTAAAACAAGGTGTAGATTACACCGTTGACACCCAACAAGGCACCATAATGATTACCAACCAGAGTATTCTTAGCTCTGGCAGACAAATAAGAATAGACTACGAAAAACCAGATATTTTTCAGGCACAAATTCGCCGTTTATTCGGTATGCGGTTCGACTACACGGTCAGTCGCTATTTGAGAATCGGCGGTACCGTACTTTCGTTAAAAGAAAACACTCCAGGATTTATAACCAGAACGGCCATTGGCAACGAGCCCGTGAATAACACCATTTGGGGTTTAGACTTGAACCTCAAAAAAGACTTCATGGGTTTGACCAAAATGCTCGATGCTTTGCCGGGCATTCAAACCAAAGAACCATCAACGGTGATTCTGAATGCTGAGTTTGCACAGCTGCGTCCAGGGGTGAACAATAAAAAAGTAAAAGGCAACTCTATGATAGACGACTTTGAGTTTGCCAGAAACATTAATGATTTAAGTCGTCAGCCAACGAAATGGAGACTGGGGTCTACACCAGGTGCGATTCTTGAAAAAACGACCGAGTTCCCAAGAAATCAATATGCTTACAATTACAATAGAGCTAAAATATCAGCTTACACTGTTGATATGTCTGCTTATATTTCTCAAGGTTTTGGTTCAAACAGTATTATTCCTGAAGAATTAAAGAATGAAGCAAGTTCAAATATTTACACAAGAGGATTTCAGATTCAAGATATTTTTCCGGGAAGAAGTCGCCAAGTTTTTGCTCAACAATTACCTTCGGCCATTTTCGACCTTTCGTTTTTCCCATCGGAGCCTGGAATGTACAATTACAACCCAAATCTTAACTCTCAAGGTAGGTTAATAGACCCTAAAAAGAGTTTTGGTTCAGTAATGAGAGGAATCACCTTCGATGCTGACTTTGACAATTCCAACATAGAATACTTGGAATTTTGGCTTCTAGACCCATTTGCAGATGTGGTTAGGGCTAGTCGAAACGAATCAATTAGAAATACCACCGGAGGAAAGTTATTAATTCAGCTTGGTGATGTATCAGAAGACGTAGTTCCTGATAGTAGATTTAACTTCGAAAATGGCATAAAAGAATCTGCAACAGGCCTCTCTAATCCAGTGAATACAGATTGGGGATTGGCTCCAAGAACACAGTTTATTACGGATGCCTTTGACAATTCAGAAAGCATTAGACTAAAACAAGACGTTGGCTTAGACGGTCTTTCGAACGCCGAGGAACGTGAATACAAAAACCCTAACAGCATTAACAACAATGAAGGAATAAAAGGCTTTCTTACCACTCTTGAAGGCAAAAATATCGACCCTCAAGCACTTGAAAACATAAAAAGAGACCCATCAAAAGATGATTTTAACTATTTCTTAGACCCGATTTGGGATGCGACAGATGCTACTTTCTTGGAGCGTTTTAAAAACTATCTGGGTATGGAAAATAATGCCCCACCAATTACTGAGAATGTAACCAACCTAAATAGTGCTTCTAATATTAACCAAGCATCTACTAATTTGGCAGACAAGGAAGATATCAACCAAGATAATACCATTAACCAAGTAGAGGATTATTTTGAATACGAAATAGACTTGTACCAAACTGAAGGAACTACTCCAAATTCTGGGGTTCTTAAGAGAAACAAATTCATTGTAGATCAAGTAAACACTAACGGAGCCACTTGGTACTTACACAGAATTCCTATCAGAAAACCCACTAGAAGTTTTCCTACTGGGAAAGAAGGATTTAAATCCATCAGATTTGTGAGAATGGTCACTACGGAATGGGCACAACCTGTGGTGTTGAGATTTGCTTCTTTACAGTTGGTTTCTAACCAATATAGGGTGTATGCCAACAGCCTTACAGATAACAGTGCCTTTGAGGTTCCCCAAGACAGTTCAAGTACGGCGGTTTTTAAAACTTCCTCTGTCAATGTTGAGGAAAATGGATGTCCGATAGATGGTGACTGTAATATTAAACCGGGTACTACGCCTTATGTGGTTCCTCCAGGATTCATCAGAGACAGAGACTTTACGACGCAAATTTTGACTGAAATGAACGAGCAGTCATTGAGTATGTCAGTAGAAGACCTAAAAGGTGGCGAAGCCAGAGCGGTATTCAAAAACACCAAACTGGATTTGAACATGTACAAACGCATAAAGATGTTTGTACATATGCAAACTAAGAACAATTTAGATAACTCTGCAGGACTGTTTTTAAGAATAGGTACCGATTTAAAAAGCAACTATTACGAAGTAGAAATTCCAAAACTAAAAAGGACCGTAAATGGCTCTTTTGATGTTTCGGCTATATGGCCAGAAGAAAATGAACTTGATGTACCACTAGATTTATTGAGGAACCTGAAATTGAAACGAAACCGAAATAGGTTTTCAATGAATCAACGATACTCCTTAGATACCTTAGTTAATGGCACCGCCTCAGGCGATTTTGGAGACAACGGTTTAGAGAAGCCAAAAACTAGACAATATAAAATAACCGTAGTAGGTAACCCAGACTTTAGTAATGTACTTACAATGATGATTGGTATCAAAAACAATGACACCATCAATAAATTCATTGGTACGGAATTTACTGTTTGGTGTAATGAACTACGTGCTTATGAGTTTGACCAAGAAAATGGCGAAGCAGGGATATTTTCAGCGGATATTAAACTGGCTGATGTGGGCACATTGATGCTGAATGGAAACTTTAAAAACTACGGTTTTGGTGGAGTGCAAGATAGAATCAGTATGCGTTCAAGAGAAGTTTCGAAAGGGTTTGGAGTAGCTTCGAATTTGGCTTTGGACAAGTTCTTCCCGATGAAATGGGGATTGAGCATTCCATTTTTTGCCAATTACGACCACCAAATAATCACACCTACATTTAACCCACTCGATCCTGATATTAGATTGGAGGATGCACTTTTGAATAGGAGCATTTTCCAAGAAAACTTGAGCAGAGAAATAGTAGAAGAAGATGCTGTAACGAAAGGCTTTAACTTCACTAATGTAAGAAAAACCAAGACCAAAACGGGTGGCAAAGACCATTTTTATGACATAGAAAACTTCACGGTATCTTATGCACAAAACCGCATAGAACGTCGTAGTGTGCTTCTGGAAAAGAATCTACAGACGCAAAACAGAGCTGCTTTGAGTTACCAATATTCTCCAAAAGGGTTTACCTGGGAACCATTTAAAAAGGCCAAAAACTTTGACAAACCGATTCTTAAAAACCTAAAAGAATTTAATTTGTCGCCAATTCCTAATCTTATTGCATTCAGAAGCGACTACGACAGAAGTTATTTCTTGACACAATACAGAAATGCAAAACTTGAAACTTCAGACATATCGCCCAACATCATAAAGTATTTTCTTGGAAACAGATATTACGATGCACAGTGGAATCTGACAAAGTCCATTGTATTCTCTTACAATGCCCAGATGACGTCCATCCAAGATGATATAGACTCCATAAGTAATGAGGAAATTAAGTTTTTCCAAGGGCTAAAAACATTGGGAAGAGCCAAGAATTACACACAAAAAATGCAAGCCACCTATCGCTTGCCATTGGATAAGTTCTTTTTGCTCGACTGGATGAAAGCTGACTCGAGGTTCAACAATAATTTTGGATACACCGCTGGCTCATTTAAAATTGAAGACGAAAACGGAGATGCCTTTGGAAATATGCTAGAAAACGGGAGAGAGTTAGCCGTAAACGGTCAAGTAGATTTAGTAAAACTTTATAACAAAATAAGGTTTCTAAAAGCAGCCAATACACCTACCCCACCTCGCCAGAGATTTACGCGGGCCCCAGGTGACGACGAAGAAGTCAAACTCCAAACTGGAAGTGTGACAAAAAGCATCACCAGATTATTGATGACATTAAGAGGAATTAATTTTGATTTTGCACTTTTCGAAACTACACTTTTGCCTGGATTCTTGCCTGCTCCGAAATTTTTTGGGTTGGACAATAGCAACCAGTTTGCTCCGGGAATAGAGTTTGTGATGGGCAGCCAAAACAGAAACATTCATAAAATAGCTGCTCAAAAAGATTGGCTTTCAAAGAGTATTGTACAAAACAACCCTTTCACACAGACGAGAGGAGTTAAGTTTAACTTCGGTACAAGGCATGAACCATTTAAAGGTTTAACCATGCAAATTAGGGGAGAATTAACTCGTGGCGATAGCTATCAAGAAATGTATAGACCAGAGACTGTTGGAGGTGGATTTAATACCCTAAATCCCGTAAGAAATGGAAACTTCAGCATGTCATTCTGGTCATTTAAGACAGGTTTTGCGAAAATGAGTAATGACTCGGCAAGTTTGTACCAGTATGATATTTTTGACAATATGGTGGCCAATCGCCAAAAAGTAGTAGATAGATTAAATAGCATAAATACAAACAGTGAGGGTGTTTTAGAAGGAAAATATGACTTAAATTCACAGGATGTATTAATTCCTTCCTTCTTCTCAGCTTACTCAGGGCAGTCATTAGATAAGATTTTTGAGAAATCTATCAAAAAAGGTGGCAAGACTTTTAATCCGTTCCTATCCTTCCCAATGCCAAACTGGAGACTGGATTATCAAGGACTAGAAAAACTACCCGGATTCAAAAAAGTATTCAATTCAATTACTTTAAGCCACCAGTATAGATCAACATACAGTGTTGGGAACTTCACCTCTTCTCTTGAGTATGGTTCTCAACTGTTGAATCTTGCGATAAGAGATTATCCACTTGGAGATAAAACGGTGGAGACTTTTACAAGAATACCAATGCTTAACTCTGGCACTCCATTGTTTGCTCCGGCCTTTATCATGAGCACCATCACCATGGAAGAGAAATTTTCGCCTGTTATTGGTGTACAATTTACCACCAAGAAGAATTTCACGGGTTCATTTAATTGGAATAAAGAACGGAAAGCGGCTTTGAATCTTTCAAATGCTCAGGTGGCTGAGTACAACAGTCGTGATTTCGTGTTTGGCCTTGGTTTCAAACGCAATAATGTGAAACTTCCATTCAGAGGAAGAGATGGAAACCTTATAGTTCTGAAGAATGATTTGAACTTCCGAATGGATTTTACAAGCCGTGACCAAAAAGTTCTTCAAAGAAGATTGGATGGTGATGCTGTACCTATTAATGGTAGCTATAACTTGCAAATTAGGCCTCAGTTGCAATACCAAATTAATAAGAAAATAAACATGGGTATGTATTGGGAAAGAATTGTTAATACTCCATTTACATCCATTACACCTGAAAGTAATTCTTCCATTTTTGGAATGAATGCAAGGTTTAATTTAAGTGATTAAATAGAACATTATGATCATAAAAAACTAAAAAAGCTCTTCAGTAACAATCCTGAAGAGCTTTTTTTTACAATTTTAAACTATCTTAGTCAACCCAATCAGCAATAAAAAGATTGGTATCTCTTGTGCCTCCGTTGTCTCTATTTGAACTAAAAATCAGCTTTTTTCCATCATATGAAAACATTGGGAATGCATTGAAATTACTCTCGGTCGTTATTTTCTGAAGGTTTGTACCATCTGAATTGATCATATATAGCTGAAAATCGTAACCTCTTTGCGAATGGTGATTAGATGCAAAAATTATCTTGTCGCCCTTTGGTGTGAAGTATGGAGCCCAGTTTGCTTTTCCGAGATTGGTAACTTGTTTCAAATCTGAGCCATCCACATTACAAGTGAAAATCTCCATGTTTGTTGGGGCTACTAAATTCTTTTTCAAGTTTTCCTTGTACTCCTCTCTCTCGGCCTCACTGTTAAATCTGGATGCTCTAAAAACCAATTTCTTGCTATCTGGCGAAAAGAAAGCACCACCATCATAACCCAACTCATGTGTAACTTGTCTTACATTCTTACCATCTATGTCCATGATGTACAAGTCCAAGTCGCCGTTTCTGGTACTGGTAAATACTATACTTTTGCCATCAGGCGAAACCGTCGCTTCGGCATCATAACCCGGCGTATTAGTCAACTGCTTCTTCACCTTTCCTTTCAAATCGGCAACATAAATATCAAAAGTCTCATAAACGGCCCATAGATATTTTTTACCCATTTCAGGAGGCATTGGACAAGCATGGCCCCCTGCTTCGTGTGTGCTGGCATAAATAACACCTTTGCCATTTGGCATAAAAAAGCTACAAGTAGTTCTACCAAAACCTGTACTAATCAGATTAGGTTTCTTGGTTTTGGTGTCCTTGTTTACATCCAAATAAAATATCTGATCACATTCAAGGCCCCACTGTTTGTTGTCCGACTGAAAACTAATGTATTTGTCATTTCTGCTGAAATAAGCCTCTGCATTGTTTCCGCCAAAAGTCAACTGCCTAACATTTTTAAGGTGTTTTTCATCTACACCTTGTGCTGCCAGATTAAGAGAAATCAAGGATAGCACTATAACTAAACGATTCATATTAAAAGTATTAAGTATATTTATTAGTTTGAAAATTAATAATTCAAAGGTAAGGTTTATGTGGACACAAACTTATGCGGACACAAACTTTGGCGGACACAAACTTTTACTGAAGTTGAACCGCTTAAAGTTTGTGAGGACACAAACTTTGGCCGACACAAACATTGGCGGACACAAAATTTGGCTGAAATTAATGAAACCTGTCTTCTCTAACTTCTAGATTTTTCATAATTTCAGCTTCCTGAACCAATAATTCCTCCCAACGGCGTCTCACCTTTTCCTTGGGATTATATTGCTCCGCTATTTCGATAAAATTGCGATAATGAAGTGCTTCGGCAATCATCAGTTCATGGTAAAACTTGCTCAAAGTTTGATCAGAGATATGCTCAGACAATAGTTTAAACCTTTCAGCACTACGAGCTTCTATCAAAGCAAAAACCAAACAATCTTCCATCAATTGGTCGTATCGCGTACCATCGCCACGCTTACATTTGTCTAACTGTGTTACGTATTCATCTTTTCTTTTGTGCGTCAGTTGAATATCCCGCTTTTTCATTTCCTTCAACACTGCCTGAAAATGTCCCCATTCCTCTGTCACTACGGGCGAAAGTGTATCCACCAGAAAGTCACAATCGGGATATTTTACAATCAAAGTAATGCACTTGGTTGCGGCCTTTTGCTCGCAAAATGCATGATCTATGAGTATGTCCGCGATGTTCATCTCGGCAATATTCACCCATCTTGGGTCTGAGGGAAGCTTTAAACCAAGTGTAGTTAAATGTTGATTATCCAAGGTTCTTGATTTGTTTAAGGCTTTGTTTTTTATCTAGAGTCATCAAAAAACATGGTAACAAAATTAGGTTTGAAATCATACCAATCAACAAGGTAATAGAAACCAACAAACCTAAGAATACAGTTCCTTTAAAACCAGAAGCAACGAATATTCCAAAACCAAAAAACAGAATTATCGCTGTGTAAAACATACTAATACCTGTATATTTGATGGTCTCTGATATGGCTTGAGAAATACTCTTACCTTTCAGAATCTCCTCTTTGTATTTGGTCAAGAAATATATGGTGCCGTCGCTGGCTATACCAAATGCAATACTAAAAATCAAAGTAGTCGAGGGCTTCAATGGTATTCCAAAATAACCCATAATGCCGGCAGTAATGACCAGCGGAATAATACTCGGAATTGTAGAAATCAAAACCGTTCTAAAATTCAAAAACTGCGAGGCCATTACCATCGAAACCAAAATAATTGCCAAAAGTGTACTTTCTCCCAAATTGCCCAACAAATAGTCGTTACCTTTTGTAAAAACCACCCCGTTGCCTGTCAATTTAACATCAACCTGTTGATCTTTCGGCTTCCATTGGTTCGTTTCTTTGTCAAAATTAAAGATGGTATCAGCTTTGGCTTGAAGAGCCGTAAACATTTCTCGCATTCTTACGGTACCCACGTCAGCACTTTGAAAGCTAACTCTTGTTTTCTGTTTCTTCTCATCCAAAAATGCAGAGAGCATATTTTCACCTTTACCAGTTCCCTTTACATATTCAGCCATTTTCTGCAATTCCATTGCAGGAGGAAGCACAAAATATTTGGATTCTCCACCTCTATAACCTTGGTAAACAAACCTCAAGCCTTCTACAATAGACAATGGCTTAGTAAATTCTGGATATTTCGAAAACTCCCTTTGAAGTACCTTTATTTGGTTTAAAATGACTGGATTAAAAACTCCATTGTCCTCTTTGGTATCAATCATAACCTCAAAAGGCACAATGCCCTTGAAATTTTTCTCTACAAATTTTAAGTCGGCATAAATAGGATCTTTCTCGGGTAAGTCATCCACCACAAAACCTATGGCCTTGATTTTTGTTGCTCCATAGACAGAAGCACCCACTATAATTGCCACAATCCAATAAGTAACCGTACGGCGATTATGAACAAAGAAATCTATCTTTTTAAGAATATTAGAAATGTTCTTATTCTCCAAATGTCTCACATGCTTTGGCTTAGGATCAGCCACATAGCTGAAAATAGTAGGAATCAATATCAATGAAATAGCCCATGTAGAAATAACTGCAATGGCGGCCACCAAACCAAACTCCAGTAACAAAGGACTACCAGTGAAATAAAAAACAAAAAAACCAATGAATGTGGTAACATTCGCGATAAATGTAGTTTTACCGATTTTTTCAATTGAAATAAATAATGCTTCTCGTTTATTGCCAATGCGAAGGTATTCTTCTTGGTATTTATTGATTAAAAAAATGGAATTCGGAATACCAATGACTATAATCAATGGAGGAATCATCCCGGTCAGGATAGAAATTTTATAATCAAACAAGGCTATCAAACCTACCGCCCAAATAACTGCGATAATAATGACTGCAATGGAATAAAAAACCACTCGTAAAGACTTGAAAAACAAATAAAGGATGATGGTGGTAACCAAAAAGGCCAATCCCATAAATAGGCTCAATTCTTCTCGTACTTTCGACATAAAGTTTGTACGAATGAACGGCATACCCGAAAAATGCATCTTGATATTGTTCTTCGCACCGAATGACTCTGCCTCAGACTCCACCAATTTACTAAGTGATATTCTATCTTTGCTGTTGAGTTTGGTTTGATCAAACGTAACAGCCATAATATGGGCGTTGCCCTGATAAACCAATCCTTCATAAAAAGGAAGGCTTGAAATCTTACTCTTCAAGGAATCTACTTCTCCTTGTGTCTTTGGTTTTGAGGTCAATAATGGTTTAAATTCAAATTTCTTAGCTGCTTCATTTTTTTGAATTTCCGCCAAACTTGCAACAGAAAGTACGTTTTTGATACCCTCAATTCTTTTAATTTTCTGGGTCAAATCATACCAATCTCCAAAAACAGTTAAGTCATAAATCTTGTCAGACTCAATAGCAATGACCATCACATTACCATCCTCACCAAATTGTTTCTTAAAATCTTCGTAAATCTTGAAGCTCTCGTCGTTTTGAGGGAGTATTTTTGGCAATTCATAGGATAGTTCCAAACGCGAAATTTGATATCCCATAAATACAGTCACCAAGCCAATAAAACCCAAAAACTTTAAACGATGGTTTAAAATCAACGCAGCAACTTTTTTCCAAAAACCGGCAAACAATTTATTTAAAAACGACATGTATTCTTTGTATTGAAATAATTCTGCAAAAATACAGATTTTAGTTTGTCTATTGAAATAAAATACGACTATAAACCAGTGTATTTAGACCAAATTAAGCAATTGAAAGATCTGGAAAGCAGCATCAAGTGGGCTCAATTGGTTATCTGAAACCATCGTCTCAAATTTTTGAACATTGGCTTTTAGATTGTCATTGTTCTGGATGTGGTTTTCTACCAAATGAATCAAAGAGCGATTCATCCAACTGATTTTTTGGGCCTTTCTATTTTCTTCAAAGAAGCCATTGGCACTTAACTTTGCTTGATAATCTAAAATAAACTGCCATATTTCATCAAAACCAGTAGAATTTAACGCAGAACAAGATAAAATATCCACATTAGGCTTGGCCGCACGAGGTGGAAACAAATGCAAGGCTTGAGCAAAGTTGCTTTTTACCTTACCTAAAATCTCTTTTTCAATTTGATCTGATTTATTAATTACCACCAAATCAATCATTTCCATAATCCCACGCTTAATACCCTGCAAGTCGTCTCCAGCACCAGCAATGGTCAAAAACAACAGCATGTCGGTCATCTCTTTAACAGCCGTTTCTGACTGCCCCACTCCCACTGTCTCCACCACTACAAAATCATAACTGGCTGCCTCACAAAGCAATATACTTTCCAACGTACTTTGGGCCACACCGCCCAATTCTAAACCAGCAGGACTTGGTCGTATAAACACATTAGGCTGACCCACCAATTTTTCCATGCGGGTTTTGTCTCCCAATATACTCCCACCACTTATTTTGCTACTCGGATCTATGGCCAAAACCGCCACCTTTTTACCCTTTTTAAGCAAAAAATCTCCGAAGCCATCAATAAAAGTGCTTTTACCCACTCCAGGAGCTCCGGTTATACCTAGCCTAAAACTCTTTCCTAT
The DNA here is from genome assembly GCF_024343775.1 of Lacihabitans soyangensis. GTDB lineage: Bacteria > Bacteroidota > Bacteroidia > Cytophagales > Spirosomataceae > Leadbetterella > Leadbetterella soyangensis. The sequence continues at coordinate 1,492 of NZ_RJUF01000193.1, read as the reverse complement.
AAAAGGCAATATACTGTTTACCAACTCATTGGCTTGTTTCCTATCCACTACAGACTTGCTTTCTACCAAAGTTATGGCACGGCTCAACACTGACTTTTCACCAGCCAGAATACCATTTTTAAACTCTTCAGTAGTAAGTCTGTTTTTAGCCATCAATACAAATCTGTTTTAAGAAAAGGAATCAAAGCCAAAATCACAGCTTGGGTGTAGTATTGCGTCCTATCTATCACATTATTAGTGAGTAAGCCTGTTGTACCCATTTTTTGTTTGGTGTTATTTTGCCCAAAAACTATCTCATCGGCATGGCCAAGTTCGTAACCTTCATTTATCAAATCAATTACCTTTGTAACGTCCTGAAATAATGATACAGGTTTTTTAAAAGTTAAAAATACAATCTTTAGACAGTAGTAGCATCAATGTTACTACTGTTTTTTTTTGATTTATATGTTTTCATTTTTATTTCGGACTGTTGATGCATTTCATGAGGTGTTAGTAAGTAATTAGAAATATGAGGTCTTTTATGGTTATATGTATGAACAGACTCTTTGACCAATTTTCCTATTTCTTCTAGCTCTAAATCGTACTGGTCAATTTTAAATTCTTGTTTTAAAATACCATTTATTCTTTCCGCTACTGCATTTTCATATGGGTCTGAGTTTTGTGTCATACTGCATAAAACTTTGTGTTTTGATAATATCTCTTGATATATATTTGAACAATATTGCAGACCTCTATCGGAATGGTGTATTAATGGCAATCCCTTCGATTTTCTTTCTCTCAATGCCATTTTTAGAGCTTTTACGCTACTTTCAGCATTTAAATTATCAGCAACATTAAACCCCATTATTCTTTTCGAATAGGCATCGGTCACTAAGCTTAGATACCTTGGTTTCTCTCTTCTTCCAATGTAAGTGATATCCGAAACCCAAACCTGATTTGGTCTTTTTATATCAATATTTAGGATTAGATTATCATGCTTTTTAAACCGATGTTTAGAGTTTGTAGTTACATGATAACGGCGTCTTGGCTGAATAAAAAGATGATTTGCTTTCATTATCGCAAAGAATTTATCTCTGCCAATATCAAGACTTTGTAGCTCTTTATTTAAGATATAGTATAACTTTTTGCCACCAATCATTGGCATCGTTTTTCTAACTTCTAATATCATATCCACAACTACTTCGGCTTTAAAAATCTTGACCTCCTTTCTTTTTATACTCCTGTAATACACCTGTCTATCAATCCCGAACAAATGACAGGCAAAACTCAAGGTTTGGTTTTCTTCTTGTCTAAATTGATCGATTGTTCGGGTGAGGAGTTTTTTCGGATATCAATTTGATATTCTTTTTCAGCTAAATTTATCATCATATCAAAGATGATTGCTTTTTTATCTGAAACATTGGCTAAATGTTCATAATAAGCTCTTTGTTTTTCTAAAAGCTTAACCTTAGCCTCAAGCTCCATTATTCTTTGCTCAGGTGTTTTCGGCATA
>NZ_RJUF01000192.1 GCF_024343775.1 Lacihabitans soyangensis | reverse complement strand
GATTTCATCCCGATAAATATTAGGACACAAAAATAGAGTTTTAACTTTTAATTTTGTGTCATTATGAGTAAGCATCGTCAAAGCTGGAGTCAGCAACAGAAATTACAGATAATTTCCTTTTACAAAGAAAAAGGTATTGGAGCAGCGTCTGCTGAATTTGGAGTATCCTCTACAACTATTTACAACTGGGAAAAGATTTTAGATCAGACAGGAGAGTCAGGTTTAGAATCAATTAAGAAGTCAGACAAGGATTTAGCAATCAAGCGATTAGAGCGTGAGATTCGAGAGCTTCGCAATATAGTTGCCGACAATGCTTTGGAGCTGAGAATAAAAGATGAGCTTTTAAAAAAAAGTCAATTGAAAAAGAGTTAAAAATGGAAGTCGCTATTGAATTTATTAGCCAGGGATTTCCAATTAGAAACGTCTTGAGCCATTGTGGATTATCGAAGAGTTCATTTTATTATAAACCCTCAGATGGCAAAGCTGGAAGAAAACCTTATGCGACTATATATGATTCTAAAGGTAGAGAAGTGACAGAATCAGCAATTGTTGGACGTATTAAGTTATTGTTCGCCAAGCCTTTTGTTGACTATGGAGCTTATAAAACGTTTCGTCATTTAGTGGACAAAGAAAAATATAGAATAAGCAAACACTATGTTTATAAATTAATGAAAATCAACAATTTACTTAGAGGAAGCAATCCGATTTCGAGTAAAAAATCAAATCGAAACCGAGTAAAAGATTTGATTCCCAAAGTGGAGACAGAGTTTAGTTTTTTTGAATTTGACATTAAATATGTCTGGGTAAGTGGCCAACGTAAAAGTATGCAAGTATTAACGATCTTAGATATATTCAGTAGATTTAATATTGGCCATTACATGGCTTACAATATAAAAAAAGAAGATGTAATAAAGCTATTTGAAAAGGTCATTGCTGAGTTTGGATTGCCTAAAAATTTTATAGTAAGAAACGATAACGGTAGTCAATTTATAGCAAGTGTGGTGCAAGATTTTCTAAAAAACAATGGCATTACACAGGAATTTACAAAACCAGGTACACCGCAACAAAATGCTCATATTGAATCTTATCATTCAATTATGGAAAGAACTGTCTGTCAGAGGTTTGAGTTTGAAAATATAAAAATAGCAAAAAGAACAATAGACGAATTCAGAGAATTCTATAACTTTGAAAGAATTCATGGAGGTATTGGTTTTATCAGTCCTTATGAATATTTACTTCAAAAAGGAGTTGACTTAAAATCAACCCCGTTTATGAAGTCTGCTAGAGGGGGGAAATCAAACTTAGTCAATTATAAAAAAGTGTCCTAATATTTACTGGATAACCCAAGGTTTAAAGCTTTATTATTGAAAGAAAATTTATATGATTCAGTAAGTTTAACCAAAATAAAAGAAAACGTTAAATTAGAATTAAAAAGAGATAACCAAACTCCCTTTTTTGATTTTGAGGATGTTGAATATTTTTGCCAAAAGAGCTATTTTTTGCCTTATTTAAAATTTCCAAAAGAAATAAATCTTATTCAATCCTTTAAAAATAGCTCTGAAAATTATTTAAAAGATTCTTACCGTGAAATATTTAAGCTTATTGAATTAGACAGTAAAATTAAAGATTTCGAGATAAATAGGATCGAAGAAATTAAAGATTTTGGTGAAAGAACAATAAAAAGGGTTGTGCACGTTGTAACCTTTTCTTACAACAATATAGAATATGAGGATCGATACAATTATATAGAACCTTTAAAAGATGCTCATTTATCGAATTTAATAAAAGAGCCAGATTTTTCTGTTCAAGATCTAAGTTCTGTATTGCCTTCAATTTATGCAATTAATTTTCTGTTGGCCGATATTAATAGCCCTAAAAGGTTTTTAGTAACTTGGAAAGGCCAAATAATGAAATTGTATTTTATAAAAAAAGAAATTGCTAAAGAATTTGAACCAGACATTTGTTTTGCAGACTCATATTCAAATATGCAAATCGTAATCGATAAATTTATCGAAGAAGGGTTTTTGCCTCAAATGTCAAAAACCGAAAAATCTCAAATTTTTAATAATTATAGAAAAGTCTTACCACAAATATTAATTCCAGAATTTTTAATTTGTGCAAATACAGATAAAATAAAAGAGTTTAATTTTTATGATTATTACGAAAATAAAAGCTTTAAGTGGTATGAAAATATCGAAAAAATGTCAAAAGGCATAATCAAAATTATAAACTTCACTGATAATTTAGATGAATATGTGAAATACATTAAGGTGAAAAGTGATTCCCAAAAACAGGTTGATTATAAAATTAGCTTTGTTTTAAATGATTCCTTAATTAGCAAAAAAGTTGAATTACATAATAAATGGCAAAAAAGAGTTGAAGAGAAAGATATTTTCAATACTGTTTTAATTGATGTAAATAAGAAATTATCCACAATGAATATTGATTCAAAATTTTATTACGACGGATTCAAACATTTATACTTCCTAAATGAAAAGGAAAAATTCACTTTGAAAAAAAATAACTTGGTATTTGAACTTTACGACAAATTTTAATCAATATGAAAATAATATTCAAGGTCTAAAGAAAACGGTGAAACAGAAACCTTTTTTTCTTGCCCACTTCCTAAAAACCCCCAAAGTAAAATACACCTTGGCCATATTTGCTTTGCTTTTGGGGTTGGATTTGGCATTTCCAGTAAAAGTACCAGACAATTACTCCACAGTGGTGCTGGACGACGAAGGGCGGATTTTGAGTGCATACCTCAACAATGAGGACAAATGGCGGCTCAAAACCAATGTGGAGGAGGTTTCGCCTTTTTTCTTGAAGGCCATCATTGAAAAAGAGGACAAATACTTTTATTATCATCCTGGGGTAAATCCTGTGGCTATTTTTAGGGCCTTGGCTTCTAATATCCAAAAGAAAAAGCGGGTTTCGGGTTGTATTTTGCTTTATCGCTAATAGTTGTTTTAACATATTCTTTATAAATCTCATATTTTTCTCAATTTTAAAGAATAGATGAAAAAAAACTAATTTTCACATTTGGAATATTATTTTTGCATAAAAAAATGAACAATATGAAAAATTTTACTATTTCTAATAAAGGGGTTGCATTTGAAAATTTTATAGATGAGATAGTTGTCGTAAACTTGCCGGTAGGTTACTATTACAGTTTAAAAGGTTCTGCTAGAACCTTATTTTTACATATTGTTAATGGCTCGAATAGGGAAATACTTTCAAAGTTTATTGTTAGCAATTTTGAAGTAACTTTGGATGAGGCCGTTTCTGCAGCCGAAGATTTTATTACAAAACTGGACGGCCACAATCTTTTGGTTGAGACTACGAATGCAGCAGATATCATTCCAAATGAAATGATTGAAAGAACTCCTTTCGATATCCCAATAATTGAAATTTATGATGATATGAAAGAATTATTATCTCTTGATCCAATTCACGATGTAGATTCTGTTCAAGGATGGCCACTGAAAAAATAGTAAATCCATTAATAAGTGTTATTATACCAGTCTATAATGGGGAAAAACATCTAAAACAAGCCATAGAGAGTGTCTTAAACCAAGGACATGATTTTATAGAAATTATAGTTATAAATGACGGTTCATTTGATAAGTCTTATGAAATAATTAATAGCTTTAAAGGTAAAATTAGGGCATATTCGCAAGTAAATTCAGGAGTGGCCTCCTCAAGGAATTTGGGAATTTCAAAAGCTAAGGGGTTATTTATTACATTTTTGGATCAAGACGATTATTACCCATTGGGAAGATTTAATAACTTCCTGAAAACTTACAGAAAATCTAAGGAATTGATATTTATTGGCCATACGCAATACATATTTGAGGATGAAAAAGCAAAGCTGAGGTGGCCCAATTTGCCGAAAGATAATATAACTTTTGTCAAACTTTTAGGTGCAAGTATTTTTCATAAAACTGTTTTTACAGATTATGGTCTATTCATTCCGGAGTTGCAATCTGGCGATGATATTGAATGGTTTTATAGATTAAATCAATCCGGTGAGGAAATTAATAAATCTGAAGATGTTGTTTTGTTTTACAGGCAGCATTCTTCAAATGTATCTGCAGATAAAAAACAAGTGGATAAATATCTTCTCTCGTCATTAAAATACATACTTGATGCTAAAAAAAATATCCCCAACAATAAAAATTAGTGTCATTTTACCCGTTTATAATGGCGAACAATATCTATTAGAAGCTATTCAAAGTGTAACAAGTCAAAATTTTAGCATAACTGAGATTCTTATTGTTGATGATGGCTCCACTGACGGCACAAGTCGATTGATAAAACAATTGGATATCGATATTCCCATAAAGTATTATTATCAAGAAAATAAAGGCCCAGCTTTTGCTAGAAATGTAGGAATAAAAAATGCAACTGGAGATTGGCTATGCTTCATTGATTCTGACGACATTTGGCCTCAAAATAAGATAAAATCTACTTTGGAATATTTAAACCACAACTCAGAAGTTGACGTTTTATGGGGGATGACAAAGTTTTTTTTTGAGTCAAAAGAATTAAAATCAAAATATCTTAGAAACGAAATAGCCGAAGAACCTATATTCAACACCTACCTTGGAGCTGCATTTTTCAGGAAAGATGTATTCGATAAGGTAGGCAATTTCGATATTACACTTACATATTGTGAGGATTTAGATTGGTATTTAAGAGCTCTAGAAAAAAAAATTCGATTAGTAAAAACCAGCAACGTTGGTTTACTTTACAGAATCCATTCAAATAATTCTACGCATAACCACTTTTCATTAAATAGAAATTTAATACGAATGTTACGAAATAAAATTAATCGAAGATAAAATGCTACCTATAAGTGTAATAATTTCTGTGTTTAATGCTGAAAAGTATTTGTCAGAATCACTTGATTCTGTTTTAAACCAGACAATGACTGCCAATGAAATAATTGTTATTAACGATGGCTCAACAGATCAATCAATAGAAATATTAAAGCGTTATGGCAAAAAAATAAAGCTTATTGATAGGGAAAATAAAGGCGTGCCTTATTCTGTGAATGAAGGTATTTCAGAAGTTAAACAACCCTGGATAACATTTAATGACGCTGATGATATATGGGCTCCAAATAAACTAGAACTTCAATATAATTATCTGTTAGATCATAAAGATTTAAAAATATTATTTGGAATGATGCGGCAATTTATAAGCCCAGAATTGTCTGAAACAGATAAAGCAAGTATATTCGTGCCTGTTAATCCTGAAAAAGCTTTTATTAGACCCGCTATGCTAGTTCATCAATCTGTTTTCGCAAAACATGGCCTTTTCAATACTTCACTTAAAGCCGGTGATTTCATTGAATGGTTTCAAAGAATTAAAGAGAAAGACGTAAAGTTTGATTTTATTGATGAGGTTGTCTTTTATAGACGATTACATAAAAATAGCCTTTCAAGTCAACATGGTGTAAAAGAGGATTTTCTCAAACTTCTAAAGGCAAAACTAGACCGCTCTAAAATCCAAAGTTCCTAACCATACCATTCTTTTCAAATCTTAACATAATGAAAAAAATCTTTATTATTGCCGGAATTATAGTTCTAGGATTTGCTTCTTATAGAAAAAAAGGATACTTAGAAAATGAATATATAAAGATTAAATGGACCATTTTTAAATCCGTAAGTCAATATTTACAGAAACCCGATTTTGAAATAATTGCCGAAGACGTGTTTCCAAGTTTAAAATTCAATGAACCCATTAGTCTAAAGTTTTTTAAGATAAAAGATAAGGAAACATTATTCGTACTGGAAAGAGGAGGAGAATTAAAAAAAATCGACCTGATTCATAATGAGGCCTTTACGATTCTTAATCTAAAAAATATTGTTAGTCAAGATTTATTAAAAGGTGCAATTGATTTTACTTTTTCAGTTACAAAAAACACATCATTACTATTTCTTACTTATTCAAAAAAGGTAAAAAAAATAAATCATTTAATAGTTTCAAGCTTTCCTGTTTCTGATTTCAATAAAAATATACAATTATCGTCTGAAAACATTATTTTAGATATTGAATCTAAGGATCATCAAGGTGGCACTGTTGAATTTGGCAAAGATGGTTTCTTGTATATTTCAATTGGCGATGGTGAAGATACAGACCCAAAAAACAATGCACAAGACTTAAGTAAGCTTAATGGTAAAATATTAAGAATTGATATTCAAAATAAAGAAAATCTGGGGTATTCAATTCCGACTGACAACCCATACTTCGGCAATAAAAAGGGATATAGAGAAGAAATTTACGCTTTCGGATTTAGAAACCCCTTTAGGTTTAGTATTGATGAAGTGAACAATAAGCTTTGGGTTGGGGATGTTGGACAAGAAAACTTTGAGGAAATAAATATAGTAAGAAAGGGGGGTAATTATGGATGGAAAATTATGGAAGGAGACTCCTGCCTTAATAGCCAAAGCGGGTCTCAAAACCAAATTTTACAAGGGCCAATTTATTCTTACAAACATGGAATAGAAGGCTTTTCTATTACTGGCGGACAAATATATATGGGCAATAAAATCCCTTACTTAAAAGGCAAATACATATATGGCGACTATGTAAGAGGTGTCATATGGGCATTAGAATTTGAAAATCAAAAATCTGTCCAAAATGAACTAATAGGTCAAAATATTGGCAACGTTACTGCATTTGATAGTGACGCTTCAAACGAACTCTATTTTTGTGATATGATTGGAGGAAAAATTAAAAAAATAGTGCCTAAAAAAGAAAACATCAATGAATAATAATGTAAAATCAATCCCTTTCTACAGAAACCTAATTGGACTATTAATAGGAGTCTTAATTCTATCTATTGTCATATTCAGGTCTTCCATATTTTTTAATTTCAATTACACCATTGCTTATTTATTTAACATAGCCTTCTCTTCAGGACTTTTAATAATGTCTTATTTTTCTTTCCGAATTTTACATTTTAAAGGTATTTTAGGCATTTTCTGTTTAATATTTATAGAATTACTTTCTTTTTTTATTGTCAAATACGAAATAATTCATCAATCTAAATTGTTTTTTAGTCTCCCTAGGAAAAATTTTATTTATGGCAATATGGCCAACACCATACAATTTGATAGTTCTATAAGTGAATTTGATAAGGAGCTAGGATATAAGTATTTAAAAAATATAAATACAACATTTGAACAATGGGAATTTAAAGTAGAATCATTATCGACCAATAGCTTTGGATTAAGGGATGATGAAAATTCTTTAAATAACCCTAAGATAATTTCATTAGGAGATTCTTTTTGCACAGGATGGGGCGTTGAACAAAATGAAACGTATACAGATGTAATTGAAAAAAAACTCAGAACCAAGTCACTTAACGCTGGTATGTCGTCATTTGGAACAATACGTGAGGGCATAATGCTTAAAAAATTGGAGAGAGATTCGTTAGACTTGGTAATATTACAGTATTGTTTAAATGATTTCCAAGAAAACAAGACTTGGGCAGACAGTCTATTGAAGGGTGCAAGGTTTTTTCCTTCTTATAATGAAATTAGCTATAAAAAAAGAGTTGTTCAAAATGAAATTTTACGAACTTATTTCCCTTTAAGGTTTATTTTTGAAATTATCAAAGAAGTATGTAAAGAATTAATTAAACCACAATTTGGAGAGATTAATTTTGGAGATAAAGAAACTATTGCTTTTCAAACGAAGTATTTTGTTAAATCACTTCAATTAATTAGGAGATTTTATAAAGGTAAAATCTTGGTAATTAGTCTATCTAACAGTCCAAAGAGGCTAGATCCATTAATAATTGAAAACGCCAAAAGAGAGGTAGCAAACGTTCATTTACATAATATTGCATTCTTAGATGTAGGCAAAGACCTCGAAATTAATGATAACTATTATTTCGATGGCCATCTTACAAGATCAGGGCATCAAAAAGTAGCAACTCAACTAATTGACTTCATTCAAAATTCTAATTTTTAAAATATTCTTTGTGCTAGAAATACTACAATGTGTGAAATTGGTTCTAAAAAGAAAATGCTCAAAGTTGTACCTAAAATCCTAGCTAAAATAACCAAACTCAAATATCTTCTGAAATATCCTTCGTCGGCTCCTTGAAAAGCTACCTTATCAGCCAATATACCTATGTGTGGTTCGGTAATTAAAAGTGAAAGAAGCGTAGAAATGCCTAAAATAAACCCATTTAAAGACAAGCATGTGCTTCTCAATGAGGGATTAAGATAACCTGCATAGAGACAAGACAAAACACTAACAGTCTGTAAACATGATACTATGACATTCATACTAATAATTTTTATTGGTAAATTTTCCAGATTTATAAGTCTCTGAAAGTTTTTGTAACTTGGCCATTTCAAGGATTTTCTAAAATGGCTGTAAACCACTAAGGGCTTGGCTTTATAAAAAATGCGTAAAATTGAATTTTGTATATGAGCTTTCTCAACAGCAGAAGTCATAAACCTATGAATGGTTGGAATTAAAAGTGCTCCGCCTATTGAGCCTATTGTAGACATTAATATAACTAAATAAAAAATTTCAATTTGTGGATCTTCTCCTTCTATGATGGAAGTCTCTACTGTTTTAGAAAGCATTGGTGCCTGAAGTGTATTCGCAATACGTATCAATACAAAAAATAAATTATACACGGAGTAGGTTGCCGCCATTTTCTGCGTCCTAATACCAACAATCTTTACTGATAAGCTAAGGGAACCCAAAAAGTATATAACAAGCGTGAGTAAACAAACCCAAAAAACAATTGAAGTTTTAATCATTTGTTAATCATTTTTTTTATTTCACTTTTAAATCTTTGTTTGTACCATTTAAATAAATATAAAAAAAAGGGTTTTTCGTTCAAAAATAACCTGTGCTGAACTATGAATCTTTTTGTGCCAAAATATATCAACGAGATCCCTCCAAATTTTCTTATGTCCATGGTGCTTAGCTTATCGTATAAAATCTCATCTTTAGTGGGTACTATGTCTGCTATTTCATTCATAACTTTGTCAGGAATAGCCTGCCAAAAATTGTCCTTTAAATAGGGTAAAGCCTTCTTAATGAATGGCCTAAAATTATACATATTGCTTAATCTTATAAACTCTGTCCAATCTAATTCTCCATTAACTTTTTTTAAAATCATTACACAATCAGTCACCCATCTTATTGGTGGAATATACCCAAAATGTCTTCCATGGGTCATCGACAAAAAAAACTCATGCGTTGGATTTAGTTTCTTTGTAATAATACCATCCCAATTAAACGTCAATGCTCCTTGCCAAGCAAAAATGCTCGACTTTGGATTTTGAGAATATTCAGTGAATATATTCCAATGAATATCAATATCGTCTTTTTCATTCTGGAAAAAATGTGAAGCGTGCACAAATTCTAGCATATCATTTTCATAATTACCCAATTTATAGGTGTGATTTTGAATTTTCATAATGTTTAGCAATTTGCTCTTGTATTCATAAGGAATTAAAATATCCCCGTCATTCATAGGTCGGGTTTCGTTTCTTGGATAATAAACATTAGCTAGACTTAAGCCTTTTATTATTAGCGTTGGAATACCCTCATAATTTAGTCTTTTTAGAAGTTCTTTTGCAGCTAAAAATATTCTTTGGTTTCTTACCCAAAGATTTTTTCTATACCCAATAAATTTTGGGAAATATGGATGTGATTCAGTACCTAAATTTTCAATGACCAAAGGCATCAATCGTTGACTTCCTAAGTCCAGTTTATCCATGAAATCACTAACAAAACTACTGCTATTGGGGTCTAACGCATTTAAACCTGCAATGTTCAGCCACTTTAAAAAGATTGAGAATGCTTCAGATCGATTATATAAAGCGGCTTTAAGCAACAAAGTCTGAAACTCATTAGGAAAATGCCCCCCATTTTTTAGTCTTTTGTCTTCCATTTTATAGTGTGCTTGGGTTCAATTTTTGTATCAATTCCTCTATCAAATTTGGAATAGTTTGGAGTTCTGTACCAGTTAATAACTTATAAACTGGAAATTTTCTACAAACTTCTACAATAGCACCTATGTGTTTTTGATTTTCTTGTAACAAACATATTGTTGAAGGTGCTAAGGCTTTCAAACCTTCTGCTTCGGTGGAAAGCTCGTAGGAGGTATATACCTCATGGGAATATTTAGTAACCGCTATTCCTTTTAAAGGCATTTCTTTAATTAAAAGTTCTTTGAAGTGATCAAACAAAAATAGTTGAGCCTTCTGATTTGGAAGAGCTTGTTCATTATAGATATGGTTTCTTAAATGCGGAAACATCAACAATTGATGGTTCTCCAATTTTGCAACATTATAAAGACTGTAAATTTTGGCCTTTGCTACATCCACTAAAACTAAGTCGTCTCCGGCATACTTCAGATTACTATTTAAACAAGCCAATGCTGCCGTAGACTTTCCAGAGCCTCCTTTTCCCGTAAGCAACAAACCCCCTTCTTTAGTACCCACCGCTGCTGCGTGAAGTATCAGCAAATCGCTATTAAATGACCAAAACTGATGAAATATGTCCCTAAATGGAAAACTTCTCTCCCATTCAGGAATTTCTCTATTGTTTTTAGTCCAATAAATGCCAGTTTTTTGTTCTAAGTTTAACAGATAAAAAGTATTCTGCCAACCTAAAAATCTACCCTTTAAAAGAGTCTTATCCTCTGAGGCTATAAATCCTTTTTCGTCCACATCTTCTTCCCAAGACCATGATGGTTCAGGAAGCATAATTTCTCCATTAACTAAGTCAGACACTAAAATATTAAAGTCAAATAAACCATCTTCTTCTTTGATTTCTAAATGATTGATTGCTTTAGTAAAATTTTCAATATTTTCAAGACCATGAAACGAAATCCTAAAAACAGATGGACCAGCTTTGTAAAATTTATAGGTGATATTGCTGCTTTTCTCAAAAAGCTTTACTGTTTTTTGCCAAAAATCCCAATTCAACATTAAAATCAATTTTTAATATTCATTTCCAAAATTCAAAATTACAAAGAATAAAATAGTATTATTTCTTCATTCTGAAAATAAATAGACGGAATTGAATCATAAATCTATAACTATCAAAATTTGCGACCGTTGAATTCAAAATTAAAATATTTTATAACTTAAATTTGAAAAAAATGTAGAATGCCCCATTTGCCCTTAACCCTCAAAATACCCCACTCCATCACCTCCCCCAAAGTAAAATACACCTTGGTCCTATTAGCTTTGCTTTTGGTTTTAGATTTGGCATTTCCAGTAAAAGTACCAGACAATTACTCTACAGTGGTGCTGGACGATGAAGGGCGAATATTGAGTGCTTACCTCAACAATGAGGACAAATGGCGGCTCAAAACCAATGTAGAGGAGGTTTCGCCTTTTTTCTTGAAGGCTATCATTGAGAAAGAAGACAAATACTTTTATTATCATCCCGGGGCCAATCCTGTGGCTATTTTTCGGGCTTTGGCTTCTAATATCCAAAAGAAAAAGCGGGTTTCGGGTGCCTCAACCATCACGATGCAGGTTGTAAGGATGATTTACCCAAACGACCGAACGTATTTCAATAAAATCAAGGAAATTATTAGGGCTGTTCAGCTCGAATTGCATTATTCTAAAAAGGAAATCTTGGCTTTGTATCTCAATTTGATTCCTTTTGGCTCCAACGTGGAGGGCATCAAGGCTGCCTCGTATGTTTATCTGCAAAAACACCCTTTGCAGCTGAGTTTGGCTCAAGCCATGGTGCTGAGTTTGGTACCCAATAAGCCTAGCATTTTGATTTCAGGCAAAAACAATACGCAATTGGAGTTTTTTAAAAACAAATGGCTGAAGCTTTTCGAAAAGCAAGAAATTTTCAATAAAAACGAGATTATTCTTGCCCAAAACGAAACCGTAAATCTGAAAAGAAGCACTTTCATTAAGCGAGCCCCGCATATTTCAGATCGATTGGCGGCTGAATCTGCTTCGCCATATATTCGGTCATCTATACATTCTGGCTATCAGTTGCAAGTTGAAAAACAGCTGTCGGCTTACCTCCAAAGGCTCGAAACCATCGGCGTAAAAAACGGTATGGCCATGGTGGTAGACAACAAAACCATGAAAGTGCTGGTATATTGCGGCTCTGCCGACTATAAAAATCGCATGGATGGAGGACAAGTGGATGGTATTACCTCGGTTCGATCGCCAGGAAGTGCCTTGAAACCTTATTTATATGCCTTGGCCTTGGAAAAAGGAATGATCAATCCAAAGGCCATTTTGTATGATATTCCAACCGATTTTGGCGGTTTTAAGCCCGAAAATTTTGATGATACTTTTCAAGGACAAGTGAGCATGCAAGATGCTTTGCAGCAATCGCTCAATATTCCAGCCGTAAAAACTTTGGACGAATATGGCCTCGCCGATTTCTTGATTGAAATGAAAAAGGCAGACTTCAAAAGCATCAAAAAAAATGAAGACAAACTCGGCCTTTCGGCCATTTTGGGAGGTTGTGGCGTGAGTATGGAAGAAATGGTGCGGCTTTACGCCACATTTGCCAACGGCGGGTTTTTCCAAGAACTCAATTTTACTTCTAATCCAAATTTGCCTAAAAATCCACCCAAAGCACTTCTTGATCCCACTTCTTGTTATATTACTTCAGATATTTTGAGTGGCATTCAGCGTCCCGACTTCCCAAATAATTTCGACTTTACGTTTCATTTACCCAAAATCGCTTGGAAAACGGGTACTTCCTTTGGAAAACGTGACGCTTGGGCAATTGGCTACAATCCCGATTATACGGTGGGCGTTTGGTTGGGCAATTTTTCGGGGGAAAGTATACCCCAATTGAGCGGTGCGGCGGTGGCAACGCCCTTGCTTTTCCAAATTTTCAATACTATAGAAAAAAATAAACCATGGTTTAAAAAACCCGAAAGTTTGGTTTACAGAGAAGTTTGTTCAGTTACTGGTTTACCAAAAAACGACTTTTGCAAAGACACCCAAATGGATCTTTTTGTGGGAAATGTATTTTACAAAAAAAAATGTCAACACCTCAAAAAAGTATGGGTAAATGCATCTGAAACAATTAGTTATTGCGGTTTTTGTTTGGATAGAAACATGGCCGTTCAGAAAGAATACATCAATTATCCACCAGAATATTTGACGTTTTTGCAAAGCAATGGCTTGCCATACACCTCTCCGCCGCCGCATAATCCCAATTGTACGCACTCTACAAAATCACAAACACTTAGAATCGTTTCACCCAGAAACAAAGGCTTGTATTATATCGAAAAGCAGAATCCACAGGAAATCGAACTTAAGGCAAGTGTTTCGGTAGGTACACAAAACGTATTCTGGTATCACAACAACCAACTTGTGGGAAAATTTGAAGCACATAAAAGTGTTTTCATAAAACCCGAATTAGGTAAAAACACCATCACCTGTACCGACGAAAACGGTAAAAGCGTGAATATGTGGTTTGAGGTGAGGAGATTGTGAGATGGGAATTTAGAAACTTTGATTTTAATATTTATGTTATTGAATTTGACAAAATAATAATAGCTAGTATATTTGAAATCAAATAGATATTGAAATGCTTACAGTTACTGGAACATACCAAAACGGCAAATTTGATCTTGAAAAAATGCCTCGAATTTCAAAAAAAACAAAAGTAACCGTGGTTTTTGAAGACGAAGAAGACAAGCCCATTGAAACGAAAAAAAGAATATTTGGTTTTGCTAAAGGCTCTGTAAGTTACATGAGTGAAGATTTCAATGAACCATTGGATAATTTAAAAGAGTATATGTAATGAACAAATTTCTACTGGATACACACGCTTTAATTTGGTTCAATAATGGTGACGACAGACTTTCAGAAAAAGTAAAAAAAATCATAGAAAATGAAAAAAGTGAAATTTTTGTTTCTATGGCCAGTTTTTTTGAAATAACCATCAAACTTAAATTAGGTAAACTTCAGCTTAGGGATTCAATTGAGAAGTTTTTTGAAGACGCAAAAGCACACTTAATTCAAATACTACCAATCTCAGAAAATCACTTATTTGAATATCAAAACATTCCACTTATTGAAAACCATAGGGTCCCATTTGATAGGCTGATTATAGCTACAGCCTCATTTGAAAAGCTTTCTTTGATTTCTATTGACAAGAATTTTGAAGAATATGAGAAAATAATAGATTTAGTTTGGTAAACTCTGTTTTAATTAAACTTCCGACTTATCATTCTGATGGGAAATAAGGGTATGAATGATTAATGGGTGAAGCCTATTGTTCATGGTATCAGATCGATTAAAATTACAATCAAATAAAATTGAACTTTAGAAAATCTCAAATAGCTAATGGGAAAATTTCACGAAAACATAAAACCCGCTCACAAAGAGTTTATAGAAAAACAACACATGTTTTTTGTAGCCACCGCACCTTTAAGCTCAAATGGAAGAGTCAACCTCTCTCCCAAAGGACTTGACTGTTTCAGGGTTTTGGGCGAAAACAAAGTGGCTTACATGGACCTCATCAGTAGTGGAAACGAAACCTCGGCTCACACGCTAGAAAATGGCCGAATAACTTTCATGTTTTGCTCTTTTGAGAAAAATCCACTAATTATGAGGCTTTATGGCAAGGCATTTACCGTATTAAAAAACTCTGAAAAATGGCCAGAATATTCGGCACATTTCCAGATTTATCCCAGCACGAGACAGATAATTGTTGCGGAAATTGACTTGGTACAGACCTCTTGCGGGTTCGGTGTGCCACTTTTTGACTACCAAGGCGAAAGAGAGATTCATTTTGAATGGGCAGAGCAAAAAGGCGAAGATGGCTTAGAAGCTTATGTTCAAGAAAAGAATCTTATAAGTCTAGATGGTTTGCCGACCTCATTAGGTTTGAAAGACTGAAATCAAATTTGAAACCCCAGAACTTGTAAAACTTTAAATTTTTACATTAATTGGAGTTCATAAAATAAACCCTAGCCATTATAGTTATGAACAATTTAGAATTTGCAAGTTTTGGTAAACGCTTTGCCGCAATCCTCTTAGATATTGTTATAATTATTTTAATCAATTATGTTCTGTCCGCCGTATTACTAGCCCCTTTTGGAGGTTTAACGGGCATAATGGGCTTCAACGATTTTCAGTTTGGCGAAAACATCGTCAAAGGAGCAGCCGTAGGGATTGGTGCTGTGATGGTATTTTTTCTATCGATTTTGGCTGGCTTTTTAGTTGCTTTTTTATATGATTTTATTCTTGTTGCCTCCCCCTTGCATGCTACTTTGGGTAAAAAATTATTGCAAATTGAAGTCCTAAAATCGAATGGCCAAACTTTAAGTATTTTTTCAGCATTCTTGCGGTCTTTAATGAAATTCATCACTGGCTATATTTTCTTCTTTTTATGGCTTATCTGCCTGTTTACCAATAAAAAACAAAACCTTCATGATCTCATTGCAGATGCAGTGGTGGTTAACAACAATTAATTCTAAAATGCTCTATCACGTTGTAAAAGAAACTCATTGGAACACTTTCAAGAAAAGTAATTTGTACTTTTCAGAAACCTTTGATACTGAAAATTTCATTCACCTTTCAGAAGCTAGTCAGATAAAGGGTGTTTTGAAGAGATATTACAAAAATCAGAACAATCTGCTTATTTTATGTATTGAAAAAGAAAAACTTACAAGCGACCTAATTTACGAAAAAGCGACGAACAATGACTATTTTCCGCACTTATACGGTGGCTTAAATATAAACGCTATTTCAAAAATAATTAAAGGAACATATCTTGAATTGATTGATATTGAACTCTAAGATTTTCATGCTTGCAAAGAATCTTTTACCTCGTACTCACGTTTTCAAATAAAACATCCGAAAAATATGCTCATAGAATTTAATTCGCTTCCTGAAAATGCAAGAATTTGGGTTTATCAATCAGATAAAATTCTTAAAGATTCGGAAATAAACGAAATCTCAGAATATCTTTCTGCTCAAATTTCAGGCTGGGAATCGCATGGGTTGCCTTTGCAGGCTTCTTTTGAATTTTTTTATGATAAATTTCTGGTAATTGGTGTCAACACACTTTACCAAGACCCATCGGGCTGTTCTATTGATACTTCTACGCGTTGGTTAAAAGAAATTCAACATAACTTTGGCATAGACTTTTTCGATCGTTCTATCGCCTATTTCGACAACGAAAACTTGGCGTTTTTCCCAATTCTAGAGGCCAAAAAACAAGTTATGGCGGGTAAAATAAATGCCAATACTACCGTACTTAATCACCAAATCGGCTCACTTGCTGAGCTCAAAAACAACTGGAAACTAAAAGCAAGTGACAGTTTCATGAAAAAATATTTCGTTTAATAGAGTTTTTGAAAAACAGTATGCTTGCATACTATTATTGATTTTTATATCTTTCGAAAAAATCATCAATAAATACAATGCATACGATAGAAGGAGTAAATTTCCAATTATCTGAGGAGCACTTGGCGGTGAGAGATGCAGCCAGAGACTTTGCTCAAAACGACCTTTTGCCCGGCGTAATCGAACGGGATATTCACACCAAATTTCCGGCAGAAGAAATCAAAAAAATGGGTGAATTGGGCTTCTTGGGTATGATGATAGACCCACAATATGGCGGTAGCGGTATGGATACGCTAAGTTATGTATTGGCCATGGAAGAAATTTGCAAAGTAGACGCCTCCGCTGGGGTAGCTATGTCAGTAAACAACTCCTTGGTGTGTTATGGACTCAACCAATACGGCACCGAAGAACAAAAACAAAAATACCTCAAGCCTTTGGCCTCTGGGCAAATCTTAGGAGCATTTTGCCTTTCTGAACCCGAAGCAGGCTCAGACGCCACCTCACAAAAAACCACAGCCGAAGACATGGGCGACTACTATTTGGTTAACGGCACAAAAAACTGGATTACCAATGGACAGACATCGTCAGTTTGTCTCGTAATGGCCCAAACTCACCCCGAGCTGAAACATAAAGGAATCAACTGCCTAATCATTGAAAAAAGCCAAGAAGGCTTTGTAGTTGGCAAAAAAGAAGATAAAATGGGTATCAGGGCATCTGATACGCACTCGCTCATGTTTACGGATGTGAAAGTGCCTAAAGAAAACCGTATTGGCCCGGAAGGATTTGGATTTAAGTTCGCCATGAGTACGCTCAATGGTGGAAGAATCGGAATAGCAGCACAAGCCTTAGGAATAGCAGCCGGAGCCTTTGAACTTTCGGTAAGGTATGCCAAAGAACGCAAGGCTTTTGGAAAACCAATTGCTGAACATCAAGCCATTCAGTTTAAATTAGCTGAAATGAAAACCAAGATTGAAGCCGCCAGGTATTTGGTTTACAAATCCGCAAGAGACAAAGACGCTGGTCTTGATTATGTGGAGTCAGCCGCGATGGCCAAACTTTATGCATCGGAAGTGGCCATGTGGGTAACCACCGAAGCTGTCCAAATACACGGTGGCTATGGATATGTGCGAGAATTTCATGTTGAACGTATGATGCGTGATGCCAAAATCACGCAAATATATGAGGGCACATCGGAGATTCAGAAGATGGTAATCGCCCGTGAAATATTAAAATAATACCACAAAATATATTTTTATTAGTTAAAAGGAGGCTTGGCCTCCTTTTTGCATTCTAAGATTTACACAAGGATTAAAAGGCCCGTTTAATAAATTTTTTATCTAAAAATATTAGACGATTTTTAGAAAAAACAAGAAATAATCCAAGAAATATATAATTTATTGAACAATTTTTAGTTGTACTAATGTTTGTATCTCAAAGAATAATTATTAGTTTTGTACAAAACAAGTTCTGAAATACTTAAAAACTATAATAATTTTACCCCTAAATTATTATTAAAAAAATCCTTTTATGGAAGACTATAACAAAATAATTGAATCGCTTGGTGTTAAGTTTGGAAAAGCTAGACACATAAATATATTGCAGCCCATCACCATCAAAAACTTCTACGATGTAGAGAATACATTGTTGGTTTTGTACAATGGCGATGTAAAAATTGAAGGTGTTGAAGGCAAAATAGAGGTTGGAGATATTCTTTTTATACCTGGCGGAAAAGCAGCTACCATCACTTACGGAGTTGGAGAAGCTAAGCCGATTTCCTACGAGGAGTTTATGACCCGCAGAGAGCACTATTTTGAGGCCATGAATGAGCCGGAGGAAATAGGTATCGTTAAAAACTCATTTGGCTTGATTGCTTTCGAAGCAAAAGTTTTTGACTCGGTTAACTTCTTTACTTCTTTAGACATCCCTCCGTTCTTCATATACAAAAACACGAAACTTGCCCAACTGATTAAAGATATTCTGATTGAAGACTTTACAGAAGAAGCCGGTCGTGGTAGGGTTATTTCTATTAAAACTGAAGAAGCAGTAATTGAAGTCATTCGATATATACTCAGAAATAGAATGTTTGTAGAGCAACTGGCTACAAACAGTACTTATTTCAAGGATCCTCGTTTGATAGATATCTTCACCTATATCAAAAACAACATCGACGGTGACTTGTCGAATAAACAGTTGGCCAATGTTGCCAATGTTTCGGAAGACTACGTAGGTCAATATTTCAAAATGTTAACCGGTATCAATCCGCAAGATTATATCGAATACCAAAGAATGGAAGAGGCCGTAAATCTTTTGAGAACTTCTAAAAAGAGTATCAGAGCCATTGGTGGTGAGGTTGGATACAAAGACACTGCCTATTTCTGTCGTAGATTCAAGATGATGTTTGGTATTCCTGCAGGAAAAATGAGACGTAGAGAGTCTTTAATGATAGGAAAGTAAAATATACATGAGATATTAGGAAACCGCCAAAGTGATTTGGCGGTTTTTTTATGCCAAAATTTGGAGGCCATTCGATAAAAATGAAATCAAGCCTGATAAATTAGGCATGCAAAACAGCTTCTTTACCCAGAAGACTAACAAAAATGCAGTTCTTAAGCGAAATACTCTCAGGAACAAAAACGAATCTTCGGTCATAAAGCTGACCGCCAATCCAATAACTGATCCAATATTCATTGTTTAGATGAAAAACAGAAGGGTCTATTTTTTCTATTTCCTGAACAGAATTAGGTCCAAAGTTATCGTAAAAATGCCTTAAAGTACTAGTTGATATTTTATCTCCGTTTCCGTTAAATCCATATCCTGTAGAGGTAATAAGCAAATTATCAATCTTTTGAGTTCCTTTATTGATTAAAAACACATCCCACTGCTCAAACTCAGAAGGTGCCACTGCGATGAGGATATTATCGTTTTGAGGAAATTCTATGTCTTTTTTCATTTTTTAGAAAGGCATCAAGGCAAAAGGCATTGAGGCACAAAGTTTTACATACTAATTTAAATAACGTCGGTCACTGAGCGAAGTCGAAGTGAGCACCGGCCACTGTGCGACGGTCACTGAGCGGAGCCGAAATGAGCACCGGCCACTGTGCGTCGGTCACTGAGCGGAGCCGAAATGAGCATTGGCCACTGTGCGATGGTCACTGAGCGGAGCCGAAGTGACTGTCGGTCACTGAGCGGAGCCGAAGTGAGCCGAAGTGACTCATTTCATCGCCTTCAAACTCAAGTCCAAACTCTTCGCAGAATGAGTCAAATAACCCATAGAAACATAATCTACACCACAATCAGCATAAGCACGGACAGTTTGCGGGTTTATGTTGCCTGAAGACTCAACTGGAAATCTGCCATCTATTATCTTGATGGCTTCCTTGGTTTTTTCATAGTCAAAATTATCCAACATGATGCGTACAACTCCGCCTACTTCCAAGACCTCTTGAAGTTCTGTGAGGTTTCGAACCTCTATCTCTATCGGTAGGTCTAGATTTTTGTCTTTTAAATATTTTTGAGCGGCAAAAAGTGCATTTTTAATACCACCGGCATAGTCCACATGGTTGTCTTTAATCAAAATCATGTCGAAGAGACCAAAACGGTGGTTTACTCCTCCGCCAATCTTAACCGCCCATTTTTCTAATAGCCTGAAACCCGGAGTTGTCTTTCTGGTGTCCAGAACTTTACATTTGGTTCCTTCTAGTTTCTTAACTATTTCGTTGGTTACTGTGGCTATACCACTCATGCGTTGCATACAGTTGAGCACTAGACGCTCCGCTGTCAAAATCGAACGGTCATTTCCCTCCACATAAAGCACTATCTGGCCATATTCTATCGGTTCGCCGTCTTTAATTAATACCTCCACCTTGAGGTTTGGGTCTACGGTTTTGAAAATCAGCTCGGCCAATTCCACACCTGCCACAATTCCATTGTCTTTTACCAACAAACGAGCCTTTCCTTGGGCGTTTTCAGGCACCGTGGAGTTAGAAGTGTGGTCACCTTCTCTGATGTCTTCGTGGAGGGCGTTTTTGATAAATGCTATTAAATCTTCCTTTAAGATTTCCATTTGTTTATTTTTTTACCGCTAAGACGCTTTGAGGCAAAGAAATGATGTTTCTTTGTTTGTCTGAAAGTCTTAGTTGAGGTTGCTTATTTAAATATTACATGCGAAATTAATAGCTTCGCTAGACTTCTCAATAAAAAAACTAAATTCTATCAAGCATTAAAACCCATATCGCCAAAAATCTGCTTGTCAAAATGGTCATATTGGTCCAATAAGATGTCTTTCAATGCCCTATGATATTCTGGAAACGAAGGCAAATCGTTGTGTCCACCACCATAAATCGGCACTAAATGTGTGTTTAATGGAGCCGTTTTTGCCAACCGCACGCTCGAACTCATAGGTATCAAACTATCCTTAGTACCATGAATAATGAATATCGGGCAACGGCAATATTTGAGCCATTGGTCCGTGCGGACTTTGAACCTCAAAAGAATAGAAACAGGTAAAAAGGGGAGGAATCTATTCGTTAATTGCGATAAACTATAATAAGGAGCATCCAAAATCAGCATTTTAGGCCGATTAGACGAAGCCAATTTTGCCGCAAAACCGGAACCCAAAGACCTGCCATAAATGATAATTTTGTTTTCAGGATATTTCAACTCAAACTTCATTTTGTTGTAAACATGCTGAGCGTCCTTTTTCATCGCAGTTTCAGAGCGTTTGCCTTTGCTCTTTCCAAAACCACGATAGTCTATCATTATCACATCATAACCATGATTGGTAAAATCTCTAGAATACTTTGCCCAACCTTTTATGCTTCTCGTATTTCCATGAAAATAAATCACCACGCCATGCTTTTCTTTTTCTTCTGTAAAAAAGCGAAGTCCGTTGATTTTTTCTTTTTCAGAAATTGTGAAATTGAGCTCTTCAAACGGAAATTCATACTTAAACTCGAAGTCCTCGGAGAGCTTTTCAGGCTTAAATATGAAAAATTCCTGTATGAAATAAACCAGAATATTTATTCCTAAATACACCAAAATGATGATGATAATGGTTTGATAACTCATTTTATCTGGTTAAAAGATATTCTTAATCTTCGTCTTCAAATCTGCCAGCAGAAATACCACTGCTAAAGAAAAGGGAATTTAAAAACAGCTTGTTTGTTCCGTACCAAAACGCTCTGAAATTTGGATTATCTGAAATACTTACAATCTTACCCTGGCCAAAAGTCTGAGCTATAATCGCTGGACTATTCTTAAATCTCTCCAAGTTTTTGGGATGCACATAACCAGCCATCAGAGGTTTATCTGTAAAAATAAGTGGCGTGTTGTACGGGTTTCCAGTTTCTTCAAAGGTTACATTATTTACCTTGAAAATCGGAAGTGTACTTTGTTTGTATCCGTAGCATAGTGGGTGGCTTGGATCAAGTTTCGCTTCCAAAATAGCTCCGCTCGTTACCAAAGCACCATCATAACCACTTTTTGAAACAAATGGTCTTTTACTTTTACCGTCATTCGAGGCTTCTGGTTTAATACCGACCGTCCCGATTTTCTTTTGAGACAACCAAGCTGCTCCATCTCCAAGTGCTACTACTGTTCCACCTTTTGACAAAAACCCTTTAATTTTTTCATCAGAAAGATCAGCATACCTGCCTTGGTTGATAATGATATGCGTGTATTTGGTCAAATCAGCTCGATTTACAGAGGCAATGTCCATGTGACTAAGTGGAATACTAACTCTTTGGTCCAACAAATGCCAAACTTCGCCTGCATCGTTATAATCCACGCCATCGCCCACAATCATGAGTGCTTGTGGCTTTTCCATTCTTCTAAATTTCTCGCTACCCAAATTAATTCCACTTTGAGTAAGACCTGTTTTTTGACCATAGAAAACCGTTCCGTCACGTTTAGCAAGCTCCTCCAAATATGCTTTTGGATCATTTCCTTCACATAAAATCTGCACTGTGCCATAAGAAAAGGCTTTGCTTTTTCCATCAACCACAGCCTCAAATGGTTCGGTGGCGTATTTCAATTTGTATCCCTTGTTGAGCAACTCGTAAGCTGTTCTTGCTGCAAAATATCCGTCCCATTCAAAAAGATAAGAATAGCTGCTATTACCTACCACTTTGCCCATCGGGAAGTTCACTTCTGAAAGTTTTTGACCCAAAGAAACGGCTGTTTTTGACTCCGCAAAAGGCACATTCATACACAATGGAAGCGTCCAAGCCGAAATATCATAAAAAGCACTGTCGGCAAAAGTGGTTCGTTTTTCAAAAAGCGACTTCACCAATCTATGTTTGGGCTGATTCATGGGCACTACGTAAGCATCCGAATTTGAAAATTGAGCATTACCCAAAGTTTCGTTTTTTGATAATTTATACACCTCCACTTTGTTTCTCAACATCACATTTACCATTTCCCAAGTTCTGACTGGGTCATTTCCTCCGCCAAAAACATATGCTTTTACTTCATCTGTTGATTTTTCAGCATAAAAATCTCTCATGTAAGTCAGCAACTCATTTCTCATACTTTTGGAAGCTTTCAAAGTAGAAAGTGTTGCTGAGAATTGATTTCTAACCGTAAAAGGGAAACTCAAAATACCATTGACACTCTCTTGCAAATGTCCGCGAGAAGAAGCTTGTTCGAACAAAATCCCTATGGCACCGTTCACATCCGGAAGTGTTGAACCTTTACCATAATAGAAGTCATCGTAGTTTTCTTTGGTATAATAATAAGAGCCAATACTATCCAATCCAGCGGCATGAAACTGCCCGATTTTACTCGTTAGTTCAATGTTTTTAACGGGTGTCATCGGGTGTGTACGTGCAGGTATGCCGGGTTGAAAGAAAAATGTAGAGTTGCTTCCCATCTCGTGATGGTCCGTCAAGACATTGGGCAACCAGTCATAATATTTCACCAAACGACCTTTACTTTCGGGCAATTGTTGGTAAAGCCAGTCGCGGTTCATATCAAACCAATAGTGATTGGTACGACCTCCTGGCCAAGTTTCTTTAAACTCTCTAGAATTGGCATCCGAAACCAAGCTTTGGCTCTTATTTTGGTTTACCCAAGTTGAAAACCTAGTTGCACCATCAGGATTAATACTGGGGTCTACTAAAATTATACTTTCATTTAATAATGCGTCTATCTCAGCTCCTTGGGCTGCTGCGAGATAATAAATCGTCAACAAGGAAGAATTCATACCAGAGGCCTCATTTCCGTGTACCGAATAACCCATCCAAACTACTATAGGCATTTGCTCGGGTTTAAGGTTTTTCGAAACCTCAGAATTGGCCAACTTTAAATGCTCTGTTCTAATTTGATCAATATTTGCTAGGTTTTTTGGTGAAGAAACTGTGGCCAACATCAACTCCCGATTTTCGAAAGAACGAGCGTAGGTTTCTAATTTTATCCTATCCGAATACTTGGCTACTTCTCTGTAATAGGCAAAAATTTCATAAGGACTGGCGTGTTGCTCCCCTACCTCATAACCAAGGAAAGCCTTTGGTGTAGGTATTTTACTGTTATAAGTTACGTTTTTGGGTAAGTAGTAATCTAGACCAACTTGAGGGAAAACAAACGAGGGAATTAGGAATAGAAATAAGGCAATTTTAATTTTCATAAAAAAGGGTTGATGACAAGGTTTAATAAAATAAAGGTAGCCAATGTAGTCCTCAAATCAAAATTTGGATATATTTGACAAAGAAAAAACTCTCTCAAACTATGAAAAAAAACATACTCTTCCTTCTTTTTGTCACGATTGTGGCAAATTATGCCTATTCTCAGAAAAACACTAAAAAGAAACCTGCTGAACCAGATAAACTGGAGCTACTGAAACAAGAGGTTATCACCAAAATAGACAACAACCAAAAACTCACCCAAGAAATCAACGATATGCTGTTTAGCTTCAGCGAGCTGGGCTTTCAAGAGTATGAAACCTCAAAATACCTCACCGAACTATTAGAAAAGAAAGGTTTTACAGTAGAAAAGGGCATTGCCAATATTCCGACAGCATGGATAGCCAAATGGGGAAGCGGTAAACCCGTTATTGCTATCGGCTCCGATGTGGATTGTATCCCGAAAGCATCTCAAAAGCCGGGAGTGGCCTACAAAGATCCAATTGTGGAAGGTGCTCCAGGCCATGGCGAAGGTCATAATTCAGGTCAGGCACTTAACATTACTGCCGCTCTGGCTTTGAAAGAGATCATGGAAAGAGAAAAAATACCAGGCACGCTCATGCTTTGGCCGGGTGTGGCTGAGGAACAGGTTGGTACAAAGGCTATTTTTGTGCGAGAAGGCTATTTCAAAGATGTGGATGCTTGCATTTTTACCCATGTGGCCAACAATCTTGGAGTGTCTTGGGGCGATGCAGGAAACACAGGCTTGGTTTCTGTAAAATTTCATTTTGAAGGTGCAGCCGCACATGCCGCAGGAGCACCTTGGAGAGGAAAGAGTGCCTTGGATGCTGTAGAGTTAATGAATATCGGCTGGAACTTCAAAAGAGAGCATTTGGAAACTACACAAAGGTCGCACTACGTAATTTCTGATGGCGGCGACCAGCCCAACGTGGTTCCATCAAAAGCCACAGTTTGGTACTATTTCAGAGAAAGAACTTATCCTAAAATCAAGAATTTATTCGATAACGGGATAAAAATCGCCGAAGGTGCCGCACTTATGACAGACACAAAATTCACTTACGAGATATTGGGAAGTGCTTGGCCGGGGCATTTCAATAAGGCTTTGGCTGCTACTGCTTACCAAAATATCAAGAAGGTGGGTTTACCTAAATGGTCGGAAGAAGATCAGCTTCTCGCTAAAGCATCACAAATAGAATTAAAATCTCCTGAAATTAATGGTTTGGCCATGGAATTAGACTCCGTTTCTGAGCCTGTCTATTCGCCTTTGGTTATCAGACAAGGTGGTTCTGACGACATCGCTGATATTTCTTGGTCATTACCTACCATTGTACTAAGATATCCTTCAAATATGCCAGGCATGCCAGGTCACCACTGGGCAAATGCCATTACCATGGCTACTCCGATAGCCCATAAAGGTTGTACGGCAGGTGCGAAGGTTGAAGCAATGACGATTCTGGATTTGCTCTACAAACCTCAAATTCTAAAAGATGCCTGGGAGTATTACAACAATGTTCAAACCAAAGACCAAAAGTACACGCCATTGATTTCGAAAGATGACAAGCCAGCTATTCAGTTGAATACCAGCATAATGCAAACTTTCAATCCTGAGCTTAAAAAGTATCATTATGACCCAAGCAAATACAGCACTTATTTGGAGCAATTGGGCATAAAATACCCAACCGTTAGACAAGATCAATTAGATGCCTTGAAGGCTAAAAAGTAGAAGTTTTTATCTTTTGAAGCTCTTAAAGAGGCTCCAGATTTTCATCATTACAACACCAAAAACGGCTTCTTGGAATATTTTGGTTGACATTTTAGATTGTCCGAGTGTCCTATCAGTAAAAATGATAGGCACCTCTTTTATCTTAAATTTAAACAGATAAGCATTAAATTTCATCTCTATCTGAAAGGCATAACCCACAAAACGGATTTTATCTAAAGGAATCGTTTCTAATACTTCTCTCGAATAGCAAATAAAACCACCCGTAGGGTCCATAATAGGCATGCCGGTCAAAAATCTTACATAAATTCCGGCTCCATAAGACATCAATACTCGGCCAATGGGCCAGTTGACTACATTTACACCGTTGATATATCGAGAACCAATGGCTACGTCGTTTCCTTCTTCCAAACACGCTTTGTATAATTTTACTAAGTCGGCAGGATTATGAGAAAAATCGGCGTCCATCTCATAAATATACTGAAAGCCTTTGGCCAAAGCCCATTTAAAACCATGAATATAGGCCGTACCCAAGCCTTGTTTTCCCTTACGTTCCTCCAAATGCAGTTGTGAAGGAAACAGCTGCTGAAGTTCTTTTACTTTTTGAGCCGTACCATCTGGCGAACCATCGTCTACTATCAAAACATCAAACCAAACGGGTAAGTTAAAAACCGCTTTGATGATGGCCTCGATGTTTTCGATTTCGTTGTAGGTAGGTATGATTACCAGATTTTTCATTCAGTAAGCCGTATTTTTATTTTTGTTTTTTTCAATTATTTTTTCTGCCTCGATATAAATAGATAGCAGTTGTTTTTTGTCTTTGGCGTAGAAATCAAAGCTTTTAAGATACTGTGCTGAGTCTACTTTGTATTTTTTGTAAATCTGTTTCTCTAAATATTTAAAGGCAACTCTTGATGAATCTACTCCAGTCAGGTTTAATCTACTTACTTTAGCTTCTGCGGTTTTTAATTCAGCAAAAACTATCGCCATAGTTTTTTTATCAATCACATCTTCGGACGAAGACTTGCAAGAAAAAAAACATGTCAACGAAATAAATACTATTTTTATGCCAAAATTACCCAATGTCTTTATTTTTTAGATATTAAAAACAAAAATAAGTAATTATAAGGGAGTGGGGTTAAATCAAAGTTCATAAATTTCGTTAAAACAGAAAGTTTGGTAGAGTGAAAGACATCATCAATAAGCTCAACAAGTACGAAATAAAAATCAGAAAGGCTGTCAATTCGCACCTGAATGGCAACTTTAGCTCGGTTTTTAAAGGTACTGGTTTGGAGTTTAGCGACCTCAGAACCTACCAATATGGCGATGATGTCAGGGCAATCGACTGGGTTGCTACCGCCAAAGGCCACGGAGCCTATGTAAAGATTTTCAAAGAGGAAAAAGAACAAACCGTGTTTTTTATGCTCGACGTCAGCGGCTCGCAAGATGTCGGCAAAGACGGCTCTCTTAAAATAGATACTGCCAAGGAAATTTGTGGCGTTCTCACGCTTTCGGCCATAAAAGAGGCTAGTCAAGTGGGTTTGTATTGTTTCTCTGATCAAAAAGAACTTTATCTTAAGCCTGAGGCGGGCATGAAGCAAGCTTATAACCTCATTTCTAAAATGTTCCGGCTTGAGCCGCTTTCGCTCAAAACAAATTTACAGGAAGCCATAGCTTTTGCTTTGAATATTCTGAAACGTAAGAGTGTGATTATTTTGATTTCTGATTTTCTTGACAAAGACTACGCCCACAACCTAAAAGCATTGGCCCGTAAACACGACCTGGTTGTTTTGCATATTTTCGATAAACGCGAGGTTAATTTACCCAGCCTCGGCATAGTGCCAGTTTACGACAAAGAAGCTGGCAAAACATCATGGATAAACACAAGTTCAAGATTTTTTAAGCGTGAAATGAAGGATTTGTTTGAGGATAATAGCAATCAACTCGAAAAACTTTGTAAGCAAAATAAGGCCAATTATCTTTCGATAGAATCGGGTTCGGACTATGTAAGCAGTTTAATACAACTTTTTAGATACCGCAAATGAGAAACGCTTACGTCTTTATGTTTATTCTTTTGACGCATTTTGGTTTTTCTCAAAAACCCAAAGCCTACTTCGAAAGCGACTCTTTGTCCATAGGTAAACCCATTGCATTTTCGCTAACTTTTCTGCATTCTGGCAAAACTGACTTACTGTTTCCTGACTCCACGTCTAATTTTAAACCATTTGAACTTGTAGATATTGATTATTTCCCAACAAAAACTCAGGGTGGCCGAAGTTTAGACAGCGTAGTTTACAAACTCATAACTTTTAAAGTGGATACCAGTTATTCTTTATCGTTACCCGTTCAGAGTATTCGCTCAAAGACGAAAATTTTTTCGAATATTGCCACAGTAAAATTGAAATCCTCTTTAGACTCTCAGGATTTCAAAAATCCAATCATCAAAAAATCAACTGGTTACTTTGATGTACCGCTGGATTTTAACTTCCCAAAGTTTCTTTATTATGTTGTTGTTTTGCTTATTTCAGTTGGTTTGTTTTGGGCTTTGTTTGGAAAAATAATATACAGAAGCATTTTGGTTTGGCGATTTAACCAAAAACAACAAAAGTTTGCGACAGCCTACAAGAAACTGAGCAAAACCCCAAAAAACTTTAAGAATATAGAAAACGGACTGGTACTGTGGAAAAACCATTTGGAGTGGTTGCTTAAAAAACCTTACTCTACCATGACCACCTCCGAGATAACAAAGACCCTTGAAAACGAACGACTTGACGAAGCCCTCAAGGAATTTGACCAAGCCATTTACGGAGGCATACTTTCTGACCACATTCCTTTTGCCTTCAATATATTGTTTGATTTTGCAGCTAATACATTCAAAAATCAAAGAAAAATTTACAAGGAAGAATTAAAAAGCGGGCGAGGTTAAAAGCCATTTTCTACCCTATTCTCTTAGTTTAGTGGGTATTCCTCATTAGTTTTGCAAAAAAATAGAATTTTATGAAAAACCCTGTGGTGATATTTGGTGCTGGAAACTTGGGAAGAATAGCTCTTGACATTTTCAGTAGCAACGAAGTCCTTATTTATGGCTTTCTGGACGATAATCAAAAACTTCATAATACCGAAATCTCTGAAGTTTTGGTTCTTGGAGATCCAGCAGACGACGGCTTTTTGAAAATCATCGGCAATAAAACTGAGGCTTTTGTGGCCTTAGAAAACAAAACCCACAAAGAGAAAGTAGTAAAAATGCTTTTGGAAAGAAGAAAAACTATGCCCGTGAATGCCATACATGGAAAAGCAATAGTTTCTGAAGACGCTGAACTTGGACATGGAATATTGATAGCCGCAGGAGCAGTAATAAACCAAGGCTCAAAAATAGGAAATCACACGGTAATTCTCTCAAATGCAGTAGTTGACACCCAAGCCGAAGTTGGCGAATTTGTAGAAATTGGCAACGGAGCAATTATAAATGCCGAAGTAACAATAGAAAACGGAGCCTTCATAGGAAGTGGAGCCATAATAGTTTCAGGCATAAAAATCGGCAAAAACGCACGAATTGGTGCCGGTTCTGTTGTCATTGAAGACGTAAAAGAAGAAGCAACTGTTTTTGGAAACCCTGCTGTGGCGGTTGGGAAGTGAAGAAGTTTGTAATTTCGAATTGAAAATCCTCTTTATCTTATTTTGAAGTAGGGAATAGGTCAAAGTGTGGACCTGAATAGCTAGTAAATAAACCTGAAAATCTCAATGGAGCATCTAGAAATTGCCAAAATTATCAAAAAATTATCAGAGTATTCATTTCTAATAACCATATTAATGTCATTTATCATAATGAATTTATATTCTTTTGAAGGAATAGACATTTGGTTGTACTTTGGAATTCAAGATATAATTGGAGAATCCTTGGGCTTGCTTTTCAGTGATTTTATATTCATAATTTTACTGATAATGTTCATAATTGAAAGATTTCATAAATACCAATTATCAGAGGACAAGTCTTATAACTACATGGGTATATATTTTTGTACCGGATGGATATTTATTAAAGTGATTAATATATCTCATTCTTTAGTTTTGTGGTTCATCATCGGGCTTTTACTAATTGGTATCTTAGTTTTAGACAAAGTGTATTTTAAATGGCTTTCTAATAAGAAGCATAAAGTTTTCAATACGCATGTAATCGTAGTAGCTACAACAATGTTTTTATTAACTATTGCAATATTAAATTTCTTTGACAAAAGAACGTTTAATGGACAAATTGAACTTTTAGACAATAAAATAATTGTAATTTCAGCCAACAACTATATTGCAAAAAGTAGTGATGCCAAAGTTTTGGTTTTCGATGCTGTAAAAAGAAAACTGATGGTAATCGAAAATTCTTACATTAAGCAAATATCCTTGCAAAAGGTACCAATAAATAACACTTACTTATATTAAGTTAGTTCAACTATGCTTAGTCTTCCGACTTTGAATTGGATGCCATCGGCCTTCTAATCAACTACCTATTATTATTATCACCCCTCCCCCAAACACTCAAAAACCATTCTATAAAAATCTGGGTGCGATTGCCACGTTTGACCAGAAACGTATCTTCCGTCTCTAACAGCTTCGTTTTTACCTACAAAATTGCCTCCACAGGCTTCTACTTCGAAACGTACGTTTTCGTAGCAAGTAACAGTTTTGCCTTTAACCAAACCAGCGGCCGTGAGAATCTGAATTCCATGGCAAATAGAGAAGATAAATTTATCGGCTTTGTCAAATGCTCTTACAATTTCTATCACTTTATCATTGTGTCGTAAAAACTCGGGTGCTCTTCCACCCAAAATCAAAACGGCCAAATATTCTTCAACTTTTACATCATCAAACGCAATGTCAGACTCCACCAAATACCCAGGTTTTTCAACATAAGTATCCCAGCCCGGCTCAAAATCATGGATGACCAAATTGAGCCTTTTTACACTTGGTGCAGCAATAACAGACTCATAACCAGCTTCTTCAAAGCGGTGTTTGCCATATAAACACTCGTAACCTTCGCCAGCATCACCAGTAATAATAAGAATTTTTCCTTTCTTTGACATTGTATTAAATTAGGTTGAATAAAGAACAAATATAAAAAATTCCAAATGAAGTTCCGCTAATGGTTGATTGTATAGGGTAAACGGAGTTTTAGATATTAAGAGTTGACAACTTTTAGAAAGTTGTCAACTCTTGCTAACTCAATGGCACTTTTGGGTAACCAATCTAATAAAAAATGTCAAATATATAACAAAACGCCCCTTCGACAAGCTCAGGGAGACACTTCGACAAGCTCAGGGAGACAACCGCTGTCAGGCTGAGCCTGTCGAAGCCACGTCCCAACTGAAACTTCCCAAAACATTAAGGCAGACTGTAGCTTTATGAGAAATTTTTTTTAAAACTCATACCTTCTTGTAGAGCCCCTTATACACTACTAAAAGGAATAAAAAATCCTTAAAAATCAGTGTTGCATGCATCTGCGTCATCTGCGTGCCATTTAAACGGCCAATCCCTCCAAAATCTGCTTAATAACTGCCTGTACAGACCAAACGCGGTTTCCTGCTTGTTGGATAACAGCTGAGTAATCAGCATCCAAAACTTCGTCAGATACCTTTAGGCCACGTCTAACAGGCAAACAATGCATGAACTTGGCATTGTTGGTCAGAGCCATTTTTTCTGGCGTAATTTTCCAAGAAGGGTCTTGTGTGAGTACTTGTCCGTATTGCTCATACGACGACCAGTTTTTGGCATAAATAAAATCTGCACCAGCAAAGGCTTCCTCTTGAGAGTGGACGACTTTAGCATTTTTTCTGATTTCTGGCGATAAATCATATCCTTCAGGATTGGCTATCACGAATTCATAATCAGTCATAAGAACCCATTCAGCAAACGAATTGCCCACCGCCTGAGGAAGTGGTTTAAAATGCGGTGCCCAAGTGAGTACTACTTTCGGTTTTTCCTTGGTTTTAAGCTCTTCGATGGTAATCAAATCGGCCAAAGATTGACAAGGATGTCGTGTAGCAGACTCCAAATTGATGATTGGCACTCCAGCATATTTCCTAAAACTCTCCAAAACTGTTTCTTTGTAGTCATCATTACGGTCTTTCAACTCTGCAAAAGCCCTTACGGCAATAATATCACAATATTGACCCAAAACCGCTGCCGCTTCTTTGATATGTTCGGCTTTTCCCTGATCCATTATGACGCCATCCTCAAACTCCAGTTGCCACGAATCCGACCCAACATTCATCACTATGACGTTCATTCCAAGATTCATCGCCGCTTTTTGGGTAGAAATACGCGTGCGTAAGCTTGAGTTGAAAAACAAAAGCCCTATAGTTTTGTTTAATCCCAAATGTTTATTGGCAAACGGATTAGCTTTTTGTTCTAATCCTAGTTTTACGAGTTCGGTTACGTCTGAAACGTCATTGAGATTTATAAAATGCTTCATTTCTTGTTATACGCTTGATAAAAATTGAACAAATGTAGCTTTAAAGCAATTTTAAAGCTTCATCGAGAAAGAAAAAATTGAAAAATCTCTTAATTTGCCCCGAAAAACCATAAATTATGTCCGTCGTTTTCAAAAATGTAGAAATTTCTAAAAACAACTTTACCATTCTTTCTGACTTCAATTTTCAAAGTGAAAACAATGAAAATCTAGTGGTTTTAGGCGAAAGCGGTTCAGGCAAAAGTACATTTTTGGATGCCATAGCTGGTTCTGTTTTTCCAAGTAAAGGCAAAATAGAAAAAGACAAATCAAAGAAAATAGTAAGTGTAAATCGAGACTATAGTTTTCACAGATTGGTTGGGCCTGTTTATCAATATTATCAACAAAGATTCAATTCTCAAGATGCAGAATTGGGGCCGACCGTCTATGAAGTTCTGCAAAATCAGGTCGTGCCAATCGGTACTATAAATGAAAACTCTGTCGAAACAAAACTGCCTCTGTATTCGGAGGATTGGCTGGCATTAATTGTACAAAAGTTAAAGCTAGAACACTTACTTCATCAAAAACTCACTTCACTATCTAATGGAGAAACTCGCAGGACATTAATAGCCAGTGCCCTTTTGAAGAAACCAGACATATTGCTTTTAGACAACCCGTTTACAGGATTAGACATAAAAAGTCGGGCAGAGTTAAAGTTGTTACTATCGGACTTTACAGAAACTCAAATTATACTGGTCGCGAATGCTCATGATATTCCAGAAAAATTTGAAAAAGCACTATTTTTGGAAAAAGGCAGAGTGTTATTTTCAGGAAAACTAACTGATTTTGTCCCAAAATCCTCCAAATCTTATAGTATAGACGGTGAAGTTCTGAAGAAAATAGAAAGTTTATCTATTCGTCAATTTGATAGTTTTGAAACGGCCATAAAAATCAATGATGGCCATGTGAAATACGGCAGTAAACTAGTACTGCAAGATATTAATTGGGAAGTTAAAAACGGTGAGAAATGGGCACTGATGGGGTCAAATGGGTCGGGAAAAAGCTCGCTCTTATCGCTCATAACGGGAGACAATCCACAATGTTACCAAAACCAATTGTTTCTTTTTGACAAAAAACGAGGCAGTGGTGAAAGTATATGGGATTTAAAGAAAAAAATGGGCTTTGTGTCGCCCGAGCTTCATCTTTATTTCAACAAAAACTGTACGGTTTGGAAAGTGGTGGCATCTGGATTTTTTGATTCGGCCGGACTGTTTCAAAAACTCACCGAACAACAGATGGAGCTAACCGAACTATACTTGAGGTTGGTTAATCTCGCTGAAGTAAAAGACAGAAAACTCAATCAATTGTCTTTTGGACAACAAAGACTGGTATTTTTGGCTAGGGCCTTAGTGAAAAATCCCGCATTGCTAATTCTCGACGAACCGTGTCAAGGCTTAGATTATAACCAAATGGTCTTTTTTAGGACAGTTCTGAATGAAATTGCCGTTCATCAAAATAAAACCTTGGTTTTTGTTACCCATTATGAGGACGAAATTCCGGCCTGCGTGAACATGCGGTTAGATTTATTTGAGGGGAGGGAATTGGAACCTAAAAGAGTATAAACTTATAAGGCAAAATCCTTATATTTATAGAGCAATTGCACTAATTAAATCCCCTTTTAAAAA
This sequence comes from Lacihabitans soyangensis, assembly GCF_024343775.1. Taxonomy (GTDB): domain Bacteria; phylum Bacteroidota; class Bacteroidia; order Cytophagales; family Spirosomataceae; genus Leadbetterella; species Leadbetterella soyangensis. Next base: position 53,101 of record NZ_RJUF01000192.1, on the reverse strand, counting down.
TAGAACTAACCATAAGCACTTAATTTAAAGCCATGTCTAACATTCTTAAATCTGTGAGGGATTTGTAAGAAATGTGCTAATTTTGACGTATAGCCATTTTATAAAATTCAATGCGAAAAGCAATTCTATTATTAAGTACCTATTTTTCAGTATGTTTATTTGTTACCGGTCAAAATGCAGTATTTGAGGTAACTTCGAAAATATCAGTTTCCAAAACAGATAGCTTTGACTACGCATCCAACCACCTTGATTCTCTTAATTATTTAATTGATAAAAACTTACGAGATTCTTTAGAAAAAGTAACTTTTAAAAATGATTTCTCTACAAGCTCTTTGGAGAATTTTTTTGGCGAAAAAGGATTAGTGAATGCTTGGAGAGTTTGTATTGCCGATGATAGTTTAAGAAAAATGGCAATGGTGTTACGAAAAACAGCCGCATTTTTAAACAGAAATCCAAGTAGATTTAACTATCTCAAAAATGAAATAAACGGCGATACAAATTATAAAAATATCGTATTTTTAAAGCGTACTTGGTGGGCCGATAGTTTAAGGTTTAATTTTGATAGCCTAGGCAATTCTTCCTCCTTCAAAACCTTCGGGATAAATCCTTCGGATTTGAAAAAAAGTATAATTGAAGATATGAAAACTGAAGCAGCTGCACCGCAATTTGTGGAATCTATAGTAATCAGTGGTAGCTCAATTCCAAAGAAAATAGTCGCAAATAGCGGTTATACATTATATAAAATTATTCCAAAAGGAAATGCCGGCCCTTCCTTATTTACTCCTTTTTGGGCAAAAATTGATGAGATTCGTACATATATCGATTTGGATTTGGAACAGAAATTTGGTCTACCAATTATCAGCCATTCGGCCAAATACGACGTTTATAAAATTGTACTAAAAGAAGGAAAAACGGCTCTGGTTTTCGAAAGCGAAGTGGCACAAACCACCGAAAATGAATATAAAACAACTGGTGGTGCCATACAATCTTTGGTACTAGATAGAAGCAAATGGACTTCCCCAGAATTGGTAAAGGATTTAGAAATTTTTCCTTCAAGTATAAAATGAAATCTTGCCAAATACCGAAAATTGATAAAGCAAACAAAGTTTTGGTAAAAGAAGCCAAGTTGGCTATTTCCAAAAACGATAAAGAACATTCTAAGCTTGTTCTTACCAAAATAAGAGAATTTAGAATGCAATTGGCCTACAATAAAGCCACAGAATCTCTCGAAACAAATTTTGGATGGACTTTGGAATACGATAAAATCAATGCTACTCTTCAAAAAGTAATTGGTCTCGGAAATTCCTAAAGAATCAATTAAAGCTTAAAGCTAAACTTGTCTTTGTTTGGCACACATTTCCCATCTTTTTCGGTACAAGTTTGACAAACTATCTTTCCTTCAATCACCGCACCAGTTTTTAGAATCTTAACTTTCTGGATAAATTTAGCCTCTTTTACGAAGTAATTTACTTTTCCAGCCCAAATTTCATCATATTTCTCCTTTGGATTCACGGGTACCAATTTACCCACTTTTTGAAAGGTTCCGTTGGACGTAAATTCTACTTCTGTGGGCATTGGGCCTTCAACTTTTAGTTCTGAGCTGTACAAATACCAGCCTTTGTCTATTTTTCCAGTAAAAATTAAATCGACCGTCTGTCCAACGCTTGCCTTGGTAGGATTGCTGGAAAAGCTCCATTTTACAGGTTTTACAATTTCTAAGGATGTAAAACCAAAGAAACTCAATGTCACGATTATTAGAAATACTCTTTGCATTATTTTTACATTGTTTAAAAAGCGAAGCTTTCAGCTTGACTTGGTATTATTACATTTTTAAAACCCTCAGCTTTTAGCTTTTCTTTGAAAGCCTGCTGAGTTTTGTATTCTCCATGAACTAAAAATAGATTTTTAACTTTTGAGGGATCTTGGCACTTCAACAATTCAATTATCTCTGAATAATCGGCGTGAGCCGAAAAAGAATCCATCACTGCAATTTCGGCCTTTACGATTTTTTCCTGTCCGAAAATTTTGACAGTTGGCTGACCAGTCTTTAGCATAGCACCCAAAGAATTTGGCGAACAATACCCCACCATCAGGATAGTATTATCGGGATCTTCAACATTATTGGCTATGTGATGTTTAATTCTTCCTGCCTCGGCCATGCCTGATGCTGAGATAATTATACAAGGTTCTTTCGACTCATTTAGTGCTTTTGAATCCTCTACTTCGGTAACATAATGGAGATTGTCAAAACCAAATGCATCACCGTCTCTTTCTATGTATTTAAGAATATCAGGGTTAAAGTCTTCCCTATGTTTTTTCATGACCATGGTGGCATTAACAGCCAATGGGCTATCTACATAAACGGGGATTCTTGGTAATTTACCTTCAGACTCAAGTTGGTCTAATGCAAAGACCAATTCTTGCGTTCTATCCACCGCAAAGGCCGGAATGATTAGTTTGCCACGCTTTACTACGCAAGTTTTGTGAACCAAATCTAATAAATGAGCTTTCATATCCAGCTCTGGTTCGTGCAAACGATCGCCATAAGTTGATTCACAAATTAAATAATCTACCTGCGGAAAACTTGACGGACTTCTTAAGATTTTATCGTTAGGTCGGCCAATATCACCAGTGAAATATATTTTCTTGGTTTCATTTTCTTCCTCCAGATGAATCAAAATACCTGCACTTCCCAAAATATGTCCAGCATTAAAATATTCTATTCTAACGCCTGATTCCAAGTAGAAGGCCTGATTCAATTTCACGATATTAAATAATGCCAAGGCTTCATTGACATCTTCTTCTTCATAAAGGAGTTCTAATTCGTCTTCTCCCCTATTCTTTCTTCGCTTGTTTACACGCTCTAAGTCACGCTCCTGAATTCTTGCTGAATCCATCAGCATAATTTCGCAGAGACTTTTGGTGGCTGCAGTACAAAAAATCTGGCCTTTAAAACCCTTTTTTACCAACCTTGGTACCAATCCTGTGTGGTCTATGTGTGCATGAGAAAGCAGCAAATAGTCTACCTCAGCAGGATTAAACCCAAAATTGAGATTCATTTCGCTAGTATCGATACCTTGAAACATCCCACAATCCAAAAGTATTTTTGAGCCTTTTGAGGTCGTTAAAAGATGTTTGCTACCTGTAACTTGTTGAGCCGCTCCGTAAAATTGTAGTTTCATTGTTTATAGCTTTTGGCTTTTAGCATTTAGCTATCAGCTTTTTTGTGCAAAATAAGCATTTGTTTGGTGATTTGACATTTCATGTCTGAAAATCTGTTTTTGATGAATACAAAAAAGCAGAAATCCGAATTCGAATTTCTGCTTTACGATTCTAGATGTTTTGGCATTCTTCAGGTCCTACCTGTGGTCTGACCATACTTTATCAATGTAAAAAATGTCTTACCCCAGTCATAACCATCGCGATGTTGTTTTCATCACAGTAATCGATTGACAGCTGATCTTTTATAGAGCCTCCAGGTTGAACAACTGCTGTTACGCCAACATTTCCTGCAATTTCTACACAGTCAGGAAAAGGGAAAAAGGCTTCAGAAGCCATTACCGAACCGTTTAAATCAAATCCAAATTCTTTGGCTTTGTCTATTGCTTGTTTTAGGGCATCTACTCTAGAGGTTTGACCTACTCCACTAGCCAGCAATTGACCGTCTTTGGCGAGAACAACATTATTGGATTTTAGATGTTTACATATTTTCAATGCAAACTCTAATGCCTTATTTTGGTCATCTGTCGGAACCCTTTTGGTTACGACTTTAAAGTCAGCCGTTTTTTCAGTCGAAAGGTCTTTGTCTTGCTCCAAAACACCATTCAGAAGAGTCCTAAATTGCTTTTTCGACGTTTTTACTTCTTTTTTGATTAATAATCTGCGGTCTTTTTTCTTTTTCAAAATCTCTAAAGCATCGGCATCAAAAGACGGAGCAATCAGAATTTCGAAGAAAAGTTTATGTAACTCCTCCGCCGTAGCTAAATCAACATTGCCGTTGGTAATAATTACTCCTCCGAAAGCCGAGACCGGATCGCACGATAGAGCATTTAGATAAGCTTGCTTCGAAGTTGTGGCAGTAGCCACTCCACAAGCATTGTTATGTTTTACTATTACATATGTCAAATCTTCAAACTCTTCTATCAAACGCACGCAGGCATCCACATCCATAAGGTTGTTGTACGAAAGTTCTTTTCCGTGCAATTGCGTAAACATTTCGTCTAGATTTCCATAAAAACTAGCGGATTGATGCGGGTTTTCTCCATATCTTAATGGAATTTGTTGTGAAGCTCTGAAATTTCCGCCGTCCTCGATACCAGCGAAATAGGCATGAATAGCCGAGTCGTAATGTGAGCTTGTACCAAATGCTAACTTGGCATATCTCTTTCTATCTTCGAAATCAGTTCCACAGTTTTTGGCAGAAAGAATTTCAAAAACATCGTCGTATTGAGTTCTTGAAGAAACTATGAGTACGTCTTGGAAGTTTTTAGCTGCTCCACGAATCAAAGCTATTCCACCAATGTCTATCTTCTCAATAATATCATCCTCGGAAGCACCCGAAGCTACTGTTTCTTCAAAAGGATAAAGGTCAACAATTACTAAATCAATAGCCGGGATTTCGAGTTCTGCAGCTGTTTTTACGTCATCTTCGTTGTCTCTACGGTGCAAAATCCCTCCAAAAACTTTAGGGTGAAGGGTTTTTACTCTTCCTCCAAAAATAGAAGGATAAGAAGTCAAGTCTTCAACTGCAATAACTGGAATTCCCATTTCTTCAATGAAGCTTTGCGTACCTCCAGTTGAATAGATTTTTACGTCATTGTCGTGTAAAAGTTTAACTATCTTGTCTAAACCATCTTTATAAAACACCGAAATGAGTGCCGACTCAATTTTCTTTGACATATTGATTTTTTGAAATTTTGTGCAAAAGTACGGCTTTTTAAGTTAAACGGCTAATGTAGATCGATTTTTCAAATCCCGGATAAACTTATTGTGACTTTTGGAAAATCGCACCACTTGTAATAAAATGACCTTTAAATTAGCATAGCGGCATTTTTTTAATAATTTTACATGAATTCTTTTACAACAAAAACCCCTAGTTTTTGGTAAATCAACAAAATAATAAACCCTAATTGCTATGTTAAAATCACTTTTTCGTAGAAAAAATATTGACCAAGCCATCAAAGATGTCAATTCTGTAGAACATGGTAGCGGCCTAGCAAAAGTGCTTGGCGTCAGAGACTTAACCATGTTCGGAATAGCGGCCATCATAGGTGCTGGTATTTTCAGTACCATTGGTCGAGCTAGTTTCAACGGAGGCCCAGCAGTTTCGCTTTTATTCGTATTTACTGCCATCGCATGTGTTTTTACAGCTTTGAGTTATGCTCAATTTGCCTCCACAGTTCCCGTGAGCGGCAGTGCATATACCTATGCTTATGTGTCTTTTGGCGAACTTTTCGCATGGATTATAGGCTGGGCATTGGTTCTTGAATATGCGGTTTCTAACATGGTTGTGGCCATTTCATGGTCCGAATATTTTGTGAGTATGTTGGAAAATATTTTCCGAATACATTTTCCTCGTTGGCTTGCTATTGATGCCGGCACAGCAAAGTTAGCGTATCAAGACGTACAGAAAGCAACAGCAAATGGTACCTTGGGAGAAATAGCTTCAAATATGAAAGCATTGGCACAAGCATACGTTGATGCTCCGACTTTTGCGGGGATAAAAATCATATTCAACCTACCTGCTGGAGCTATAACTGGCCTTATTACGGCATTGATATATACCGGCATCAAAGAGTCTCGCAATGCCTCAAATATTTTAGTGGTTATTAAGTTGGCAGTCATATTACTGGTTATAGTCGGAGGTGTATTTTACATAGACACTGCCAACTGGAAACCCTTTGCCCCCAATGGCATGAAGGGTGTTATGATGAGTGTAGCTTCTGTATTTTTTGCCTTTATAGGTTTTGACTCCATCTCCACTACTGCCGAAGAGTGTAAAGATCCACAAAGAGATTTGCCCAAAGCGATGTTGATTACTTTGGCGATTTGTACAATATTATACGTCGTAATTACCTTGGTGCTGACTGGTATGGTAAATTATAAAGAATTGGGAGTTAATGATCCATTGGCCTATGTTTTCGAAAAGGTAAATTTCGATTGGATGGCTGGCATTATATCCGTAAGTGCCGTAGTTGCCATCACTAGTGCTTTGTTGGCTTATCAAGTTGGCCAACCTCGTATCTGGATGGTAATGAGTAGAGATGGTCTGTTGCCAAAGAAATTTTCCAAAATTCATAAAAAATATAAGACCCCAAGTTTTGCAACTATCATCACCGGCCTTTTTGTGGGAATCCCTTCGCTTTTTATGAACATGCAGTTTTTTATTGACCTTACCAGCGTTGGTACCTTCTTTGCATTTATCTTGGTATGTTGTGGCATACTTTACATGGACCACACGGGGCTTAGCAAAAATTCTAAATTCAGGGTTCCATACATCAATGGGAAATTTATCATTGGAATAACTTTTCTTGCTGCATTATTTTGGACAAAATACAATACAGATGGCGTCTTCGCTCACATAGGTGAAAAACCTCTTATAATTGTTTTTTGGCTAGCTTGGTTGGCCATTTCAATTATGGCTTTGAAATACAAATTTTCGCTCCTGCCTGTGATGGGCATCCTTACCAATCTTTATTTAATGACGGAGTTGGGTTGGTCAAACTGGAGAATGTTCCTTATTTGGGTAGTAATAGGTATCGCCATTTATTTTCTTTACGGATACAAAAACAGTAAACTGAACAAAGCTTAATTTCATGAAAAAAATACAATTTAAGTTCATAATTCTTTTATCTCTAGCAAGTTGGAGTGCTTTTGCACAAGATTTTGACACCTTAAATATTGTTAAAAAAGGTGCCAAACTCATTAAAGTTTCAAACCAATTTAAATTCACTGAAGGACCCGCTGTCGACAAAAAAGGAAATGTGTTTTTTACCGATCAGCCCAATAATAGGATTTGGAAATATGATACCAAAGGCCAACTGAGTGTTTTCTTGGAAAATGCGGGTCGCTCAAACGGTCTATATTTTGACAAAAAAGGAAATATTTTGTCGTGTGCTGATGAGAAAAATCAGTTGTGGTCAATTGACAAAAAGGGAAATCACACCGTTTTGCTTGATAATTTCGAAGGAAAACTATTGAATGGACCAAACGACCTTTGGCAAGATAGCAATGGCGGAATTTATTTCACAGACCCTTTTTATCCGAGAGAATATTGGACAAGAAAGACTCAGGAAATAGACAAAAGAAGGCTCTATTATTTGCCAAAAGATGCCAAAACTGCCATTATTATGGATGAAGACTTTAAACAACCGAATGGAATTGTTGGTAGTGGAGATGGCAAATTACTCTACGTGGCAGATATTGGAGCAAGTAAAACCTACAGATATGAAATCAGCGGTGAAGGGAAATTAACCAATCGGACCCTTTTTGCTAGTATGGGATCAGACGGAATGACGACCGACTCAGAAGGAAATCTTTATTTAACAGGCAGAGGCGTTACAGTTTTTGACAAAACTGGCAAGCAAATTGCCAAAATTCCTGTTCCATCAGGTTGGACGGCCAATATTTGTTTTGGTGGTAAAAACCGTAAAATGTTGTTTATTACGGCTTCTGATTCTGTTTACACTTTAGATATGAATGTGAAAGGGGTGAATTGAGATCAAGATTAACGTGGCCTTATGACTGCATTCACAGGTTTTAAGATATTTGACTTCCGCTTATTATTGTATAAATTAATGGCGTTTTTCATGGCTCTGCGGCCTTTCCAGACTTTCAATTCTTGCACAAAATTGTAAATACTAAGTCCAAAACTCACTCCACCTTGTAATTCAGGGCTTACATAAACCAACGGTATACTTGCTAATCTAGCGGCTGTTCCTATCCAAAAATTCCTCCTATGGATTTTAACATCATAAAGGCCATCTGAAAATATAAAATGACTTTGTTGGTCATACTTCCTCATGACCTCTTCCATCTTCTTAGCCTTAACACGTTGACCATTTACCTTATAGACGTAGTAAAAAAACCTATATCCTCGCTTCAAAATTGGAGCAGGAGGCAAAGTATCAATTTTTATTTCTGGAAATAAAATATTTTGTTTAGTTGTTAATACATCCTTTGAAAGGACATCCTTAGTAGCCTTTTGATTGCTAGGAGTCCCCAAATTCTGATTTTTCAGAGCTGACGATAATACTAAATTTTCGTATTCCTGATCTATGATATATTCCTTACCAGTTCTCCATATTATTTTATGAAGAGTGGATTTTGAAATTTCTAATGTTTCAGATAACTGAGTGTTTGTTTTGACATAAAAAACCTTTAAAGCTTCAATATTTTTCACAAAAACACTTAAGGTATCCCCTTTTTTAGTAAGAATCCTGTCTTGAGAAAAAGAAGATGAAAAAATAAAACAACTGATTGTGGAATAAATAATGCTCTTAAAATAAGAATTCATTTAAATGTGGTTTCAAGAATTTGTAGCAAAAAAAAGACCAAAACTCTTTACGGTTATGGTCTAACGTTTAAAAAAATTTCTCACCTTCCAAAATCGTCTTGAACTCTAACAATATCATCTTCATTAGAAGGATTTTCTTTATCGGTGTGTTGCCATATTTCCGCTACAACTCCCCAACCATCTGCTCCCAAAAGTCTGTGTCTTTCGCCACACTTCAGGTTTATTACCTGCCCTATTTGTAATGGCTGCGGTATGGTTTCTTGGTCGGTGTCTGATATCACTACGCCAGCCACGCCACCAATCAGCTTCCATATTTCGGCTCTACGGTGGTGATACTGCCACGAAAGCCGCATTTGTGGTGCTACTACCAATATTTTTGGGCTGAGTTTCTCGAAACCTGCGAAATCCTCTAGACTCAGATGTGAAAAAAATTTGTTTATAAACGCTGGTGCCTGAGATTCATCAATCACAAAAAAACCTCCCCAAGGGCGATTTTGATCCTTCGAAATAACTGAGAATCCTTCATTTGTTATAAATTCTGCAATAGATTCAAAAACCAGTTCTTTGCTATTTTTTTGTTCTAATTTCATTTTTTATTAGGAATGTTTTAAAACTCTAAAGTAATAATTATATTTTGTTTTTCTTCATTTTTAGAACCAACTACCATGCCGAAATATTGGTGTTAACCAACTTGCTTATTAATCCTATTAAACGGTGTATTAAAGCAATTCTTAAAAATTTAATACCCAAAGCGTTCCAATTTGTTTTTTTGCTGACGCCAATCGGGCTCTACTTTAATATACTGCTCGAGAAACACTTTTTTACCAAAAAACTGTTCCATTTCCTTTCTCGCCTCAGTACCGACAACCTTGATTCGCTCTCCCTTATGGCCTAGTAAAATTGCTCTTTGAGTAGCTCTTTCTACATAAATTTCGCTAGAAACCTTAATGATATCGTCAGATTCTTTAAAGGCCGTGATTACCACCTCGCAACTATAAGGTACTTCTTTTTTATAATTCAAAAATATTTTTTCCCTGATGATTTCAGCCGCAAAGAACCTTTCGGGCTTATCGGTAAGCTCTTCTTTTGGAAAGTATGGCGGATGAACAGGCATTAAATTGATGATATTTTCCAGAAGTCCGTCAATACCTACTTTTTGGAGTGCCGAAATCGAAAGAATTAAACTTGGATTCAGAACCGCTTTCCAATGATCTATTTTTTCTTGAACAATTTCTGGGGTTGATAAATCTATCTTATTGATAATCAATATTATCGGACTTTGACATTTTTGCAATTTCTGAATGACATCTTCTTCGTCGTATTTCTCATAAATGTCCGTCACAAAAAGTATTACATCCCCGTCTTCGATAGAACCGTGTACAAACTCCATCATGGCGTTATGAAGCTCATAAAGTGGCTTTATGATACCAGGAGTGTCACTGTAAACCAACTGAAAATCAAAGTCTTCCGTTTCGCCATTAACGATTCCCATTATTCTGTGGCGAGTAGTCTGAGCCTTGGAGGTGATGATAGACAATTTCTCGCCCACTAGCTGATTCATCAAGGTAGATTTTCCTACATTTGGCTTGCCAACAATACTAATAAATCCCGCCTTGTGCTCTTTCATTCTACTGTTAATCTGTTTTCTATCAATCTGTTTTGATATTGTTGGAGAAATCCTTTCGCTTGTAATTGCATTTCACCCAATCTTTGAGGCTCTTTTTTCGATAAATTATTTTTCAGCAATCCATCATTTGCAAAATTAAATAATCCCTGCGGTTTTTCACCGTCAAAGAGCATAACATATTTTCCAGAGTGCCATTGGTAGTTTTCAAAATAATTGATGGCGTAGTCGTCTTTTGATGAATCAAATACATTTCTCCCAAATGCCAAAAATGGTTTTTCAACTTTCAATAAACCCATCAAACTCGGAAATATATCGATCTGCTGGATCATTTTTTCTGTTTTTGTGGGCTTTATTATTTCTGGAAAATAAATGAAAATAGGTATCCGAAATCGCCCTGCGTTATTGCTGAAAGTTGGTATAGTAGCATGAGAGCTAGTGTGGTCTGCGGTTATGACAAATACAGTATTTCCGAACCACGGCTTATTTTTTATAGATTCAAAAAAACGTTTTAAGGCATAATCTGTATAGCTGAGTGTTTCATAAATCGGATGTGGGCCTTTTTTAAATTTGCCTTCTAGATGCCTCGGTATTTTGAACGGATCGTGAGACGACAGCGTAAAAACCGTACTAAAAAAAGGCTGAGGAAATTGGTCGAGTTTTTTGCCAAAAAACTGCAAAAATGGCTCGTCCCAGATACCCCAAATACCATCAGAGTCCGATTCATTAGCGTATTCCTTTTTTCCAAAATAATGATCTATGCCTACCAAATTGGCAAACGACTGAAAACCCATTGAGCCGTTCGGGGCTCCATGAAAAAACGATGTGTGGTATCCTTTGCTTTTCAGCATACTTGGTAAGCTATTTAACTTATTGGTTGAAAACGAAGAAAGCACAAAAGGTTGCTTAAAGCTTGGTAGACTGCACCAAATAGCCGGAAGTGCCTCAATAGACTTTTTACCGTTGGCCAAACTATACTCCGAGTAGAATGACTTTTGTCGCAAAGAATCCAAAAAAGGGGTGAATCCGCCAGTTGTTTTATCTTTATTTACTACACCTGAAGCTTCTTCGCTGTAGCTTTCAATAACTATAACAACAACATTGTAAGGCCTGAAAGTATTACTTGAATCGGGCAAATGAATAGGATTGAACGCTTTCTCAAGCTCAATTTCATTTTGAAAAAAAGTTAGCTTCTTAATTTTACCACCTCCCAAGGTTTTGAAAATGGTAAAAGGTGTATTGTAAACCAATGCCGTATGATGCGGCTGTTTTACATACTCTCCGGCATGATTGAGCCCCAAAGGCCTTGTGGAATGATACAGATCACCTCCACGCAGGCCTGCCACAATAAAAAAGACCGAAATGAAAGCAAAATCAAATTGGGTATGTTTGTTTTTAAAACCTCTTGAAGGTTTTATATGTTTGATAATCAACCAAATACTAACCAAAAAAAATACCCAAACTACCCAAACAGACCAGTAGCGTGTAAAAAAGCTAAGCAACAAAACGCCCAAATTATTGATATCTTGAAGCTCCACCAAACTGGAGTAAATAGACCGTCGAAGATTAAATTGATAGTAAACCCCATCGATACAATTGGCCAGAAGGCCAATAGCATTGGTCATAAAAAACAAAACATCTGTAAAAACTCTGAATTTCTTACCCTGCAGATGATTTCCTGGGAAAATATAAATTAAAATAAAAGGTAGATTTAGGTAAAGAACACTAACTATATCATATCTAACACCGCCCTGTAAAATCTTTGTGAACTCTTGAAAGCTTATATTATGGAAAAAATCAAGATTGGAAAAATAGAAGTGTATTCGAGATAAGGAAAACAAAACTAAAACAGCTAATATCTTGATGATAAGGACTGAAGGTGTATATTTGAGAAACCTATTGAATAAAGATAACATAATCAAAATGGATACGTTTAAAAGAGTTACCTCTTATTCAATTCTCTAATTAGATTTCTTGCTTCCTCGAAATCTGATCTTTGTAAATAATAATATGACTTGTTATATTTTTTCAATTTTGAATATAAAAACCCTAATTTGTAGTAATAGTAAGTTCTCCTAGTAAAGGGGTTTACTTTAAGAGCTTTTTTGTAATATTTAATAGCAATTTTGGGCTCTTCTTTTTTCAAGTAAAGTTCTCCTATATTTGCTAGAAAGTTCTCTTCTTGCATTTCTTGACTATTCTTCCTTGATATACTAAGAAATCTCTTATAAGTAGTAAGCCCCTTCTCCAAATCATTTTCAAAGTCTTTTCCTATTTCATAAAGAGAATATAAATCCTGATTATATTCATTTATTCCTGATTCCAAATATTTCCCATACCAATGTATAGAGGAATCTATGTTCTTTTCCATATAATATCCATTATGATAAAATAATGCCAAGTCAGCTTTAGCTATATAATGGTCATTATTGGCTGCTGTTTTCAATAAACTGATAAATAAATCTGAAGAATCCTTTACCACCTTTTGAATATTCTTATAATAATAAACTTGTGAATCATAAATATTATTTTTTGCTGCATGTTTAATAATATTATCACGTTTGCTTTCTCCAAATTCAATAAAACCAACTTTAGATTTAAGGTTGTATTTTACCAAATCCCAATTATTTGTTGTAGACGATAAATACTGTATACCAAGGGTATCGATGTTTGTTGTTGTTACACTAGGAATCCATTTATTACTATTTGCCTTCGACAGCCAAAACTCAAAATTAGCCCAAGCTTTTTTTCCAATTTTATCAGAAGAACTAACCGCGTATTTGTACAATATTGAAATTAAATATTGAGCTTCAATATCCCCGTCAATAGCTTTTTTCAATATTAAGTTCTCAGCATCTTTAAATTTATCGCTTAAAATAAGCTTATAGGCTGTTTCATGAATTCCAGGATTTAATTTTTGTGCATGAATTGTAGTGACCAAAAAAAGATAAATTAATAAAAAAAAGATCGCTTTCGAAAAATTATTTAACATATGTTTTTAATGAGATAATTTAAAAATTGAAACCCCTGGATTAATAATTTTACATTTTCTAAATGTACTATTTTTTACTAATTCACTTTTAAAGTATGGAGAATTTCTATGAGTCTTTTATTTAAACAAATTGCAATTTAAATATCAAATTCGCATTTTTTTACAAATATTCTTGATAATAGAAAAATTTATCTTACCTTTGCAGTCCAATATCGCGGGATGGAGCAGTTGGCAGCTCGTCGGGCTCATAACCCGAAGGTCACAGGTTCGAGTCCTGTTCCCGCTACTCTTTAAAGGTCGTAATCAATTGCTTATCAATTAGTTACGACTTTTTTTATTGCTCTTGGTTACGCAAACGGTTACGCATTTAAATAAATTGCCAATCTTTTTTGTCTGTTACTTTATAAATTTGCTTTTTTTTTAGACCTTAGCATAAAACTAAAATAAACATGATAAAAAGACTAATCCTCGCTTTTTCTTTATTCCTCATTCTATCGAATACTAATTTCTTGATTGCCCAAATTCTAAAACCTTCCAAAGAAATGATTTTCTTTCCTGAAATTGGTAGTGAATCAGAAGGTGAAATTGGTTCTACATTGGTCGATAAAACTATTCAGGAGGTTTATGATGGTATCCATTTAAATAAGTCATTAGAAAAAAGTACATTTGGTGCATTTGTTAGCATAGAACCAACTGATTTATATTTGGTTCAGAAATCTGCTAAATGGAATTATTATGTTTGTGTAGATAAATGTTATGTTCAACAAGATAAGTTAGTTAAATCTTATGTTCAAAATTTATATTCTATTCTAATGATTTCTCCTGATTTAAAGTACTATAAAATTGTACCAAGTTTAGTACCTGTAGATTTGAATATAGAACTAACCGACCCCGCTTTGATTAGGGCAACTAAATCCAAAGAATTAATTGATATAAAGCAAAAAAAAGTTGTTTTGAATAAAGAGTTATCGTTTAAACAGGAATTTATTTACAATGGAAAAGTTGGGAATTCAATTAAATTTATTTACCGAGAGTTCTCAAATGACCTTGCTAGACCGAGCTTTACACAAGATATTCAATATGATTTGAACGAAAGTACGTTAGTGGGATTTAAAGGATTAAAAATTGAAATACTTTCAGCCACGAATACCTTAATAAAATACAAAGTACTTAGCCATTTTAAGTAAATGACCCCCTACCTTCGAAATTAGGAATCGGTTTTGTTTTGCTGAGTCTACAGTAACCAAAGTGTTTTGATTTAAGGATTTGAAGTACCCCTCCATTATTTTCCTTTTGGTGGTTATGGCTCAATTTTATCTTTATCTTAAAAGATTATCAACCAAAAATTAAAACTGCTAATATTAGCAATTCTGATAAGTATTCAACAATGAAATTGTAAACGCCAATTACAACTTTTTTTATTCTAATCTGCTTCATATTGTCTGTGATTGTCAGGCAGTTCTAATCGAAATTGTGCCTTATGCCTAGTACTCATAAATATTTCAGAATCCTGAATCATTTCTTTTAAGTCTTGATATTGGATTTTTTCCAAATCAATCTCATAACAGTGGATTGTCTCAAAAATGGGTTGTTCAATCTTTGCCTCCTCTGAATCAAGTCCTGATTTGCTATTCTTAGGGATACAATACTGCAAAATCTTTTCGTAATAGATAAGGCGTTCCTTTGGCTGTAATTGTCTAAAATCACTTTTTATAGCCTCCCATTCCTCCGTCACAAAATCGTGAAGCAAAGACCGTAATTCAGCGGTCACTTTGTTTGGTACACCTTTAGGTCGTCCATGAATATTATTTGTAAATCCTTTCATTTCTACTTTTTGTAAATCTCTGTTCTTTTCAAAAATCTCTGTTGTAAATACTTGGCCTTTGGTAGTGGATAAATGGCTTATGTCCGAAACTTACATTATACTTAAATAGTAAATATTGGACAATGTTATCCTGAATTATTGTTTTTGCGGAGTGGTAAATTTCGGACAATTCATTCCATTTTTCTTCTATCAATTCTTCAACTTTGTGTTTATTGGTTGTTCCTTTAGTATGCCGATTTATTAGTTTATGATACTTTTCTAATAACCTTTGGAGTTGTTTTTGCCCTTTTGAATCTAGTCTATTATTTCTTTTCCAAGTATTTGGTTTCGTTGCCAATAGGTAAGTAGCCTTTTCGGCATCCGTTAATACGCTTGTATCAAGATTCTCACAATCAATTAAGATTTCATCAAAGACCTTTAATAAAAGCCTCCCTAGCGGCTCATAAATGGCTTTGTTTTTTAAGCATTTTAGGCTCTTTATATCTATTCCATTTCGGTGGAGGTACTGCATTTTGAAAACCTTAATTTCAAACCTGAGTATGTTTTCAGCTAAACCAAACTGCAAACTTTTGTGATACATTTTGATAATAAATTGAGTGTGTTCGCACTGATGGTAATTTTTACCTTGATTGGTAATATGAGAAAATTTTTTCCCCTTATGGGTCACTAGGTTATCAAGAATAAGTTTTGGCTCAAATGGTAATTTAACGTTTACCCCAAATTCAAGGTTATTCAACTCGTTAGCATGGTCAATTTCGAACTGTTCGCTGATTTCATCAACAACCTCCACAATGTTAGTAAATGAAAAATCATTGTAATTGTGTAAACCTCCATTGAAATAATAATGAATACTCCCACTAACTTTTGAATAGTATTTATCGGACTCTTTGGCCTTTTTGGTTTCAAACGTTAGCTTGTTGTAAATAGCCTCCTCTTTTAAAAAAACTGCATCCTCGTTACTTGTAAGAATCCATTTTCCATTTAAAAGTGGGTTTCCCCTAACACCACTTTTTAGCCTTTCAATTTTGATAAAATCTATCATTGGTCAAATAGACTTAATTGACTTGAAGGAGGTACTAATCTTGGATTTGTAGTATAGTAAAATACTATTCTTTTAGAGTATGGACACCTAGCTTTTTTTGCAACCCAAATTCTACCATTTAATCTCATTAGTCTATTGTACCAACAAACACTACTCCTATCAATTTCTAGCTTTTTAGCAACTGACTTCATTGATTGTGGCTCTTCAAAATACTCCAAATACACTTTGTTAAATTGAGCAATAAAGTGGTTTTCGTTTGCCTTGTCCTCTCCCGAACTTTTCTGCAAAAAAGAATCTATATTTCTCATTTTCTTCTTTGAATAAGTTTTGGAGATTCTAACAATTCTGAATATTTGAATCTTTTAAGATTCCCGATTCTGTAAGACTTTAGAATATTAGCCTTTTCCCATTGCCAAATACTTACAGAAGAAACTCCGTAAAGTTCTGCTACTTGTTTGGTGTCTAGGAATCGTTCGTCCTCTTTTAGTGGAGGCAATTCAACTGGTTTAAGCTTTTGTAGATAGATTTCAATTGAAGAAAGCTTAGCTTCAATAATTTCGAAAGGATTGCCCATTGTATTCTTGTTTTTATTAAACTTGAACACAAATTAATATGCAAAAAAAATAGTAATCCACTGAAAATTAATGAAGTAAACTGAAAATTTTCAGTAGAATAGACAGTCTAAGTGTTTGAATATAAGCTAGTTGATTGAAGAGTATTTTTCTAGGTAAATTGCAGTAAAGTCATTAATCTTAACTTTTCCCATGTCTATTTTTTTGAAAAATGCAAAAACCGTTCTCTCTCTACATACTCCGCTCCTTTCCATCGATTGGGCTAAATCAGTTTTTGAAATATTTGGATTTTTAGTTGTCTCTTTTACTAAATTAGGAATTAAAAGTTTTTCTGTTTTTGTCGGAGATTTAATTATTTTAGAATCTGTTTTTGCTTTATAACTGAGATTTAATTCCTCAATACCTCCTTTTCTTAAAAAGGCATAATATTCAAACATAAAATAACCATTATAATATGTTTTCAAACAACTAACCAAAGTATGAAAACTTGAAAAAATGCTATAGGCTTCATAATATTTAAAATACAATTGCCAGAAATAATGATTTATCATACCTCCATTTTTCCCTTTTCTTACACCTAAGTCATAAAACTCTTTAAAATGGTTTAATATACCATTGCTATGCTCAATTCTATATTTGATTTGTATGATTTCTTCAGATAGAAATTCGTCTTTTAGTGGGGCTTTTTCAAACCTAATTCGCCAATTTTCTTTTAAAAAGTCAAATGATAATACTTGGTCAACTTTCGAATCAAATGAGCCGAAATTTCTACCTATAAAGAAATCATTATCCTCAAAAATGCTAATTATTATATTTTCTTCTTCTTCGCTTTTAGGGTGTAAATAATAATATTTTTTACCCTCAGGCACTTGATACAAATCTAAATATTTTATTCCTGAAATTGCGTACACATTATTTTCATCTATACCAATATTGAAGGTATCAAGATTGTTTTTCACAAAGCATAGTTCAATTCTTTCTTTAAAATTTAAGCTTTCAAAATTTTTAAAATGCTCAATGTTTGGTGTAAATTCCTTTCCCATATTTTATTGATGTTTTCTAACTATTTCAGCGTGTTTTGCTTTTGATGTCTTAATGTACTTCAAAAAGCTTTTTTCGGTCTTATGTCCTGAAATCTGTATTAATGAAATTGCAGGTGTTCCACGTTCATAAGCATTAGTACAATAGCTTCTTCTGCCTGTATGGCTTGACACCATTTCCCACTTGCAAAGTACAATCTCCTCTGTTTTTCCTCCCTTAGTTACAACTTTGGTGTATTTGTCGTGTAAGCTTTCAACTAAAATTGCAACCTCTTTAATGTAACCATTGAATTTTTGGTTACTTATGGCAGGAGGAAGCTTGAAATTGTATTTTTGAAGTATCTCTAACGCTATATCATTTAATGGCACTATAACCCTATTTTTGGTCTTGAATTGGATAATATCCAAGGAATAACCGTTAGCGTCCTTTTTAATGTTTTCTGCTTGAATATCTGTAAAATCTGAGAATCTAAGTCCTGTATTTGCACCTATGATAAATAAATCCCTTACTTTTTCCAATCTAGCGTTTTGAGACAAATCTAACTGGTACATTTCAAGTAGTTCATTTTCAGAAAGTGCAATCGTATCTGATTCTGTTTCAACCACTTTAAAAGCCTTACTTTGAAACTTCAAATTCGTATTTATACCTTCCTCTGTTGCTTCCTTTAGAAAAGTCTTTAGTGTGGAGATATGCTTGCCCATTGTCGCTGGTGCATAGTTTTTTACTTTGGTCATGTAGTTGTTGAAATCCTTATAGAAATCAATATCTATGTTGTTGAAATCAATAACCCTTTCATATTGGCACTGAAAGTCTTTAATTATTGAAAAGGTGGTGCTATATCTTTTAATTGTACGCTCATTGACCTCTTTGCCGTCAATTTGCCTCCTCCCTTCTTTTGAATCAAGAATAAACTTTTCGATAAAAGCAAATAAGTTTTTAGGCTTATCTTTCAATGCCTTTTCAGGATTTATAAAAAGGTCTATTTCGTTTTTAAGTACTTCTTTGCTTAACTCCTGTTTTTGAGTTTTATAAATCGTTGCGGTAGTATTTATAAAATTTGCTAAGTCAGTAAGAAAAGCATTCACTTCGTCTTTAGGGAAAAACTCCACTATGTTTTTGACACGTGACTTTTTAAAATCCCAATGTTTAGGCAAAACTTTGATGCCTGTTGAATGAATTAACTGGTCTTGTCCAAATCTATAACCTACATAAATCAATTGTTCTTTGTTATCTTTGGCTTTTCGTAATCTAAAAAAGGCATTTGCCATAATAGTATCTTTTTTAATTGCTATTCAAAGATAATGATTAGATTAATTGGTTACGCAAATGGTTACGCATTTTTGTTAATAAATACAATATTTAGATTAATGTAGTTAAACAATCTAAAAGACAAAATAGCCTTCAAAAGCATTAAGAATAGTGTTTTTATGACATTTTACAAAGGTTTGAGAAAGTATCAAATTAAGTAGGTGTTAGCACTGTTCCCGCTACTCAAGGAGGTCTTTGACCTCCTTTTTTTATTCAATCAAGTCCGAAATCAATTTCCCGACCTGTTATTTTTATATTAAATGTTTTTGGTTTTAGGTTTTTGTCTTTTTTTTAATTTTAATTTGACAAAACTTTTAATTCCAAAATGAAAACAGGAATCTTTTTATTTATATTCAATCTTTTCTTTTTAACACTTTCCTTCGCCCAACAAAAAAAGGTATTGGTAATATTAGTTGATGGCATTCCTTACGATGTTATTACCAAAGTAAATACTCCTCATTTAGATAAACTTACCTCCAAAGGTGGTTTTGGTAAAGCATATGTTGGTGGCGAAAAAGGTGGAAAAACTGAATCGCCGACCATATCGGCCGTTGGCTATAATTCCATGCTAACCGGCACTTGGGCCAACAAACACAATGTTTGGGGAAATGGTATAGAGGCCCCGAATTATAACTATCCCACTTTTTTCAAAGTCGCAAAAGAAGCAAATCCAAACTTTAAGCTAGGGGTTTTCTCTACTTGGCTCGACAACCGCACCAAGCTTTTGGGCGAAGGGCTTACAGCTACTAACAACTTGACTATAGACTATAAATATGATGGTTATGAATTGGATACAGTGGCATTCCCACACGATAAAAATAAGATTTACATCAAAAATATTGACAAACTTGTAACCGAAAAAGCTGCAGAAACCATAAAATCAAAGGGCCCAGATGTATCTTGGTTATATTTGGAATTTACCGATGACATGGGCCATAGACATGGTGACAGTAAAACTTTCTACGAATCTGTTGAACACGCAGACCAATTGATTGGTCAAGTATATGAGGCAGTAAGTCTTAGAGAGAAGAAGTTCAAAGAAGACTGGCTATTGATAGTAACTACCGACCATGGTCGTGACGCACAAACTGGCAAAAATCACGGTGGACAATCAGACAGAGAGCGTGAAACTTGGATTGCCACAAATAAAAAGCCCAAAAATCCAAGATTCAAAAATGGCTTGGCTGTGGTTGATATTTTTCCATCAGTTTGTAAATTTTTAAACATCGAAATACCCAATTCTGTAAAAGAAAACTTGGAGGGAGTTTCGTTTTTTTAAAGACTAAAGTCCGTTTTGGAAGAATTATGTGTGGGTTTTACAAAAAATCCATTTACATTTATAAAACATTTATTCTTCCTTAAAAACATGAAAAAAACTTTGATTTTGGCCACTTTGGCATCGTTTGTTATTATCTCCTTTAAGCCTTCTGAAATAATCCGAAAGAAAACTCCACCTGATGTTCCCAAAAGTGAAATCACGGTTCCTACTGGCTTTAAGGCTACCATTCTCGGAACAGAACTGGGTTCTACTCGCCATCTGACGGTCTCTAAGAACGGCGTAATCTACGCAAAACTTTCTAAACTGAAGGAAGGAAAAGGAATAGTAGTACTCAGAGATGACAATAAAGACGGCAAAATAGAAAAGACCGAAATGTTCGGAAACTATCCTGGAACCGGAATTACCATAAAAAACGGTTACTTGTACGCTTCATCCAATACTGGAGTTATGAGGTACAAACTCAATGAAAAGGAAGAAATCATCAATATTGATGCCCCAGAGGAAATTGTTGAAGGCTTGGTAGATAAAGGCCGAGACAATGCCAAACCATTCGTATTGGACAATGCCAACAACATATACGTGACGGTAGGGTCTTACAATGACCCATGTAGAGAAAAAGGCACAGGAAAAGGAATGATGCCATGCACTATTCTAGATTCTGCTGGTGGTATTTGGAAGTTTAATGCTGATAAACTGAATCAAACCTATGCAGACGGAAAACGTTTTGCTACAGGTGTAAAAAATGCCGTTGGTACTGCTTGGAACAACAAAACCAATTCCCTTTTTGTAACCATCCATGGCCGAGGACAATTTCATGATTTTTATCCGCAATATTATACCCCAAAACAAAGCCAAGAACTTCCGGCAGAAACCCTTTACGAGATGAAAGAAGGAGATGACGCTGGCTGGCCGTATATATATTATGATCAATTTCAGAAGAAGAAAATCGTGGCTCCTGAATATGGCGGAGACGGAAAAATGACAGGAGGCGAAAAAGCCATTGATCCCTTGGTAGCTTTTCCTGCACATTTAGGCCCAAATGACTTGCTGTTTTATACAGGAAAAATGTTTCCTGCCAAATATCGAAATGGGGCATTCATTGCCTTTCATGGTCAATCACCAGAATTGAAAAAAGGTTATTTGGTGGCTTTTGTGCCATTTGTCAATGGAAAACCAACAGGTAAATGGGAGATTTTTGCAGATAATTTTGCTGGAACTGACTTGGTGAAGCCAACTGGTCCTATTCAACATCGCCCTTGCGGTTTGGCTCAAGGTCCAGATGGGGCACTGTACGTTAGCGATGACCTTGGGGGTACTATATTCAAGATAACTTATAGCGGCAGAAAATAAAAAAATGGTGATTCGTCGTATAAACGAATCACCATTTTCTACATTACTCATTTATTTTACCTTTGTAAATGTGACTGTTAGTGTAGTGGCTTCCCCCTGAAATACCTCGTCGTAAGTCCAGGTAAATTTACCGTCTGCAAACACAACCTTGCCCTTATAAGGAGTGGCGTCGCTCTCTATAATATCTAAAGAAATATCGTCAGTAAGTGTAAATGTGCCCGTTTTGGTAAACAAAAACAATGATAGACCGTCTTCATCAACACAATTAGCCGGCTCTGAAACCGAATACTTCCCGTCTTCGGTAAATGACATCGTAATTTCCTTGGTACAAGCGTAAAAAGCATTATAAAGAGCCCAAAAGTCTAAAGAACCTGAGGAATCTTTGAAAACAGCACTACTTATTTTCCAGGTACCAACAATTTTGGAGTTTGGTCCAACATCCTCTTTTTTACAACCACCCAATCCAATGAGTAATACTGCTACCAAAGCAACAGACCGAAGTTTTAAGAATTTCATTTTTGTTAATTATGTTTAATAAATCCTAAGTATCAATAAAAGTAAATAAAAAAACCATCATTTTGCTTTGGAGAGCAATTTTATAGACTTAATTATCGATTAAAACTGTAATAAAGCAAATACAAAGCCAAATGATTAATTTGTACCTATTATTTACGCGAAAGAAGAAATAAATGTACTTTTGGAACATAAACAGAATATTTTAGAGCTTACGATGAATTCAATTTTGGTGTATTGTGGTGCCAACTCGGGCAACAAAGAAATTTATGTAGAAACTGCCAAAGAACTAGGTTTGGCCCTCAACAAAAGAAACATAACTCTCATCTACGGAGCTGGAAATGTAGGACTTATGGGCGTAATATCGAGAACCGTGATGGAAAACGGGGGAAAAGCCATCGGCATCATACCTGATTTTTTGGTAAAGATGGAAGTAGCGAACCCGAACCTCACAGAAATAATCGTGGTGGAAACCATGCACCAAAGGAAAGCTAAAATGGAGGAAATTTCGGACGGGATTATCACTATGCCGGGTGGATTTGGCAGTATGGACGAACTTTTTGAGATTCTCACCTGGGGACAATTGGGCCTGCATCAAAAACCAGTGGGTATTTTGAACGTAAACGGATTTTATGACCACCTCCTCAAGCAAATGGATGTAATGGTAGAAGAGGGTTTCTTGAAAAAGGAAAATAGAGACCTCGTGGTAGTAGATGAAGACATTGATCAACTACTTCAAAAAATGGAAAACTACACACCAAAATATGCCGAAAAGTGGCTCAAAAAAGAGCAACTGTAGAGCAATTTTCCTAAATTGCTGTACGATTTTCAAGAATATAAAAAAATCGATATGTATAACAATTTAGGAAAATCGTTTTACCGAGCTGCTAAAACTTCTATTTCAAAAATCAAAGGCGAATTTGGTGGAATATCGCTACCCGCTCCCGCCGCTCCATAACCTATAGACGATGGGAAAATCAGCGTTCCTTTTTCTCCAACTTTCAGTTTGGCTATGCCTTCGTCGAAGCCTGTAATCACCTGCCCAACACCCAATATAAAATTAAAAGAACCGGCATCAAACTGCTTATCATTAAGCAAACTACCTGAATATTTTACTTTTACCGACTGCCCTTGTTTTAAAGACATTCCATCTTTTGCTTCCTGATTAAGAATAAACCTTAAGCCACTGTTAGACTTGAAGTCCACCTTTATAGCATTCTTCTTGATGTAATTTTCTATCTGTACTTCTTCTGATTCTTGCATTTTATTTTCTTTTACTTTTTTTGTTCCGCAAGCCAATGTTCCTAAACAAAATGACATTAAAACAAGTATGCTAAATTTTTTCATGCACAAAACTACGTCATTTTTCCATTGGATGCATTTCCAAAAGCTGTCTTGGGCTATAAAAATCTTTCTTTTTTACAGTTGCAGCCCTTACCTGCTTCACTTTTTCGGGTTGAACTGGCGAAGCTTGATTTCCAAATGAATTTCTTACATAAGTAGTTACTGCCGCTACTTCCTTATCATTCAATAAACCACTGTAAGGAGTCATGGGTACTTGACCAGGGAATTTTTTACCATTCACCTCAATCTCTCCCATCAAACCATTCAGAACTATTTTTATTAGTCTTTCTTCGCTTCCTTGGACCCAGTTTGTTCCCGACAAAGGTGGAAAACCTGATGCCGGAAGTCCTTTACCATCTGCCTGGTGACAGGTACCACAGTAGCCTTCTTTGTTGTAAATCTCTCTTCCTAAGTTAAACATTTCTAGGTCTTTGCCTTTTAAAACACTGGCAACTACGGCTGCCTTTTCTTTAACTACGGCTTTTCCACTTAAATGAGCCACTGCCGTTTTATGTGCATGAATCATCCATTCATCTAAAGGTTTTTTTTCGGCTGCTGCTAATACAGGTAAACCCTTCGTTTTTCCAATCCATGAAGCGGCCACTATGGCATCCAATCTCACCCTACTATTTTCATCTTGAGCAGCTTGAGTCAATAATTGAGCATGATCTGGCACTTGGTGAGTGGTGAATCTCAAAACCTCGACAGCTGCTGCCCGTGCATGATAATCCTTGGCCTTCAGCATTTGTTTTAACAATTTCTGATCAACTTTGCCCAAGCCCCAAGTAACCCAAAGTGCTTCTAAGACATGATGTTCATATTTCGGATCATTTTTGTCTAAGCCAGCCACCCAAGCTGTCACTTTTGGTAAAACTTCTTTGAGGTTTCTTCCTCTCAGCTCTCTGCGAGTGCGATATCTGGTGCGGTATTCTGGCAGTTTGAGATTATCCAGTAGCGTTTCAATACTTGCACCGTCTATTTTGGCCGGGGTAACTAATGGTCTTGAAGGATAGGTAACTCTGTAAACTCTTCCATGCACATGGTCACGCAGTGGATCGCGGGCATTGTGCTGCATGTGTCCAATAAGAATATTGTGCCAATCAATAACATATAATGAGCCATCAGGAGCTATTTCCATATCTACAGGTCTGAAGTTACGGTCTTCGCTCACAATCAAATCTTGACGGTGCTTGGTTTTATAACCCGTGCCGTCATCTACGACACTATGCTGTTTTGTTCCTAAAAATCCAATCGTGTTGTTTATCAGCATGTCGCCCTGTACTTCGTCAGGAAAATGTCTACTCCAGAGAAATTCCAAACCAGAAGTTGGACGTACCATGTGGTCTTTTTCTATCAACTGAAAGCCTTTATGAGTAGCTTCGCCATAACGGGGCAAAACCGTTCCGGGCATCATCCACCGCACGTCTGGGCTCGAAGTTTCAGCAAAAAATGGCTGGCCCCAATGATCAAAAGCTATTCCCCATGGATTAGGAATGGCGAGCTGTGCAGTTCTTTCCAATTTTTTTAATTGTGGGCTATATCTGTAAAATCCACCATTTGTGGCTCTCACTGTTCCATAAGAAGTTTCAACATTGGTATGTAGAAACACTCCTTCACCCGAATAAATAGCCCCAGAAGGATCCGCACAAAATGCACTGCTGTTATGGTGCGTGTCGTGATCGTCAAAGCCGCTCAGAATAATATCCATTTTGTCAGCTTTATCGTCGCCATTGGTGTCCGTAAAAAGTTTTAAGTTAGTCCCTTGAGAAACATAAACACCCTCTGGAGCGATTTCAAAACCTAAAGGTAAGTGAAGCCCTTCCACAAAAATCGTTTGCTTGTCGGCTTTACCGTCGTTGTTGGTGTCTTCCAAAATCAGAATTTTATCATTTGGCTTAGTATCACCAGGTTTATAATGCGGATAGCTGGGCATAGTAGCCACCCATAGACGTCCTTTTCCATCAAAAGACATCTGAACAGGGTTGGCCAAATCAGTAAATTCTTTCTCCGAGGCAAATAGCTCAATTTTATATCCAGCTGGCACTTTGAGTTTATCCAATGCATCTTGACCGTATAAATATTCAAGACTCCCGTTTTTTTCTGGGTTAAAATTGGTTTTTACTGGAGGCAAAGTCCTTGTTTTCTTGTCTTCTGCTGCCACATCAAGTTTTTCTCCTTTGGAGGCTGCAAGCCAAATCGCTCTGTCTCTGATATCCGTCATCTCTCTGATTTTGGCTATTTCGTCAGGATAGTTGTCTGGTCCAAAGGGATTGTATCTTCTTCCATAAGCGTGCACTCCGTTCGGTATTTTGTAGTCGTTGTGCCACATCCAGTTTTTTTCCATCACGGCGGCATGGATTAGTCTTCTATTTTGATCCTTCATTGGTTCAAAGTTGCCAAAAATAGAATCCGTAATTAGGAGTGAGAATTTTTTATATCCTTCCTCATTTAATTGCGAGCCATCTATGGTTAGTGCCTCCTTTGTAGTGTCATACCATTTTTTTGAAGGAGTAAAGGCGTCTACAAATAGAATATCATTTTTTGCACAAATTTCTTTCATCCCTTGCGTGTACAACCATAGATTTGCGTTTTCCTTTACTCCATTTGGCAAATCGAACTGGGCAGACAAATCCTCGAAGGCAATTGGAGAAACAATGGCTAGTTTTGGAGCCTCACTTCCATTATATTTTTGGCTCTTGGTATGTTTTATAAATGCGTCCAACTCGTTTTTAAAGTTTTGTAAGCCAGCTGGTCCTTGAAAAGACTCACTGTAACCAAAAAATCCAATTATTACGTCTGTTTTCAGACGGGTAAGCCATTGATCAGGAGTTTCAAAATGACCTTCGCTTTCCGAATTCTTAGCGTATTCGGTCTGGAATTTCTCTGCACCTGGGAAGGCCCAAGGTAAATTTCTACTGGCATGTGGTCTAAAACCTGGCGTGTCGCCGCCATCACACATATTTCTGATGGTGAGATTTTTGTCTGGATTTCGAACATATATTTCTGTCTCGAAATGCCCATAATTCATCATTCTAGAGCCCAAATTTCCACCAACCATAGAAATGTGATTGTCGTTTTTTAGTTCTATGACGCTAGGTTTGAACCAATGAAATGAGTCAAAATTTGAAAAAGTAAAAACAAAAAAAAGGAGAATAAATTTTAAGCTAAAGGCCATGATATAAATTGATAATATTTTGAAACATTAATTAACCATGCCTCTATAAGGCACATTGATATCTATTTTTCCTTTCCATTTTTTAGGTACTCTAAGCCCAAGTTCCCAGTGAATGGCGTTGATTAGCAGCCTTTGAAATGCTTCGACTGAAAAATCTTCTGGATGACCGAGCGTAGTAGTGAAAACTTTGGCACCGAAAGAATTTGTTCCAACCCAAGCCACTGGATTATCGATGGCCGCTTTGTCTGGATTAACTGATTTGCCCATTAAAAGCCATTCCGAACCTTTGGTTGGATAGTCAGGCAAAACTCTATATAACCACGAACTAACATGAAAATTTGGAGATACACCCTTAAGAATAGGGTGTTTTTTTGCCTTCGGAATTACAGAAACATCAGTGGTGCTGTTGTGTCCATAATGCGTGTGGGCCGCTTTACCACCCCATCCTGGAGGTGAGTTAAGAGCAAACTCCCCAAATGCATTCCATTTTTCTGACTCATGACCCTTCGGGAAATTAAAAGCATGGGTTGTGGTTCTAAAACCCATTATCGGTTTGCCTGATTTCAAATAATCATCAATCATTGCGAGTTGTTCGGGAACCAACTGCCTCCAACGCAAATAAAAAACTGCCAAATCAGCCTCTTTCAAAATTTCTAAACCTGGTATATTTTTTTCAGCGTTTTGATTGGGATACGATTTTAAAACTTTTACGTCAAAACCATAGTTTTTCTCCAATTCTTTCGCCAAAATGGGTAAGGTTTCTTCGCCACTGTACTCATGATCGCCACAAACGAACACAATCAAAGGTTTTTTTTGAGCCAACAAATTTTCTGAAAATGATAGGCCAATGAATAGCCCAAAAAGAAGGATTAATTTCTGCATTTTTTATGGTTGAATATTGTCCAATAAATTTAGTCAATAGGTTTTAATAAAAAAAATTAATAATGACCAAGCCTAGATTTATTCTTTAAACCTTGCCGTAATTTAAAAATATCAGGTGGAAACTGTGCATCACAAAAATCTGATTGATAATTATTTAGTTCAAAGTCTTTTGTGACATTCAGATTATTATACTTAGTTTTAAACAAATTTTACCCAAAAAGAAAAAGAAGTTTAGCTGATGTTCGTTTAAAATGTTTTAATTTTGTTGAACATTCGCTTTCCCATAAAAATACTACGATGTCCAATTCTTTTCGAGCTAAAAAGAAGGCCACCAAGCCGTCTGAAAAGCGTCCGTCTTCCCCAATTCCGGGAAATATTATACCTCAAAATGGCCAGTTGCCATTTATAGCTGGGGTTTTCCTTATTTTGTTGTCGGTCTTTTTGTTGATAGCATTTGTATCTTATGTTTTCACGGGATCGGCCGACCAAGACGTGCTGCAAGAAAGTATGGAAAATGTGATATCCAAACTGGACAAAAAAACCAATAACACCCTGGGCTGGTTTGGAGCGAATATCGCCCACTGGTTTATTTATATCTGGTTCGGTATTTCGGCGTTTTTGCTAATTCCTATTATCTTTTTCTCGGGTTTTCGTCTTGTTTTTAAGGAAGATTTGTTCCGTTTTAACCTCAACAGATACACCATTGGCTCGGTTTTCTACTTGTTTTTTATTTCTATTTTCTTTGGCTATTTTGTTTATGTGTTTGAAATAAAAACACTTACACTTACTGGCAACTTGGGTTATCATACCAATGAATTCCTTTTTGCCATGTTTGGCTATGGCGGCATCTTGGTTATTCTGTTATCTTTATTTATTTGGTTGGTGTTTTTTCATGGATTTACCAAAATCGACGACTATGTTTTGAGTAGGTATTTCCCAAAAAAGAGAAAGTTTACCTTCGGAAATGACGATGAAGAGGATTTTGAGGAAATTGAGGACCATGAAGAAGATGCAAAGTCAACTTCGCTAGCCGATAAGTTTTTTGATAAAATAAAACCGAATCAAAAAGCCGAGTCAACAGTTAGTAACGATGAAAAAGAAGTGGTTTTTGAGCCTTCTTCCTTAGCAAAGGAACCTTTTAAGGGTGGAAATATAGCTTTTACGGTAGAAGCTCCAGAGGAGGAAAAAACTTCTGTGGAAGAAATCAAAGATAGTATTTTGTCAAAAATTCAATTAGAAGAAGATTCTGATGAACTATTGAAAGAATTTGGAGAATATGACCCCAAACTCGACCTTTCAAATTATCAATATCCGCCACTTTCGCTGTTGTTGGATTATGGCAACAATGGCCCAAAGGTGAGCAACGAAGAACTCGAAGCCAACAAAAACAAGATTGTGGAGACCATTAACAATTTTGCAATTGGTATTGCTTCCATAAAAGCCACTATCGGACCTACAGTTACGCTTTATGAAATTGTACCCGAAGCCGGCGTGAGAATTTCTAAAATCAAAAACCTTGAAGACGATATTGCTCTGAACCTTGCAGCTTTGGGCATTCGTATCATTGCCCCTATGCCCGGAAAAGGCACAATTGGTATAGAAGTACCGAACAAAAACCGAGAAATGGTTTCGATAAAATCGGTTTTGGCCTCTGATAAATTTCAAAAGTCGGGTTATGAATTGCCCATTATTTTAGGCAAAACCATATCAAACGAAATATTCATTGCTGACTTGGCTAAAATGCCTCACTTATTGATGGCCGGGGCCACGGGACAAGGAAAGTCTGTCGGTTTGAACGTTATTCTTACCTCACTTCTTTACAAAAAACATCCATCGGAAGTAAAATTCATATTGGTAGACCCTAAGAAAGTGGAACTTACGCTTTTCAACAAAATAGAAAGGCATTTTTTAGCCATGCTACCAAATGCAGAAGAAGCCATCATTACGGACACCAAGAAGGTTATCAATACACTTAATTCATTGTGTATCGAGATGGACAACCGATACAATCTTTTGAAAGATGCAGGGGTAAGGAATATAAAAGAATACAACGCCAAGTTTATCAAACGCAGACTAAATCCTGAGAAAGGGCACAAATTTTTACCATACATCGTGTTGGTAATTGACGAATTGGCCGACTTAATGATGACGGCTGGGAAAGAGGTCGAGCAACCCATTGCCCGTTTGGCACAGTTGGCCAGGGCCATTGGTATTCACTTGATTGTGGCTACACAGAGACCTTCGGTAAACGTAATTACGGGTCTAATAAAAGCCAACTTCCCTGCAAGGCTTTCTTTCAAAGTTACTGCCAAAGTAGACTCTAGAACCATTATGGATACCGGTGGAGCGGAGCAATTGGTAGGAAACGGAGACATGTTGCTATCAACGGGTTCAGAGATTATCCGTATCCAATGCCCGTTTGTAGATACCCCAGAAGTAGAAAGTATCTGTGAATATATTGGCGAGCAAAGAGCCTTTGAATCGGCCTACCTGCTACCCGAATTCTATGGCGATGACGAACCAGACGCCTTGGATTTTGACCCGAAAGAGCTTGATCCATTGTTTGATGATGCCGCCAGGTTATTGGTTATTCATCAGCAAGGAAGCACTTCACTCATTCAGCGAAAAATGAAGCTGGGCTACAACCGTGCTGGGCGTATCATTGACCAGCTTGAAGGAGCTGGAATTGTAGGGCCTTTTGAGGGTAGCAAAGCCAGAGAAGTTTTGATTAAAGATTTAGAACATTTAGAAGAAATTTTACGAAATTTGCAGCGAAGCTAATTTGATTTACGTAAGTTGAAATAAACTATCGGCTTTAGAATGAGTCTAACCTATAAACATACCAAACAATAATGAAAAAAGGATTTTTGATAATAACAGCACTGTTTTTTGTATGGAGTGCTATGGCACAAGACAAAAAAGCCGAGGCCATATTAGACGCCATGAGTGCAAAATATAAAGCTCTGAAGACTTTCAACGCCAACTTTACTTATGGTGTAGAGGGTGCCAACATGAAGCTCAGCAATGTTTTTACTGGAAATGTTACCGTAAAAGGCAATAAATTCAAGCTAAAAACCGCAGGACAGGAGATATTCAACAACGGTAAAGACATTTATACATATGTTAAGGAAACCAATGAAGTGAATATTTCGGACTTCAACCCTAACGATGACAGCGATTTTTCTCCTACCAAAATATATAGTATCTACAAAAAAGGCTATAAGTACATTTTCAAAGAAGAAAAGAAAGAAGGAGCAGCATCATACGAAGTAGTTGAGCTCTCGCCAACATCAGGCAAGTCTAATGTGGCCAAAATACAAATATCTGTAAACAAGAGCGATAAGAGTATAAAAACTTGGAAAGTTTGGGATAAATCTGGTAAAAAGACGGTTTTTAGAATCGACAAATTTGTGCCAAACGTACCTGCAGCCGATGCCCTTTTCACTTTCGACAAGGCAAAATATCCCGGAGTGGAAGTGGTGGATTTGCGTTAATCACTCCTTCAAAAGTATTAGTAAAACACTTAAGCTCCCGTCAATTCTTTGTTGATGGGAGTTTTTTTGTGGGCTTAAAGGTTCAAGTAAATTATAATTGCTCTCAATCTTCCCAAATTTTGCAAAATATTCTCGATTGGTTTTCAACCATTTGTCTTTAATTTTTTGAGCTAAATCCGCTTTACCGTACTTTTTTAGAGCTTCTATGGCAAAAAACTGAAACTCGGCAGTGCCTATTTCTGAGCCATTTAACTCATTTACCAATCCCGCTGTTTTCAAAAAGTCCTTCTCAAGTTTTTGAGCTACCTTATCAGCTTGTTTCTGATCTGACAACCCGACCAAAAGCGGAAAAACACCCGCCAAAGTTGAAGATTCCCTTTGTTTTTGAGTCATGAAATCATAATCAAAATAAAAACCCTTGCTTTCGTTCCAAAAATATTCGTTGAAAATAGCTTTTCGTTTTTCGGCTAACAAAGCAAAGCTTTTCGCATAATCATCTTTTCCTTTGGCTTTATATACCTCGCTCAAAGTAGTTTCCATGAAATATAAGAGGGCATTCAGCTCAACTGGTAAAATATCGGCGGTTTGGGTAAGACCGGAATTTGAAAGCCATCTTTTCCCTTCGGTCCATTCGGATTCATGAGTTGCTCGCAGGTTTTCGTAAAAACCCTTTGTGGTTTTTCCTGAAATAGAAATTTCAGCCATTGGAACATTTTCCTTGTCGTAATATCTATTCAAAAGATTATTGTTGGGCAAAAATGCTACTTTTTGAAACGACTTTTCGCCCCTACCTTGTGCTTCTTTTTGTTTCGAAACTTCTTCCTTTGACTCCGAAGACATCCAATATTGGTATTCCCGCATAAGTTGTGTACCAAAAATCTCCAATTGTTTAGGGTCCTTTTCGGCAAGTTTTTTTATCATCAATGCAAACACTGGCGGATTGCTTCTCGACATATAATAAGTTCGATTTCCTGCAGGCACATGTCCAAAATCTTGGATAAATTGGGCATTGTTTATAGCCTGATTTACGGCCAGTGTATCTTCCTTTATTGACTGTAAAGCTCTTATTATCACATAACTACGGAAATAATTTGACTCTTCGAATTTACCTCCTCCAACAAAGTAGTTTTTTCGGGTCGGAATAAGTGAACCATTGTCATCATTTGGCTCTCTTTTTAGTGACAATAAGGTGGTTTCAAGGTATTTCTCAAAGTCTAAGGTCGACTTTTTTTCGTCAAAAGCATAGTTCGGCAAATTGAAATTTTCGATTACAAATTTCTTTAAATCAAATCCTTCTGTTGACATTTGCTTTTCAAATTTTAGCAAAATACTGTCTGCCTTAAACTTTGGAGTGGCATCGGCAAAAACTTTAGAATCCTCAAAGATTTTTTGTTTTTGAACCTCCACAAAAAGCTCTCCCCATTTCTTATCGGGAGCTTGATACTCTTTTTTAGTAACCGTTTCGCCACATGAAATAAGTAAAAAAACCAACCCGAAACACAATAAAAGTCTCATCTTGAATCATTTATTCATAAAAAATGGCATCTCTAGTGTACAAAGATGCCATTTTCTGATATTTCCTAAAATTTTAATATCTCTCTAATCCACTAAAGAAAAACGCACTTTCTATAGCCGCATTTTCGTCAGAGTCCGAACCGTGAACAGCGTTTTCACCTTTTGATTTGGCGTAGGCTTTTCTTACTGTTCCTTCAGCTGCCTCTGCTGGGTCTGTAGAACCTATCAAGGCTCTGAAGTCTGCAACGGCATTTTCCTTTTCCAAAATCATAGCTACGATAGGACCTTCAGACATCATTTGGCACAGTTCACCGTAAAAAGGACGCTCGGCATGAACTTCATAAAATTTTCCAGCCTGAGCTGCTGTCAGTTGCGTTTTTTTCAGGGCCACAATTCTAAATCCACCCTCTTCTATCATTTTCAAAATTCCTCCTACATGGTTATCTGCCACCGCGTGTGGTTTTACCATGGAGTATGTTCTATTATTCGGCATGTTAATTTATTTTTTTGCAAAAATAATACATTTTAGCTGTGTTTTTACAAGTTCTATTATTTGTAGCAACTAGAGTTTTTAAAGAAATAGCTTCGTAAATTGCGAACGAATTGAAAAATAATATGGTAGAGTATTTTACGGACGACAAACAGAAGCTGGATTTATATTTAGATTGGACCAAAAAAGCTAAAAATATTGTAATCACGAGTCACCAAAATCCTGACGGCGATGCCTTTGGTTCGGCTTTGGGACTTTGGAACTATCTCAAACAATTTGATATCGAGAAAGTAACTTTCATCAGCCCTACAGATTATGCCGATTTCATAGCGTGGATGCCTGGTGTTCCGGCTATCGTGGTTTATGATAATAAAAACAAAGCACTTGCCAACGAACTCATTGCCGAAGCAGACTTAATTTTTTGTACAGACTTTTCGTCGGGTTCTCGAATGAAAGATATGAAAGACGCAGTCTTGAATTCTTTTTCCAAGAAAATAATCATAGACCACCACGAACAACCTGAAAGCTTTGGAGATTTACTATATTGGAACGAGCACGCTTCGTCCACTTGCGAGCTTATATATCAAATGATTGTTAAACTAGGGCATGAGTCTATGATTGACCTTGATGTAGCCACATGCTTATATACAGGCCTTTTGACAGACACCGGCTCTTTTAAATATCCGGCCACTACGCCCGAAGTGCACAATATTGCGGGAAAACTTTTGGCCAAAGGCGTGGTACCTTCATCTATAAATAGGAGTCTTTTTGACCAAAACGATTTCGAGAAGCTCCAATTTCTTGGCTATGTGTTGAGCAAAAAAATGACTTATTTGCCTGAGTACAGAGTTTGCTATACTTCTATCTCAGAAAAAGAATTAAAAAAATACAATTCCAAAAACGGCGACACCGAGGGAATTGTAAATTACGGTTTGTCCATCGCGGGCTCAGTAATGTCTGCCATTTTTATTGAAAAAGAAGGACTCATAAAGATTTCATTTAGATCTGTCCATGATTTTTCGGTGGCTGATTTAGCCCGAGATTACTTCGAAGGTGGTGGTCATAAAAATGCTGCCGGAGGTAGGTCAAATCTATCTCTTGAAGAAACTGTCCAAAAATTCTTAACTTTGCTCCCTTATTTAAAATCTCAATTAGAATTACAACCAAATTAACATTTTTATAATCATAAAATACAAACAGATGAAATTTACATTTAGCGTTTTGACAATCCTCGCTGTTTTAGGCTTGGTTTCTTGTGACAAGTTCAAGGTAACCACCACCAAAGACGGTGACAGATTGCAAATCCACGAAAAAGGGAAATCGGGCAAAGTTGGTAAAGACGGAGATATTATTTCTTTTGATTTAATTATCAAAACCGCAACTGACTCTGTGATTAAAGACAGTTACAAAGAAGGACAAGCCTTCATTGTTCCTATTCAAAAAGGAGCGTTTAAAGGTTCTTTTGAGAATGCACTTTATCACATTGGCGAAGGTGATAGCACCACGGTGTTAGTAAACGCTGACTCATTGTTTAAGCTAATGGGACAACCACTTTCGCCGGGAATTGCAAAAGGAAGCGATTTGAAGTTTATCGTGAAAATGCACAAAGTGCAAACAAGAGCCGAATTTGACAAAGAATTGGCAGATAAAAAATCTCTTGAACCAAAAACTATTGCGGATTTTGCGGCCAAAAGCATGAAAAACGCTCTAAAAACTGCCGAAGGAATATACTACACAGAAAATAGTGTGGGTGCCGGGGCAACGCCAGTAGATGGACAAACCGTAGTAGTAGAATATGTAGGTAAGTTTATGGATGGCAAAATATTCGACCAGTCAAATGGTCAGCCTTTTGAGGTGCCACTAGGTCAAAGCAAAGTGATTCCAGGTTGGGAACTTGCTCTGAAAACAATGAAAAAAGGAGGCAAAAGCACATTTGTTATTCCTTCGGCATTGGCCTATGGTGAGCAAGGTGGTGGTCCAATTCCTCCTAACACACCTCTAGTTTTTGATATTACATTAAATGATATCAAGAAATAATAACTTGAGTTTATCGTTCTTTATTTTTAAATAGTATTTGAAATGTTTTTATTGAAAAGGTTCGCGGTTTTAATAGTATCAAGTGTTTTATTGTCCTCTTGTTTAGGAAAGTACGTCGAAACTGACCTTGACGTTTTGGCAAAAAACGAGGAGTTGAAGATGGTAGAATATGGTCAGACCAACTCTTTGACACTTACCAAAAACGCGTCTACAGGTATATATTACAACATCTCAAAAACCAACAGTGCAGGCTTGGCCGTTTCGTCGGCTTATGACTTGCATGTGGCTTATTCTTTAAAAACTATTGAAGGCAAAGAAATCGTAAAAAAAACAGCCGCTGACTCGGCCATGTTCAATTTCTACACTACTCAGGCTTTCGACGGATTCAAATATGCCTTATTGCTGTTAAAAGAAGGAGAAAAGGGTACATTCCTGATTCCTTCTTATCAGGCTTACTACGAAAACCCTCCCGCTGGAATTGAGAAATACGCAGTTATCGTGGCCGAAATAGAACTAATAGACTTGCTGTCGGAGGACGATAAAATCAATAATTACGTAAAAAAGAAAGGCCTAACAGTTACCGAAAAAACAAGCTCTGGCTTACGTTTTATTCGAACGAATGCAAAAACCACTAACGATTCTCTGAAAACGGGTGATAATGTAACTGTGAAATACAACGGAATGTTCCTAAATGAAACCAGCTTTGATAGCGGAACATTCGGTGTGGTTATAGGCTCCTCTTCGGCCATAGCGGGATTTACCGAGGGATTTCAAAACTTAGAAAAGGTGAAAAGGCTAGAATTATTTTCCCTTCTTCTATAGGTTATGGCACCAACGGAAGTGGTTCCATACCGCCTTATACCCCATTGATATTTGATATAGAAGTACTTACCGTAAACGGGAAGTAGTCTTTGTATTTAATTTAAACACTGAAAAAGACTCGGCTTGGCCGGGTCTTTTTTGTTTTTGGTTATTCGAAAACCCAGATTTTAAGCATAAAAAATAACAACTCGAAGCCCGAGTAGTCATTTTTACTAAAATTCTTTTATTTTGCAGATATTTTATATTAATTTTGCACAGTTATTAGACAATAGCAACAAATTAATAAGTATTTATAGATAAAATACCTTTTTATGAAATCAGAAAATGCATACGTTCCTTACAAAGTGAAGGACATCTCTTTGGCCGAGTGGGGTCGTAAAGAAATACAATTGGCCGAAGCAGAAATGCCAGGTTTGATGGAAATCAGAAAAGAATACGGCCCATCTAAGCCATTAGCAGGTGCAAGAGTAGCCGGATGTCTACACATGACTATCCAGACGGCCGTTTTGATAGAAACATTGGTAGAACTAGGAGCCGAGGTTACTTGGTCTTCATGTAACATCTTCTCTACACAAGACCACGCTGCCGCTGCCATAGCTGCCGCTGGTATTCAGGTTTACGCTTGGAAAGGTCAAACAGCCGAAGAATTTGACTGGTGTATTGAGCAAACCTTGTTCTTTGGCGAAGAAAAACAACCATTGAACATGATTCTTGACGATGGCGGTGATTTGACTAATATGGTTTTTGATGTTTATCCTGAGTTAGTAAGTGGCATCAAAGGTCTTTCTGAAGAAACTACTACCGGAGTTCACCGTCTTTACGAAAGAATGAAAAATGGTACTTTATTGTTGCCAGCTATCAACGTTAACGACTCGGTTACAAAATCGAAATTCGATAATAAATATGGCTGTAAAGAGTCATTGGTAGATGCTATCCGTCGTGCTACTGACTTGATGTTGGCTGGTAAAGTTGCTGCTGTGGCTGGATACGGCGACGTAGGCAAAGGCTCAGCTGATTCACTAAGAGGTGCAGGTTGTAGAGTATTGGTGACGGAAATTGATCCAATATGTGCTTTGCAAGCAGCAATGGATGGCTACGAAGTTGTAACCATGGACGAGGCTTGTACAAGAGCTCAAATATTTGTAACAGCAACAGGTAATTACAAAATCATCAGAAGCGAGCATTTCTTGAAAATGCGTGACAAAGCCATCGTTTGTAACATCGGCCACTTCGACAATGAGATCGACATGGCTTGGTTAAACCAAAACTATGGCAGCACCAAGAATGTAATTAAGCCACAAGTAGATATGTATACAGTAGAAGGTAAAGACATTATCATATTGGCAGAAGGTAGATTGGTGAACTTGGGTTGTGCAATGGGTCACCCATCATTTGTGATGTCTTGCTCATTCTCAAACCAAACTCTTGCTCAAATAGAACTTTGGACCAATACTGCGGCTTATGACAAAAAAGTTTATGTGTTGCCAAAAGCATTGGACGAGAAAGTTGCTGCTTTCCACTTGGCTCACGTGGGTGCCAAATTGGATACGCTTTCAAAAGAACAAGCTGATTACATAGGCGTTAATGTTGAAGGACCTTTCAAGTCAGAAATGTACAGATACTAATAAATATTGTTTTTTAGACGAACCATCCTTACTTTTGGTGAGGATGGTTTTTTTATTTTATGTTGAAATTCGAGCGAGCACTCACAGACGAAAGTCTGAATCAAATTCTAGATTTACAAAAGCGAAATCTCAAGAAATATTTGTCAGAGACCGAAAAAGAATCTCAGGGATTTGTAACGGCCGAGCATACTTTTGAGCAATTGAAAAAAATCAATCTCTCTGAGCCATGTGTTGTAATTACTGATAATAATATAGTTGTCGCCTATGCCATAGCTATGGTCGAAAGTGCTGCCCAAGACATGCCCGTTTTTAATGAATTGTTCTCTACCGTGGCAAGTTTAACCTACAAAAACCGCCCCATGACCGGGTACAATTACATTTTCGTCGGTCAACTTTGTATCGACAAAAACTACAGAGGCCAAGGTTTGGTAGAAAAACTCTACGCATTTTATAAAGAAGAGCTAAAGTCTAAATACGATTTTGCCGTAACCGACATAAGCGAACATAATCCCCGTTCACTAAAAGCCCACCAAAAAAGTGGGTTTGAAGTGATTCATACGTTTTATGACAGTTTTACAGAAAGTAATTGGAATATTGTGATGATGGATTTTCAAGATTAAAACCATAA
Organism: Lacihabitans soyangensis; assembly: GCF_024343775.1. Taxonomy (GTDB): domain Bacteria; phylum Bacteroidota; class Bacteroidia; order Cytophagales; family Spirosomataceae; genus Leadbetterella; species Leadbetterella soyangensis. The sequence goes on along the minus strand of NZ_RJUF01000192.1, from coordinate 15,028 downwards.
AATTACTCATTGAACATACACATTTTTCAATCTAATCCGTGTTAATCAGCGTTACTTGTTCCGATAGCTATCGGAATGTCATCTGTGGGCCATCAAACCAATCATTATCACATATTCCTAACAACTAGCCACTTTTAGCTACAAAACCACTACTTTTGCAAACCATTTTAGTTTTAAGGATTTTTGATGAAGAAAAAAATTGCCATATTGGGTTCAACGGGTTCTATCGGAACACAAGCCTTAGATGTAATAGCTGCCAATAGCGATATCTTCGAAGTAGAAGTTTTGACCGCTCAGTCAAATGCCGATTTACTCATTGAGCAGGCCGTTAAATTCAAACCAAACGTGGTGGTTATTGGTGAAGAAACGCTTTACGACAAAGTGAACGCAGCCCTTGAACCATTAGATATTAAGGTGTATTGTGGTCAAAAATCCTTGGCTTCGGTGGTAGAAAATGAAAATATACATACCGTTTTAACAGCCTTGGTGGGCTATTCTGGACTAATACCAACCATCAACGCCATAAAAGCAGGAAAACACATCGCTTTGGCTAACAAAGAAACCTTGGTGGTTGCTGGAGAGATAGTTACAAAACTGGCCATTGAAAATAAAATCGATATTTTACCGGTAGATTCTGAGCATTCAGCTATTTTCCAATGTTTGGTTGGTGAATATATAAATCCTATCGAAAAGATTATACTAACGGCATCAGGTGGACCATTTAGAGGAAAAGATAGATCTTTTCTTAAAAATGTAAAAAAAGAACAAGCCTTAAAACATCCCAACTGGGATATGGGGGCAAAAATAACCATCGACTCAGCTAGCATGATGAACAAAGGTTTGGAGGTTATAGAGGCCAAATGGCTTTTTGACCTTAAGCCAGAACAAATTGAAGTCATAGTCCATCCACAAAGTATAGTCCATTCCTTGGTGCAGTTCGAGGACGGTAGCATAAAAGCACAATTAGGTCTGCCAGATATGAAGTTACCGATTCAATATGCACTCGGTTTTCCGAGAAGATTAAAGTCTGACTTTCCGAGGTTTGATTTTATAAATTACCCAAATCTGACTTTCGAAAAACCAGACTTAGAGACATTTAGAAACTTAAGCCTTGCTTTTGAAGCACTCAAAAAAGGTGGAAACATGCCCTGCATACTAAACGCCGCCAATGAAGTTGCGGTGGATGCGTTTTTGAGAGATAAAATAGGGTTTTTAGAAATGTCAGACGTCATAGAGTTCTGCATGCAGACGATTAATTTTATAGAAAAGCCTTCTCTGGAAGATTACATAGAAACCGACAAATCAACAAGACAAGCAGCTTTAAACAAAATAAAATAACATGAAGACAAAAGAACCTTTTCACGTAATATATGAAGATAACCACCTGATAATAGTTAACAAAGCTGCGGGTGTGTTGGTGCATGAAGACATCACCAAAGATAAAACCCTAGAGGATTATGTAAAAGAATACATAAAAGTAACTCATAATAAACCAGGCGATGTTTTCTTGGGTACTATTCACAGACTCGACAGGCCTGTAAGTGGAATTGTGGTTTTTGCAAAAACCTCTAAGGCTCTTACAAGAATGAATGAGATTTTTAGAAAAAGACTGGTTCAAAAAACCTATTGGGCAATTACCTACAAAAAACCTGAAAAAAAAGCAGGCAAACTGGTACATTGGTTAAAGAAAGATAGCTCCTCTAACACCGTAACAGCTTACGACACAGAAGTACCTGACTCACAAAAAGCCGAACTTACTTACCGATACATGGGTAACATTAATAAATATCATTTGATAGAAGTGAGCCCAATTACTGGCAGACCGCATCAAATAAGGGTTCAGCTGGCATCTCTAGGGTGTGCCATCAAAGGTGATGTGAAGTACGGTTCGCCAAGAGGAAATCAAGATGGATCGATAAATCTTCATGCAAGACGTATATATTTCATACATCCCGTAAAAAACGAGCCAATAATTTGTAGAGCGGCCGTTCCTGAGCAGCCGTTCTGGGAAGAGTTCCTGAGTCTCGACGACGAAGAAATCAAATTAGGAAACCTCGGCTTTGTTCATTAAGAAACAACTTCTTGTTTCTCAAGAATGTCTGACGAAGCCTGCTCAAATGTTTTCTTAACACCCTCGAAAGCACCAGTAATAATTCCTAATGGAAGTATCAATGGCATAAAAATTAGCCATTGAACGGTCATAAAAAAATTTATTTTCTTCATAATGGTTGGTTAGGTACGCTTATATTTGAAAGCACAAGGAACTTATTACAAAAAACGTACCATATGTCAGTAAAGTAAAATAAATTATTTGAATAATCCTAATTTGTTGTTGCTTGGTATCAAAAAAATTATAAATTTTTTAGAAATCAAGTTCAATAAAACCTATTTATCTAGATTTTAAACACTTAAGGGTTGATTCTTTTACCAATATTAATAAAAAGATTTAGTATTTCTGGCAAATTAAAAATTTTTTTATTGAATAAGGATGCCTTAACCGAAATCAACCCGACGACTCGTAAGTTTTCCATCAGCCAGTTGGACGGATATATTTCCATGGAATAACCATAAGCAAAAAAGTCTACCTCAAAAGAAGTAGACTTGTATATCTAGGGTTAAATAAATTGATTTAATATTTCCACCTAACAAAGGCCTCCATAGCTTGATATTCGGCTAGACCTAGTTTGTTATAAAGTTCTGCTGTGGTAGCGTTTCGCTCCTCTGCTCTTTGCCAAAACTCACGGGCATCTGAACCTTGGAAAACCACGCCATCTTTTTGAGATTGATGCTTGAATATACCCAAGCGTTTCTGAATAACCTGGTCGGGACTCATCGGTACCGCCATTTCTATCTCATGAATTTCCCACTCAGCCCATGCACCCCTGTATAGCCAAACCCAACAATCCTTCATGAAGTTTTTGTGCTTGAGTTCCTTCACTGCATCCATAATGGCGTCTAGACACACTTTGTGAGTTCCATGTGGGTCGGCCAAATCTCCTGCTGCGTATATTTGATGAGGTTTGATTTTTTCAATCAACTCTTTGGTTATTTCTATGTCTTTTTTACCGAGCGGTGCTTTCTGTACTTGACCAGTTTCATAAAACGGCATATTCATGAAATGTGCGTTTTCGACCGGAATTCCAACAAATCTACAAGTGTTTTTGGCTTCTCCTTTTCGGATTAAACCTTTCACATGTCTAACTTCCGCTGTATCCAATTCACTATCTTTTTTGTTTAAAAGAAATGATTTCGCATCTTCAAAAATCTTGGTGGTCTCGTCGTTATTAATACCAAACTGACGATTAAAGTCAACCACAAAATCTATAAACCTGATGGCCTCATCATCAGAAACGGCGATATTTCCAGAGGTCTGGTACGCCACATGTACTTCATGGCCTTGATCTACCAAGCGTTGGAAAGTTCCACCCATAGAGATGATATCGTCGTCAGGGTGCGGACTGAAGATAATTACTCTTTTCCTTTCTGGTAATGCACGCTCTGGTCTATTGGTATCATCAGCATTCGGTTTGCCACCTGGCCAACCCGAAATAGAATGCTGCAATTGGTTAAATACCTCAATATTTATTTCATACGCTTGGCCGTAACCTGCCAAAAGGTCTGACAAACCATTGTCGTTATAATCTTTGTTGGTCAGTTTAAGAATCGGTTTCTTAAGATCTAAAGCCAAACTGCAAACAGCCTTCTTGGTCATTTGACTGTCCCAAGTGACGTCTTCAACTAGCCATGGTGACTTCATTCTTTTAAGTTCTGAAGCAGCCGCGGTATCTACAACAAAAAGCACATTGCCATGACTTTGTAAATATGAAGATGGATTATGCTCCGAAACCGATCCCTCCACGGCGTCAGCTATCATTCCTGCTTTTCTCTCTCCCCAGGCGAGCAATACCACTCTTTTAGCCTGAAGTATTTTAGACACACCCATTGTAATAGCCTTCTTTGGTACTTTTATGAGTTCTCCTCCAAAATCCATAACGGCAGCAGCTCTTGTGGAATGATCTAACATCATCAAACGAGTTTTGGAGTTTATCAGTGAGCCAGGTTCGTTAAAACCTATGTGACCGTTACCACCTATACCCAAAAGCTGAAAATCTAAGCCGCCCAAACTGTCGATTTTTGCCTCGTAACTTTTACAAAAATCCTCTATTTGGCTCTGAGGAATATCTCCGAGCGGAATAAAATAGTTCTCTTTTGGAATATCCACATGGTCAAACAATTGCTCTTTCATGAACCGCCAATAACTTTGAATGGCATCTGGCTCCATCGGGTAATATTCGTCGAGATTAAACGACACCACGTTTTTGAAACTCAAGCCTTCCTCCCGGTGTAAACGAATAAGCTCGGCATAAACCGTCTTTGGCGAAGACCCAGTGGCTAAACCCAAAACACAGCTTTTACCTTCCCTTTGCTTTAATTTTATCAATTCCGCGATTTCATGAGCAACAGATTTTGAAGCTTCACGAGGATCAGTAAAAATCCTAGTTGGTATTTTTTCGTATGCAATGGGTTCTTTGAAAAGAGGACTACTCATGATGAATCAATTAGGTGTTTTTTTTACAAAAATAAAGCAATTATTAATTAAACAGGCACACTTATTAAAATAATTTAAAAAGTGATTAATCAATTTAGAACAATAGAAAGATTTTATAGTGACAATTTTATAAAAAATAGATTCAAAAACTATTTATTTAAGTTAAACGTTAGAAATACATTCCTCAGCGATTATAAAGAATCCAAATATTTAAAGATGTCATACTTTACAAAACCTTTTAATTTTAAGCACTTTCTATTTTTCCTTTTCGTTTTTGCCACAGCTAATCCATGCAATGCTCAAACTAATTTTACAATAAGCGGTAAAGTAAGTGATGCCAAAAATGGCGAAGGCATGATAGGGGTAAACGTGTTTTTGAAAGAACTTAAAATAGGTGCAAGTACCAATGTTTACGGTTTTTACTCCATCACGGCACCACAAGGAAAATACACACTTGTTGTAAGCTACATAGGCTACAACTCTGTTTCAAAAGAATATACGCTAGACAATAATCAAACACTGAACTTCGAGCTCACTGAAGAAGGAAAGCTTCTTGATGAAGTAGTAGTGACAGGAAAACGAGAGGATGACAATGTGAAAAATGTGGAGATGTCGGTGAATAAAGTGGAAATGAAAACCATCAAAAAGATGCCCGCATTTCTTGGGGAAGTAGATGTTATAAGGAGCATACAGTTTCTACCCGGTGTAAGCTCCGTTGGAGAGGGATCATCTGGCTTTAATGTGAGAGGTGGCGGAATAGATCAAAACTTAGTTTTACTGGACGAGGCCCCTGTCTATAATTCCTCCCACCTGTTCGGATTCTTCTCGGTTTTTAACCCCGATGTAGTGAAAGACGTTAAACTGATAAAAGGAGGAATACCTGCCACCTACGGAGGAAGAGTTTCTTCTATATTAGACGTAAGAATGAAGGAGGGAAATTCGAAAAAACCTGAATTCTCGGGTGGATTGGGAACAATTTTCTCAAGATTTGCTTATGAAAGACCATTCCTAAAAGAAAAAGGAAGTTTTATAGTCGCCTTGCGAAGATCATATATCGACATTCTGGCAAAGCCATTTCTAAACTCCGACTTGAAAGGGTCAAGATTCTACTTCTATGATTTTACGGCCAAAACCAATTACAAAATAAACGACAAAAATACTATTTTTCTTTCTGGCTACTTCGGTCGGGATGTGTTCGGAGCTGACTTTGGATTCAACTGGGGAAACTCCACCACTTCTTTTCGATGGAACCATGTTTTCAACAATAAATTGTTCCTGAACACAACCGTCTTTTACTCAAACTATGACTACTCACTCGACTCTGATTTGTCAAATGAAAATGACCAAGATTCTTTTGAATGGAAGTCCAACATATTGAATTACAGCATAAAACCTGATTTTAATTATTATCTAAACTCCAAAAACACCATATCCTTTGGAGGACAAGCAATCTATTACACTTTTAATCCTGGACAAGCCACTGCGGTTTCGGGTGGGCAATCTCGCTCCATTGGCTTAGATAGTAAATATGCCATGGAATCGGCTCTGTATGTTGGTAATGAGCAAAAACTGACTGACAAACTTACTCTTAACTATGGCCTGAGGTATTCTTTCTACAGCTACATGGGACCTGGAACGGTTTACACTTTTAATGAAAATACTACACCTGGAGAGAGAAAAGCAATAACCTCAACTCGAACGTCTGAAAAAGGAGAAGCCATCAAAAACTATGGCAACTTGGAGCCAAGAATTGCCCTGAATTTAGGAATAAACAACAGCACCTCTATAAAACTAGGGTACAATAGATTGGCACAGTACATTCATTTGCTCTCTAACACCGTGGCTTCGTCACCTCTTGACGTTTGGACACCAAGCAGTAACAACATCAAGCCGCAACTCTCCGATCAAGTAGCTTTGGGCTTATTCAAGAATTTTTCTGAAAACCTTTACGAAAGTTCCGTAGAAGTTTATTACAAAACTCTAAAAAACCAGATTGATTACATAAGAAATGCGGATTTGTTACTTAATCCAGCAGTTGAGGGCGACCTCATGTACGGTATCGGTAGAGCTTATGGTGCGGAGTTTTTTGTGAAAAAAAATAAAGGCAAACTTAATGGTTGGGTGAGTTATACGCTAGCACGAACAGAAAGAAAAATTGATGGGCTAAATAACAACGATTGGTACGCCAGCAGAATTGACAAAGCCCATAATATATCGGTGGTTGGAATTCTTGACTTGACCAAAAAATGGTCTATGGGTACAACGTTATCCTTCTCCAGTGGCACCCCGGCAAGTTTCCCGACCAATAAGTTTGCGTGGCAAGGAATTGCACTTCCTCACAATTATACCGATGATAGAAATACTTATAGAATTCCAAACAGCCATAGACTGGACTACTCAGCTACCCGTAAAAATAAACATGCTTTGTTTGGCAAAGGCGAAAGTGAGTGGGTGTTTTCGGTATATAATGTTTATAACAGAAAAAATCCTTTTTCGGTGTATGTGCGTCAAAATCCTGATGACCCTTCCAAAACTGAGGCAGTAAAATACTCGGTTTTTGCCGCTATTATTCCTGCAGTTACATACAATTTCAAATTCTAAAAAATCATGAAAAAAATATTATCAATACTTATAGTCTCCGCTGCTCTATTTTCTTGTGAAGAAGTAATAGATTTAGAAGTAAAGGACGGAGTAAATCAGCTAGTAGTAGATGCTTGGCTTACTGACGAAGACAAAGAACAAAGCGTGAAACTAACTATTTCGCAGCCCTATTTTGAGGATGCTGCCCCCAAACCAGCGTTGGGTGCAGAGGTAATCGTATATAACCAAGACAGCACCGCCCATGTCTTTACCGACCCAAACAACGACGGTGTTTATACCTATAAACCAAAAGCTGGAAAGTTTTTAAAAGAAAACGAGCAAGTGGCATTAGCTGTAAAATATGAAAATGAGCAGTATTATTCCCTCTCCCAGCTCAAAAGGGTCCCAAAAATAGATTCTATTGCGTATGAGGTATTTAGTTTCCCAATTGCACCCCCGAATGGCGGCCCGAAGGATGGTTTTCTTGCACAATTTTATGCCAATGACCCCGTGGGTGAAGGAGATACTTATCTGGTAAGGTCTTACAAAAACGATACTTTGAGGTTTAAACCTACAGATATTACACTGGCCTACGATGCTGGATTTTCGCCAGGTTCAAAGTCCGATGGTCTGATGTTTATTTTGCCTATCCGACAATCGCTGAACCAAACTTTGTTTTCGGACAAGGATAAACTGAAAGTAGAATTGTTTTCTATTCCTACAGAGGCTTACTACTTTCTGCTGCAACTAAGGCAGGAATCTTCTAATGGAGGAATATTTGCTACGCCGTTGAGTAACATACCTACCAACATTATTAATCTGAACAGCAAGTCAACAAAAAAAGCTTTGGGTGCCTTTTTTGTTTCAAAAGTAAGCACCTTTGAAACTGTGATAGACAAAAGTAAGGCTAGACCGAAGCAGTAAGAACCGAGGTCAAGCAACTTATTTCTTTGCCAATAAAGCTAAAAGACTGGCTAATTTATCTTTAAGGTCTTTGCGGTCAACGATAAAGTCTAGAAAACCGTGTTCGAGAATAAACTCGGCCGTCTGGAATCCTTTCGGGAGGTCTTTTCCAATGGTTTCTTTAATGATTCTTGGACCAGCAAAGCCAATCAATGAGCCGGGTTCGGCTACATTGAAGTCGCCTAACATAGCAAAGGATGCCGTTACACCACCGGTAGTTGGGTCGGTCAAAAGTGATATGTAAGGAAGTTTTGCTTCTTCTAATAGGGCCAATTTTGCTGAAGTTTTGGCCATTTGCATCAATGAAAATCCAGCCTCCATCATTCTGGCTCCGCCAGACTTTGAAATCATCAAAAATGGCGTTTTGGTCTTAATGGCGTGGCTAATTCCGCGGGCAATTTTTTCACCAACCACCGAGCCCATTGAGCCGCCAATAAAGCCGAAATCCATACAGGAAATAGTTACCTCCTTCCCATGCATTTTGCCATATGCAGTTCGACAAGCATCTTTAAGTCCCGATTTTTCTACGGTAGTCTTAATACGATCAGGATAAGCCTTGGTATCCACAAACTTCAAGGGATCGCCCGAAATCATATCTTTGTCTAATTCCGTGAAAGCCCCTTCGTCAAACAAGAGGTTAAAATATGCCTCTGAACCAATTTTGTCGTGATAGTTGCAATGAACACATGTAAAGGCATTTTGCTTGTGTTCACGGGTATGCATTACGTTTTTACACTCAGGACATTGATACCAAAGTCCGTCAGGAGTTTCGCGTTTGAGCTCAGTAGGAGTGTTAATCCCTTTTTCAGTTCTTCTAAACCAAGACATAAAATGGTAAGATTTTGGAGGGGCAAATATAAAAGAAATTTTATGCTCGAAATGCAGAAAGCTGGTTTTTTATTTGAAAACCACTGAAGCTCTTAATAATATTTTAGAAGAAAAATAATCTGCAAAAAGTATTGATTACCAAATTAATTTAGAAAATTTCTTCGTCGTTTTTGAAGTATTTTGTGCCCTCTACCCCGCCATAATAAATCACCTTGGCTTTTCCTTGTTTTTGGCCAGCAATGTAGTCAACTGTTAATCTATCGCCGTTTCTATAAATGTAGGTACTTTGGTAGCCGTGCATTTTACCTTGGTAAAATCCTCCAATGTATTTATCCCCATTTTTAAAGAAAAGTGTGCCTTTTCCATTATATAAACTGTTAGCAAACGAGCCTTCGTATTTCTTTTTACCGTCTTTGTAATATTCTACACCCTGACCATGACGTTTACCCATGTGCCAATTCCCCTCAAATTTTTCAGACGTTTTAGAATTAATAGCTACACCAAATCCCTCAAGGCAATTGCCATCAACGCAGCCCTTTTTACGAACTGGCAACGTCTCCGGGTCGTTGGATACTGTAGTTTCAATTATAATTTCATCCATGACTTTTTCAGCCGGAACCTCTGGCTTTCTTTCTGATTTATTCCCTTGAATGTCAGGGTATAACTCACGAGCATTCATGTAGCCCTTCTCTATTGACTTCAGCCTCAAACTTCTCGGAGGATGTGTTGAGGTGGTATATTCGGTGGTTAAACTCGCTATAGCCGATTGGGCTTCCTTCAGTTTTGCACCCATTTGATACATCACAAAGCCCGAAAACTCATCCGCCTCCAATTCTTTTTCATGCTCTGAACCGCCTTGTTTGATGGTATGTCCTTGCAAATGATGCCCTATTTCGTGTGCCAAAATACTCAAAGCCCCCCAGTCTGTTTTTGTTACGTTGCTGAGTTTGTTAATAAACTTGGGGTCATAAACTATCAAACGCTCGCCATTTCGGGTTGCGGCAAAGCAATTATCGGTATTCGGGCATTCCATCACATAAAAATTCTGCTTTAAGCCCGAACGTCTCACAATGTTTTCTATGGCTTTGCTAACCTCTGGTCGAGTCGAAAACGCCACCCAGTTACAAATTTCACGCTCGTTTATAGCTTGGCCATAATAGTTTTTACCGACTATAATTTCGGAATTGTTTTGGGCAAATGAAAAATGTGAAACTACTGCAAAAAGCAAACCTGTGAGAATGGCCTTCATTTATAGAATTTATAAGTATTGGAGAGAAACGAAATTTCTAGATAAAATAATATTCAAAGGTAGTTTTTGTTTTATGTAATCAAAAAAAAGCACAAAATATTAGCTGAATCTCTACCTGAATCTTTAGATTTATTGTCCCTCAACCCGATTTTCTCAGTCGATAGAAAGTCAAAAAAATCAAAATATGTGTCAGATTTTCTCAATAATTGATAGTTTTGTTATTAAATACCTATGATAATAAAGAAACGATGGAAAACAACCCCATTCAAAGTCCCTTTGATGTGTGGAGAAATGGCCATTCTGTATATAAGATTGCCTATTCTAATCATGAAACAAGTTTTGTAAAGCAGCTCATTCCCGAAATTGCGGTAGGACTGAATGTGTTCGACATATTTCAAATTCTTCAATCGAGATTCGGAACTGATAAACTTGGACAAGCTCTTAACCCGAGTGTTACCTATCCTAGTCCGCTAAAAGGCCAACAAAACGGCGACTGGCTAAAAACCAGCAATATGGTTGGTGTGAATATTCGGACAATTGGCAATTTCTTTAACCTTATAAAATATTTACTAACTACAGGCAGCGGCCACGATTCCATTCATATTTTGCCCATTTGGGAGCCTGGCGTAGTGTCCAGTTTGTATGGTAAAATAAGCTGGAATATCAACCCCGAATTTTTTAGCGAAGAATTAAAAAATGCCATCCCAAGCCTCGATACTGTAGAAAAACAACTGAAAGTGGTGACGAACTTAATCCACATGATGGGAAAATCGGTGGGATTGGATGTAATTCCGCATACCGATAGGTTCTCGGAGTTGGTGTTTTTGCATCCACAAATGTTTGAGTGGGTAAAACGAAAAGAGCATACCATTTTAGCAGTAAATACCCAAAATGGGCTTGAAGTAGAAGATATTATTTGGGCATATTTAAACCAAAATGGCACAGCTAATGGCAGTTTGATTTCTTACAGCAAATCGGTATTTTTTGATTTCAAGAATCCGATTCTTAGCGAACAACAAAGGCTCGAAATTCTGTTTGGGCGGGTTGATGAGCGAGATAAAAGACTAAGCAGGAGACTTGAGATGATGCAACAGTTGCTCTACCATGGCCTAGAAACCCTACCTGTAACGATGGCACCGCCCTACAGAGGACTGCATTTGGTAGAGAAAGACTTCATTTATGACAAAATGGGCAACAAATGGTACAACTACCAATTTGATAGGCCCGAAGCCATGTCTAGGGTGTTTGGGCCACTGGCCAGATACAAGTTTTATCATGCAGAACATAATCAAGAGCTAGAATTTGACAATCCAAACGTACCCGCTTGGGAATACGTATGTCAGAAATATTACGAATGCCAACAAGCTTATAACTTTGATTTTATGCGTGGCGATATGGCACATGTGCAGCCAAGGTCAGGAGGTGTTCCAAGCGAAATAGGTGAGTTTTATGACCCGCTGAAAGCAATCAAAAACTATATAGTAGCCAATGGCGTAAAGCATTTCGGATTTTTTGCAGAGACCTTCATCGCTCCACCCGACACCATGGGTTATGGTAACGAAATAGACCACCTAGAAGCCATAGAAGCCGACAGTACGCTTGGGGACCTTCAAGCCTCGCCGGTAGGTTCAGATGTGTTTATGACTCAGTTAGAGGAATATATTTCGTTGGCCGAAAATAGAAAATTCGCACCAAATTTCACGATGATTACGGCCGACAAAGACGACCCCAGATTTGATGAATTTTACAAAAAAGGCAATCATTTGAGATTTTTTGTAGGGCTTTTCTTACCTATTCTTCCTTCCTACATGTCTTTGGGCTTTGAATGTCGCAACGCACACCTCGAACGTGGTCTGAACGAAGAATATACCAAACTCTACGTTTTTCAGATAAACGACGACGCCGAAACCGATAAAGTGACCCACGGACCTTTTATTTGGGGCAAAAACTACGGCCTTTTTGCTGAATTAGAAAAAATGAAGCTTCTATTCGAAACCATCCAAAAAGAAACCCAATTTGCAGATTTTAAGTGGATTTCAAAGCCGTCTAAAACCAATTTTGTGGCTGAATGGAGCGTTGGGAATTATTGCTTTATGGTTAATTTTCATCCTGTAGAAATGCTTTCTTTTTCTGAAAAGGATAATTTCGAGCTTGTCTATTCTTCTGTTGATTTTGTGGCGGAGCACGAGTGTCGGGTATACAGAAAGAAATAATCCTTTAGATTTTATCCAATCTTAAAAATAAAGTTAATAACAAACATGCAGAAATAGAAGTACTTTTAATGCCGAGCCAAACCATCGGAAAGTTTGAAAGAAATGTTGATAAAAACGTTGTTTTTGATAGAAAGGATTATGGTGGATTTATGGATAAAAAACAGGAAATTCGGATTAAAATAGCTCCTGAATTAAGTTTATGACACTCAGAAATCAAAAGCTGAGAAGTTTAAAAAATTTCCAATTCTTATTTTTTTAAATATTGTTTAAAAAAATTCGTTTTCTGGAAAGATTTTTGCGGCTTTAAACATCATAAAACTTATTAAAATGAAATACTTAAGTCTATTTTTAACTCTAGTAATTTTTGCCTGCACAAAAACTGAAACCTTAACACCTACAGATTCAGTATCGGTACCAGATTTAGTCTCTAACATAGTGAAAACTGAATTTCCAGATGCTACTGATGGAAAATATGAAGAAATTGAAAAACAAAAACTTTGGGAATACCGATTCAAATGGAAAGCCAAAGACATGGGTCTTGTTATTAATAATTCGGGAATAATATCTGAATATTCTAAATTTCTAACCAATGCCGAGCTTCCAGCCTCTGCTAAAGAGTTTATTGATAAAAACTATCCCGGAAGTACGGTAAAGTCAGTTATTGAAAACCTCGACAAAAACAAGGCATCTGATGGTCATAAAATACTGATATTAACCAAAGAGGGTTCATATATAACTTTGGTTTTTGATGCCAAAGGAACTTTGGTGCTTCTTATGGTGCTGCCTAAAGACGCTAAGGAAGTAAATACTTCAAAAGACAATGCAAACAAGGCGGTTATGGTTTCGGAAGCGGATCTTCCAACTGCTATTAAAACGGCCATTAAAACCAAATTGGGAGATTATAAATTTATCAAGGCATTACTCCTAAAGCAAGACACCAAAAAAACATATACGGTTGTCGTAAGCAAAGACTTGACTGTTTATGAGTTGGTTTACAATGAAGATGGTACATTAATAAAGGAGTCTAGCTCAGGTCAAAAAGACAGTAGTAATCAAATAGTTGAAATAGCCGAAAAAGATCTTCCAGCAGACATCAAATCTTTATTAACTAAAGAATTTGCCGGATATCTCTACCAAAAAGGAACCGTTTATAAAAAAGATGGAAAGATTGCTTATTATCAAATAATAGTTAAACACAATGGCAAAGTTCTAAATTTAAAATTTGACGACAAGTTTAAATTAATTGCTAAATCTGAATTGGGTACTGTTATAGCTGACGCCGCTACCACTAAAGTAGGTGATGAAAAAGATCTGACTAAAGAAATAGTAACTTACCTAGCTACCAAACATAAAGAGTACAAGGTGCTTAAGGTGCTCATTAAAACACAAAGTGAAGGTAAAACTTTTACTATACTCATTTCAGCCGACAATATGCTTTACGAATATGTTATGGATGATAAAGCCAAAACCGTTAAAGTAAATAGTACGGGAATAAATGATACTATGATTTCTATAAAAGAGATAAAAGTGACAGACCTTCCCGCTAAGGCAAAGGAATATCTAGATAAAAAATATTCGGGATATGTTTATCAAAAAGGTACAAAGTCTGTTGTTGCTGAAAAACTGGTTAGTTATCAGGTGATTATCAAACTTGGTACTGACCTTTATTTTGTGACATTTGATGGAGAAGGCGGTTTTCTAGCCGCTAGAAAAGGATAAACATAGTAGGTTTCCTGTGAAACATTCAAAAAGAGGTTGACTGATAAGTAGGCAGCCTCTTTTTTTGGGTAAAATGTCTTGTCCTGAAATAGCGATACACAAAAAAGTATCAAAATGGAAGAACGAGTAAATTATGTTAAGCGTAGTCAAAAAGATTACAGTATGAGTTTAAAGCTTCAGATAGTTCATGAAGTTGAACGTGGAGAAATTTCAATTCGTGGAGCTCAAAGGAAATATGGGATACAAGGTAGAGCGACAATTACAGTTTGGCTGCGAAAATACGGTAACTTTGATTGGGAAAATCAAACGCCATCTCATATGCCGAAAACACCTGAGCAAAGAATAATGGAGCTTGAGGCTAAGGTTAAGCTTTTAGAAAAACAAAGAGCTTATTATGAACATTTAGCCAATGTTTCAGATAAAAAAGCAATCATCTTTGATATGATGATAAATTTAGCTGAAAAAGAATATCAAATTGATATCCGAAAAAACTCCTCACCCGAACAATCGATCAATTTAGACAAGAAGAAAACCAAACCTTGAGTTTTGCCTGTCATTTGTTCGGGATTGATAGACAGGTGTATTACAGGAGTATAAAAAGAAAGGAGGTCAAGATTTTTAAAGCCGAAGTAGTTGTGGATATGATATTAGAAGTTAGAAAAACGATGCCAATGATTGGTGGCAAAAAGTTATACTATATCTTAAATAAAGAGCTACAAAGTCTTGATATTGGCAGAGATAAATTCTTTGCGATAATGAAAGCAAATCATCTTTTTATTCAGCCAAGACGCCGTTATCATGTAACTACAAACTCTAAACATCGGTTTAAAAAGCATGATAATCTAATCCTAAATATTGATATAAAAAGACCAAATCAGGTTTGGGTTTCGGATATCACTTACATTGGAAGAAGAGAGAAACCAAGGT